>NZ_JASTWE010000030.1 GCF_030282845.1 Pseudodesulfovibrio pelocollis
AGAAATGAACATGAGCAACATAGTCGACGCACGCGGGCTGTCATGCCCCCAGCCGGTTCTGGAGACCCTCAATGCCATCGCAGCCATGAGCGGGGGCAGCCTCGAAATCCTGGTGGACACCGAGGCGTCCAAGGAAAACGTCTGCCGCGCGGTCCAGGCCAAGGGGTGGAGCCTTGACAGCGTGACCGAAGACGGGGGAGAATACAGGATACGCATCAGCAAGGGATCATAGTGGGTTTTCTCGACTTTCTGCGCAACAAGACCTCCGGTCCGACCCCGTCCAGGGCGGACCGGGGGCTTTTGCTCTTCGAGAACACCAGCGAGGTCATCCGGGCCGAGAAGGTCTTGCGCGCCGCAGGCTTCGAGGTGGCGGTCAAGGGGCCGCCGCCCGAGGTGCGCACCGGCTGCGACCTGGCCGTGGAATACCCCCTCATCGAGGGGCTGAACATCCTGCGGCACCTCGACGAGGCCAGGGTGCCGCCGCTGGACGCCATCCCGGTGACCGGGCCGCTGCTGACCCCGGTGGACCTCTACCACGTCAAGGACTTCGGCGACCATCTCATGGTCCGGGCCGCCAACATGAAAGTCACCGTGGACAAGCGCACCGGCGTCATCGTCAATGTCTCGGGCGGCGGCTGCCCGGACGTGCCCTGGCTGGCCGCCCGGCTCATCGGGCAGCGGCTGGACGAGGCCCCCTCCCCGCGCGACACGGGCCACACCCTGTGCGGCTACGCCCTGGGGTTGGCCTTCGAGGAGATGAAGCGGCTATGCTCGCCATCGTAGGCACGGTGCCGGACCCGGACCTGCCCATCGTCGAGGGCGAGGCGCTCCTTGAGGGCGCTGCCCTGATGGTGGCCGGCCGACGCATCCCCACGGACCGGGGCACCCCGGCCCTGCTGGCAGCGGCCTGCGCGGCCAGCGCCACCCTGGGCCTGCCCGCACCCCACGCCTTTCTGGTGGGCGACCAGGGGCTGGGCCACGGCAGCCGAGCCCTGTACGCCCACCTGACCGACACCCTGCCCGGCCGCGACATCGCCACCCTGGTCTTCCACTACCTGATGCCCGACGTCATGTGGCACGACAAGGTCCTCTTCGCCGTGGAGACCATGGCCGCCCGGCCCCGGCTCATCGCGGACGCGGGCTTCATGTACGCGGCCAAGATGAGCGGGCAGGCCTCGGCCTACGACCTGTTCACCCCGGACGCCGGGGAGCTGGCCTTCCTGGCCGACGAGACCGCGCCGCATCCCTTCTACACCCGGGGCTTCATCCTGCACGATGACAACAACGTGCCCGACCTCATCCGGCGCGCCTACGGCGGGGGCAACGCGGCCCGCTGCCTGCTGGTCAAGGGAAGCGTCGATCACGTGGCCGACGCGGGCGGCGTGCTGCACACCGTGGACAGCCCGTGCGAGGAGGCCCTGGAGGCCATGGGCGGCACCGGCGACACCGTGGCCGGGATCGCCGCCGCCCTGGTTGAAGGCGGCTTGTCCGTGGCCAAGGCCGCGCATCTGGCGGCCAGGGCCAACCGGCTGGCCGGGCAGTTGGCCTGCCCCAACCCGGGCTCGCGCATCGCCGAAATCGTCGTCCACATCCCCCAGGCCCTGAAACAGGCCATGAACGGGACCGGCCAATGACCGCGACCCGGCCCGCGATCACTGCGTCCATGACCCTGCTGGACACGGTCCACGCCCACCCGGCCACCGAGGCCGTGTTCCGCTCCCGCGACGAGCAGGCCGGGGTCTGCCTGCTCTGCTCCGCCCTCTTCGAGACCATCGGGGCCGTGGCCGTGGCCCACGGCCTGGACCTCGACGCCCTGCTGGACGACCTGAACCGGGCCATCGCCCTTCCCCGCGCCAGAGACTGACACCGCCCGCCTACAGCTCGCAAAAGAAAATCGGGACTCCAGCATGATGCCGGAATCCCGATCCTTTCAATCAACGGTCAGTTGCCGTCAGCTTCCCGATGGAGGCGGAATGAGCCGCTTGTTCTCATCCCACATCAGCTCCTTCTCGGGCAGCAGCGGGAGGTACTTGAACCAGGCGTGGCTGTCCATGTGTTCCTGGCTCTGCTGCAGCTTGCGGGTGTGCTCCAGGATGGGCGGCACCAACTCCTTGATATCGCCGGACAGGGCCTCGGCCGTGGTGAAGGACGCGGCCTTGATGGCGGTGTCCACGGCCTTCTGGCTGTACTGCTGCGACCGGGCCAGGGTGTCGAGGGCCTTGGCCGGGTTGTGGAAGCCCACGCTGTTCTCGGCCGAGACCATGTCCCAGAAGAACTGGCCCTTGCGGCACATCTCGCGGGCGTCGATCATCAGCTGGTCGTAATCGGCGGGCTTGTCGCCCTCGAACTCGGCGGCCATGCGGATGGCCTCGTGCGCCTTGACCGAGACATCCTGGGCGATGAGCAGCTGGTCCCATACCTTGTGCTGGGTGTAGAGCACCCGTTCGCGCAGGTATTCCGGGGTCTTGTCGGTGTGGCACTGGCGGCAGGCCTTCATGTCCGGGTCCTTCAGCGGCGAGTTCCAGTGGTGGTTGGAGATCTTCTTCTTGCCGTCCAGGCGGGTGTAGCTCATGTGGCAGTCGGAGCAGCTCACCCCGGCCGCGCCATGCACGCCGTTGAACCAGAACTCGTACTCGGGATGCTGGGCCTTGAGCATGGGTGTCTTGGAAACGGGATGGACCCAGTCCACGAAATGCCCCTCAAAGCCGGGCGTGGTGGTGATGCCGTGGGACTTGTAGTAGGTGTATATCTCCTCGGGGTCCAACCCTTCGGTCCAGGGGAACACGGGCTTCTTGGCCGCGCCCATGCCCACATCGGTGAAGTAGTATTCCACATGGCACTGGCCGCAGACCAGGGCGCGCTGGTCGTTGCGCGGCAGATCCTTGAACTCCTTGCCTTGGCCCGCCAGATAGACCTTGAGGGGCTCGGAGTAGAGGCGCAGCTCCATGTTGGTCGGGTTGTGGCAGTTGGCGCAGCCGATGGTGTCGTCGTCCAGGTCCACCTGCTCGCGGAATTCGTTGAAATCCTTGGCCCAGAAGTCGTCGCCGTACTCGGCGACCCACTCGTTCATCTTGGGCGTCTTGCAGTTCCAGCAGGTGGCGGGCAGCCCGGCCTTCTCATTGTAGCGGTCGAGCCGGTCGATGTGCAGGATGTCCTTCATGGCGTAGGTGTGGCCCCGCGCCGCGCGGTATTCGTAGCTGAAGGGATAGCCCAGCCAGAGGTTCTTCAGGTACGGCTGGGCGTACTTGTAGCCCTCGGGCAGCGGGTTGACGCCGTCGTTCTTGTTGTAGGCCACGGACCCGCCGTACTCGGTCATGATCTCGGTCTCGTTGTTGCGCAGGTAGGTCTCGTAGTGCAGCGGAAAGTCCGGCTTGAACTTGGAGTTCTTGATTTCGGTTTCGGGCAGGTCGGTCTTGAAGACCGGGGTCTGCGGTTCGGACACCTCCGAACACGCGATCAGTGCCAGCGCGCACAGGGCGGCCAGCAGGGCGAAAACGGGTATGGTTCTACGCATCGGCGGCGCTCCTTTTGGCTACGGGGATTTTCGGCATGTGGGGCACGCTGCGGTGGCAGTCGGTGCAGTACTGCTTGCTCTGCATGACCACCGTGGAGGTGGTCTCCGAGTGGCAGCGCAGGCAGTTGGCCTGGGTCACGTCCTTGGTCTCGCCACCGGGGTGGATGAGATCGGGGATCGTGCTCGTGGCCGTCACATACATGTCCCGCATCCCTTCCTTGGTCTTGAACGGTATCTTGGCCACCAGATTGTACGGGGCGTGACACTCGTTGCAGGCCAGCTTGGCGTGAACCGACTGCTGGTGCGTCAGGGCCGCCTCTGACATGGAATGGCAACTGCCGCAAAACGAGGCCTGATCCGTGGTGTGCATGGCCAGGGCCACCCCCACGGTCAGAACCACGCCGCCCAGAGCGGGCAGCAGCGCGTAGAGCCATCCCGGGCCGCCGGGGTCGCCTTTCTTGAACAACATTCCTTCCCTCCTTTTCCTTCATGGGACAATGCGCTATTGTCGCCCATCGTCCGAAGAGAGCCTCCACCATGGGTACGCTCCGGGGCCACCCCCCGCCGCCGGAGCATACAAATTTGTGGCAACGATACCACCAAACCGGGGCAATGGAAACACTCTCGCGAAATTATAACAACCGATTCCGGCACCCCTGGTCCGGCTGCCGTCAAAACGGCCAACTGGCCATGGAGATCGAAGCCATGCCAATTCTGTATGACAAAAGCAATGTGAGTTGGCAATCACTTTGTGAGCAAAGCCGGGACAAACAGCCGTGAGCACGCCGCGATACCTGAGTGCCGACGAGCGCCGGGCCATGACCGTACGCACCGTACTGGAGCTGGCCGCCATCATGGACCCGGCATCCATCAGCACGGCCATCATCGCCGAGCGCATGGGCCTGAGCCAGAGCGCGGTGTTTCGCCACTTTCCCACCAAGGAGGCCATCTGGCTGGCCACGGTTGACTGGGTGGCGGCCCATCTGATGGAGCGGGTGGACCGCGCCGCTGCGGCCGCGACCGGCCCCCTGGCCGCCCTTGAATCCGTGTTCCTGACCCATGCGGCCTTTGCCATGGAGAATCCGGGCGTGCCCCGGCTGGTCTTCAGCGAGATGCAGCGGGCCGGGCATTCCCCGGTGGTGGAGGTGGTGCAGGCCATGCTCGATGGCTACCGGCAGCGGCTTGAGGCCCTCATCGAGCAGGGACTTGCCTTGGGCGAAGTGTCGGCCGAGGTATCGCCGCCCTCTGCCGCGTCCCTGTTCATCGGCTCCATCCAGGGCTTGGTCATGCAGGCCATGCTGGCGAACGACATGACCCGCCTGGGCCAGGCCGCGCTTGAAGCCTTTGCCCTGTTCCGCCGCGCCATCGTCAACCCGCAGCCGCTTGCCGCCAAAAGCTCCGGGGGCTAGCGACGCTCCCTGCACCAATCAGCAACGAAACAGATAACCATTGAATTTATTGGCACTCTTGAAAGACGATGGGCTATCGATTGTCCCTCAGGAAACGACATGGCCCAGGCGTGCCCAGGTGTCCGGGCGGGTCCAGGGTCAGCCCAGGTCCTCTGCCGCCCGGCCCGCGCCGCCGTGGCTGTTGTGGCCCGGGGTGCCAAGGCGCAGGAGCATGCGGTCGAGCGCCCGGAGGTAGCCGGGGTAGCGCACGAGGTAGAAGGACAGGGCGCGCGAGAAGTTCCGGCCCACCACGCCGTCCACGAAGAGCTGGGACACGTCGCGCTCGCGCATGAGCACCAGCTGGGACATGAAGAAGATGCGCCGCTCCTCGGGCTTCATCTCGCGCAGCAGGGCGGCCAGGGCCGTGGCCGCGCGCGGCTGGTACATCCAGAAGGTGAGCAGGTCCAGGGCGTTGAGCATCACCGCCTTGTCCAGTTCGTCCACGATCACGCCCCGCTCCTTCAACTGGCGCACCTCGCGGACCATGGTATCGGGGTCGGCCATCATGCGCAGGGTGTCGCGCTCCGGGAAGAGGCAGTCGAGCCGGGCGTACACGGACAAAACCTGGGCGATCTTGCCCCGGTAGTCCCACAGCCGCAGGCGCACGTTGGCCCCCCGGTCGGCCAGCCCCTCGATGCCGCCTGCCACGCAGTCCGAGGCGAGCTTGGAGATGACGGCCGCCCACTGCTGGAGCACCGGATCGACCGCAGCCACGCCCCCGGCCGCCAGGGCCAGCCCGGCCACCCAGTTGAAGGCCACGGCCAGGGGGATGGACAGCGCGCTGCGGAAGAGATTCCAGAAGGCCGCCTCACGGGGCAACCCCCGGAACATGTTGTGGCTGAAGATGTACAGGCCGTTGGTCAGACCCATGACCGCGTAGAGCAGCACCGGGTTGGTGGCGGTGGTGATGCCCAGGCCCGCGTCGAGGAGCACGCCCTTGCACAGCCAGTCGAGCAGGGGCACGGAAAAACCGGTGAACATGAGGGAGTCGGCGATGCGGCTCCAGTTGACGTACTGGTGCCAGCGCAGGAGCGACAGGCTGCCCACCCCGCCGCCGCCCAGCACGGACTGGACCACGTTGCGCCCGGCCGTGATGCCCAGCCAGATGAAGGCCCCGAAGTAGGCGAGCAGCCACCAGTCCTTGCTCAGGGAAAATGTCAGGAAGGCCGGAACGAACCCGATGAACACCTTGAGCCAGTTGCGCAGGGTGGTGTTCAGGTAGAAGGGCGTGAGCCGTTCCGCCCGGTCCCGGGCATCGGGTTCGGCTAGGGACAGGCCGTTGCTGGTCTCGGTCAGCCCGCCGAGCATGGCGATGTTGCCGCAGCGGCCCGGGGTGATGCGCGTGCGCTCCGAGATATAGTCCACCTCGCGGGCGCGGCCCAGGCGGCGCAGCACGGGCACGCGGTCCAGCACCGCCCGGACCCTGCGACCAAGGGGCGTCACAGCCTCCACCGGCGAATAGGTGTGGCGCTCGCGCACCGTGGTGGCGATGGGCAGACACACGCCCCGGCCCTGGCCCCACCCTCGACGCGATCCCCCGCGGGCCATGTGCGCGGCGCGCGGCGGCAGGGTTTCGAGTACGGCAAAGCCCATGCCGAAGCTGCGCGAGCTGTGGCCGGTGGAGCCGCTGCCGATGCATGTGTGCAGCGGATTGTGGCGATACAGTCCGGCCAGGGTGTTGATGTCCGCCAGTATCTCGCGCAGCTTGACCGCCTCGTCGCTCTCGGCGCAGTCCATGTCGCCCAGGCAGAGCTGGTCGATGTTGTCCAGGAGTATGTGCTTGAGGGCCACCACGTCGCCCCGATTGAGGGCCTCGCGCAGCTCGCCCAGGTCCTCGCCGTCGCGGAAGCGGTTGTCGGCCACGTCGCGCAGGCTGAAGAGCTCGAGGTGGTTGATCAGGCCTTTGGCGTCGTAGAGCAGTTCGATGACATCGGCCTGGGTCAGGTCCACGGTGTTGAGTATGAACCGGTTGACCGAGTGCAGACCGCGAAGCCGGTGCATCAACTCCAGCGGGGAGAGGGTCAGCAATTCGGGATCATCGGCCGAGGGGGCCGTGGGGTTGGGCAGCCCGGGATTGTCGCCGGGCAGCAGGTAGCGCTGCACAAAGGTGTCGGCGTCCAGGGCGTCCAGGGTGTCCACCTGCATCTCGATGTCGCGCCGGGCATCGAGGTCGTCTGTGGCGGCGTACTCGGCGCGCAGGGCCTCGGCCCGCTCGCGCATCAGGGGCAGTGCGGTCCTGTGGATGAAGCCGCCGAGGTGGAGCAGCGAGGGCTGGCCCGAGCCCACGAAGGACTCGAAATCCCCGCGCTCCAGCCGGGGCAGGTCCAGCCCGAATTCGCGCAGGATGGACGCGCGGTGCTGGTCGTTGAAGGCCTCAAGCACGGCATACACATACTTGCGCCTGAAGCGCGACGCCTCGCGACCCAGGGCCATGAAGTCGCGCACTGGCTCGGACTCCAGAAAACGCAGGTATTCGCCCTGCTCGGTAAACCCCTTGGGCTCCCAGATGACGTTCACGAACCGCTCGCGGTGCCGGGCGGCCATCTCCACGCCCACATGGACCTCCACGTCCATGATCCTCGCCGCCTCAAGCAGCTCCCGGGCCACATCGGGCCGCACGAAGTTGTAGTAGACCACGGTCAGCCGCCGGATGCCCTTGATCCAGGCGTCCATGATCAGGTGGGTGGGCGACTTGCGGCCCTTGGTGTTGGCGTCGTGGACCCGGTCGTCAAAGGTGATCTGGTTCCACGCCTCTGGCATCTCCATCAGGTGGTACTTGGCCAGCTGCGCCCTGATCATGCGCGGCCTGCCCGTGGCCGCCACGCGGAATTCGTGCGCCAGCCTGAGCTGCTCCAGGCTGCCGCGCGGGGCGCGCACCAGCTCCTTCATGATCTGTAGGAGCACCCGGGCCGTGTTGCGCCGCATGAATCCGGTGGGCGCTGTCAGCACCTCGTCGCGCAGGGAGCGCAGGGCCTGGAGCCGCTCGCTGGCCAGACCGGTTTCCAGGGAGCCGAGCAGGCTGGCCACGGCGTAGGCGATGCGCAGGTTGGCGGTGGAGGCCAGGGCCTTGATGCCGTTGGGATGCAGAAAGGGCTCGAGCAGCGTCTTGACGTCGCGGCCCTGCCGCCGGGCCGGATCGAGCACGTCGTTGACCACGGCCAACAGCCGGTGGTCCGAGGGGTCGAAGAAGATGCGGGGCACCCGAGGCAGCATGAAACACCCTTCTCCCGGCAGATCAGCCGGGCGTCACCTGATTGTCGAATTCGTGTTCTTCTTTTCACGATTCCAGCGATCTGACTGAAATGTCAAGGAGAAGTTCCAGAAACGCTGCGACCGCCGCCCGGTTCGGGCCGTGCCGTGCCGTGCCGGATGATTCTCTCTCCAGGAGCGTTGCTCTTTGTTGAATATATGAGTAACCATGGAACTGACTCAACCCCCCGCCCAGGCGGGGACAGCCAGCAAGGAGGACCCATGCGCAACACTGTCTGGGGAGTGCTTCTCCTGACCCTTGCCTGGGCGCTGCCGTGCGCCCTGCCTGCCCCGGCTGACGCGGCCCCGGCCCCGGGCTTGACCCCGGGTTCGACCCCGGGTTCGACCGAGGACACGGCCCCGGGCCGTGCCCTGGCCATCCAGGCCACCCGGGCCAAGCCCGAGGTGCGCAGCACCACCGCCGACCACGGCAGGTTCGAGGTGCTGCACTTCGACGCGGAAAAGCAGAAAACCATGCAACCCGAGGAAGTGACCCGGACCTGCCTTGGTTGCCACAATCTCGCGGCGCTCCAGTTTCACCAGTCCATCCACTGGACCTGGCGCGACACCGAGGGCCAGCCCGAGAATTTCGGCAAGGGGGCGCTCTCGGTCAACAACTTCTGAATCAACATCATCAGCAACGAGGCTCGTTGCACCTCATGTCACGCAGGATACGGATGGAAGGACGACACCTTCGACTTCACGGCCCAGGACAAGGTGGACTGTCTGGTCTGCCACGAGCAGACAGGCACCTACCGCAAGTTTCCTTCCGGCGCGGGCTATCCCGCCCCCTATGTGGAGGACCCGGCCAATCCGGGCACCCAGAAGGGTGTTCCCTTTCCGGGCGAGAGCAAATCCTATTTCGCCCCTGACTGGTCCCGGGTGGCCCAGAGCGTGGCCCGCCCCTCGCGCATGAACTGCGGCACCTGCCACTTCTACGGCGGCGGCGGCGACGCGGTGAAGCACGGCGACCTGGACTCCACCATGGGCCGACCGCCCAAGACCCTGGACGTCCACATGGGCACGCGCGAATCCGGCGGCCAGGACTTCACCTGCGTGCGCTGCCACACCACGCACAGCCACCACATTGCCGGGCGCATCTACGAGACCCCGGCCGCGGCCGAGCGCAAGAGCCTGCTCCAGGACGACCTGGGCGACAAGATCCTGTGCGAGTCCTGCCACGGCACCGAGCCGCACCAGAGCGGCGGCATGTCCGACAAGATCAACGACCACACGGACACGGTCTCCTGCCAGGCCTGCCACATTCCCGAGTTCGCCCGCGCCCAGTCCACCAAGATGTGGTGGGACTGGTCCAAGGCCGGGCAACTCATGGACGGCAAGGAAGTGGTCATGGGCCCGGACGGCAAGTCCGTCTTCGACAGGAAGAAGGGCGAATTCCGCTGGGAGAAGAACGTGGTTCCGGAATACTACTGGTTCGACGGAACCCTGGACCACGTCACCGTGGCCGACCCCATCGACCCCACGGCCGAGGTCTGGCTGAACAGGCCCCAGGGCTCGGCCGACGACCCGAACTCGCGCATCATGCCCTTCAAGGTGCACCGGGCCATGGCCCCCTACGACAAGGTCAACAAGGTCATGGTCATCCCGCACCTGTTCCCCTTCAACAAGGACGACGACACCGCCTACTGGAAGGGATACGACTGGAACCGGGCCATCGAGGTGGGCATGGAAAAGGCCGGGCAACCCTACAGTGGCGAGTACGGCTTTGTCGAGACCACCTACGTCTTCCCCACCACCCACATGGTGGCTCCCAAGAACGAGGCTCTGCCCTGCGAGGCGTGCCACTCGCGCCAGAGCCGGCTGGCCGGGATCACCGAGGTCTACATGCCCGGCCGCGACACCTTCGCCATGGTGGACGCGGCAGGCTGGGTCGGCGTGACCGGGGCCATGGTGGCCGTCATCATCCACGGCCTGATGCGCTTCGTCTCCGGCCTGAGAAGGAAGGAGGAATAGCCATGACACACCAGCCCCTGGTCAAGATATACCTGTATTCCAAGTTCGAGCGCTTCTGGCACTGGGTCCAGTCGGCGCTGATCATCCTGCTGCTGGTCACGGGGTTCGAGGTCCACGGCAGCTTCGCCTGGCTCGGCTTCATGGCCGCGGTGGACCTGCACAACACCATCGGCCTGACCTGGCTGATCCTGTTCGTGTTCATCGTCTTCTGGCTCTTTGTCACCGGCGAATACAAGCAGTACATCCCCACCACCAGGAAACTCCTGGAGGTGGTCCGCTACTACGCCTCGGGCATCTTCCGGGGCGAGCCGCACCCGGTGCGCAAGAGCCGCGTGGCCAAGCACAATCCCATGCAGCGGCTGACCTACCTGGGCCTGACAGCCGTGCTTCTGCCGGTGCAGATGGCCACCGGGCTGCTCTACTGGAGCTACAACGACTGGCCCGCCTGGGGGCTGGACGGGTTCCTCAGCCTCAAGGTGCTGGCCCTGGTCCATCTCATCGGCGGGTTCGCCATCCTCATCTTCCTCATCGTCCACGTGTACATGACCACCACCGGACACACCGTGACCGCGCACATCGCGGCCATGTTCTCCGGCTGGGAGGAAGTGCCCGAGGGCGAGGAAGTGGAAGACTGGGAGCGCATGTCCGAGCGCCGCTGACACCCTGGCCCGATACCAGCCAACAGGGGCCGGAACGCGATGTTCCGGCCCCATGTTTGCTTCCGAGGGGCACTCCCGGCACCTTTGGTTCAGACGCCGAAACGCTCTCACCGCTGGCGCGGGCCATCCGGCTGTGGTACTTCGTGGAAACAGGGCGGGCCGCGCCCTGCCGCAACGCCGAGCCGGAGGGAGTCCCATGAACGCCACCAAGCTGAAAACCCGCATCATCATCGTCCTCGCCCTGATCGTGGCTGTCCAGGCGGTCTGGATTGCCCGGTCCCCGTCCCTGCCCGACGACGGCATCACGGTCGGCGAGGTGCGCGTCAGCCCGGACCGAACCGCCATCGAGGTGGCCCTGACCGGCCCGGCCGACACCGCTTCCATCCCGGCCGACGAGGCGGCCACCATCCTCCCGGCCCTGGATGGCCGGTGGCGCTGGGCCAATCCCTACCTGCTCCGCTTCGAGACCCGCGCTCCCATGCCTGAGGAGGCGGAATACACCGTGGAGATGCGCCCGGCACTGAACCTGACTGGCGAGCACACCTTCATCGTGGGCACCGGTTCCTTTGCCCTCTCGGCCATCTCCCTGTCCGAGCAGGCGGGCGACGCCCCGGCCAGCGCGGTGATCGCGGCCGTCCTCGAATTCACCGGGCCGGTTTCGCCCGAGAACATCCTGACCCATGCCCGGCTCGTCAACGAGGCGGACGGCAGCGAGGTCCCGCTTCGGGCCATGACCTCGTGGACCTCGCGCTACATGGAGCTGCGCTCGGACCCGGTGATCAAGACCCCCGAGGGCAGCACCTATGTCCTGACCGTGTCGCGCGCCCTGAAAAAGGCGGGCTCGGCCCTGTCCCTAAGCCGCGACGCCACGGCCTCCATCCCGGTGCGTCTGGACCCGGTCCTGGCCTATCGCGGGGCCGACGCATGGTCCTCGGCCACTGGCTCGGGCATCCGGCTGACCTTTTCCACGCCCATGGACGCGCGCCGTGCCGCCCCCTTTGTCTCCATCCAGCCATCGGCGGACCACTCCCTGTCCGCCGACGGCGCGGCCCTGCTCCTCTCGGGCGGGCTCGCCCCCGGCACGCGCTACACCGTGACCCTGCGCCAGGGCCTGACCGCCGCCGACGGCGCGATCCTGAAGGCGGACGAAACCGCCTCCCTGACCGTGCCGGACGTGACTCCGTCGGTTGATTTCGTGGGCACCGGCCTGTTCCTGCCCCCGGGCCGCAAGGCCGGGCTTGCGCTGTCCGTGGTCAATGCGGATCGGGTTGAACTGCGCGTGGACCGGGTCTACCCCAACAACCTCTTCTCCATGCTCGGCGACTACGGCAGCCGCCTCTTCGAGGACACCTGGGACTATGGCGGGGTGCCCGACACCCTGGGCGGACGGATATTCGAGACCACCCTGGGCGTCGAGGGAGGGCGCAACGTCCTGGTGCGCCTGCCGGTGCGGCTCGACGCCATCCGCGCGGGCGAGCGCGGCCTGTTCCGGCTCAGCGCGTCCATCCCGGGCCAGTCCGGGGTCCAGCGCTGGCTCGCCCTGACCGACATCGGCCTGACCGCCAAGCGAGGGGCCGAGGGCTTCCTGGTCTGGGCGGTGTCAAACACCAGCCTGGCTCCCCTGCCCGGCACCCGACTGACCCTGATCAGCGACCGAAACCAGCGCCTCGGTTCGGCCGTGGCCGATGCCAGCGGCACGGCGCGGATCGCCCTGCCGCCAGCAGACCCGGGGAGGGCGGACCACGACGGAACAGCCGACCGGGGACCGGGCGCGCCCTTCATGCTCCTGGCCGAGCGCGACGACGACTTCGCCTTTCTCCTGCTCGCGCGCGCGGCCGTGGACACCACGGGCCTGGACGTGGCCGGGGCACAGGCCACCTCCTCGGGTCTGCGCGCCTACCTCTACGGCGAGCGCGACCTGTACCGCCCGGGCGAGACCGCCCAGGGCGTGGCCGTCATTCGCAGGGACGACCTGACCATACCCGCCTCCATGCCCCTGTCCCTGGTCCAGCGCGACCCGCGCGGACGCGAGGTGCGCAAGCTGCGCCTGGACAGCGGCCCGGCCGGGGCCGTGCCCTTTGCCCTGGATTTGCCCGGCTACGCCCTGACCGGGACCCACGCCCTGGAGCTGCTGGCCGGTGACACCCTCATCGGCTCGACCCCCCTCAAGGTGGAGGAGTTCGTGCCGGACAGGATCAAGGTGGCGGTGACCACCCCGGCCGACGCCTTTGCCCCGGGCCAGGAAATCCGGGCCGGAGTGAGCGCCGAGTATCTCTTCGGCCCGCCCGCCTCGGCCCTGCCTGTCGCGCTGCGCGTTCAGCTGCGCCCGGCCCCGTTCACGGCCCGGGGATTTGAGGACTATCTCTTCGGCGACCCGGACGCTCCCTTTGCGCCCCAGGAGATATTCTCCGAAAACGCCGCCCTCGACGAGGCAGGCCGGGCCGATTTCGCCGTGGCCATCCCGTCCTCCCTCACCCCGCCGGCCGCCCTTGAGGCGATCATCCTCGCCCGGGTCAGCGAGGCGGGCGGGCGCGGGGTCACGGCCCGCAAGCGGGTGGTGGTCCACCCCCACCCCTATTACCTCGGCCTGCGCCAGATGGAGCGCAAGGGACTCGACCCGGGCAAGCCCGCCACCTTCGACTTCGTGGCCGTGGACACCGGCGGCGAGGCCACAGCCCACGGCCCCCTCTCGGCCCGGCTATATCGCGACCGCTGGCGCACGGCCGTGCGCCTGACCCCCTCGGGCAGCTACCGCTACGAGTCGGTCAACGACCCCGAGCTGCTGGCCGAGCAGACCATCCCGGCCGGAACCGGCCCGGGCTCCGTGACCTTCACCCCGCCCGACCACGGCAGCTACCGGGTGCGCGTGACCCCGGCCGACCCCGCCGCCTCGGGCGCATCGACCGTGGCCGCCTTCTTCTGCGGCGGCTGGGGCGACTCGCCCTGGGCGCTGGAAAATCCGGCCCGGGTGGAGCTGGTGGCGGACAAGGACCACTATCTGGCCGGGGAAAACGCCCTGATCCAGATTCGCGCCCCCTTCCCGGGTCGGCTGCTGGTGGCCGTGGAGGGCCGCTTTGTCAACGACGTGCGCGTGGTGGAGCTTGAGGGCAACACCGGCGAGGTCGTCATCCCGGTGCGCGAGACATACGGTCCCAACGTCCATGTCACGGCCCTGCTGGTGCGCAAGGCGTCGGACGTGGCCGAGGGCTCGGTGGGCCGCGCCTTCGGGGCCATTCCCCTGCTGGTGGACACCGGAGCCAACCGGCTGGACGTGACCGTGGACGCCCCGGCCGAGGTTCGGCCCGAGGCCGAGCTTGAGCTGGCCGTGCGCCTTCGGGGCGATGTCCGGCCCGGCACGCTGGTGACCATCGCGGCCGTGGACGAGGGCATCCTCCAGCTCTCTGGCGCGGGCGACCCGGACCCCTTCGGCTTCTTCCACGCCCGCCGCGCCCTGGGCGTGACCACCTACGACACCTTTGCCATGCTCTATCCCGATCTGGCCCGGGTTCTGGGCGCGGCCGCGGCAGGCGGCGGCATGGACCTCGCGGCCGAGAGCCAATTCATGCGCACCGAGTCCATCCGCCGGATCACGCCCGTGGCCTTCTGGTCCGGGCCTCTCCCCGTGGGCGAGGACAGCACCGTGCGCTGGCGCGTGACCCTGCCCGACTTCCAGGGCGCGCTGCGCGTGGTGGCCGTGGGCCTCGACGGTAAGCGCTTCGGCACGGGCCGGGCCATGGTCCGTGTGCGCTCGCCCCTGGCCGTGACCCCAACCCTGCCGCGCTTCATGGCTCCGGACGACGAAATCGAAATGCCCGTGACCGTGCGCAACGATCTTGACGCGGACAGCGCCGCCATCACCCTGACCGTCACGGCCTCGGGCGCGCTGACCACCACGGCCGAGCCGCTGACCCTTGACCTGAAGCACGGCGAGGAGCAGACCGTGTACGTGCCGGTCTCGGCCCTGCCCGGCCCGGGCGGCGACGGCACGGTCACGGTGACGGCCACTGGCACGGCATCAGCAACGGGCACGGCCTCGGGGCCGGGCACAATCGAAACGCGCCGGGTGGTCACCCACCTGCCTGTGCGCCCGGCCGCGCCCATGCGCCGCGAGCTGGCCTTTGGCGCGCTGGACACGCCGTCGGGCGAGCTGGTCCCGGCCGCCCAAGGCTTTGTGCCCGGCACCGCGACCCGCTCGGTGACCCTGGGCGGGCTGCCCCTGGCCCGGTTCGCGGGCAGGCTCGATAACCTCCTGACCTACCCCTACGGCTGCGCCGAGCAGGTGGCCTCCCAGGCCCTGCCCCTGATCCGATTCGGCCATCTGGCCCGCGAGTTCGCGCCCTCCCTGGCGGGCGAACGCGGCCCGGCCTTCATGGTCCAATCAGCCATCATGCGCCTGCAATCCCTGCAAACGGACAACGGCGGATTCGCCCTGTGGCCGGGCGGCAACGAGGATTCTGGCTGGGTGAGCGCGTACGTCACCCTGTTCCTGGTGGAGGCGGCCCGGGCGGGCTATGCATCGCCGGGCATGACCAGCCGAGCCCTGGAGCGCATGACCGGCCTGGCCGCCTCGCGCCCGGCCGACCCCGCGATGGCCGCCCTGGCCCTCTACAACCTCGCCCTGGCAGGCCGCCCGGACCGGGGGGCCATGGACGAACTGCGCGACAGGAAGCCCGGCCCCCTGCCCGATCTGGCGCGCACCCTGCTGGGCTCTGCCTATGCCCTGGCCGGTGACATGGACTCCTTCAACGGGCTGCTGGCGACCCGGCCCCGGGCGGGCGAGGGACGCCAGCCGGGCGGGGGCATGGGCTCGGGCCTGCGCGACGCGGCCCTGATGCTCCTGGCCCTGGCCGAGGCCGCGCCCAGCGACCCCCTGGTGCCGGAACTGGCCGCAGACGTGGCCCGGCGCATGACCGCCCCGGACTGGGGCACCACCCAGGAGAACGGCCTCGCCTTCGCCGCCCTGGGCAGAACCCTGGCCGGGATCGACCCCGCGCCCCTGACCGGCCGCCTCGACGCCGGGGACTGGACCGCGGACTTTGCCGATGCGGCCAGCGTGACCCTGGACACGGACATGGCCGACGCCCCCCTGACAGTGGACCTCGGCGCGCACAACGCCACTGTCTACTGGTCCGTGGTCACCCGGGGCGTGCCCCTGCCCGAAAGCCTCGCGCCCGTCAGCCAAGGCCTGGAGATTCGGCGCACCTTCCTCGACAGGACAGGCGCGGCCGTGGACATGACCAGCCTGGCCCAGGGCGCGCTGGTGATCATGAAGACAGAGGTGCGCGCACCGCACGGCGGGGTGGAGAACGTGGCCATCCAGTGCCTGCTGCCGGCGGGCCTTGAGGTGGAGAACCCGCGCCTTGAGACCACCGAGACCGCACCCCTGGCCCGTGACGACGAGCTGCCCCTGTCCGGCCACCAGGACCTGCGCGACGACCGGGTGCTCTTCTTCACCGACCTGCCCCGCCCGGGCTGGCATGCGGGCTACACCCAGCTGCGGGCCGTGACCCCGGGCAGTTTTGCCCTGCCCCCGGTCCAGGCAGAAGCCATGTACGACCCGGACATCACGGCCTCGGACGGGCCAAGCCGCATGGCCGTGACCAGACAGCCCTAGCCCGGCATGATCGGACTGGCGCGACGGCTCGGGCAGGCGGCCCGCTCGGTGCGGCTGCCCTGGCCTCAACGGGCGTGGGCACGGCTGGCCCTGATATTGGCTGGCCTGATGCTGGTCGCGCCATTGGCCTTCCTGGTGCTGGACGCGCTCTTTCCGCTCCCGGCCGGGTGGCTCGACGCGCCCTCGGGAACCCGGCTGCTGGACCGCTCCGGCACCGAGCTGCGCCGCTTTCCGGCCAGCGACGGCCAGTGGCGGTTCCCGGTGACCCTGGAAGAGGTCTCGCCCGCCCTGGTCACGGCCCTGGTGGAGTCCGAGGACCGCTGGTTCTTCGTCCACCCCGGCGTCAACCCCCTGGCCGTGCTCCGCGCCGCCTGGACCAACGCGGCCTCGGGCCGGGTGGTGTCGGGCGCGTCCACCATCCCCATGCAGCTGGCACGCATGGCCGACCCCGGCCCGCGCACCCTGCGCCGAAAACTGATCGAATCCTTCCGCGCCCTGCAATTGGGCCTGACCCGCTCCAAGACACAGCTGCTCGAAGCGTACCTCAACACCGCGCCCTTTGGCGGCAACATCGTGGGCGTGGGCGCGGCCGCGCGCATCTATTTCGGCAAGCCGCCGGACCGGCTCTCCCTGGGCGAATGCGCCCTCTTGGCCGTGCTGCCCCGTGCGCCCAACCGCTACGATCCCTCGCGCCACCCCGAAGCGGCCATGACTGTGCGCGACCAGGTGCTGACCCTGCTGGCCAAGCGCAAGGCCGTGGACGCGGACGAAGCAGCCCGGGCCATGCGCCAGCCCATGGTGGCCCAGCGCAGGCCATCGCCCATGCTCGCCCCGCATTTTTGCCTGCTGACCCGCGCCCGGCTCGGGGCCGAGCCGGTCATCGCCACCTCCCTGGACCTCGCCCGCCAGCGGACCGTGGAGCGGCTGCTGGCCCGCCATGTGGAGCGGCTGCGCGACCTTGGCATCGGCAACGGCGCGGTGGTGGTCCTGGACCGGACCAGTCGCGAGGTGCTGGCCCTGGCCGGGTCGGCGGACTTTGCCGACGACCGCCGCCAGGGGCAGGTGAACAACGCGCTGGCCCCGCGCTCGCCCGGCTCCACCCTCAAGCCCCTGCTCTACGCCCTGGCCTTTGACCGGGGCCTGGCTGTGCCCGGCTCGCGGCTGCTGGATGTGCCCGTGGACTACGCCGGATACGCGCCCGAGAACTACACCGGAATCTTCTCGGGCCGGGTGACCACGGCCGAGGCCCTGACCCGATCCCTCAACGTCCCGGCCGTGCGCCTGCTGGCCAGCACCGGCCTGCGCGACTTCCACGCCCTGTTGCGCCAAGGGGGGCTTGAGACCATCGACCGACCGGCGACAAGCTACGGCCTGCCCCTGGTCCTTGGCGCATGCGAGGTGCGGCTTGTGGACCTGACCAATGTCTACGCCACCCTGGCCCAGGGCGGGGAGCACCGCCCCTGGCGGGTCACGCCCCCGGCCATGCCCGAGGCCGGGTCAAGCGAATCGTCAGGCTCGGGAGCAGCGTCTGGGCCGAGCGCACAGCTGTTCTCGCCCGAGGCGGCCCGGGTGATAGCGACCATGCTCACCGAGGTGACGCGGCCCGACATGCCCGACTCCTGGCGGCTGACCCGTGACCGGCCAGCCGCAGCCTGGAAGACCGGCACCTCCTTTGGCCACCGCGACGCCTGGGCCGTGGGCTTTGGCCCGACCCTGGCCGTGGGCGTCTGGGTGGGCAATCCGGACGGCACGCCGGTCAAGGGCATCTCGGGCGCGGTCCACGCCGGGCCGATCTTCTTCGACGTGCTGCGCGCCCTGGACCAACCGGGCCGCGATCTGCGGCTGCCCGAGGCCCCGGCTCTGCGCAGCGTGACCCTGTGCGCAGCCAGCGGCCTGCCCGCCGGGACGGATTGCCCGGCCACCGTCGAGAGTCCGGCCGGGCCGACCCTGGCCCTGCCCCGCTGCGCCGAGCACCGCCGGGTTCTGGTGGATTCGGCCACCGGCCTGCGCCTGGAAGGGAGCTGCCTGACCGCGCCCGTGCCCGGCGGCCGGGCCGTGGCCAGAGAGGTGCAGACCGTGCCGCCCGAGCTGGCCGCATGGCTGGCCGCCCAGGGCAAGCCCGTGCCCGGCCTGCCCGCCCTCTCGCCCCTGTGCCCGGACGTGCCCGAGGGCCTGGGGCCGGCCATCCTCTCGCCCTCGCCCGCCACCCCCTATATCCTGCGCCACGACGCCCCGGCCCACCACCAGCAGGTGGCGCTACGGGCCGCGCCCGCCGACCCGGGCGACTCCCTGTGGTGGTATGTGGATGGCCGCTTCCTGGGCGTCGTGCACGGATCGTCATACGAATACATTACCAAAAAAAACGACGAATCAGATGGTGGAAAGAATCTTTTTTCAGGCCACGAACCGGCCGTTCTCTTCTGGCCCATGGCCCCGGGTGAGCACCGCGCCTCGGTCACGGACAGCCAGGGGCGGACATCGTCCGTGACCTTCCGCGTTCTGGACCGCATGGCCCCCTGACCCCGATCACCGCAATCAGCGCGACCCGCACGACCATCGCGCAGCACGACCATCGCGCAGCACGAAAAGGAGCGCGACCATATGGCCGCGCTCCTTTGGTTATATTATGGGAAAATATGGGCTACTGGGTGGCGGACATGGGCTCGTCAGGCTTGGAGATCACAACCATGTTGCGGCCGTTGTGCTTGGCCTTGTAGAGGGCCTTGTCCGCCTTGACCAGCAGGTCGTCGTCGCGGGTCAGGGCACCGGCCTCCACCGAGGCCACGCCGATGGACGCCGTGACCGAAAACTCCTGCCCGTCGAAGCGGAACACGCTGGACTGGATGGACTCGCGGATGCGCTCGGCCAGCTTCCAGGCGGCCTCCTCGCTGGTATGGGGCAGCAGGACCACGAACTCCTCCCCGCCGTAGCGGGCCGCGAGGTCGGTGGTACGGAAGGTCTCGGTGAGAATCTCGCCCACCTTGCGCAGGACCATGTCGCCCGCCTTGTGGCCGTAGGTGTCGTTGACCTGCTTGAAGTGGTCGAGATCGACCATGAGCAGCGAAAGGTCGTGATTGTAGCGGCGGCGGCGCTTGATCTCGTAGACCAGGCGCTCATCAAAGGAATGGCGGTTGTAGATGCGGGTCAGGCCGTCGCGGTCGGCGCGCATCTTGACCTCCTTGAAGGTCAGGGCGTTGCGCAGGGCCAACCCCAGGTGGTTCACGGCCGAGCGGAAGGTCTCCACCTGATCGCGGCCCAGCCGGTAATCGGGCTCGCACAGGAGCACCAGGGCGCCAAAGGTCTCGTGGGCCGCGGTCAGGGGCATGGTCACCACCTTGCCCTCGGCAGGGGCCAACGAGAATTCCGGCCGCCGGGCCGGATCGGTGTGCATGACGGTGAAGCCGTTGACCGGCCCGCCGCCCTTTTCGGCGGCCGCGGCCAGGAGGTATTCCACCCACTGGCTCTCGGTCTCCGGGGCGGTCTTGCCGTTGAGGAACATCTCCACATCGGCCACTTCAGAATCCCGCTGCCGGGTCCAGAACACGGCGTGCAGCAGCCTCACCGGCAGGACCAGGCCCAGGGTGTCCTTGGCATTGAGCAGGATGGTGGCCGGGTCCAGACTCTCGGTGGCCGAGGCCAGAATCCTGTTGAGGAACATGAGCTGGTCGGTCTTGCGCGCCAGCAGCTCGCGCTCAAGGAGAATCTCCTCGGTCATGCGGTAGATGTCGGAATACATGCTCGTCACTTCCCTGGCGCGGAACACGGCGTCCTGCACCTTGGGCCGGGTCAGCGGCGTGCGGACCACGGTCAGGAATCCCTCGGCCAGCACGGCCTCCATCTCCTGGGGCTCGTCATGGGGCTCCTGGATGAGGATGCGCTGGGTGTTCTCCTGGGCGCGGTACTCCTGACGCCGATGCTCGGGCAGCTTCAACCACACGGACCACGGCACCCAGACCGCGCAGGGTTTTTCCTCCTGGTCCAGCTCGCGGGTCTGCGGCAGGGCGTCCGGGGCGAAGTTGCGCAGGTGGAAGCCCGGCCCCACCCCCTCGTCGATGCAATCCGCCAGTTCCTGGTCAAGACCCAGGCCCCACATGAGTTCGGGCCGCTTGCCCCGCTTCATCGTCTGCTTGCGCATGGCTCCATCTCTCCTTGCAGTCAAAATACCGACGCATGACACGTCCGCACAGCAGGGGGAGCAAAAACGGGGCCAAAGGAGATTCGTCCGCTTCCGGCGTAGGCATCTCCTCCGATTTACGACGATTTTCAATCCAGCAACCTGCCGTGGCACCACGGGTCGGCAGAAAATGCCGAGGCGAAAGGAGCCCTACGGCCGTCAAAGCCATTGACAAACCTGGTCAATACGGTTTTGACCTACATATGTCCGAATCCAAGCGCATCTGGGCCACCCTGGACCCGTTCTTCGAGCCCGGGCCGGTGCTGGGCCGCAAGGTGGCCAACACCAAGTTCCTGCGCGCCCTGCTCACCGCCGACCCCTATGACGAATACCGCTTCTTCCTGGGCGACGCGGGCCAGACCAGAGGACTGCGCGCCCACCTGGGCAAGATCGCGCCCGGCATGATCGAGGCGGGCCGCGCGCGCATTCTGGACCGGCGCGAGCTGCCGCGCCGTCTGGTCGCAGAGCCGGTCCACTGCATGCACCTGTCGGACTGCATCACCAGCCAGCCCCACGCGGCCGCCCTGCGCAACCGATACAGCCGCGACATCTTTCCCGTCACCGGAGCCATCCACTCCCTGAGCTACGCCACCTTTGGCGGCCAGTTCCTGCGCCACCTGTGGCCCGGCACCACCCGGCGCGACGCCATTGTCTGCACCTCGCGCCCCGGCCTGGAGGCCGTGGGCCGCTTCTTCCACTGGCTGCGCCAGGGCTACGGCTTGGACCCGGAGCGATTCCCCGAACCCGCCCTGGCTCACATCCCCCTGGCCGTGGACACGGACGAGCTGTGCCCCGCAGACCCGAGGGAAGGCGGGGCCAGTGGCCAGAAGAATGGCGGCCCGGTGCGCCTGCTCGTGTTTGGCCGCATCTCTCACCATTCCAAGATGGATCTGCTGCCCCTGCTGCGCGCCCTGCACCGGCTGGTGCGCCAGGGCATGGACCCGGCCTCCGTGGCCCTGACCCTGGCCGGATGGGCGGACGACGGCGACGACTTCCTGCCCACACTCAAGGACCTGGCCGCCAACGCGGGCATCGACATGTCCGTGGTCCTCAGGCCGAGCGAGGCGGAGAAGACCGCCCTGTTCCGCGTCGCCGACATCTTCGTCTCCATCGCCGACAATCCGCAGGAGACCTTTGGCATCACCCTGGTCGAGGCCGGGGCCTTTGGCCTGCCCGTCATCGCCTCGGACTACGACGGCTACCGCGACATCGTGGTCCCGGGCAAAACCGGCCTGCTGGTGCCCACCATCGGCCCGGACCGCACCGACGACATCGACCTGCTGGCCCCGCTCACCTATGACAACCAGTACCATCTGCTGCTGGCCCAGCGCACGGCCGTGGAGATTCCAGCCCTGGCCGAGGCGCTGAAGACCCTCGTCGACTCGCCCGACACGCGCCGGGCCATGGGCGCGGCCGCCAGACGCCGCGTTGAGGCCCACTACTCCTGGCCCGCGATCATCGCACGCCATGTCCGGCTCTGGGACGATTTGTGGCGCGAGCCAGTGGACCCCGCCCCCCTGCGCGAGGCCCGCCACCCCCAGGCCATGCCTTACGCAGAGATCTTCGGCCATTATCCCTCCCGCACCCTGGACCCGTCCTTCATGGTCCGGCCCGGGGCCACGGGCGAGGCCTTCTATCGCGGCCGCGACTTCCCCCCCCTCTATTCCGGCCTGACCGGAACCATCGACCCGGACATCGCCCGCAAACTCGTGTTCCTCGCCCGTAAATCCATTGACACCGCCAGCCTGATACGCAACCTTGTGGACTCGGTTCCCGGCATGGACCATGCCTCGGCCGCCAGCCACGTGCTCTGGTCGCTCAAGCACGACATACTCGAAAGAATCTGAAGCGCCCCCGGCAGCGGAAAGCCCTGGCCCCGATGGCGGGAAAGGCGCACACGAACCGGGCGAACCGGTTCCCAACCAATTGGAGGCAGTAAGAATGAAAGCATTAAGGGCTGCACGCATGGAGCGCTGCATCGGCTGCCATTCGTGTTCGCTGGCCTGCGCGCGGCAGGTCCACTCGTTCCTGTCGTGGAACAAGTCGGGCATCCGCATCGCCTCGTCGGGCGGGCTGTCCACGGGTTTCGAGGCCAAGCTGTGTCTGGCCTGCAAGCCCGCGCCCTGCGCCCAGGCCTGTCCCACCGGCTCCCTGGCCCAGCGGCGCGATGGCGGGGTCATCCAGAAGAAAAACCTCTGCATCCGCTGCGGCGAGTGTGCCAAGGCCTGCCCGGTGGACGCCATCTTCCTCGACCACCAGGTCAACCCCTATGTCTGCATCCATTGCGGGCGCTGCGTTGAATTCTGTCCCCACGACTGCCTTGAGATGGAGGAGCTGCCAAAGACGCCCAAGGACAAGGGGGACTCTGATGATTAGAGACTACTTCCGCATCATGAAGGTAGACCTGACCACTGGCAAGGCCTCCCTGCTGGAGCGGCCCGGCCGCGACCAATACCTCGGCGGCACCGGCCTTGCCGCCATGCTTTTCGAGGAGTTCGGCCACATGGACAGGGACTGGGACGACCCCGAGCAGCCGCTGATCTTCACCATCGGCCCCCTGACCGGCTACTACCCGCTCATGAGCAAGACCTGCTGCGCCTTCCGCTCGCCCTATCACAACCAGTACGCCGAGAGCTACGCAGGCGGCAAATCCGCCCTGTCGCTACGCTTTGCGGACCTCGACGCCCTGGTGGTGGTCGGCAAGGCCGCGCGCCTGTCCGCCCTGTGCGTGGGCTCGCGCCGGGTCGAGACCCGCGATGTGGACTACATGCGCGGCTTCGACGCCCTGCGCACCGGCCGCATCGTACGCAAGCTCTTCCCGGGCTCGGGCCGCCGCTCCATCCTGCGCATCGGCCCGGCCGGAGAAAACCTCTCGGCCTACGCCTGCATCAACGTGGACACCTACCGCCACTTCGGCCGCCTGGGCGGCGGCACGGTCATGGGTTCCAAGAACCTCAAGGCCATCTGCATCCTGGGCGACCGGGGCTTTGACCTGCCCGAAGGCAAGGCTTATTCCGACCTGTACAAGGACATCTTCAAGCAGTTGACCACCACGGAGATGATGTCCAAATACCACGGCCTGGGCACGGCCGTGAACATCAACCCCCTCAACGAGCTGAAAAGCCTGCCCTGGAAGAACCTTCAGCAGACCAGCAGCCCGCTGGCGGACAACATCTCGGGCGAGCGATTCGCCAAGGACACCCTGCTGCGCAGCGCGGCCTGCGCGGGCTGCCCCGTGGGCTGCATCCATGTGGGTTTCGTGCGCGAGCAATTCCAGGCCAACAACCAGTACCTCTACCGGCAGGTGAGCTACGACTACGAGCCCATCTTCGCCTGCGGCGGCATGCTGGAGATCACCGAAGCGCCCCAGGTGCTCCGCCTGCTCGACGTCATTGAGAAGGAGGGCCTGGATGTCATGTCCACGGGCGTGGCCCTGGCCTGGGCCACCGAGGCGCTGGAAGAGGGCGTCATCTCCCGCGACGAGACCATGGTGGACCTGACCTGGGGCAATGTCGATGCCTACATGCAGGGCAGCGAGCTGATCAGCCGCCCGCCCAACGAATTCTACCGGCTGCTGGCCCAGGGCGCCATGAAGTGCGCCCAGAAATTCGGCGGCGCGGACTTCGCCTGCGTGCTCGGCCAGGAGATGGCGGGCTATGCCACGGGCGAGGTCTTCTTCGTGTCCGAGGCGCTGGGCTTCCGCCACTCGCATCTCGACTCGGGCGGCTACGCCTACGACCAGAAGTACGAGGACAAGAACGTGACCCGGGCGCTGGACTTCCTGGTCAACGACGGCCGCGAGCGCATCGTGCTCAACTGCATGGTGGCCTGCCTGTTCTCGCGCGGGGTGTACAAGGACGAGCTGATGGCCCAGGCCATGGAGGCCGTGGGCTACGGTGCCCTGAACGACTCGCTGTCCGCCATCGGCGACAGGGTGCAGCGGCTGCGCTGGCGGCTGCGCCTGGGCATGGGCTACGACCCGGCCAAGGTGGTCATTCCCAAGCGCTACACCGAGGTGACCACCTGGAAAGGCCCCATCGACCCCGAGTACCTGGAGGCCCTGCGCACCGGCTATGCGGCCCGGATCATGGAAATGGGCGCGCCGCTGCCCGAAACCGAGGAGTAACGGCGCCAAAATTCACCCAAACGCCAAAAAGAGGTTGCCAACCCCGGCCCATTTGGGTAAATCCCACTTCTCGACCGCGTGCTCGGGTAGCTCAGTCGGTAGAGCAGGGGACTGAAAATCCCCGTGTCGGCAGTTCAATTCTGTCCCCGAGCACCATCGTGCGAATCAAGCCCCTGCAACCTCTTTGCAGGGGCTTTTCTTTGCCGCCTTATAAACTCCCCCCCCAACCTTGCCCTGGTCGCCCGATTCGGGCTATCGTCGAAGCGGGAGAGCAGAGGCCGGGCAGCCCGGGAACGGCTTTGCGACAAGGGGGGCACGACATGACCACGGATCAGATTCTCTGGAACGACGAGAACTCGGTGGGTGTTGCGTCCATCGACGAGCAGCACAAGCAGCTGGTGGCCATCACCAACAACCTGTTTCAGGCCATCGTCAGGGATGCGGGCGTTGAGGTCATCTTCGGGATACTCGACGAAATGGCCCGATACGCCGACCTTCACTTCGCCCACGAGGAAGCCCTGCTCACGGAGTACGGCTTCCCGACGGACATGCTGGAGCGCCACATAGGCGAGCACAGGGATTTGACTGGCAAAGTACACGACTTCATCCGCAGAGCCCGCCAGAACAACGACCTCATCGACCTTGAGGTGTACGATTTTCTGCGCGACTGGATGACCGACCACCTCCAGCGCACCGACCGGACCTACGCCGATTTCCTCTGTGCGCGCGGCGCGCGGTGAGGCTGCGCCCAGTAACGCTGCGAAAGGGAGTGCGGCGCACGGTGACGCGGCGCGGCCGTGTCAGCGAATCAGCGGCGCGAGCTTCTCAAAGGCGACTTCGAGGGTGAACCCCTCGCGGATGTGCTGTTTGCCGCGCTCGCCCATGTCGCGGCGCAGGGCCGGGTCCACGATCATGGCTTCGAGCTTGTCAGCGAAGTCCGCCACATCGCCGGGCCGGGCCAGAAGGCCGGTCTGCCCGTCGCGGATCAGCTCGGGATTGGAGCTGAGGTCAAAGGCCACCACGGGCTTGCCCCGGGCCATGGACTCGGCGATGACATAGCCAAACCCCTCCCACAGGGCGGGATGCGCCAGGAAATCTATGGAGTTGTAGAAAGACTCCATGGACTCCACAAATCCGAGAAAGCGCACCCGCTCGCCCAGGCCCAGCTGATCGGCATGGGCCAGCAGCGAATCCATCAACTCGCCCTCGCCAGCCACCAGGAGCGTGACGTTGTGGCCGCGCTCCCCGAGCAGATGCACGGCCTCCAGCAGCAGGTGCTGCCCCTTCTGCTCGGTGAGCCGACCAGCGTGGCCGATAACCGCGTCCTCGCCGCG
Source organism: Pseudodesulfovibrio pelocollis (assembly GCF_030282845.1). Classification (GTDB taxonomy): domain Bacteria; phylum Desulfobacterota; class Desulfovibrionia; order Desulfovibrionales; family Desulfovibrionaceae; genus Pseudodesulfovibrio; species Pseudodesulfovibrio pelocollis. The sequence goes on from NZ_JASTWE010000030.1 coordinate 26,093, forward strand.
ACCCGCATACAGGGGGGCTGCGTGGCGGTCGATCAGCTGCTCGCGGTCCAGTCCGTTGGGAATCACGGTGACGCGCTCCGGGGGAATCAGGTCCGGGTTGTCGCGCAGCGCCAGCCGCCGGGTCTCCTGCGAATTGCAGATGAAGTGCGTCAGCACCGAACGGAAAAGGAGCCGGTTGAGCCCCGTATCGTGAACCGGCAGGGCGATGCCGCGACGATAGATGATGGACTCGACGCCCGCCAGCCGCGCGGCAATGCCGCCGACCTTGGCATCGGTCGGCAGCGAGAGAATGACCGTGCTGATCCGGTTTTTCTTGAAATACCGAACAAACGACGCCAGGGTGAACGGGTTGAGAAAGCTCAGGTTCGCTATCGTGCAGCGGTGCGGGCGGATGGTGTCGTGCTTTTCCAGCCTGTCGGCCAGGGCGCTGTGGGTGTTGGTCACCACATGCACCTCGTACCCGGCCCGGCGCGCCATCAGGGCTGTATCGCGCACCCACCGCTCGCCGCCGCCCCATGACTGGCTCGTGTTGAAAAAGCACACTCTCTTCATCTGGTTCCCTGGTTGCGATTGCGGCAGCCCGGCCATCCTGCCGTGAGGCCGGGTGTAGCACAAGGGGAAACCCCGGGCAATTCCCCGCCGAACAGCCGCCTGCCCCGGCATCCCATCATTAAAAAAGTCAATACAAGCAGGCTGTTCTGCGGATTCGTGAACTTTTTGAATAAGCTTTCTGTGCGGCTCGAAGACTCGCCTATAGTCGCTTAACGTCCGCAGATCGCCGTTTTTCAACAGCCTGCCCTAGCCGCCCCAGCGCTCGATGTATTGGTCCACGGCGAACTTGCGGCGGCAACCGCGCTCGTTCATGTAGCGGATGGAGCCAAAGACCGGGCGGGTCTGCCAGGGGCGGTCGTGGAGCCCGGCCAGGGACCAGAGCACGCCCACATGGCCGTTGGGGTCGCGGCCGTCCAGCTGATGGCGGTCGTTCAGGGCCAGGGCCGTGGCGTGGGCCGCCTCTGGCGTGGGCGACCATTCGAGTATCTTCTTGGCCCAGTACATGCGCATGTACCCGTGCATGAACCCGGTGCGACGCATCTCGTTCTGGGCCGCATTCCACAGCCGCGAGTGGGTCCGCGCCTGCTCGAACTCCTCCTGCGAATACACATATGGGCGCGGATCGGCCCGGTGCTCGTCCAGGGTCCTGAGCGCCCAGGCCGGTGCCCCGGCCAGGGTGTCGTGATGCGCGTTGTGCAGGCAGAAGTTGTCCGAAAGCTCGCGCCGCACCACCAGTTCCTCCAGAAACGCGGCTTGCCCCTCGCCCCTGCCCGAGGCCGCCGCAGCCAGGGCCGCCCGCTGGGGCGCAAGCTGGCCGAAATGAAAATAGGCCGAGAGCCAGGAGGTGGCCCCCGCGTTGGGGTCGTTGCGGCGCTCGGCATACACTTCCAGCCGGTCGCTCACGAAGCGGTCCAGCGCCTCGCGGGCTGCGTCCTCGCCCGGCGCGAGGGCCACCGGTCCCACGGCAGGGTCCACAGCCAGCCCGGCGCGAAGTGCATCCCAATCCGTGGGCGGCAGGCTTGGAACGGCCGCCGCCTGCGGCTCAATGGCTGGAAACTCTTCCAGATATTCGCCAAAGAGGCGGTGGATTTTCGGCCTGATGGTCCGGGCCGCGTATTCCTGCTTTTGCGACACCTGCCGGGCCGGGACCACATTGTGTCCGTCCACCTCGATCAGGGCCACGGGCAACGCCTCGGCCACGGCCCGCTGCCAGCCCTGCTTGACGCGCATGGGGTCGAAGTCCGTGACCACGCAGCCAGCGCCAAGTTCATCGGCCAACCGGGGAATCTCGGCCGACGGGTCGCCCAGACGCAGGGCCAGGGGGATGCCAAGCGCGGCCAGATCGATCTCCACCCGGGCCAGGCCGGAGAGCATGAAGTCATAATGGCGCAGGGTCGCGCCCGGGTAGGCCGGGACCAGACAGAAGCAGACCACCAGGGGATGGGCGCGTCCGGCCAGTTCGCGGGCATGGAGCAGCCCCCAGTTGTCGCGCACGCGCTGCTCGCGGCTCATCCAGTAGAGGACAGGGCCGGGAGCCAGGGGTGCGGCGTTGAGCCGATGGGTGCGGGCGAGGTTGACCAGCACGGCGTCTCCTGCGGGTTTTTCGGGTGATTCCGAGCCGGGGTCAGCCCTTGCGCCAGCGCACGGGCACCAGCCAGACCGAGAGAACCATGAGCCCGAAGAAAGCCGCATAGATGGCGGTGAAGACCTCGGGCGGGGCGTCGAAATAGAAGAAGCGGTCGGCCCAGTGGCTGAGGAAGGATTCGGCGTATTGCCCCTGCCCGGCCGCAGCCCGCAGCTGGTTTTCCCAGACTGTCAGCGGGCATGCCTGCCCCAGCAGGGCCTCGGCCACCACGATGCCCATGGCCGCCAGATGCGAGCCCCGAAACCAGCGGTTGCCCACAAAGCGCCACCGGGCCAGGGCACCGACCCAGACCACGGCCAGCCCGAGCACGTTGTAAGCCGCAAAAAGCACATGCACGGCCAGGATCAGATCAGCCAGGAGCGGGGTCATGGCCCTGCCTCCTTGGCCCGATGGGTCCGGGCGCGGACAGGGTCGGCGTTGATCAGCATGGTTCTCACGGCGCTTTCTGCGAGGCTTGTCACGCCGTCTGGCAGGCGGTTTTCCCGATGCGCCAGATTTCGAGATTCATGCGCGCCAGCAGGCTCGCGGCCACGAGCATGAAGAGTCCGCCCACGCCAAAGAGCACGTGCTCGATGCCAAAGGTGTTGATGACCGTGTCCGGCACCTTGACCAGCTCCACGGTCACCTCCATGAACAGGCCGAGCAGCAGGGCGGCCATGCCGTAGATGTGGCATTCGCGGTCGATCATGGCCTCGGACTCCGGGCATCCCTCCTTGTACGCGCCAAAGGCGTTCATGAGGGTGGCGCGCTCCTCCAGGGCCACGCCCCAGGCCACGAGCACGATGCCCACCGCGTCAAGGATATCGCCGATCTCGTCCGCGTTGTGGATGGTATCGCGCAGCAGCTCCCACGACTCCACGGCCACAATGGCGATGAAGGCCACGATGGCGAAATTGACCACCAGCAGCCCCCGACGGGAAATGATGTACCTGAGCAGGCGCTTCATGGCGCGTAACCCCTTGCGATGTTAACTGTGAATGATGCCGGTTGACGATCACGGGCCGGGCCTTTCCCGGACCGTCCGCTACCGATAGCCCCAACCGGGGGCCGGGACAACTGGAAATGCGGGGTTCTGCAGCTACTCTATTCCCGGCGTCGGAACAAGGGACTCAGACAGATTAAGGAATCTGACAACGTCATCGTGAAGGTAAGTCTTATTATTATTAGAGTAATGAATGGAAAACTCTTTGGCAGCGCTGTATTCCATTGAGGCCTTGGGCTCGTGCACTGTTATATCGCCTTTCAAGCCACGCCTTGCTTCAACATGTAGCCTGGCGCTAATGCATGCTATAATAAATTCAATATTAATATTTTGTGCATAGTGATTATCATTAATGACGGAAATTGCTTTTTATCATCTCCTTTTGCAAGCGTATTGAACGCATCCTGGCTTATTTCGCAAAGGCATATATAGTGAGCGAACACTTTTGCGCGAGTTGTACCGTGGTCTGCAAGCGATTTTATTCCTCGCAGCATTATAGATCCTCTCAGAAACGACTTTTCAATTGCTCGTAGAGTCCAATCTTTAGTGATCATGATAAATTCATTTTCAAACTCTACACAGGCGTCTAGGTCTCTTTTGTTCTTAAAAATTGGATATTCACTCACTCCGTAATATTCTGATAGTTGTCTGACAAACGCTTCGTTTGACGGCTTCGGAATCCTGTATTCCAGATCAATGAATCGGCGCAGATACCCGTCCGCGTCTATGCCGTCCCCGTATGCCGCCCTGACCGAGTGGCCGAGTTGTTCACGGTCCAGGGACAGAATGAATATGACGCCATCCACATCAAAGAGGTGTTTGACCGCTTCGAGCAGTTCCACAGCATAGGTCGGCTTGCACCGGTCCAGCTCATCCACAAAAAAGAACAGGGGCTTGTCGCCAAAGCTCTTCACAACCTTGGTCAGTTCAGCCTTGAATTTGTTGACCAACTCTTTGGTGGCGTCATGCTTTTCCATCACGTCCGAGGCATACGCCTCCAGAGAGCCGCTCAATGCTTCGCTCAAACCCTTGCCAAAATCTTCGCCCAGTAGCTTCTCGACATCCACCGAAACACCCAACAACCCCTTGGTGCCTAAAGAGATCAAACGCGGAAAAAGCTTTTTCCCCACTTTCTTGAGTTCATTCAGGGCGACGGTACGCGTTTTCTTGCCTTTCCCCTGAACCATGCGTAGCTGGGAGTGCATCTCTGCTATGAACGTCAGAAAGGGGTTTTCGGCGAAATCGTGCTCCCAGGCATTGAACAACACGCATGGGCAGCCCTTGCTTTCCAAATAAGCCTTCCACATCCGCACAAAGGTCGTCTTGCCCGTTCCCCACGGGGAACTCACGGTCATGACGAAATTGCCCTGCGTGGTCAGCAGAAGGTCGGAAACAGCGCGAATGTGCGGCCCCCGGTCAAGAAGATCATTCTCGAACCAGCCAGTCTTGTTGCCTTCATCAAGAAGTTCCTCTTTTGAGAATTGAAGCTCCCGATTGCGTCTGATCATCTATCCCTCCCGGTGGCGGCTCATTTCGTATATGCATATCGCGTCAACGCAGAAACGGCCAGCACAGTGTATTCAGCCCCAATGATTGACACCAGCCGCCCCATGACCCAGAAGGGAGCATGGACCTTTTTCCGACCCGCAAGCCAGGGAGGCGGCCGTGAGCGACACCCGTATCGAAACCGACAGCCTGGGGCCGGTGGCGGTCCCGGCAGACCGGCTCTGGGGAGCGCAGACCCAGCGCGCCCTGACCCTCTTCGCCATTGGCCGCGAGCCCATGCCCATGGAGATGATCGAGGCCTTTGCCGTGATCAAGAAGGCGTGCGCCCGGGCCAACGAGGCGGCCGGGCGGCTCGACGCGCACCGGGCCGGGATGATCGCCCGGGTCTGCGATGAACTGCTGGCGGGCGAACACGCGGCCATGTTTCCGCTGCCGGTCTGGATCTCGGGCAGCGGCACCCAGTACAACATGAACGTCAACGAGGTCATCGCCAACCGCTGCGCCCAGCTGGCAGGCAGGCCGCTGGGCTCGGGCGATCCGGTCCACCCCAACGACCACGTCAACATGAGCCAGTCCACCAACGATGTGTTTCCCTCGGCCATGCACGTGGCCGCAGCCCTGGCCGTGACCCGCTCCCTGCTGCCCGCAGTCCGGCGCATGACCGGGGTTCTGGCGGACAAGGCGCACCGCTGGGCCGGGGTGGTCAAGCTCGGGCGCACCCATATGCAGGACGCCACGCCCCTGACTCTGGGCCAGGAGTTCTCGGGCTACGCGGCCATGATCGGGGACGGCATCGGCCGGGTGGAGGCAGCCCTTGCGGGCGTGCTGCGCCTGCCCCTGGGCGGCACGGCCGTGGGCACGGGCATCAACGCGTATCCCGGCTTTGACGCGGCGGCCACGGCTGGTGTGGCCGGGTTGACCGGGCTGGCCTTTGCGCCCGCTCCAAACAAGTTCGCGGCCCAGGGCAGCCACGACGATCTGGTCCACCTCTCGGCCGCCCTCAAGACCCTGGCCGCGTCGCTGCACAAGATCGCCTGCGACATCCGGCTGCTGGGCAGCGGCCCGCGCGCCGGGCTGGGCGAGCTGATCCTCCCGGCCAACGAGCCCGGCTCATCCATCATGCCGGGCAAGGTCAACCCCACCCAGTGCGAGGCCATGGTCATGGCCTGCATCCAGGTCATGGTCAACGACACGGCCGTGACCCTGGGCGGCGCAGCCGGAAGCCTGGAAATGAACGCCTGCAAGCCCCTGATGATCCACAACGTCATGACCTCCATCCGGCTGCTGGCCGACGCCATGGGAAGCTCTTGCACCCACCTGCTCGACGGCCTGGAGCCCGACCGCGAGCGCATCGCCGCGCACCTTGAGCGCTCCCTGATGCTGGTCACGGCCTTAAGCCCGGCCATCGGCTACGAAAAGGCGGCCCGCATCGCCCGCCACGCCCACACCGAGGGGATCACCCTGCGCGAGGCCGCCCTTCAGCTGGGCCTTGTGGACGCAGCCGAGTTCGACAGGCTGACGGACCCGGCCAACATGATCGGCCCCCGGGACGACTAGCCCCGCGTGATCGCAAAGCGCCACAAGGGGTGCCCGAACAGACTGATCGTAGGCTATATTTGTAGACAACGCACTGCCACAATTCACTTTTCAAGACAATGCGGGCCGTGATCACCTGGGCACGGCCCGCTGGAATCCGTTCCACGGATTTCTGCGCTCCCCGGCTCACTCGTCTTGAGCCAGCAACCGGCGCGCCCCGGCTGTCAGGGCCTTGGTGAAGCGGCCCAGGATGCCGGTGTCAAGATTCCAGCAGTGCCAGTGAAGACGCACGGTGTGGACGTGGACGGGCAGCAGGTCCACCAGTTGGCCGTGAACTGCTGACTCACCCGCCTGCTCCTCCGGCAGCATGCCGCAGACCCGGCCCGAGGCGATGGCCGAGGCGAACCGCTCGGACGAGGGCAGATAAAATGGCGTGTAGCCGGACGGCTCGCTCCCCAGGGCCCGAGCCAGCAGGGTGGCGTGCATCACGTCCGTGCGGTTGAAGATGAGCATTGGCGCGCGCTGCACGGCCTCAAGGGTCACGCCCGAGGGAAACCAGCGCGCACGATAGGCCGGGGTGGCGTAGAGCCGGTAGCGCATGACCCCCAGCGGGTGGACCGCGCACCCCTGCATGGGGGTCGCCCGGTCGCTGACACAGCCCGCCACCTCGCCGTCGCGCAGCAGGGCGTGGGTCCGGGCCTGATCATCCACCCTGATGTCCAGCAGCAGCGGCTCGCGGTCAAGGAACTCGTCCACGGCCGGAAAAAACCAGGTGGCCAGACTGTCCGCATTGATGCCCACGGCCAGGGTGGCCATGCCGCGCTCATGGCCCAGGCCGGCCCACAGGTCGTCCTCCAGATGGCGCACCCTCCGGTGCAGGGCCAGCACCTCGCGCCCGGCCGCAGTGAACCTCGGCGGCGCAGAGCGCACCAGGAGCACCCGTCCGACCGCCTCCTCCAGCAGCTTCACGCGCTGGGACACGGCCGACTGGGTCAACCCCAGGACCCGGCCCGCCCTCTCGAACCCGCCCTCGGCCACTACGGCGGTCAGGGCCTCCACCAACTTGTAGTCCAGCATGGGCTGCCATTAACAAAAATCATGCATCATGAAAACAATGAGTTTCCATTGTCGTCCACCCTCGCATACACCACCCGCCACGGAGGGCATGCAGGCATGACACCATTCATTCAGGGATTCGCCATGGGCGGCGGGCTGATAGTCGCCATCGGGGCACAGAACGCCTTTGTGCTCACCCAGGCGGTGCGGCGCAACCACATCCTGGCCGTGGTCCTGGTCTGCATTCTCTGCGACGGCCTGCTCATCGGGCTGGGCGTGTCGGGCTTCGGGGCCATGGTGGCGGCCAGCCCGGTGCTGGGCGCGGCAGCCACCTGGGGCGGGGCCGCCTTTCTGGGGTGGTACGGCCTTGGCGCGCTGCGCTCGGCCATCCGGGGCGGCACGCTGGCCACGGACCAATGCGCGCCGCCGGACCTGCGGCGCACCCTGCTCCTGACCCTGGCCGTGACCCTGCTCAACCCCCATGTCTATCTCGACACCGTGGTCCTCATGGGCTCCCTCTCGGGCCGCTTCGAGGGCACTGGCCGATATGCCTTCGGCTTGGGCGCGGTCACGGCCTCCACTGTCTGGTTCGCGCTCCTGGGCGCGGGCGGCCGGATGCTCGCCCCGCTCTTTCGCCGCCCGGCCACATGGCGCGTCCTCGACACCGTGGTCTGCCTGACCATGTGGACCATCGCCGCCGCCCTGGTCCGCTCGGCCCTGGCATGAACAGTCGGCTATATGTCAAGAATCCTGCCTATGCATAGCTGGCTGTTTACCTAACAACATGCCGGATTCATTCGACTGATTCAAAGCCCGCCATGCTTCTTGCCCCTGCTGTGGCCGCCCCTTCATTTTCCCGCCCGGCTGGCGTATGTTCGCCACATGCAGACACCGGAACACCTGATCACCCCATGCCGCCACGGCCGGATACCCTCGGTCCTGCTCAAGGACGCGCCAGGAGGCACGGATCAGGATGACGTTGCCCTGGCCGCGCCCGACAAGGGCCCGGATACCACGGCCCATTCGGACCCGGCCCGGCCCGTGCTGGTCTGCCGCGCCTGCCGCATCGTGATCACGGCCCGGGAGCTGGCAGTGGCCATGGGCGGCGCGCACCGCCATGTGTTCTTCAACCCCCACGGCCATGTCTTCGAGGTGGGCTGCTTTGCCTCGGCCCGTAACATCCTGCCCACCGGCCCGCGCACGGCCGAGTTCTCCTGGTTTCCCGGATACGCGTGGCAGGCCGTGGCCTGCGCCGGATGCGCCGCCATGCTCGGCTGGCGCTTCACGGGCCATGGCCACGCCTTCTTCGGCCTGATCCTGCCCGCCCTGGTGGAAGCGGACGGGCCGCGACCCTGATCCGAAAAAGTAATATCCTGCTCGGTCGGAAAGAGGATTTTCCCTGCCCGAACAGTTGCGCTGCCCCGCGAAAATGGGCTAGCCTTGAGGACAACAGGCCAAGCAGACGACCAACCGCAACGTGAAAGCAGGTGACATGTCCACGCACAAACTCCGCGCCATATACAAACAACTTGCTGACAAAATTGACGACTCAAATGAAAAGGCCCTGTTCGAGATCAAGGAGCTGAAGGAAGACCTCAACGAACTGCAACGGCATCTCTCTGGCCGCAAGAAGACCACCGACGTCCAGCCGGACGATATCTTGCGCTCTGCCTACGAAATCTCGCAGCGCATGCGCGACATGCGCGAACGGCGCAGCATCCTGGCCGAAATGGAGTGCGTGGCCGCCGAGACCGAGGCCCTGGAATATCTCGAATCCCGGGGGGCCAAGCTCTTGGCCCGGCCAGCGGGCTGGCACTTCCAGACCTCGGCCGAGCGGTTCCTGCTCCACGAGGCCGACCCGGTGGAGGCCGCCGCCGAGCTGCGCAAGCTCCTGGCCGCTGGCAAGCGCCTCAAGCGACCGGCCAAAAAGAAGAAAACCGCCTGACCCCCCTCGGCCCGCGCCTGGGGCATCCGCGCTGACCGGGCTGCCGTTGCCCGGCTCCCTGCCTTTTTCACCCAAGCGTCGTCCCGCCTTCGTCAAACCGTCACCCGCGGCTGGTCTCCTGAAACCAAAGGAGGCCCGTCATGTGCAACGCCATCCCCCTGGCCGGGCTGCTCACGCTCCTGGCAGCCGGGCTGACCCTGCTGCGCCTTGCCCGGCCCGGTTCGCCCAATGCCGACCTGGTGACCGAGGCCCTGCTGACCCTTGAAGACGACCCAAGGCCGCACAAATCCGCCGCCCACGGCCCGGCCGGACAGGAAGGTCGAAGGGCGATGCGCTCGACCACGCCCCACGCACTGGCCCCATAGGGCAAAATGGTGTACTGATTCCCGGAGCGTCTCCGGCCCCCTGTCAGCCACCCTCTGCCCCAGGCCGCCATGACTTACCGCATCCTTGCCGCCCTTGGGCATCTCGTGAGCAGGAACCTGCTGCTCGTCGGCATCCTCGGCGCCATATGGCTGAGCATGCACCATCCCGTGCCCGAGACGGTCCTGAGCCGCTTTGACGTCAATGCCCCGCTGGTGGCCCTGATCTTCATCATCCAGGGGCTGCACATGTCCTTTGAGGGGTGCGGCAGGCTGCGCGACTACGCCACCCTGATCGGGGCCGGGGCGGTGGTTTCGGTGGTCTGCTATCCGCTGCTGGCGGCCGGGCTGTCAGCCCTCTTTGACCTGGACACGGATTTCCACATCGGCTTCATCCTGCTGGCCAGCCTGCCCACCTCGCTGGAGGCGGCCATGGCCATGGCTGCCAGCGCCGGGGGCGACCCCCTCACGGCCGTGATCCTGCTGGTCAGCCTCAATCTGCTCGGGCTGGTGACCATCCCGGCCAACATCGCCCTGTGGGTGGGCGGCGAGGCCCAGGTGGGCGAAATGGCCGTGCTGGCCAACCTGCTCTTCTATCTCTTCATTCCGGCCGCCGTGGGCCAGGGGTTGCGCCGCGCCTTTCCCACCCTGCCGGAGCGCACGGCCGCCTTTGCCCATCGCGTGCCAATGGTCTGCATCATCATCCTGGTCTACACCTCCTGCTCCAGCGAATCCGCCCTGTTCCACTCCCTGCGTCTGGCCGATCTGGCGCACATCGCCCTGCCCTGCGTCCTGCTCCATGTGATCATGGTCGGCGCGGCCCACCTCGTGGGCAGAAAGTGGCTGCGCCTTGAGCGCGCCCCGGCCCGTTCCTTCCTGTTCATCACCGCCGAGAAGCCCATGTCCCTGTCCGTGGCCCTGTGGAGCATGACCTACGCCGCCCACCATCCCCTGGCCATCTTCCCCATCCTGGTCTTCTACGTCTGCCAGGTGGTCTTTGACAGCGTCCTGGTCAGCGGCATGATCCGCCGCGACCTGCGCGAGCAGGACGACACGGAAAGCGCGCGCGGGAGATGACCCGCTCCATTGCGGATATTGCGGACATTGCGGGTGGTTGTGGTCCACAAAGGAAAACACCCGCCCAGGTCCGGGCGAGTGTGCAAAGAAACCATGGAATGACGGCTGGTTGTCGCCCTAAAAAAACGCTTCCATGATGGTGTCGATCTGCTCGCAGTACTGGCCTGCGGCCGAGTTCAGCACGGCCTCGGCGTCGAGCCCGAGCAGCTCCCAGGCGCGTTCGTCAACGCCCGGCACCACATACATGCCGCCCCGGGCGATCTCCACCGCGTTGGTCAGGCAGTCGGCCACATGGATGACGGCCGACTCCTGGGGGTTGGGGTAGTCCATGGGGTCGTGGTGGTAATTGATCATGGCCGAAAGCTCTTCCGGGAACTTCCAGGCCTCGAGCAGCGGGCGGCTGATGTCGGTGTGGGTGAAGTCCATGACCGCGCGCTCGGCCTCCACCAGGGGGATGGAGTTCTCGCGGGCAAAAAGCATGGCCTCGGTGGAGGCGTAGGGCAGTTTCTTGAACATGATCAGCCGCCCCACGTCGTGGAGCAGCCCGGCGGTGAAACAGCGCTCGGGCGAAAGCCCGATCTGTGTTCCGGCCAGAATCTTGGCAAAGATGCCGCAGGTGATGGAGTGGCGCCAGAAGGTGCGCATGTCCACCAGTTCCGGCGGGATGTCCCTGAAATAATTGATGGCCGAGATGCCAAGGGCCAGGATGGAAAGCTCCTTGGCCCCCACCAGGGCCACGGCCCGGCTGATGGAATCCAGGGGCTGGGGCAGGCCGTAGAGGGGGCTGTTGACCAGCTTGATGAGCTTGGCCGACAGGCTCATGTCCGTGCCCACCACCTTGGCGATGCGCTCGGCCGAGGCGCTCTCGTCCTCCAGCACCTGCCTGATGCGGAAATAGATGTCCGGGAAGCTCGCCAGCTCGGTCTCGTGCTTGACGATGGTCTCGGGTGTGCCCAGCCCGCGCAGGAAGAGATCGTGCATGTGTTCCACGTTGGAGGCGCGGCGGGTGTTGGCGTCCGGGAGTTCCCATCCCCTGGACACGGCCTCGGCCGTCATCTCCAGCGCCATGCGGAACATGGCGATGATGGGCGGCGAATCGGGGTTGGCGTAGAGGAAGAAATCGCGGACATACTCCTCGATCTGGCGCAGCTTCTCCGGTCCCAGGGTCTGCGGCCCGGGCTCCACCTCGGCCCCGGTCACGCCCACGCGGCGCAGGAGCTCCACATGGCGCTCCTCCAGCTGGGTGCCGCCCCGAAAGAGCAGCCTGCCGTCTTCGGACTTCAGGTCGCAGGCCAGGACCATGCCTGCGGTCAGTTGGTCAAGGGGTGTGATAGCCAAGTCTTCCTCCGATACGGGCAGGCCGGGCCTAGCCTTCCTTCAAGTACGCGATGGTTCCGGGGTGGTACACGGGCTTGAACGACGACGAGACCTTGTGCAGCGTCTCGGAGTGGCCAAGCATCAGATACCCGCCGGGCAGGAGGTTGTCATAGAACGCGCTGACCACCTTCCGCTTCATGGCGTCGTCAAAATAAATTACCACATTGCGGCAGAAAACGATATGCGAGCGCGGCACCCGCTTCAGGGCCAGGGGGTCGTTGAGATTCATTTCCTGAAAGGTGACGAACCGGGACACCTCGGGCTTGATCTTCCAGCCGCCGGGGTCCGGGGTGAAATAGCGCTGGCGGATATCGTCGGGCGTGGTCTTGAAGGCGTAGTCGCCGTACACGCCCTCTCTGGCCCGCTCGATCATGGCCCGCGACAGGTCCACGGCGGTGATACCGATGCGCCAGCGTGGCAGTTCGGCGCGCAGTGTCTCGTGCAGGAGGATGGACAGGGTGTAGGGCTCCTCGCCCGACGAGCAGCCTGCGGACCAGATATTCAACTCCAGCCGCCCGGCCTTGCGCTGGCGGTCCAGGGTCTCCTTGAGCACCTTGTCCTGAAACGCCTCCAACTGCTTGCCGTCGCGGCAGAAGCTCGTCTCGTTGGTGGTCACCAGCTCGAAGAGCCTGGCCAGTTCCTCGCTCTTGTGGCTGTCGAACTTGAGATACTTGATGTAGTCGGCAAATCCGGGCAGGCCCAGCTCGGACAACCGCTTGGAAAAGCGGCTCTCGAAAAGATACTTGCGCTTGATGTCCACATAGATGCCGCACTTCTCGTAGATGAAGTCGCGCAGCTGCACGAACTCGGCATCGGTGATGCCGACGCTCTTGCGCAGTGTTATGGCGTTGGAAAAAAGCGATCCCATTCTCTCACTGTCCTTGCTGCCCAAAGTGGGGTCGTCCCATCCGGACAACCTTGGGGGAACCTAGGAAACACCACCGGGCGTGGCTATTATTTTCACGCGCCAACGCCATGTGAACCACGAGGCGGGGATTGGGGGCAGTCATTTTCGGTAGCAGGCCACGCAGGCCCGGTCAACGGATAAAGTCAAAGGGTTTCCGGCCCATGGCCGTCACCGCCGGGCCGGGGCATAGTGCTTGACCGGCTCCTCGCCGCGCAGCGCGCGGGTCACGCCCCGGGCCAGGGCCGCCATCTCCTCGTCGCCGACCACCACTTCCACCGGCCCGAGATATCCCACCATCCGCCTTATTTCATTCACAAAAAGGTTGCTACGGGCCAGCCCGCCCGTGAGCACCACCGCGGCCACGGCCACCCGCCCCTCCCCATCGGCCAGCACCGGGGCCAGGGAGCCGATGTGCCGCGCCACGCCATAGGCCAGGGCGTGGAACAGCCGGGCCGCCGCCTCGTCCCCCCGGGCCATGCGCCCGAGGACCTCGCGCAGATCATTGGTGCCCAGATGGGCGAAGAGTCCGCCCTCGCGCTGCACCATGCGCTTCATCTCCCCCGGGGTGCGCTCGCCGCCCTCGATCAGATCCAGCACCGGCACCAGGGGCAGCCCGCCCGTGCGCTCGGGCGAGAACGGCCCCTCGCCGTCCAGGGCGTTGACCACCTCCACCACCCGGCCGCGCCGGTGCGCGCCGATGGAGATGCCCCCGCCCATGTGGCAGACGATGAAGTCCGCCTGCGCATAGTCCACCCCGCGCCGGGCCGCTGCCGTGCGGGCCACGCCGCGCTGGCTCAGGGCGTGGAACAGGCTGCGGCGGCGGATGCCGGGCAGGCCGGTGATCCGGGCCACGTCATCCAGCTCGTCCGTGACCACCGGGTCCACGATGTACGCGCCCACCCCGGCCCGGTCCGCCAGCTCCCGGGCCAGGGGCGCGCCCAGGTTGCAGGCATGCTCCCCGTGCGGGGCTGATTTCAATTCGTCCAGCATTTCCGCAGACACTTCGTAAACACCCCCCTCCATGGGGCGCAGCAGCCCGCCGCGCCCGGCCACGCCGTGGAGGCTGGCCGGGTCCAGGTTCCACTGCCCGAGCACACCGTCCATGGCAGCCAGCCGGTAGGCGAACTGGTCGGCGATGTGCGTGAACCGCGCGATCTCCCCCTTGGGGTGATGCAGTTCGCTGGTGAGCACGGCCCGGTCGTCCTCATACAGGGCAAGCCGGGTGGAGGTGGAGCCGGGATTGATGACGAACACGCGCATGGCGTCTCCTGGCGGGCTGTCGGGCGGGGCTGACAGCCCGTTGTGATTGATGGGCCGCCTAGCCGCAGCCGCGCGTGGCCAGCAGGGCCGCCAGGGCGATGGAGTGGAACTTGCTCGCGTTGGAGTCGCCGCGGGAAGGGACCACCACCGGCACCCGGCTGCCCACCACCACCGCGGCCATGACCCGGCCGCTGAACACGGACAAACACTTGTAGAGGATGTTGCCCGCCTCGATGTCGGGCGTGACCAGGATGTCCGCGCACCCGGCCACCGGGCTCTCAAAGCGCTTGCAGGCCGCGATCTCGCCGGACACGGCCAGGTCCAGGGACAGGGGCCCGGCCACCACCGCGTCGCCAAACTCGCCCCTGGCCGCCATCTTGGTCAGGATGTCGCCGTCCAGGGTGGAGGGCATGGCCGGGTAGTTGACCTTTTCGGTGGCCGCCAGGATGGCCGCGCGGGGTGCGGTCATGCCCAGGCAGCGGGCCACGTCCAAGGCGTTTCTCAGGATGTCCGCCTTGCGTTGCAGGGTGGGGCTGATGTTCACGCCCGGGTCGGTCATGAGCATGAGCCGCCCGTCAAGGGGCGACTCGAAGACCGCTACATGGCTGATGATGCGCGAGGGGTGCGGCACGCCGGTCTGCTTGTCGAGCACTGCCTTGAGCAGGGTGGCTGTCGGCACCAGCCCCTTCATGATCAGCTGGGCCTCGCCGTCGCGGAAGAGGCGCACCGCCTCGGCCACGGCCCCCTGGTCGTCGGCCATCTCGATGGAGTGAAACCGGGAGATGTCCAGCCCACGCTCGTCGGCGATGCGCCGGGTGGCGTCCATGTCACCGATGAGGATGGGCTCGGCAATGCCGCGCTCAAAGGCCTCGATGCCCGCCCTGATCACGAACCCCTCGGCCGAGCGGGCGATGGCCACCTTGGGCATGGGGGTGCCCGGCTCACGGGCCAGGGCCGCGCGCACCAGCCCGTCGAGGCTGGTCACGGGTTCGTGGCGCGGGGTGGCGCAGGCGGCCACGGGCTACTCGTCCCCGCGCTTGAGGGCGATCATGCCCGAGCGGCACATGGACTTGATGCCATACGGCTTGAGCATGTGGATGAGTCCCTCCACCCGCTCCTGGTCACCGGCCATCTCCACGGTGATGGTCTCCCGGCCCATGCCCACCACGCTGGCCCGGAAGACCTCGAAGACCTGCATCAGCTGGGCAGTGCGGGTCGGGTCCATGTCCACCTTGACCAGCACCAGCTCGCGGTCCACGAAATCCTTGCGAGAGAGGTCGTCCACCTGGATGATGGTGTCCAGGGCCTCCAGGTGGCGGGTGATGGCGTCGATGGCCTCGTCGTCCCCCTCGATGCAGGCCACGATGCGGGAGACCTCGGGATTTTCGGTTTCACCGGCGGCCAGGGAGAGGATGTTGGCCGCGTACCGGCCGAATTCGGCGGCCATCCTGGCCAGCACGCCGGGCTCGTTGCGGGCCAGGGCGGATATGGTGCGCTTCACGGGCGCCTCCTCGACTTCGGGCTGAAGGTTGCGATCGGCGTGGGCACGCCGATCATCCAAAAATACCCCAACCGGGCAGAAATGAAAAGCCGTCCACCGGGACAGACGGCCCCCAAAAATCACCGACAGGGCTGGCGACAGACCGGAAACTGGTGTATGCTTCCCCCATCGTGATACACTATCTACGCGAAAAACGGTGGTTTCTCATCACCCTGGTCATCCAGGCCGTCATGCTCATCGCCCCCGTGCCCGAGGGCATCTCCCCCGAAGGCTGGCGGGTGCTGATCATGACCGCCGGGGCCACCATCCTTTTTGTCACCGAGCCCATCCCCCTGCCTGCCGTGGCCCTGCTCATCATCCTGGGCCAGGTCTTCCTGCTCGGGCTGGACTCGTCCCTGGTGGCCAGCTCGCTGATGAAGGACTCGGTCCTGTTCATCATGGGCTCGCTGATGCTGGCCGTGGCCCTGGTCAAGCAGAAGCTGGACAAGCGGCTGGCCCTGCTCATCGTCAGTATTACAGGATCGAACACATACAACATCGCGTTCGGTATTTCAGTCTTCTCGGGCCTGCTCGCCTCCTTCATCGGCGAGCACACGGTGGCGGCCATGATGCTGCCCGTGGCCCTGTCTCTGCTCCAACTGGCCACGGACGACGACAACAAGCGGCGCGCCCTGGCCGTGCTCCTGCTCTTCTCCATCTCCTACGCCTGCGCCATGGCCGGCATCGGCACCCCCTCGGGCGGTGCGCGCAACGCCATCATGATCGACTACCTGCGCGACTTCTTCTACTCTGCCGACGACCCGGCCACCAGCCAGTTCCGGGTCAGCTATTTCAAGTGGATGGTCTACGCCTATCCGGTCTTCCTGATCCAGCTGCCCCTGATGCACCTGATCCTGCGCCGCACCTTCAAAACCGAGATAACCGACCTCGGCCCGGCCGTGGAAAAGCTCAAGGCCCAGGTGGGCGGCGAGGGCGGCCTGACCGGCCAGCATTATCTGGCCATTGCCCTGTTCGTGCTCACCCTGATCGGCTGGGTGGGGTTCTCGTCCAAGGTGGGCATGGGCACCATCGCCATCCTCGGGGCCACCCTCTTCCTGGTCACCGGGCTGGTCCGCTGGCAGGACATCAATACCGGCGTGAACTGGGGCGTGGTCCTGCTCTATGCGGCGGCCATCTCCCTTGGCGTGCAGATGCGCGATACCGGGGCTGCGGCCTGGGTGGCCGGGCTGTTCATGGACGGGCTGGCTCCCCTGGGCATGGACCGGGGCATCGGGCTCCTGGCCGCCATCATGCTCCTGACCACCCTGCTGACCAACACCATGAGCAACGGCGCGGCCGTGGCCGTGCTCGGCCCCATCGTCCTCTCCATCGCCATGGCCACGGGCAGCAACCCCCTGGCCGTGGGCATGATCACGGCCATGTCCAGCGCCTTTGCCTATTTCACGGTCATCGGCACCCCGGCCTCCACCATTGTCCATTCCTCGGGCTATCTGCGCCCGTCGGACTTCATGAAGGTGGGCTGGCGCATGGCCCTGATGTCCTTTGCGGTCATGCTGCTGGCGTCGAAACTGTACTGGCCCCTGGTCGGGCTGTAAGGAGATGAAATGACCCACCAAGAGCCCATGAAGATACTCATCGGCATCGGCGGCGGGCCCGAGGCTTTTACCGGCCTGAAATTCGCGGCCCGCATGAGCGGCAAGGACTGCGCCAGCATCGAGCTGCTCTATGTCCGCGCCCAGGACAGCGGCCTGACCTCGGGGGGCATGGAGGTGCGCGTGGCCCGCGAGAACATCCTTGAGTGGGGCCTTGAACTGCCGGGCATGACCGCCCTGCGCAAGGCCAGCGACATCCTGCGCGACCTGGGCGAGATCAAGGGCGAATCCGAATGGCGGCATGCGC
The DNA here is from genome assembly GCF_030282845.1 of Pseudodesulfovibrio pelocollis. GTDB lineage: Bacteria > Desulfobacterota > Desulfovibrionia > Desulfovibrionales > Desulfovibrionaceae > Pseudodesulfovibrio > Pseudodesulfovibrio pelocollis. The sequence continues at coordinate 43,698 of NZ_JASTWE010000030.1, forward strand.
AGACCGGCGGCGACCCGGCGGGCGAGTATGTGCAGGAATACCGGGGCTCCTGCGGCGGCACGGTGACGCTGAAGCTGCGCACCAGCCCGGACGTGACCACGGCCGTGGTGGACGAGGCCGAGCGGTTCAATGCGGACCTGGTCATCGTGGGCGGCTCGCCGGAGCCGGTGGAAGGGCTGCGCCGCTATCTGACGCCCCGGTCCCTGGCCCTGACCGTGGCCGCCCACTGCAAGCGCTCGGTCATCGTGGCCCGCCACCTGGAGCCGGGCCACGGGCATCTGGTCTGCGTGCAGGAGACCGAGCGCTCGCGAGGCATGCTCGAGCGGGCGGTACGCTACGCCCAGGCGTGCGACTGCCCCACCACTTTGCTCTCGGTGGCCCCGGACACGGCCGGGCTCGAGAGCGCACGGCGGGCCGTGGACGAGGCGGACGCCTTTTTCCGAAATCACGGGGTCACGCCCCTTGAACTGCTGGTGGAGACGGGCGATCCGGCGGAGATCATCACCGAGATCGGCTACGATTTTTCCCTGATCGTCATGGCCGAGTCGGCCAAGCCGTGGTTTGCCAAGACCTTCAGCGTGGCCCACGAGGTGGCCGCCCGGGCCAGGAATTCGGTGCTCATCGTCAAGTAGCCCCTGATGGGGCCATCCTGTCCGCTACAGATCCACCAGCTCCACCTGCCCCCCGGCGATGGGTGTGCCCAGGAAGCGCGTGCCAGTGCGCGCGAACCGGGCCGCGTCGTCCGTGGTCAGGTAGGCGGTGTCGCCGCAGCCGGTGCCGGGCCTGTTCAGATAGAGGCGGGCCAGCTCGGCGTACACGGTCTCGGCCGTGGTGGCAGCAGAATCCACGATGATTACGGACGGGTCCAGCACCGAGCGGATGGCCGGGGCCAGCAGGGGGAAGTGGGTACAGCCCAAAACAAGGGTATCGGGCACCACCGGGCTCTCGGTGCCCGAGGCGGGCCGGAAGAGCGGATGCAGGTATCTGGCGGCCACGCCCTCGGCCACCGGGCCTTCTGTCCATCCCTCCTCGGCCAGGGCCACGAAGAGCTGGCAGGGATGGCCCACGATGCGCGCCTCCGGGGCGATGGCGTGGATGGCACGCTGGTATGCCCCGCCCGCGATGGTGGACTCGGTGGCGATGACGCCGATGGTCTGGTTGCGGGTGGCCCGGCAGGCGGCCTGGGCCCCCGGCTCCACCACCCCGATGACCGGAATGCCCGGATACGCCTCCCGCAGGGGCCCGATGGCCACGGCCGAGACCGTGTTGCAGGCCACCACCAGCAGCTTGATTTCCCGTCGCACCAGCTCGGCCGCGCACTGCACGGCGTAGCGGGTCACGGTCTGGGGCGACTTGGTGCCGTAGGGCAGCCGGGCGGTATCGCCCAGATAGACCACATCCTCGCAGGGCATGCGCTGGCGCAGGGCGCGCAGCACGGTCAGCCCACCCACCCCGGAATCAAACATGCCTATGGGCAGTCTTGCCGCATTGTCCATCAATTCTGGCTCCTTGCCGGACCATCAGGTCGCGCGCCCGGCAAATCCAACACATTTTCCAGAAAAAGTCTAAAGAGATTTGCGGAAGTCTGGACAATCCCCTCGCCGCAGACCCGCCGCGCAAGCCAGGGCACGGGCAAACACATCGAGTTCCGGGCCGGTTTCTTGTGTGGGAAAGCGGTTGCCATACGAAACCCCGGGGGATCGGACTTTCTCGGGGAGGATGATATTTTTTCGCCGTTTTTGACTCAAGTCATACTTTTGTGATCAGATTGCCGGTACTCCTCGACTCATCGTTTGAGACAACCAGCAACCAAGGAGAGCAGACATGTTTTGTTACCAGTGCGAACAGACCGCCAAAGGCGGCTGCACCAAGGCCGGAGTCTGTGGCAAGACCGACAGCACCGCCACCCTGCAGGATCTCCTGCTGCACCTGACCAAGGGCCTTTCCCAGGTGGCCATCGCCGCCCGCAAGGCAGGCGTGACCGACCCCAAGGTCAACCGCTTTGTGGCCGAGGCGGTCTTCTCCACCCTGACCAACGTCAATTTCGACGACGATCGCTTTGTCAAACTCATCGAAAAATGCGTGGCCCTGCGCGAGGGTCTCAAGGCCCGAGTGCCCGGTGTGACCTTTGACGGTCCGGCCGCTATCCAGCCCGCCGCTGACCTGGACAGCCTCGTGGCCCAGGGCAAGCAGTACGGCGTCGAGAACGACCCGGAAACCAACGAGGACCTCAAGTCCCTCAAGCACACCCTGACCTACGGCCTCAAGGGCGTGGCCGCCTACGCCGACCACGCGGCCATTCTCGGCCATGAGGACGAGAAGCTCCACGCCTCCCTGCAAGAGCTGCTGGTGGCCACCCTGTCCACGGACCTGACCCTGGCCCAGTGCGTGGAGGCCGCCCTGGAATGCGGACGCATCAACATCCGCGCCATGGAGCTGCTCGACGCGGCCAACACCTCCACCTATGGCCACCCCGAGCCCACCGAGGTCAAGCTCGGTGCCACCAAGGGCAAGGCCATCCTGGTTTCGGGCCATGATCTCAAGGATCTTGCCACCCTGCTCAGGCAGACCGAGGGCACGGGCATCAACGTCTACACCCACGGCGAGATGCTGCCCTGCACCGCCTACCCGGAACTGAAGAAGTACACGCACCTGGCCGGTCACTACGGCACCGCCTGGCAGAACCAGAAAAAGGAATTCGCCGAGTTCCCGGGCGCCATCCTGATGACCACCAACTGCATCCAGAAACCCATTACCTATCTGGATTCCATCTTCACCACCGGTCTGGTGGGCTGGCCCGGCGCGGTCCACGTGCCCAACGGCGACTTCACCCCGGTCATCGAGAAGGCCCTGTCCATGGAAGGGTTCCCGGCCGACACGGACAAGGGCACGGTGATGACCGGCTTTGCCCGCAACGCAGTCATGGCCGTGGCCGGTACGGTCATCGACGCGGTCAAGTCCGGCGACATCCGCCATTTCTTCCTGGTGGGCGGCTGCGACGGCGCCAAGCCCGGCCGCAACTACTACACCGAGTTCGTGGAAAAGGCCCCCAAGGACACCGTGATCCTGACCCTGGCCTGCGGCAAGTTCCGCTTCTTCGACAAGAAGCTGGGCGACATCGGCGGCATCCCGCGCCTGCTCGACGTGGGCCAATGCAACGACGCCTACTCCGCCGTGCAGATCGCCCTGGCCCTGGCCAAGGCCTTTGACTGCGGCGTCAACGACCTGCCCCTGTCCCTGGTCCTCTCCTGGTACGAGCAGAAGGCCGTGGCCATCCTCCTTTCGCTCCTGGCCCTGGGCATCAAGGACATCCGGCTCGGTCCCACCCTGCCCGCCTTCATCACCCCCAACGTGCTCAACTACCTGGTGGAGAACTACAACATCGCGCCCATCACCACGCCTGACGAAGACCTCAAGGCCATCCTCGGCTAGGCGCGCACCGGCTTCTTCCGGTCACACTCTGACCGCCCGGAACGGCTTCCCGCCTTTCGGGCGGTCTCATTTTTCGGCAACGATCAGCAGTGGCCAAAATTGACGGTGCCTTTTGGAATATCTGGTTTTTTGGCGTTCATGGATTGCGAACGCAACCGACCGCAACGAGATAGAGCAGGGCATGCCCCTGAGGTAGGTCGAGCAGGGTGGCCGCCTCCTGGTCGAAGAAGGCGCCGATGCCGCACGCGCCCAGCCGCTTGGCCGTGGCCCCGAGGCAGGCCATCTGGCCCAGGCGGCCCGCATCGAGGTGGATATGGCGGTAGGCGCGCGGACCGCAGCGGGCCAGCAGCCCGTCCAGGTCGGCGGTGAAGGTCAGGTGCAGGGACGCGCTTTCGAGCCATCCCTGGTCGAGGCAGACGCGCGCGGCCCGAGCCAGGAACAGGCCGGGCGCGGTCAGGGACAGGGCCGGAGGCGTCTGGTGCAGATGGTGGCGGCCCGGGGTCAGGCCGCTGTCGGGTCCTGCCAGCAGGCGGGTGGTTGTCGCCCCGGAGCAATCCGGCCCCGGGCTGCGGCAGAGCAGGCCGAGGATGTCGGTCAGGTCGCGGGCGGGCACGGGCCTGGGCAAGAAGTCGCGCCTGGAGCGGCGGGCCATGATGGTGGTTGCGGCAGAGGCCGGGACCACCGGGGCAGGCAGGGGGGTGAACTCCCGGTCAGGCCCGGCAGCCATGGGCAGGGGGCAGCGGGCAAAGCTGGCCGTGGCCTGGTGGGCGTCGAGCAGCTCCGGCGGCGCGTCGGGCCGGGGCGCGCACCGGCTGAAGCCGGGCAGGCCGTCCAGGGTGGCCCGGGGCGGGGCGGCCCAGGTCGTGGCCCTGTCGCAGCCCAAGGCGTGGACCATGGCCAGGCATCCTTCCAGGTCCGGGTCCACCCCGAGCATGGCATTGGCCGCCGCGTCGTCAAAATCGTAGTCCAGGCGTCCGTCCAGCCCGTGCATGGCCGTGGCCAGCAGCAGGTTCTGGGCCATGTGCCCGGCGTCGAGGAGGCAATAGCGGTAGGCTCGCGGCCCGTACTTCCACGCGCTACGGAAAAATATCGAGGTCAGGAGAAACCGGGCCATGGGTCCGCCCCCGCCCTCACCTCTTGGTCCGGCAAGGGCGGAACCGGCCCGCAACTGGCCCAGGCTGTGGGTCAGCGGGGAGTAGTGGTACACTCCGTCATCCAATCCGATGACATTTTGTACCACAAGATACAGCTCCGTGGGATAGAGCGCCCCGGCCGAGGGCACGGTGCGCAGGTGAAAGACCCGGCCGCTCGGCAGGGTGCGCGCCTGGCTGATGCCAGCGGCCAGCCCACAGCAGGCCAGAAGCAGGGCGGGCAGGTCCGCCTGCCCGGACCGGGGCGCGTTTTGCGCGGCGCGATCCAGGGGCACGTCCGGCGGCTCGGCCTCGACCACCCGGGCCACGGGCCCATCCGGATAGCGCTTGAAGGGCGCGGGCCGGTTCTCCTGAAAGGGAACCCGCCCGGTGATGTGGCCGCGCCTGTGCGAGGTGAGCGCGTGATAGTCCGCTATGGATGCCATGGTCGCCCTGCCGGTTGCGTGAGAGATGCCCCACCCTAGCACACCGGGCCGGGTTGGCAAGTGCCTGGTGGGGGGTGCCTCCGGCGGCCGGGGGAAGGGGAGGAAAAACCCTTTAAAA
>NZ_JASTWE010000031.1 GCF_030282845.1 Pseudodesulfovibrio pelocollis
GCCGTTGCCCATCAACCTGCAACAAGGGGAATCCATGCGCGCAAAAGCCCTTTGCGGACCGATCACGGCCCTGTGCCTGTGCCTGCTGCTGACGCTGCCGGGCCGCGTCGCCCTGGCGGGCGACGCCCTCTTCCAGTATTCCACCATCGACGCCCTGCTGGCCGGGCTGTACGATGGCCAGTTGAGCATCAGGGATCTCAAGGACAAGGGCGATTTCGGCCTGGGCACCCTCAACGGCCTGGACGGCGAACTGGTGGTCCTCGACGGCGAGGCCTACCACATCACTGCCGGGGGCAAGGCGCAGATTCCGGCCGATTCGGCCCGGGTGCCCTTTGCCACGGTCTCCTTTTTCCAGGAGGACGCCATCCTCAAGCTCGGCCGCATCGGCTCCCTCGATGAACTGAACCGGGCCGTGGAAGAGGGGCTGCCCTCGCGCAACGCCTTCTTCGCCATCCGGGTGGACGCACGCTTCCCCTTTGTCAAGGCGCGGGCCATCCCCAGGCAGAACGCGCCCTACGTCCCCCTGGCCGAGGCGGTCAGGGAGCAGGTGGTGGTCCAGTTCTCGGGCGAGGGCACGCTGGTGGGCTACTACTCGCCGCCCTTTGTCAAAGGGGTCAACGTGCCCGGATTCCACTGGCATTTCCTGACCCGGGACCGCAGCGGAGGCGGCCATGTGCTCGACTGCTCCATGGACCCGGCCACGGCCCGCATCGACACCCTGCGCGAGTTCACGGTGCGCCTGCCCGCCACCAGGGAGTTCGACGCCCTCGACCTCTCTGGCGACAAGAGCGACGAACTGCACGCGGTGGAGCAAGACGCCCCCAAGCAACAATGACCCGCCCGGGAGGAGCATGAAACCGTTCACCGTGACCGTTGACGCCGATCTGGCGGCCATCATGCCCCGCTATTTCGAATTGCAGCGCACCGATCTGGCCGAGGTGGCCAAGGCTGCGGCCTCGGGCCGGGCCGAGGTGGTGCGCCTCTTCGGCCATCGGCTCAAGGGCACGGGCGCATCCTACGGCTTCCCCCGCCTCTCGGAACTGGGCGCGGCCATCGAAGGGGCGGCCCTGGCCCACGACCTGGAACGCGCGGCCGACCTGGCCGCCGAGGTGGGCCGGTTTCTCGACGCCGTGCGCGTGGTCTACACCGGGGGCGCGGCCGATTCGGTCCGGTATTCCGGGCACGGTCCCGGGCATGGTCCCGGTCATGACCCATCTGGAGCTGGCCGATGAAGATACTCATGCTCGCCATCAATGATCCGGCCGGGACCGCCATCCAGTTCTGCCGGGCCATCAACCGGCACACCCCGTACACGGCCCGGCTGGCCACCCTGGAAACCCGCTACACCCACGCCTGGGAAAAGGACCTGCACCTGCCCGACCTGGGGCCGGACGGCGTGGAAGAGCTGGGCATGCTCATGCGCGAGGCGGATGTCTTCCACTTCCACATGACCTGCGACGAGCGCCAGCCCTTTGGCCCCCATCTGCCCGCCGACCATCTGCGCGGCAAGGCGGTGGTCCATCACCACCACGGGCATCACGATTTCCGCACCAACCCCGGGGCCTTTCGCGACAAGTACCAGCGGCTGGGCCGGACCAACCTGCTGGTGAGCACCCCGGACCTGATGAAGCTGCTGCCCGAGGCGCGCTGGCAGCCCAACCTCGTGCCCGTGGACGATCCGCTGTTCACGCCCCTGCCCGGCCGCTTCGAGCACCCCGGCCCACTGCGGGTCTGCCACTCGCCCACCCGCAAGGACCTCAAGAACACCGACGACTTCCTGGCCGTGGTCAAGGCCATGGAATGCGGGCCGCTGCGGCTGGCCGTGGACCTCATCGACGATGTGCCCAACGCCGAGTGCCTTGCCCGCAAGCGGCGCTGCCATGTGCTCTTTGACCACATGCAGGGCTATTACGGAGTGAGCAGCCTGGAAGGGCTCTCCCAGGGGCTGGCGGTCATCGCCGGGCTCGACGCCTGGAACCGCGAGCAGGTGGCCGGGTTCGCCGGAACCGACGACCTGCCCTGGGTGCTGGCCGCCATCAGGTCGGACCTTGAGGCCCGGCTGCGCGAATTGGCCGGGGACCGCGACCATTGCCGCGCCGTGGGCGATGCCTCGCGCCGGTTCATGGTCGAGCGGTGGTCTGATCGCGCGGTGGTGGAGCGGCTGGCCCGGTTCTACGAGGCCATGTGATCGACCACCTTTGCCTTTCGGCCCGGATTCCAGTATAGACTTTCGGCAGAAGCACAATGCGGAATTGAACGACAGGCAGAGAGACAGGAAGGGCGACAGGAAGAGTAATGACGAAAAGCAAGGGGCAAAGGATACTGCTGGCGGTCGTGATCGTGGCGGCCGGGCTCGCGGTCGTCGTACTGCGCGGCGGGCCGGGCCAGACCTCTGGACAGGGCGCTGGAGCGGGCCAGGTGCGCATGGCCGTGGACGCCACCGTGATCCCGTCCGACATGCCCTCGGCGCAGCCTGAATTTCCCGCCGAAGCGCAGCCCGGAACCCCACCCGAACCCCCGGCCCAAACCCCGGCTCCCGAAGCCGCCGCGCCCGCGCCTTCCGAGGCTCCGACCACCGCGCCTCCCGCTTCCAAAGTCTCTGCGCCCAAAGTCTCTGCGCCCAAGGCTTCGGCTCCTGAAGCACCGGCTCCAGGGGGCACCATCACCGCCGCGTCCCTCGAATCGACCGCCGGGGACTTTGTCCTGACTCTGGCTGGCGACAGGCCCCTGGGGAGCGTGGCGCACCTGACCCTGGCCTCGCCCCCCAGGCTGGTGCTCGATCTGGCCGGTTCCTGGACGCTCAAGGCGCCCAATGTCCTGCGCGAGGAGAGCGGCCCGGTCCGTCATGTGGTCATCGGCGCGCACCCGGACAAGCTGCGCTTCGTGGTCCATCTGCGCGAGGATTCGGTCCTCGACCGGCTCGGGGAGCCGACCACGGCGCGCCAAGGCAACACCCTGCGCGTGACCGTGCCCATCGCCCGGCAGCAGTGAGCCGCCCCCGGCCCACACCCCGCGCACGCTCTCGTTTCCCAATCGTAACAAACAGGTCATGCCCCCGTAACCGCACCCGGATAGACAGCATGGATTCGCTGCGTCTCACGGGCGCGGAGCCAATAATTCCACACCGGGAGTTTCGATAGGCATGAGCAACGCCATCAAGGTGGCCTCCACCAATCTCGATTTCTATTACGGGGATTTCAAGGCGCTGGAAGACATCTCCCTGGAGTTCCAGCGCAACCGGGTCACGGCCCTGATCGGTCCGTCCGGCTGCGGCAAGTCCACCTATCTGCGGTGCATCAACCGCATGAACGATCTCATCCCGGGCACCCGCGTGGCCGGACAGATGGTCCTTGACGGCCAGGACATCTACGCCCCCGGCCTGGACGTGGTCTCCTTGAGGCGGCGCATCGGCATGGTCTTCCAGAAGCCCAACCCCTTTCCCAAGACCGTCTTCGAGAACGTGGCCTACGGGTTGCGGGTCAACGGCATCAAGGACAAGGCGTTTCTGGAGCAGGCCGTGGAGGAGAGCCTCAAGGGCGCGGCCCTGTGGGACGAGGTCAAGGACCGCCTGCATGCCTCGGCGCTGGGGCTTTCGGGCGGCCAGCAGCAGCGGCTATGCATCGCCCGCGCCCTGGCCGTGCAGCCCGAGGTGCTGCTCATGGACGAGCCCGCCTCGGCGCTCGACCCCATCGCCACCCAGAAGATCGAGGACCTCATCCACGAACTGAAGAAAGATTTCACCATCATCATCGTCACCCACTCCATGCAGCAGGCCGCGCGCGTCTCCGACCGCACCGCCTTCTTCTACATGGGCAGGCTCATCGAGGTGGACAACACCAAATCCATGTTCACCAAGCCGGGCAACAAGCAGACCGAGGACTACATCACCGGCCGCTTCGGCTAGGTCGCGACGCCCGTTGACAGCCCGGGGAGGGCGTGCAACCGACAACAATTGACGAACAACGACACCGCGTCGCCAGCAGGGACCGGGTCCGGAGGAATATATGGAACAGCGTGCTCATTTTTCCAAGAAACTTGAAGACCTGAAGGTCGAGGTGCTGCGCATGGCAGCCTTGTCCGAGGCCGCTGTCCACAAGGCGGTCAAGGCGTTTCTCGAAAACGACGCCGATCTGGCCGAGGAGGTCATCCTCGGCGACGCGGCCATCAACAAGCTCGAAGACCACCTGGACAACTACACCCTCGAACTGCTGGCGCTCGACCAGCCCATGGCCATCGACCTGCGCAACATCGTGGGCAGCCAGCGCATCACGGTCAACCTGGAGCGCCTGGGCGACGAGGCCGTCAACCTGGCCCACCGCGCCATGTTCCTGAGCACGCGCCCGCCCCTGCCGCACAATCCCAGAATGGAGAGCCTCGCGGCCACGGCCAAGCGCATGCTCTCCGACGCGCTCAAGGCCTATGTGGACGAGGACGTCTCCCTGGCCGGGCAGGTCTGCCGCACCGACGACAAGGCCGACGACCTCAATATCGCCATCCTGCGCCAGTTTGTCAGCGAAATGGTCTCGGAGTCGCGCATCGTGGAGCGCGGCGTCCACGCCATCATCGGCGCGCGCCACCTGGAGCGCATCGCCGACCTGGCCACCAACGTGGCCGAGTCCGTGGTCTTCATCGTCGAAGGCACAAGCATGAAGCACAATTGCAAGGAATAGCCGACCATTTCACTCATGTTTCAGGACCGGCGGGCAGGCGCTCGCCGGTCCTGTTTTTCTGCCGCCTTTTCCAGGGGTTCGCGCCCCGGCGAGACCGGCCCATGCGCCCGGAATCCGCCTGGGAAAAGGAGTTTACACGGTGTCGTTTTTCCGATACAAGCAGGATTCTTCTTTGATCGGGGGTCGGCAACGGCCCCACGAGCGTAAAGAGGACGGAAGCGGCCTCAATGCCGACCGCGCACCCCAAGGCTCGACTGCCTCGGAACGATCTCCCTTGGGACGCGCTGGTACCGTCTTCTTCAACATAAAGCGCTAAAATACATTGTCCGAGGTCCGTTGTGGAGGTAACTCATGGAAAACACAAAAGAAACTATTGAATCGACTGAGATGGAACTGAACTTCGCCGACGCGCTCGACGAATACCTCAATTCCGATTTCGGGGATCTTGACGAAGGCACCATCGTTATCGGCGAGGTGGTCAAGATCGACAAGGACACAGTGCTCGTGGACGTGAATTTCAAGTCCGAAGGGCAGATCCCCATCAGCGAATTTCTCGATGCGGACGGCAACGTGACCGTCGAGATCGGCGAGAAGGTGGATGTGTTCGTGGCCCGCAAGAACGAAGCCGAGGGCACCATCTACTTGTCCCGTGACAAGGCCAAGCGGATGCAGCTTTTTGATAAACTGGAAGAGCTGATGGAGAAGGACGGCGAAGTCGTCGGCCGCATTCTCCGCCGCATCAAGGGCGGCTACACCGTCGATCTCGGCGGCGTGGAAGCCTTCCTGCCCGGTTCTCATGTGGACCTGCGGCCCGTCCCTGACATGGACGCCCTGGTCAACAAGAAGTTCGACTTCAAGATCCTCAAGATCAACCGCCGTCGCAGCAACGTCATCGTCTCCCGCCGCGTGCTTCTCGAAGAGATGCGCGGCGAGCAGCGCGACAAGCTGCTCGACACCATCGTGGACGGCCAGGTGGTCACCGGCAAGGTCAAGAACATCACCGAGTACGGCGTGTTCATCGACCTGGGCGGCCTCGACGGCCTGCTGCACATCACCGACATGTCCTGGAAGCGCATCAAGCATCCCAAGGAAATGGTCCAGTTGGGCGACGACCTGGAGCTGAAGATCTTAAGCTTCGACCGCGAGGCGCAGAAGGTCTCCCTGGGACTGAAGCAGCTGGTACCCGATCCGTGGGAGAACATCGCCGAGAAGTACCCCGAGGGTGCCCGCTTCACCGGCAACATCACCAACCTGGCCGACTACGGTGCCTTCGTGGAACTGGAAAACGGCGTGGAAGGTCTGGTCCATATCTCCGAAATGTCCTGGACGCGCAAGCTGCGCCACCCCTCCCAGATGGTCAAGGTGGGCGAAGAGGTCGAGGTCATCGTCCTCGGCGTCGATCAGGACAAGAAGCGCATCAGCCTCGGCATGAAGCAGATCAGCCCCAATCCCTGGGATGTGGTGGCCGAGAAGTACCCCGAGGGCACCGTGCTTGAAGGAGCCATCAAGAACATCACCGAGTTCGGCGTGTTCATCGGCATCGAGGAGGGCATTGACGGCCTGATCCATGTCTCCGACATCTCCTGGACCAAGAAGATCCGCCATCCCTCCGAGGTCTACAAGTCCGGCGACGCCGTCCAGGCCAAGGTGCTGACCGTGGACAAGGAGAACGAGAAGTTCACCCTGGGCGTGAAGCAGCTGACCGAAGACCCGTGGACCCAGGTCCCGGCCAAGTACCCCGTGGGACAGATGATCACCGGTACCGTGACCAACATCACCGACTTCGGCCTCTTCGTCGAGGTGGAGGAAGGTATCGAGGGTCTGGTGCACGTCTCCGAGATCAGCCGCAAGAAGATCAAGTCCCCTTCCGAGATATACAAGGAAGGCGACACCATCGAGGCCAAGGTCATCCATGTCTCCGCTGATGAGCGCCGCCTCGGCCTGTCCATCAAGCAGACCAAGGAAGAGCCTGCCGCCGTTTCCGGCGGACCGCGCAAGGCCAAGAGCTTTGGCGGCGGCGTCGATGCCGGCTCCACCCTGGGCGACCTGCTCCGCGAGAAACTCGAGGAGGCCGCCAGCGACATCCTCGAAGAAATCGCCGAGGAGGAAGCCAAGGAAGCGGCTGCCGCCGCACCCGAGCCCGTCGAGCCCGAGACTGTCGAAAGTGCCGAGTCTGACGAAGACGAGAGCAAGTAGAGCGACGCCGTGCGTTTGGAAGGAACACGACTGCGTTTCTCCCAGCGCCACCCCTTTCTCTTCGGGGTGATGATGATACTGTTGGCCGTGGTCCTCGTCATGGGGGCCACGGCCTTTCTTCGCTCCGTGGGGCTCGGCCCCGGGGGCGGATTCGGTGCGTCCAAGCTCGGCGTGGTGGAGGTGGAGGGCATGATCCTCGACTCTGCCGAAGTGGTCGGGTGGATACGCACCCTCAAGGACGACGATTCGATCCAGGGCGTGCTGCTGCGCGTCAACTCCCCGGGCGGGGCCATTGCGCCGTCCCAGGAAATCTATCAGGCCGTGGCCGATCTGGCCGGACTCAAGCCCGTGGTCGCCTCATACGGCACCGTGGCCGCCAGCGGCGGCTACTACGCCTCGGCCCCGGCCCATGTCATCATGGCCAACCCCGGCTCCATCACCGCCTCCATCGGGGTCATGGCCGAGTTCGTCACCGTGGCCGAGGCCCTGGAAAAGCTCGGCATCAAGCCCGAGGTGCTGACCACGGGCAAGTTCAAGGCCGCAGGCTCTCCCATGCGCGACCTGACCCCGGACCAGCGCGAGCAGCTCCTGGGACTGATGCGCGACCTGCACGACCAGTTCGTGGATGATGTGGCCGCAGCCCGCAAGATGGAGCGCGCCCGGGTGGCCGCCGTGGCCGACGGCAGGGCCGTCACCGGTCGGCAGGCCCTTGAGCTGGGGCTCGTGGACATGCTCGGCAGTGAATCCCAGGCCTTTGACCAGCTCAAGACCATGTGCGGCATTGAAGGCCGCGCCGTGCTCGTGCGCGGGCCGGTCAAGGAGCGCTCCCTGCTTGAGCGCATCGTCGGCTCGCTGAAGATCGACCTCTCCTCCCAGGCCGTCCAGGGCTGGACCTTTTCCTACAGATAATCCCGCTCCCGCGAGACTCGCAGCCCCTCAGGCGCTCGTCGTGGCGTGCGTCAAGAGACCGCCACAGCCAAGGTCGCGCCCGCAGCGCAGACAGCGGCGGGGAACCGTTGGCCAGCCGCCCGCCGCCTCTTGTGTCAGGCAACCCCTCAGTGCCGGTTGACCCCGGACCGCCGCAGGTGGTCGAGCAGAGCCACGGCCTCTGCGGGCGGCGTGCGCTCGCAGCGCGTGTAGCTCCGGCCGTCCGGGGTGCGGGTGACCAAGCCATGGTCCACCAACTCGCGACGCAGCAGCGCGTGATCGCCGAAGAGGTGGGCGTCCTCGATCAGGGCGTTGACCTCCCTCTCGGTCATGGCCGTGCGGGCCGGTATGCGCGCCCAGACGACCCAGAGGCAAATCATGCGCTGGGTGAATTTCCTGGGCCAGCGCACGAGCCGCCGCCTGTCGTCGAAGAGGCGGGCCAGACGCCTGACCAGGACAAGATCGACCGGGCCTGCGGTCGGCACCGGAGCGCCCAGGGCCTCCCTGGCCGCCAGTTGGGCGCGCAGGTGTTGGATGTTGCGGAATCCGCCCGCCCTGGCGAGCAGGTTGAGCATCTCCACATGGCCGGGGATTCGTTTGAGGTCGTCGAGTTGATGGCGCAGGGTACGGGCGAAGTCGGAAACATCGGCCACGCACAGGGGCATGGGTGTTCTGGGCATGACATATCCTCGTTGTCGCGCCTGTCGCGGGATGGACTGCCGGTGGTCGCCGACTTCCGACTCGGCACGAAACAAGGTGTCGGGTGGAAAGGATGAAAAGGCAGGTTTAGCTCCCCGTACGGGGCGGCGACGCCTGGGTGAACTGCCGACCGAAGGAAGGGATAGCCGATATCCGGCTCCAGCGCAACTGGCTGCGCGTCAGCCGAGGCAGTATCCGGCGAAGCGGCGAAGCAGGTCGGCCGATTCGGGCGTTTCGCGCACAGAGGCGCGCACGGCTTCGGGGTCGCCGCCGTGGGCCACGATCTTGGCGGCCTGGGCCGTGACATAGTGGCCGGTGGCCTCGGCGTCGAACTCGGGATGGAACTGCACCCCCCAGGCGCGGGAACCCAGGCGGAAGGCCTGGTGCGGATCATGGTCGCTGGTGGCCAGGATCACACTCTGCGGCGGCAGCGCAAGGGCGGTCTGGGAGTGGGTCACATGGGCCGGGAACACGGGCGGCATGGCCGAAAACAGGGGGTCGTCCGCAGCCTGGGCGGTCAGGGTCACCGCCACGGTGCCTATCTCCGGGCCGTCGGGATGGTAGGCGGCGCGGCCGCCCAGGGCGTGGGCCATGAGCTGGTGCCCGAAACAGATGCCCAGCAGCGGAAGCCCGGCGTCCATGGCCAGGGAGAGCCAGCGCCCGGCGGCCAGCATCCAGTCCGCGTCGTCCGTTACCATGTCGTGGGAGCCGGTGATCACGCACCCGGCCAGCCCGGCCGGATCGGGCAGGGGCTCGCCAAGGCGGACATCGGCGCGGACCCACTGCCCCGGATCAAGGCCCATGGTCTGGGCGGTCCAGTGTTCGAAGTCCCCCCTGACGGCGGCGAGGCCGTCAAAGGTGGAGCCGGTCTTGAGGATGAGCATGGGGCAAAAGGCGGGCATGGCGACACCTCGGGCGCTAGCGGTTGGCAAAGGCGCGATGGTGGCCCAGGCCGACGGCCAAGTCAAGACGGCCGGAGCTTGTGGGCCGCATGGGTTCAGTGGGGGATGGCAGATGAGAAAGCGTTGACGATGACCACGCCCGCGACGATGAGGCCGATGCCCAGCAGGGCGGGCGCGTCAAGGGACTGCCCGAAGAAGAAATACCCCACTGCGGTTATCAGCACGATGCCGAGTCCGGCCCAGATGGCATAGGCGATGCCCACGGGCATGGCCTTGAGGGTGATGGACAGGCAGTAGAAGGCTCCGGCGTAGCACAGCCCCATGACCAGGGTGGGCCACAGCTTGGTGAACTGCTGCGACTTCTGGAGGAACGACGTCCCGGCCACTTCGAGGACAATGGCTGTCAACAGCGACACATAGGTGGTCATGGCGGAGCTCATACGGGCTCCCTGGTCATGGCGAGCAGGCGCGCATGAAGGGCGACCCTGTCGTCGATTCTCTCACCCTCGGGCAGCATCAGTTCGGCCAGCCAGACGCCATCGGCGGCCAGCCGGACCACGGTCAGAGCCGTGGTGCCGTCGGTCCTGGCGTGCCTTTCGAGGCGGTCTGCCAGCCACTGCCGCCAGAGTGCGCGCAGCCCGGGCTCGGTGAGCATGGCAATAGACAGGGCCGCGCAGACATTGTTGCTGGCAAAGGCCTCGGCCCGGAAGACCGTGGCCAGATAGGCCCTGGTGAACCGGCCATGGGCTTCAGGATCGGCAGCCATGAAACGGTCGATCTCCCGGCCCATCTGGCCGAGCAGGTCAGAAAACGCCGCCTCAACCAATGCCTGTTTGCTGGTGAAATGATGGAAAACCCCGCCCTTGGTCACCCCGGCCATATCGGCCACGGACTGGATGGTCAGCGCGGCCAGACCCCGCTCCACGCAAATCTGCGCCGCGCAATCGAGAATGGCCCGCCGGACCAATTCCGGCTGTTTTTTGCGTTCATGTGCTGTTGTCATGCCCGAAACATACCGTCCGTCCGGTTTGATGTCAAGTTCTGGCCGGTCCTTGCGGCGGGGTATCTCGCCTTCCAGCCGGACGACGACTTGAACATTAAGATCGAGTGCGGTATTACAAGGAAAACCGGAGAGACGATGATGGTACGTACATATTCCAAACCTTGGACCCGGCGCAGGTTCATCAAGGCCGGGGCCATGACAGCGGCGTTCATGGCCATTGGCGGGTGTGCCAAGAACCCGGTCACCGGCCGCAGCCAGCTGATGTTCGTCAGCGAGACCGATGAGATCACCATGGACAGGCAGGCCGCCCCGCACCAGCTCTCGGCCGACTACGGGCGGACGCAGGACGGGGAGCTCAACGCCTATGTTTCCGAGGTGGGTCAGCGGCTGGCCGGGGTCAGCCACCGGCCGGAGATGCCCTACAACTTCCAGGTGGTCAACGCCACCTACGTCAACGCCTACGCCTTCCCCGGCGGGACCATCGCCTGCACGCGCGGCATCATGCTCGACATGGAGAGCGAGGCCGAGCTGGCTGGCCTGCTCGGCCACGAAATCGCCCACGTCAACGCCCGGCACACGGCCTCGCGCATGAGCACTTCCATCCTGGTTTCCCTGGCTGCCGGGGTAGGCGGGGCCCTGATCGGGGCCAAATACGGTGGAGAGATGGGTGCCCTGGCCGGCGGCCTGGGTGCCTTTGGCGCGGGCATGCTCCTGGCCTCATACAGCCGCGCCGACGAGCGGCAGGCAGACAGCCTGGGCATGGAATACATGACCCGGGCCGAGTACAATCCCGACGGCATGGCCGGGCTCATGGAAGCGCTCAACGCCCTGCACGACAAGGAGCCCAGCGCCCTTGAGGTGATGTTCGCCACCCACCCCATGAGCAGCGAGCGGCTGGCCACGGCCCGCGCCGAGGCCAATACCAAATACCTGTCGGCCCGCGAGTATTCCATGTACCGGGAGCGATACATGGACAACACCGCTGCGCTGCGCGCCAAGGCGCCCGCGATCAAGGATTTGCAGACCGCGGAGAAGCACCTGATCAAAAAGGAGTACACCAAGGCTGACGAGCACATCGCCTCGGCCCTGGCCAAGGCACCCGACGACTATGTCGGGCTCCTGCTCATGGCCAAAAGCAAGGCCGCCCAGGGGCGTTACAACGAGGGAATCCCCTACGCTGAACGCGCCCGCGAAGCGTATCCGGCCGAACCCCAGGCCCTGCAGCTCAATGGCCTGCTGCTGGTCAGGAACGGGAACTTCGCTCAGGCCCTGACCAATTTCGCGGCCTATGAGACGGCCCTGCCGGGCAACCCCTACTCCGCCTTTTACAAGGGGTACTGCAAGGAGGGCATGGGCGACCGACGCGGGGCTGCCAGCGAGTATGTGCGCTTTCTCGAGCAGGTCAACCAGGGCGATCAGGCCAAACACGCCTATTATCGGCTGGTGGAATGGGGCTATGTTCAAGGCATGGCCGAGCCCGTGTCCAACCCCTTCAGGGGGCTGGCCTAGCGCGCAACCGATCCATTCAGGGGGCGAGCGAACCGGTAAAACAAGACCGGGGGAGAACCTGTCAATGGTTCTCCCCCGGTCTTTTTAGTGGCGTGATGCCGGCTTAGTGGACGTAGACCTTGAGGTTCTGCCCGGCGAAGATGGTGTTGCTGGAGTTGATGGAGTTCCACTTGCGCAGCTCGGCCACGGTGACGCCGAACTTGCGGGCGATGGCGGTCAGGTTGTCGCCCCGGCGCACCTTGTAGCGCACCAGTTGGGCCTTGGCCTGTTCCGCGTCCTTGACGGCCTGGCGGGTGGCCTGGCCGGAATTGTCCGGGACATAGAGCTTCTGCCCCGCCTTGAGGGTGTTGGCGCGCAGGCCGTTGGATTGCTTGAGCGTGTCCACAGTGGTTCCGAACTTGCGAGAGATGGACCACAGGGTATCGCCGCTGCGCACCACATAATTGCTGCGGCGCGAGGCGATGGCCCGGGTGGACGAGGGCGTGTCCTCGGACGGGGAACTGGCCACCACCCGGCCTTTCTCGTTACCCGGCACCATGACCAGCTGGCCGGGGCGCAGGGTGTCCGACTTGGTGTTGTTGACCCCCTTGAGCACGGCCACGGGCACATTGAAGCGATTGGAGATGCGCCACCAGGAATCGCCGCTGCGCACCGCGTACTGGGTGTAGCCCGCATAGGGGCGCGACCCGGGGTCCTTGAGATAGGCGATCATGCTGTCCGCCTTGGCTGCGGGCAGATAGGCGGTGGTCTCCATGTGCGGCGGGCTGACCTGGCGGCGGTAGGCCGGGTTGTAGTCGTGGAATTCCTTCCAGGTCAGGCCGCCCGCCCGGGCCAGAGCGAGCAGATCGGTGCCGCCGGGCACCTGCACGGGCACCACTGCGGGCTCCATGTCCCAGGACACCGGGTTGTAGCCCAGGGTGTCGAGATTCTGGAATATCTTGGAGATGGCGATGAATTTTGGCACATAGTGCTTGGTTTCGGGCTTGAGCTTGGCGCGGCCTGTGAGCTTGTGGTTGTTGGCCGTCAGCTCGAAGAAGTCGTCGCAATCGGTCAGCTTGAGGGCGCGGGAAATCTTGCCCTCGCCCGCGTTGTAGGCGGCCAGGGCCAGATACCAGTCGCCGAAGCGGTCATACAGATCGCGCAGATGGCGGGCAGCGGCGTCGGTGGACTTGTAGGGATCGCGGCGCTCGTCGATCCACCAGTCGGCCCGCAGGCCGTAGAGGCGGCCGGTGCCCTTCATGAACTGCCACATGCCGCCCGCCCCGGCCCAGGAGTAGGCGCGGACGTTGTAGCCGGACTCGGTGAAGGGCAGGAGTACGAGGTCCTGAGGCAGGCCGTACTGGGTGAAGACGCGGCGCACATAGGGCAGGTGCTGCTGCGAGCGCTCCAGCCAGCGCTCCATTGTCCCACGAGCCTTGTGGTTGAAATAATTGAAATAACGCTCAACGTCCGCGTTGTCGTGATCTTCAAGGTCAAAGAGCAGGCCAAAGCGCGCGTTGAGCACCGCCTGCTCGGCCTGGGTCAATTCCCCTTCGCTCACGGGGGCGGCGATGACCTCAGGGTCCAAGGCCTCGGCGTCATCGGGCACACCGCCCTGGTCTGTCTCGGCGACAGGGTCGCTGACAGGAGCCTTGGCGGCACAACCGGCCATGAAGGTCGCCAACCCGACGATAAGGAGCGCCGCAAAAAGCGGGCGCAGAGATTTGTGTGCGTCCAATTTTTCCTCCGGCTTCCCGCACCCAGTATCAGAAAAACAGGGACTTGGGAAGTCTAGAAAAAGTCTTACATGTGCTGAGCCGATGAGAACTGTGCTACCTCACCTGACCCGGGATTGCAATAGCTTGGCAAAACCCCTACATAGTCGCGGTGCGGTACGCAACCATGTGCAACTCTTTGCCGCACCGAGACAAGGCGGGGACACTATGCAGGACGGCCAGCAGGACAAGAAGGACGGCAAGATATTCGTGGTCGGCAACAAGCCCGTGAGGGAGCTGCTGCTCGACGACCCTTCGCGGGTCGATTTCGTGGCCTTTCGCCAGGGCCGCCACGATGCGGCGATGGAGGACATCCTCGCCCTGTGCCGCAAGGCCGGGGTCCCTTTCCGCTCGGTGCCGCCCAAGGACCTGGACTTCATGTACCGGGGCAATCACCAGGGCGTGGCCGCCCGGTGCGCGGCCCTGTCCTACGTCTCCCTTGAGAGCCTGCTGGAGACCGCGCCGGAAGCGCCCCTGCCGCTCATCGTGGCCCTGGATCAGGTCCAGGACACGGGCAACGTGGGCGTGCTGGCCCGCACGGTCTATGCCCTGGGAGGGGCCGGGCTCATCGTCTGCCAGCACCACGGCGCCTATCTCGGGGCCGGGGCCGTGCGCTCCAGCGCGGGCGCGCTGAACAAGCTGCCCGTGGCCAAGGCGGGCAATCTGGCCGTGGCCCTCAAGGATTGCGTCAATCACGATTTCACCATCTACTGCGCCCGCTCGGGCGTTGAGGCCCTCAACGCCTACGAGGCCGAGCTGACCACCCCGGCCGTGCTGGTCCTCGGCAACGAGGAAAAGGGGGTGCGCCCCGGCGTGGCCAAGCTCTGCCACCACGACCTCTCCATCCCCCTGCGGCGCGAATTCGACTCCCTCAACGTGGCCCAGGCCGGGGCCGTGCTCGTCTCGGAGTTCGCCCGCCGTATGGGCTGATCCCGCGCCTTTCCGTCTGTCCGGCTTTGGGGTATCGTCGGGCCATGCGCATCGGACGATACGAGATTCGCGGCCTGTTGGGCCGGGGCGGCATGGGCGCGGTCTACAAGGTGGCCATGCCTGTCACCGGGCGCATGGTGGCCCTCAAGGTCCTCAGGCCCGCCGACATCCTCCTCGACATCATGGGCCGCGACGCCCTGACCGCCCTGTTTCTGGCCGAGGCCGCCACCATGGCCCGCATCAGCCACGCCAACGTGGCCTCGGTCCTCGATGTGGACGAGGGCAACGACACCACCCCGCCCCACTTCACCATGGAATACTATTGCGGCAACCTCGGCGCGCTCATGGGTGAGACCTACGAGGTGGAACGCCCCTCGCGCAGGCTGGGCGCGGCAGCGGCCCTGCTCCTGGCCCGCCAGATACTCCACGGCCTGGACCGGCTCCACTATGAGGGCATCGTCCACCGCGACGTCAAGCCCTTCAACGTCATGCTGGCCGAGGACGAGGGCGGGCCGGGCACGGTCAGGCTCATCGACTTCGGCCTGAGCCGGTTGCGCGGCGAGCGCCCCCCGAGCCACCCGGGCATGGTGGTGGGCTCCCCGTGGTACACCGCGCCCGAGCAGGAGGCAGACCCGGACAGCGCCGACGCCCGCGCCGATCTCTTTTCCGTGGGCGTGACCCTGCACCGGATGCTCACCGGCCATTTGCCCGAACCCGGGCAGGGGGCGGCCCCGCTTTTGGCTGCCTCCGATCTCTCCGGCCCGGACTGGGACAGCTTCTTCGCCCGCGCCCTGGCCGCGAACCCGGACGACCGCTTTGCCGACGCGCCTGCCATGCTCGACGCCCTGGACCGGGTCCAAGCCGACTGGCTGGCGGCCCGCGAGGCGGTCTGCTCGGCGGCGGACCTGCTGGCCGAAACGGCGCAGCCAGATACCGGACACGCACGGTCCACGCCGGTCAAGGTGGGAGCGCGGCAGGCACGGCCATTCTTCGGGCTCGACGAACTGTGGCGGCCAACGAACACCGCCCCGGCCGAGTTCTCGGACCAGGGCGACGGCACCGTGCTCCAACCCGGGCCGAGCGGCCACGGCACGGGCCTGGTCTGGGAGCGGCACGGCTCACGCTATCCGCTGACCTGGGAACGGGCCCAGGCCCACGCGGCACGGCTCAAGGAGCGCGCTTACGGCGGCCGCACCGGCTGGCGGCTGCCCACCGTGGCCGAACTGGCCGGGCTCATGGGCCGCGCCGCGCAGCCGGGCCTCTCCTGTCAGGCCCCGGTCTTCGACCCGCGCAAGGCGCGACTGTGGAGCGCGGACACCAAGGCCTTCACTGCCGCGTGGTACGCGGACGCCGAACTCGGCTTCATCGGCTGGCAGGACCGCACCTGCCGCTTCTTCGCCCGGGCCGTGTGCCCGGCGTAAACCCACCAAAGCCGACGCCAACGCCAGCGGGCCGACACCCTCAGAGGATGTCGGCCCGCTGGCATTTACTGTGACCATGCGCGGGATCAGCCCCCGGCAGGCTGCCCGGCCGCCGCCTCGTCCAGGTACCACAGGGTGCGTTCGGCATTGACCCTGGCCGCCGGGTAACGGGCCGGGGCCGTGGGGTCGGTCATGATCTCGCCCACCAGGGCGCGCTTGTCCGGGCCAGACACCAGAAAGAGGGCCGTGCGGGCCGCGTCGAGCACGGGCAAGGTCATGGTCACGCGGTCCACGCGCGGCTCCATGTCCGGCGCGGGCACCGGCTCCACCCAGGCCGTGGAATCCAGCTCGGGCCGACCGGGAAAGAGCGAGGCCGTGTGGCCGTCGCGTCCCATGCCCAGCAGCATGAGGTCGAACCGGGGCGGCCCGGCCTCGCCAAAACACTCTGCCAGGTCGAGGCGCAACTCCCGGGCCGCGTCCATGGCACCCAGCTCGCCCCGGATGCGGACCACATTGGCCTCGGCCAGGGGAAGGCGGGAGAGGAGCAACTTGCTCGCCTGATGAAAATTGCTGTGTTCGTGGTCGGGCGGCACAGCCCGGTCATCGCCCCAAAAGACCACGGTCCTGTCCCAGGGGATGCACCTGCGCCAGGGCTCCCCGGCCAGCAGCTCCATGATCCGCACCGGGCCGCTGCCGCCGCACAGGGCCAGGGTGAAACGGCCCCGGGCCTCCAGCGCCCTGTGGGAGAGGCCGACCATCAGGTCGGCGGCGGCCCGGCTCTGGGCCTCGACATCCGCGAACACGTGAAACTCCGCCATGGTCCCTCCTGCGGCGTGGGCGATCTGGCGCGCCCGGCGCGCCATACACATGGGGCGGACCATTGCACCAGCCGCGAGCCCGCGTCAACACCTTGCGGTACAATTTCGACACCCGCCCCGGTCGGGATCAGAGCGCTACAACGTACACGCCCACCCGGCCGCCCAGGAAAAAGGCCAACGGCTCACCCGCGTCCAGCCCGGACCGGGCCAGGAACGAGGGGCAGCCGCCGCCTGCCATGAAGCGCCGGAAGCATGCATGGTGCTCGCTTCCGGCCAGCCGCTCGGCCAGGGCTATGGCCACTCCAGCCAGCCAGGTGCCCTGAGCCACGCTATAGTCAGCCACCACCACGAGGCCACCGGGTCTGACCAGCCGTCGCGCCTCGGCCAGAATAGCCAGCCCTGTTTCTGGCGGCTTCTCGTGCAGGGCGAAGCTGATGGCGCACCCGGCAAACCGGCCCGACTCAAGGCCCGTGGCCGAGGCGTCGGCCAGCAGATACCGCGCACCGCCACCGCGGGCGCGCGCCCGGTCGAGCATGGCCGGAGAATTATCCACGCCCACCACGTTGAGCCGGGCACGGGCGACCATATCTGCCAAGGCACCGGTGCCGCAGCACAGGTCCACCACCGCATCCCCGGGCCGGAGCGGGCCGGAGCGCAGGGCGGCTGCCACGGCCGCGTGCACCGGCCGCAGGAACGGGCCGACCACTGCATCGTACACCGGAGCGATGCGGGCGTATTCGTCGCTGTGGAATGCACCCGGTCTGTGGGTCTCGCGCTGTGTCATGCGCCATTCTTTCCCCATTGACCGCCCATTTCAACAACAAATGGAAGGAGCACGGGTCATTGGACGCCACGGGCCGGATCGTGCTACGTTTGTGGCAGCGACTCACAGCCAGGAGGCCACATGAAATTCACGGGAGTCAACCTGCTCGACGAGTTGAAGCGGGACGAACTGGGAGACCTGCGCGACATCTTCAGCGAACGGTCCTGGCCCGCAGGGGCCGTCATCTTCGACGCGGACGAAACCGACAACCTCGTCTTCATCATCGCCGAGGGACGGGTGCGCGTTTATCTGGCCTACGAAGACAAGGAATTCACCCTGGGCATCCTCGGCCCGGGCGACCTCTACGCCACCCATGCCGGATGCTACGTGCAGGCCCTCGACAACGCACGGCTGCTGGCGGCGGACGTCCACGCCGTGAAACGGTGCATGACCGAAGTGCCCGCCTTCACCCGGACCATGGTCCGGGTGCTCGGCAACATCCTCCAGAACACCTTCTCCATCATCGGCGGCCTCGCCTTCAAGGACATCTACGACCGGCTCATGGACTACATCCTCATCCAGGCCCGCGACAGCGGCGAGACCGTGGTCGAAGGCGAGGACGGGGAGCTGATCGTCACGCTGGGACTGACCGTGGAGCAGCTGGCCCAGCTCCTGGGGGCCACCCGGCAGACCGTGTCCACCCTGCTCAACGACATGGTCCGGGCCGGACTCCTGGAAAAACGCGGCCGGGGCCGCTTTTGCATCCCGGACCTGACCGCCCTGAAACGCGCCGCCGCCGGATTGCCGGGCGCCTGACCGTCCGGATATTTTTTCCGCATTTCTTACTCCGTTTGTCGGCTATCCGACAGACACGCCGCTTGGAGACAGGTACGCTCGTCCCCATTGGCTGTCACACATAAACGGGCCGGGCATCCGCGCAGCCCTAAGAAAATGGGAGGGAGACATGGCGAAGGAACCAAGACCGGTTGAAGAACTCTCCATCTGGGAAGACGCCCGGGCCATGATCAAAAAGGCCAGGGCCGAAGGCATCGAGACCGTGCACGAGCGGCTTGCGCAGCAGACGCCCCACTGCAAGTTCTGCGAGCTGGGCACCACCTGCCGCAACTGTACCATGGGCCCCTGCCGCATCAGCAAGAAGGCCCCACGCGGCGTGTGCGGGGCAGACGCGGATGTGGTGGTGGCGCGCAACTTCGGCCGCTTCGTGGCGGGCGGCGCGGCAGGCCACTCGGACCACGGCCGCGACCTGATCGAGGTGCTCGAGGCCATCGTCGAGGGCGAGACCAAGGACTACCGCATCACCGACGAGGCCAAACTCACGGCCATCGCCGCCGAGATCGGCGTGGCCACCGAGGGCCGCGCGACCATGGACGTGGCCCGCGACGTCATGGACGCCTTCTACGCCGACTTCGGCAGCCGCCGCAAATCCGTCAACTTCCTGTGCCGCGTGCCTGAAAAGCGCAAGGCCATCTGGGCCAAGCTGGGCATGACCCCGCGCGGCGTGGACCGCGAGATCGCGGAGATGATGCACCGCACCCACATGGGCTGCGACAACGACGCGCCCAACACCCTGATCCACGCGGCGCGCACCGCCCTGGCCGACGGCTGGGCCGGGTCCATGATCGGCACCGAACTCTCTGACGTCATCTTCGGCACGCCCACGCCCAGGATGTCCACGGCCAACCTCGGCGTGATCAAGAAGGACAAGGTCAACATCCTGGTCCACGGGCACAACCCGGTGGTCTCGGAGATGATCCTGGCCGCGGCCCGCGAGCCCGAGCTGATCGAGCGGGCCAAGAAGCTCGGGGCCACAGGCATCAACGTGGCCGGGCTGTGCTGCACGGGCAACGAACTGCTCATGCGCCAGGGCATTCCCATGGCGGGCAACCACCTGATGACCGAGCTGGCCATCATCACCGGCGCGGTGGAGGCCGTGGTGGTGGACTACCAGTGCATCATGCCGAGCCTTGTGCAGATATCCGGCTGTTACCACACCCGGTTCATCGACACCGCGTCCAAGGCGCGCTTCACCGGGGCCATCCACTACGACATCCACCCCCACAACGCCATGGCCCAGGCCCGGGAGATAGTGGCCCTGGCCGTGGACGCCTATGCCGAGCGCGACCCCGGCCGGGTGGACATCCCGGGCGAGCCCGTGGATATCATGACCGGCTTCTCCAACGAGGCGGTCATCAAGGCCCTGGGCGGCTCCCTCGACCCGCTGATCCAGGCCATCGCCAGCGGCGACATCCGGGGCGCGGTGGGCATCGTGGGTTGCAACAACCCCAAGTTCCAGCAGGATTCCATGAACGTGGTGCTGGCCAGAGAGCTGATCAAGAAGGACATCCTGGTGCTGGTGACCGGCTGCGTGACCACGGCGGCGGGCAAGGCCGGGCTGCTCCTGCCCGGGGCCATCGATCAGGCCGGGCCGGGACTGCGCAAGGTCTGCGGGTCGCTGGGCATCCCGCCGGTGCTGCACTACGGCTCCTGCGTGGACAACGCCCGCATCCTCCAGCTCTGCGCCGCTCTGGCCAACGGCCTTGGCGTGGACATCTCGGACCTGCCCGTGGGCGCGTCCTCGCCCGAGTGGTACTCCGAAAAGGCGGCGGCCATCGGGCTGTACGCCGTGGCCAGCGGCATCTACACCCACCTGGGCCATCCGCCCAACATCCTCGGCTCCGAGACGGTCACCAACCTGGCCGTGTCCGGCCTGGAAGACCTGGTTGGCGCGTGCTTCGTCATCGAGCCCGACCCGGTCAAGGCGGCGGAGCTGTTCGACGTGCGCATCAGGGCCAAGCGCAAGGCGCTGGGGCTGAGCGAATAACAGAACCTCAGGCGACGGGGGGAAATCCCATTCAAGGGGCGCTCCCCCCGCCGCCATCCTGGCCCTCGCAACGACCAAGGAGCGTGCATGAAGATCGCCTTTGCGGGCAAGGGCGGGGTTGGCAAGACCTCGCTGGCCGCCTGGACGGCCGACCTGCTGGCCCGGCAGGGTCATGACGTCTGGATGATCGACGCGGACACGGCCCTGTCGCTGGGGCAGGCTTCCGGCCTGCCCGCAGGAGCTTTGCCCGAGCCGCTGGTACGCCGGGCCGATCTGGTGCGCGAGCGCATCCACGCGGGCGGGTTCCTTGATCTCAACCCCGAGGTGGGCGACCTGCCCGAGACACTGGCCGTGGACGTGCCCCTTGGCGCTGCGCCGCTGCCCGGAGTCACCCCAGGCCGCAAGCGGCTCCTGGTCATGGGCGCGCTGACCAACGCGGGCGGCGGCTGCGCCTGCGATGCCAACGCCCTGCTCAAGGCGGTGCTGGCCCATCTGGTCATGGGCCGCGACGAATGGGTGCTGGTGGACCTGGAGGCCGGGGTGGAGCACCTGGGCCGGGGCACGGTGGCCCATGTGGACGGGCTGGTGGTGGTCAGCGAGCCGAGCATGCGCGGCCTGCTCGTCGGGGCCGAGGTGGGCCGCATGGCCCGCGACCTGGGGCTGAACAATCAGGTGCTGGTGATCAACCGCCACACCGGGGGCGAGGTGCCCGCCCTGCCGGGACTGCCCGGCTGGAGGCTGACCATGCCCCCCCTCGGCGGACTGGCCCTGCGGCAGATGACGGATGCCTCGGTTCTCGGCTTGCCCGAGGGCGATGCGGTGGACGCGACCCTGGGCCGCATGCTTGACCTGCTGACGCAGTGAACCGGAGCTACTGTCTGGCCAGACTCTCCAGGAACTGTTCCCTGGCGCGGAAAAAGGCCCCTTCTGCCACCAATTCGGCCATGGCCCGGTTGAACTCCTCAAGCCGGGCAACGTGGGGCGATTGCCGGGAGAGAACCACATACACGTCCTGGCACTCCCGGTGCACATACCGGGCCTTGCCCACCTTCCCTTCCAGGCCGCGCTCGGCCACCCGGTGGTCACCTGCCGTCTCGGTCATGACAAAGGCGTCGATGCGCCCGGCCAGAAGCATGCTGATGTTCAATTCGGGCGAAGTTACGGGATACTTGTCGATACGGGGGTCGTCGTCGAACTCGGGATAATACCGGCCGCCCAGAACCGTGCCCACGCGCAGGCCGCGCAAATCCTCATGGCTGGCGATGGCGTGTTCGCGCCCCTTGAGCACGAAGAACGCCTTGCTCGACTCGTTCTTGTAGGGCGGTTCGATGAAGTGCAGATATGCTTCGCGCTCGGGCCTGCGGAGCACGCCGATCATCAGGTCGATCTCGCCGCCCTCCATCATCTTGAGTCCGCGCTTGAAGGGATAGTGGACATATTCGACGGACAGCCCCATCCGGGAGGCCAGCATGCCGAGGAATTCAACGTCTATGCCTGCGGGCTCGCCACCGGGGCCGAGCACCTTCCACGGCGGCAGGTCGTTGAAGGAGACGCGCAGCACGGCCTCTCCCTCTGCCCCGGCCGCAGGTGCCACAGCCAGCGCCACGAGCACCGCCAGCACCGCGACTGCCTGCACCGCGACTCTCAACCCGCGCCGGAACCCCGCATATTCCCGCCTGCCCCGCCACCTCGGACCTACCTCTCCCCTGTTGCGCATGGTCTCCCCTCTCGCTTGCGCCCGTCAAGGGCGGCATCGTGCCAACCTACCAGCACGCAAGGATTTGTCAACCGGGGGGGAAACCTATGGGAGAGACTCTTCGGCAACGGGAAAATAGCGGTTCATGATGGCATCATAGACCCCCGCCTCCTTGAGGTCGTCCAGGGCCTGCTGCCACTCTCCGAGCACCCCGTCCGGCGTGGAGCGCGAAAACGCGATGTAGACCCCGGACGTATAGACGGGTGGCCCAACCCGCTCGAACATGGCCGGGTCCAGCCCGTCGAGCCTGCCCACGAACTGGGCCAGCGCCTTCTCGCCCATGGGCACCAGATCCACCCGGCCCTGGGCCAGCTTGCGGAAATCGTGGGCCTGACAGGTGCTGACATCGAGGTTGGCAAAGCCGCGTGTGACCAGGAACTGATGATAGAAGTCGTCGCGGGTCACGCCGATGGCCCTGACCCGGCGGGCGTCGTCCAGGGAGGCGATGTGCATTTCCGCTCCCTTTCGGGCGTAGAAATAAAGCGTGTCCTCGAACACGGGGCCAACGAAGCGGAACATGGCCTCGCGAGCGGCCGAGCGGCTCATGGGAAAGAGCACCCGGCCGTCCTCCTCCTGGATCTCCCGGTACGCCCTGGCCCAGGGATAGAAGAAAATCTCCGTGTCAGGCCGTCCCAGGCTGTCGAGGATGCGGCGCACGATCTCGACGCAAAAGCCCCGTGGCTCGCCCTCCACCTGATAGCTGAAGGGCGGATAGACCTCGGTCATGACATGCAGCCCGTCAGCCCGGGCCGGGGCAACCCACAGCAGGCAAAGCAGCCCGGCCGCCAGCAGGAAGCGAGATCCCTGCCTGATCACGCGGTTTCCCCGAGATAGGCCAGCTCGCGGGCCAGATCCTCGCACTCCGGCGACTGGTCATGCAGCAGATGACCAAGGCGCATCATCTGCCCGGCCGGAAAGTCCTTGGACCAGCGGTCGAGATAGCCCGCAAAGCCGTACCGCCGGAGCAGCTTGGCAGACTGGGCAAATATCTGCCCGGCCAGGGTGGCCCAATCCGTGGCAAACCGGATGTTCCAGACCGGGTACTCGGTGCCGCCCACCTCGCGCTTGCCCTTGAACTCCACGCTCACCTCAAGCCGCCCATCCGGGCCGGGGGTCAGCGCCCAGTAGTAGAGCCACCCCTCGCCCACCCACTCGAACTCCAGGTGGCGGTAGTCGGCAACCATGTCCGGCGGCCCTTCCAGGCCGTGGGCATCGCACAGGCAGCGAAATAGGTCCTTGAGTGGCTCGGACAGGGCGCAATGGGTGCTCAGGTCGTACTGCTCGCCGTCCAGCACGATGCGGGCCTCAAGCCAGCAGGCCCGGACCTCGGTCAGATACAATTGCAGCGATTTTGCCATGTTCACCTCGCGAAGCACTTTTCCCGGTTGCGGGACCGTACACAATGTCGCGCAATTTATCAAAGGACCGCGCTGGCCGCGCCCCGTGCCTCGTGCCCCGAATCCTGCCGGTTCGCCCAATCCTCGTAGCGCCTGCCCCACCGGCTCAGGGATTCGATGACCGGCATGACGCTTTTGCCCAGTTCTGTCAGCGAGTAGTCCACGCGCGGCGGCACCTGGGGATGCACCTCGCGATGGACCACGCCGTCGGCCTCAAGCTCGCGCAGCTGCTGAGTGAGCATCTTCTGGGAAATGTTGGGGATTGACCGTTTGACCTCGCTGAAGCGCAGGGTTCCGCCGTCGCCCAGCCGGTACATGATGATGGGTTTCCACTTGCCGCCGATGACCTGGAGGGTCAGCTCCACGTTGCAATAGTAGGTCTTGTTGCCGCAATGCTTGAGGGTGCAGGTGACGCCCATGGTTTCTCCGTGACCTGACGCCCTGCCTCGGGCTCGGTCCGGTATCTTTTTGGTGACTATGGCACTTTGCCGTGCGTACTTGATCTTTTTGCCCCAGTAGCAGAAAAGATACTCAGGGTAAACACATCCCCGGCCGCATGTTCCGGGGCAGACAAGGGGGAAGCCCATGGACCTGATGCACGCCCTGCGCACCCGGCGCAGCATACGTAAATTCGAGGACAGGCCCGTTGCCGAGGCCATGATCCGCCAGGTGCTGGAGGCGGCCATGGCCGCGCCCAGCGCGGGCAACGCCCAGCCCTGGCAGTTCGTGGTCCTGACCGATCCGGCCAAACTGGCCGATGCGGCCGCCATTCATCCCTATGCCAAGATGGCGGCCCAGGCACCCGTGGGCATCCTGGTCTGCGGCGATCTCTCCCTGGAGAAATACGCGGGCTACTGGGTGCAGGACTGCTCGGCCGCCATGCAGAACCTCCTGCTGGCCGCCCACGGCCTGGGGCTTGGCGCGGTCTGGACCGGCATCTACCCCATCGAGGAGCGGGTCAGGGATTTCACGAAACTGGCCAACCTGCCGCAGGGCGTCATCCCCCTCGGGTTCGCGCCCATGGGCTGGCCCGCCCAGCCATCGGGCGAGGTCAACAGGTTCCGCGAGGACAGGATTCACTACAACACCTATTAGGAGCAGACCATGAAGGTAGTCGCCATCAACGGCAGCGCGCGCAAGGGGGGCAACACGGCCCTGATGATCCGCAAGGTCCTCGACCAGCTCGAGGCCGAGGGCATCGGAACCGAACTGATCGAGCTTTCGGGCAAGCCCATGCACGGCTGCATCGCCTGCTACAAGTGTATCAAGAACAAGGACCGCCGCTGCGCCGTGGACAATGATTTCGTCAACGACTGTATCGCGGCCATGGATGCGGCCGACGGCATCATCCTCGGCTCGCCCACCTATTTCGCCAATGTCACCACCGAGATGAAGGCGCTCATCGACCGCGCGGGCATGGTCGGCCGGGTCAACGGCGACATGTTCGCCCGCAAGGTGGGCGCGCCCGTGGTGGTCAGCCGCCGGGGCGGCGACATGCTCACATTCAACGCCCTCAACGCCTTCTTCTTCATCGAGCAGATGATCGTCCCCGGCTCCCGCTACTGGAACCTGGGCCGGGGCATGGACAAGGGCCAGGTGTCCGAAGACGCCGAGGCCATGGAAACCATGGAAATCCTCGGCCGGAACATGGCCTGGCTGCTGAAGAAGATTCACGGTTGAGGTTGAACGAGAAAGCCCCCGCAAGGGGGCTTTGCTTCACCGCAGAACGATCAACGCTCGCGTAAGATTATTCATACCCGTCAGGCGGGGCCTTTTCGGGATGGACATCATCAGAGCTTCCAAACCATATGGCAGAGACATCAATGCCGATCTTGTCCCACTGCCAGGCCTCCATGAGTAGGCAACGAAGTTCACGATCAAAATCCTCGTCCGTCCATTCGCGCAGGACATGGATATCCCTCCGGTCCCTGCCGAATGATCGCAGATCAAAACAGACCGGAAGCTGCTTGAACCGCATGACATACAGGGGGAGTCGGGCGAGCCGGGGCTTGGCGACGCCAACCACCGAAGACTCCCGGCCATGGGCATACTCTTCATAGTATGCCCGGAACTCGGAATCGCGCATGAGGCTCACGCGGTCATCCTTCTCGCCCGTGAACTCGAACGTATCATTGGCAACCACGACAACGCTGTGTACCGGGAGTTGATATGAACAGATAATCCTCGCCGCTTCACCGAGCAGAAAACGAGCCCGGTGCGCCTGAGAGATGGGACTTTTCATTGCCAAGCCATCTTTCTCCCTGATCCACTTGGTGGCGTAGCCATCTTCCATGGAGTCCGGGTCCGGCTTCCACGTCCCTGAGAGATTCTTCACCTCCACATGGAGCACACCGCGCGGGGCCACAATCAGGATGTCGAACTCACATCGCTTCCTCTCGAAGCTCAGGCCGAGTCCCCAATAGACTATGCCGCCGCCTATGCCTCTGATGACCCTCAGGATTGCCGCCTCTCCCCGGCGTCCCGCTCCATCGCTTCCTCCGTTGTCCGGGGCAGACCGGTCTGGAATGGCCCGAAGTCGCCGATGATACTCGGGCGCGGTGACGATGTGCGGGGCCGCATTTGGTTGGGACACGCCCCTCGCATGCTCGGGCGCTGCCATCACCTGCCGGGGAGCGCTCGTCCGGGCAGTGCGCCTTCTTCTTGCAACCACGGCCCACAACAGCACCGCGCCCACAAGACACGCAGACCCTGCGAGCACCCACTTGTTGTCTGTCCAGTGCAGGGCCGCCCGGGGCGTCCACCCCTCGTCCCGACTGGCACGGATCGAAGCAATCCGCTGGCCGGTCTCTGCCTTGATCACCGTGATGATGGCCCGCTCAACGCTCGGGCATTGGGCGTTGAGCAACGGCCCGACCTGTTTCCCAAAGAAAGCCTCCACTCCTTCCCTGGCAAGAGGGCTGTCGGCGGCGAGACGAATCTGAATCTCCACAAGTCGCTGACACCAGGCATCGCCGTCCGAGACAACAAATACATCGACGCCCTTTTTTTTCGAGAAGGCGAAATGATACGGCTCCGCACTCTGGGCGGCGTGGACCGCAAGCAGGAGAAAACCCAGCAGGAACAGGGTGGTGTTTGCCAGATGTTTCATACCGTGCCCCCCGAAGGCGTCGTTGCTGCCATTGTGGAACGCGTCAGAAGACTGTCTGTGTCGTGACGTCGGCTTTGACCGGATAGAGCTCCTCATCAGTGAGGATCAACACGGTGAGGACGCCGTGCTCGCTGCTGTAGACCTGGGCTTCAAGGGCCGAAACCGGACGGCGGAAGTCTTTTCCGATGGGCATCTCCGACCTGTCGTCCGAGATTCTCCTGCCCCAGTTGAATATGCTCACCCTCTTGTCGCTCAACAGCAGATCAGGCTCGCCGAACCTCGCGATCAGGCCATCGAGGATGGCCTCCTTCTCCTGAGGCGCGGCTGTCTGCTTCAACACTGCCTGGCGCAGGGAGTACACCGGAGAACCAAAACCCATCAGCGACTTGCCGGTTTGCACGAAGTACCCCCTGAAGTCACGCTGCCCCGGAACAACCGTTTCTCCCCCATAGAGGAGGGTGAGAATGTCTTTCTCCGTTGTCGGGGTCGTGTCTGGCGAGGCAAGAATCTTGATATGCTCATCAAACGCCAGGGGCAGCTTGAGCCTGTCGGTCACAATACTCTTGACCTTGTCGCTCTCCATGCCCCCATTGACGCCGATGATGGAAAGCGTTCTGGCGGTGCGCTCATCCCTTTTCTGGACAAACGGCTGTGGTTTCGACGAGGCCTTGGCTTCCCAGGTCTGCTCCGTACTCTGGTCCGCCACCTTGATGTGGGAAACGCATTTGACAGCGTGGACATAGAGAAGCTTGCCGCCCTTCCAGGGGTCCTCTGCATATCCCACAGGCTCCGCGACATACTCCAGTCGTATCTCGGGGCCGGGATAATATCCCGAGAGCAGTCGGCCCAGACCCCGCTCGCTCGCAGTCCGCCGAGCCGCCATCTCAGGAGCCGAAGAGGTGCCTGATCCCCCCAGGCCTTCCTTCACTCCAGACACAACTTCCGCAGGAATGACAACCGTCGAAAAATCCTTGATGTTCTGCACGACGACCTTGATTCTGCCCTCGTCCGAGTTGAAAACAAGCGCAGCCGTGGCTTCCGGCTCAATTTGATTGAGCACCGCCACCTCGCCCATGGGGGATGCAAGAGCGCTCGCGATGCCTTCCTCAAATTGCGGTGTCGCCCGAAAAACAAGAGGCCGTCTTACATCCACGCCATTGATGGTCGTCCCGGACGCTTCCGGGGCGGACAACTTCTTGAAATGGGCAAGGACTACCTCCGGGGTGGCAAGAATCGGCTCGGTCCCGGCCTGGATTCGCTCGGCCTGGGCCAGTTTCTCGCGCTCCTGCCGGAGGCGCGCCGCCTTTTGCCGCAGCCGCTGTTCTCTTTCCATCTCCTCATTCTTTTTCTGCCATGCGGCCACGCGAGGTTCAAGCCAACTGCTCGGGTATTCAAAAAAAGGTTTACCGGTTTTTGGAATGGAGACCGCCACGGCGTCAGGAACCACCGTGATGGTTGGCGGCGTACGCTCATTCCTGGAATACTGGCCCCACTGCTCGACCCTGAGCGTTGCCCTGACCGTGACCCGCCTGTCTCCACGCATGGACTTCAGAAGGGCCTCTGCGCGGTCAGGCGGCATGGCGAGATGCTGGATCACTTCGCCGCCCTTGATGACCACCTCGATGCTTTCGGGGAAGGTGGTATTTTTGGGGCACCACGCAGACCATTCGGCACCGACTTTCTTGGTCGTGCCCGAAGGCATCGGCACAAAGCTGAAAGCGCTTGTATCAAAATCATACTCGCCAAGCCGAGCCGGGAATGTCAATTCAACCACCTCGGGTTTGGCGCTTTGCAAGAAGGCTTCGGCCTCGGCCCGGGCATCGTGCTTCATTTTCGCTAGGGCGAACTCGTCCTTTTCGGCCCTCTGGACCGCCTTACAATCTTTGATTTTGACATAGTCGATTACCGCCTGCTCATCGGCCAGGACGTCCTGCGTGGCAGGCATGACGCCCGCCACAAGATTGATATAGTCCGCCTTGACGGCCTTGGCTTCCTGAGCCGTTACGGGCTCGGAGGGCCCGGGCTGCTCGCCGGATGCCGGGGGAGCGGGATGAGCCGAAGGCACAGCCTTGACAGGCCTCCATTCGTTCTGGATGGCGGCTGTATAACTGCCGAACAAGGTCTCATCCGCCCGACTGAAAACGTTGAGATTCGCCACGACTGCCGCTTGGCAATCGCGAGCGATGACTGAACATGCGGTCTGCAAAAAGCCCTCAAGACCACCGGTTTCCAAGGGGCTGCCAGCATCAAGGAGAACCTTGACCTCGACCGTTTCCCTGCACCAGCTGGCTTGTCCCTGGTCAACAAAGACCTCTGCACCCATTTTTTTCGAGTACGCGACCTTGTGCCAGGATGCCGCATGGGAAACCCCAACTGACATGAGCAGGCAGACAGTGACCAGAAAACCGGTTCTCCATTTCATGGCTACAAGATCTCCCAGGCTCCGTCCGTTCCCTTGCTTGCCACGACAGTCGTCTCTTCCTCCCCGTGCGGGGTGACGACCTTCATCTTCATGGTTCTGGCCGGAGCCTCCACATCCACGCGCTCGGCAACCAGGTCATCGGTCTCAGGGGTGTCGGCATAGCTTGCGACCATTTCGTCAAGGTTGATGGCGGGCCGAATGGTCTGTGCGCTCGCCATGTCTCCCGACATCTCGTCAAGATCATAGGCCGGGCGCATCACGGCGACAGAGTTCTCTGTCTTTCTCTCATTCTCGGCCAGGGTGCCTTCCTTCCCGACAAGGGAAGCGTGGATGTACCCGATGGCCTGACGATCCTGGTTCACCAGAATCCAGTTGGTGCCCTTTTCCTGTCCCACAGCGAGGACAACGCTCCCCTTCTTTAGCACCTTGGCCACGTCATACTCCATCGAAGGCCCAAACCGCACGTTTGAATCCGTCAGTATTTCATAGGGCTCTCCGATCATGGTGAGCGTTCCCGGCTTCTTGACCTCTTTGTGTCTGACTATCGGCACATTCCTCTGGATGGTCTCTGTTTTGACTACCGTGATTTCAGCTTCCGCCTTGCTTTCGAGGTTTTCCCATTTGGACGTGCCCCCATCTTTGAGTTCGGAGAGAGCCTTGGCCGACTCCTTCTCAAGGGCCAGTCGGTCCTGATCGTCAAGATACCCACCGATCATGTTGCCGACAAAACCGCCGACCACGGCACCCAAACCAATGGCAACAGCCTTGCCCACCCCCCTGCCGAAGAACATTCCTGCCGCCGCGCCCAAGACGGCTCCGGCAGCAGTGCCGGTCTCCCGTTTAGTCGCTTGGCAACCCGACATCAGCAGGCACAGGATCAACAGTGAGGTGAGTGCAAGGGTGAAAAAACGCTTTCTTGGACGACCAAACATAGTAAAACCTCCGAAATGCGGTTTTGACTGGGCAAGGCATACCCTCTCCTCGTCGGCTAGGTACCCCACAAAGGAGCCCGGAATCGCAATGTGCCACGGCAACAAAACGAAAAAGCGAAGCGCCCGCAGCGTCTTCCTTTCCCGTCTCGTTGCGGATTGGACAATGGGTTCAGGTAGTAAAAAACAGGAAGAGTGTCAACATGATGGATATGCATTCACCTCATTCCCAATCAAAGAACGAAACACGCCCAGAGCGGCCATTGACCACGGCGCTCACCGCCGGGGCAGGGTCACCATGATGCAGGTTTCGCCGGGGGTGGCGGTGTCGAGGGTGATGTCGCCGCCGTGGGTTCGGGCCACGAGGCGGGCCGAGTAGGTGCCAAGGCCGGAGCCGGGGGAGGTGTCGGCGCGCACGTATTTCTGGAAGAAGGTCTCGCGGATGGCCGGGGGCACCTCGCCCTGGTTGCGGATGGCCAGGGTCAGCGGATCGCCGGAGGTCAGGGTGACGGTCACCGAGCCGCCCTCGGGCGAGGCCTGGAAGGCATTGAGCAGCAGGTTGGCGAGCATGGTGCGCAGCAGCTCCTCCTCGGCCGGGACCACCATTCCCTCGTCGGGCAGGCCGCCCGCCACCTCAATGCCCACGCTGATGCCCTTTTCGCGCAGAATGAACCGGCATTCCGCCTTGATCCGCTCAAGGGTCTGGAGCAGATCCACCGGGCGGCGGCTCAGGCCATAGGTGCCGCGCTCCATCTTGAAGAGGTCCAGGGAACGGTTGATGAGGACGAGCATGGTCTCGCCCGCCTGTTCGATGGTCCTGAGCATGCCGGACTGGGCCTCGGTCAATCCTCCCAGCCGCTCTATCTCCCCTGGCAGGCCGACCACCGCGCCCAGCGGGGTCTTGAGATCATGGCGGGCCATGCGCTCCACATCGTCGCGCAGGGCCTCGGCCAGCTTGCGGTCCGTGATGTCGCGCCCCACGCCGAGCACGCCCACGCTGTCGCCCGACTCGTTGAGCAGCAGCCCGAGCCGGGTCTCAAGCCAGATGGAGCGGCCGTCGGCGCAAAGGAATTCGAGGTCCTGGGTCACGGCGGGCGGCTGGTCGCAGTGGGCGTCGGCCATGCCCTTGAGCGCGGCCACCGCCTCCACGAGCCTGCCCCGCGACACGCCGGTCAGGAACTCGCCAAGGGGTCGCCCCAGGACATCGGCCCGGGCAAACCCGCGCAGACCAAGGTCGGATTTGCTGACAAAGGTGACGCACAGGTCAGCGTCCGTGCCCCAGATGACATCGGTGACGTTGTCTGCCAGCAGCCGGTACTGGCGCTCGCTCTGGCGCAGGGCCTCCTCTGCCTGGCGGCGGTCGGTGATTTCCGTGCCCACGCAGAGCAGCTCGACCATGGCCCCATCGGCCGAGCGCACAGGCGAGTATGCCCAGGAGGCCCAGGCCAACTCGCCGCCCCGGCGGATGACCTTGGTTTCGGCCAGCACCGGCTCGGCCGGGTCGCCCAGCAGCCTGTTGAGCCGCCGCTTGGTGGGCTCGCCGTCCGGGCAACGTTCCGGGATCAGGGTGCCCACGAGGGGCCACCCAAGGAGTTCGCCCGGAGCAAAGCCGAAGAAACGCTCCGCATGCTCGTTGCAGAAGACGATGGTTCCATTCAGGTCGATGCGCAGGATGAGGCTGCGGGCGTTTTGCACCAGATAGCGGTATTGCTCGCGCTCCCTGAGTCTGGCCGCCACGAGCCGCATGACGACCAGCAGCCCGCCTGTGGCCAGGAGGATGAGCGCACCGCCGCCATAGATCAGAACAGGGCGGTTGGGCGAAGGGTGCCAGCCGCCCGAGGGCACCGCGCCAGCCTGCCACAGCCCCTGGGGCACGGGCGTGTTCATGATCACCGGGGCTGCCGCGAAGACCGACCCATTGCCGTAGATCATGCGCCAGCCGCCCGCTGTCTGCTCGCGAAAGGCGATGTCCAGCCGCAGGGAGGTGTCCATGACCCCGGCCTCGCGAAACAGGGTCCCGGCGTCGATGAGCACCAGGATCATGCCCCAGTGGCCGCCAGCGGGCAGATCGACAGGCATGAGGGCCACCACGGCCTCGCCCACCTCGGGCATCCGGGTGGACGCGAGAACCTGAACCTGCCCTGTCCTGACCGCATGCAGCGCGGCCTGACGCACCTCTTGGGGGTAGTCCTCGGCCAGTCGCCGACCCACCGATGCCGCACCGCCGGTCTCGGGAAAGACATGGGTGATCCGGTCGTCCCTGGCCAGTTCCACGAAGCGCACCCCGCCCAGGTCCGCGAGCAGCCCCCTGGCCAGGGCGGCAAAGGCCGACTGGTCCATGTCCGGGTCAAGAGCAAGGACCGTCTTGAGGGTGCGGGCCAGGTGCAGGCGCGAGTTGAGGGCGTTCTCGAACCCGCTCTGGACCACGGACAGACGATGAAAGACTTCAAGCCGCGCATGCTGGGCATGGCGCTGCCCATCGGCATGCAGGGTCAGGGACAGCGCGGCGGCCAGGGCCAGCCCGACCACGAGAGGTATCAGATAGGCGATGCGTCGCGGCATAAACGGTATTCGATGGGCTGAAGGACAGGGATTTCCATCGCCGCTGCATACCACACGAAATCAAAAAGTAAATGATAAGCTGTTCCAGGAACGACAGGCAGATGACATCGGGTGGCGGCCCACTGCTAGCCGACCATGCCGTTGTCCTCGATCTCTATGATGAAGGCGTCTACCACGGCCGGGTCCAGGGCATCGCCCGCCAGGGTGCCGAGGATGGCCAGGGCGGCCTGGGGCGTCCTGCCCGGCTGGTAGGGCCGGTCCGTGGTCATGGCGTCGAAGCAGTCGGCCACGGCCAGTATCCGTGCGCCCAGGGGAATGTCCTCACCACACAGGCCGCGCGGATAACCCCGGCCGTCCATGCGCTCGTGATGGGCGTAGACATAGTCCAGGGCCGGGCCAAGGAAGTCGAGGTTTCTGAGGATGTCGTAGCTCCATTGGGGATGGCTGCGGATCTCAAGGAGCATGTCCTCGTTCATCACGGTGTCTTCATTGGAAAAGATCAGATCGCTGAAGCCGATCTTGCCGATGTCGTGGAGCACGCCCGCGATGCGGATGCGCTCTGCCTCTTCCTCGTCAAGGCCCAGCCGCCGGGCCAGCCGCTCGGAATAAACGGCCACCCGCTCACCGTGGCCCTCGGTATAGGCGTCGCGCGCGCCCAGGGCGTTGACCACCGCGGTGACCGCGTTCAGCGAGTTGGTTCGGATGGTCTCCATGAGTTGCTCCAGGTGAAACTCCCTGGTCTCGATGCGGACCATCATCATGCCCACGGCCTCGGCCAGCTCACGCACCTCCGGCGGATAGCCCGGGCCGGTCAGCTCCATGATGTCGCTTGAATAGTTCCCTGCGGCGATGGCCTTGATGGCCTCCACCAGCCGGTCCTGCCCCTTGAGCACGACGACCCTATGCCCAGGCGTCGGCGTGTTCGGCGGCAAAGGCCGCGAAGGCGCGGGGTTCGTGGCCGGTCAGATGGGCCACGGCCCCGGTCACGTTGCCCGCCATGCCGAGCTTGACCACCCGGGTCAGGCTGACCAGCATGTTCACGGTCCATTCGGGCACGCCGTCCCGGGCCAGGGCCTCCATGTAGACCGCCTCGTCCACGGGCCGGTAGGCCACCTCCCGGCCGGTGGCCTTGGTCAGGATGGCCGCCACCTCGGCCAGGGAGATCCCCTGGGGGCCGGTCAGGGCATAGGTGCGTCCGTGGTGGGTCGCGTCGTCGAGAAACAGCCGGGCCGCGCAGGCCCCGATGTCGCGGGCGTCGATGTAGCTGACCCTGGCGTCCTCCTCGGGCAGGGCCAGTTGGCCTGCGCGCACCATGGGGGCCAGGGTGGTGGCGAAACGCTGCATGACCGCATTGGGCCGCAGGATGGTGAAGGGAATGCCGGAATCCTCCACAAACTGGTCCACGGTGCCGTGCTCGCGCCCGAGCCGCCAGTGGGCATCGGACGACGCGGCGTAGGCGCTGGCGCGCACGATATGGCCGATGCCCGCCGCCTTGGCCGCCTGCACGGCCAGATGGCCCCGCCGGGCCATGCCCTCGGCCAGGGGCAGCGCCAGAAAGAGCCTGTCGCACCCCTGCATGGCCCGGGTCATGGACTCCTGGTCCGAAAAGTCAAAGACCCGCGCCTGAACGCCGTCGCGGGCCAGGGCCTCGGCTCCCTCCGGGGCATGCGCCCCGGCCACCACATCCACCCCGGCCTCGCGCAGGGATGCCAACACGGCCGACCCGATGACGCCTGTGGCCCCGGTCACAAAAACACTGCCCATCGCCTGCCTCCTGTTCCGGCCCGCCGGCCGGATTTCCTGCATGTTTCAAGCCCGGGCCACGCTACACGAAAGGGTACGGAAAAGGCAAATGCCCTGACCCGCCAAATCGCCCCGCGGCCGCAAAAAGGGGCGGCCCGGCATCCCGGACCGCCCCTGTGATCGTCACAGAAGAGCCTGTTACGCGCCTACGTGGAGCTTGTACGCCTCCAGGGTGTTGACCATCAGCTGGGCGATGGTCATGGGGCCGACGCCGCCCGGCACCGGGGTCATGGCGTGGACCTTGTCCTTGAGGCCCTCGAAATCGCAGTCGCCTACCAGGCCCTCGTCGGTGCGGTTGATGCCCACATCCACCACCACCGCGCCCTCCTTGACCATGTCCGCGGTGACAAAGCCCGGCATGCCGATGGCTGCAAACACGAAATCCGCCCCCTGACACTCGGCCTTGAGGTCCGCTGTGCGCGAATGGCACAGGGTCACGGTGGCGTTGGCGCACGGCCCGGCCTGGGAGAGCATCATGGCCAGGGGCTTGCCCACGATGTTGGAGCGGCCGATGACCACGGCCTTCTTGCAGGCCGGGTCCAGGTCGTAGCGCTTGAGCAGATTGATCACGCCCGCCGGGGTGCACGGCTTGAACCCGGGCAGCCCGAGGCTGAGCTTGCCCACGTTGACCGGGTGGAACCCGTCCACGTCCTTGTTCGGGTCGATCAGGTCGAGGATGCGCTGGCTGTCGAGCCCCTTGGGCAGGGGCAGCTGGACCAGGATGCCGTCCACGCGCACGTCGCGGTTGAGCTGCTGGATCAGCCCCTCAAGCTCCAGCTGGGAGGCATTCTCCAGCCGATGCGGCATGGAGACGATGCCGCAGTCCTCGCAGGCGCGCTCCTTGTTGCGCACATACACCTGGCTGGCCGGGTCGTCGCCCACGAGCACCACGGCCAGCCCGGGGCTGCGCCCGAATCTGGCCGCGAGTTCGGTCACTTCCTCTTTGATCTCGGCCCGTATGGTGGCCGCAGTCGCCTTGCCGTCGAGTAGAATCATGCTGTTGCCTCCGGCGAGTCAAAAGCCCGCTCGGCACGGACTTGCGTGAATTCCGGGCATGCCGGGCCGGGAGCATCGCGCCCTCGGCCCGGCAGGCTCGAGACATTGAATCCATGGGGCGGCGCTGTGGCGACAGCGTTGTCGCGATCCGGCCGCCCCGCCCT
The DNA here is from genome assembly GCF_030282845.1 of Pseudodesulfovibrio pelocollis. Taxonomy (GTDB): domain Bacteria; phylum Desulfobacterota; class Desulfovibrionia; order Desulfovibrionales; family Desulfovibrionaceae; genus Pseudodesulfovibrio; species Pseudodesulfovibrio pelocollis. The sequence continues at coordinate 35,573 of NZ_JASTWE010000031.1, forward strand.
TTTCCCTACTCTTCGTCGAAGAAACTGCCGCCGAGCACCGGGCCGTAGTAGGCGCCGTCGTCGGCCAGGTCTTCCTCGATGCGCAGGAGCTGGTTGTATTTTTCGAGCCGGTCCGAGCGGCACAGGGAGCCGGTCTTGATCTGGCCCGCGTTGACCGCCACGGCGAGGTCGGCGATGAAGTGGTCGCCGGTCTCGCCCGAGCGGTGGGAGATGACCGTGGTGTAGCCCGCGGTCTTGGCCAGCTCGATGGTGTCCAGGGTCTCGGACACGGTGCCGATCTGGTTGAGCTTGATCAGGATGGAGTTGCACACGCCCCGATCGATGCCCTCGGCCAGGATGTCCGGGTTGGTCACGAAGATGTCGTCGCCCACCAGCTGGATGCGGTCGCCCATCTTGTCGGTCTGCAGGGCGAAGCCGTCCCAGTCGCCTTCGGCCAGCCCGTCCTCGATGGACACCAGCGGGAACCTGTCGGTGAAGTCGTCGTAGAAGTCCACCAGCTCGGCCGAGGTGAAGGTCTTGCCCTCGCCGGCCAGGACGTATTTCCCGTCCTTGTAGAACTCGCTGGCAGCGGCGTCGATGGCCAGGCAGATGTCGCGGCCGGGCTCGTAGCCAGCGCCCTCGATGGCCCGGATGATGTACTCGAAGGCCTCGGCGTGGGACTTGAGGTTCGGGGCAAAGCCACCCTCGTCGCCCACCGAGGTGACGTGGCCGTCCTTGGCCAGGATCGCCTTGAGCATGTGGAAGGTCTCAGCCCCCATGCGCAGGGCCTCGGCAAAGGTCTCGGCGCCCACGGGCATGATCATGAATTCCTGGATGTCCAGGTTGTTGGGCGCGTGCTCGCCGCCGTTGATGATGTTCATGAGCGGCACCGGCAGCAGCTTGGCGTTCACCCCGCCCAGGTACTGGTACAGGGGCAGGCCCAGGAAGCGCGAGGCGGCACGGGCAGCGGCCATGGACACGCCGAGCATGGCGTTGGCGCCCAGGCGCTCCTTGTTCTCGGTGCCGTCAAGGGTGATCAGCGCGTTATCCAGGGTGGTCTGGCGCAGGCAGTCCATGCCGATGATCGCCCCGGCGATCTCGCCGCGAACGTTCTCGACAGCGGTCATGACGCCCTTGCCGTTGTAGCGCTCTTCCTTGTCGCGCAGCTCCAGGGCCTCGCGCGAGCCGGTGGACGCGCCCGAGGGCACGGCCGCGCGGCCCATGACGCCCGATTCGAGGATGACCTCGACCTCAACCGTGGGATTGCCGCGCGAATCCAGAATCTCGCGGGCCCAGACGCCAGTGATGGTACTCATGATCGACTCCTTGCCTGGCTGTTGAAAAACGACGATCTGCGGACGTTAAGCGACTGTAGGCGAGTCTTCGAGCCGTACAGAAAGCTTATTCAAAAAGGTCAAATCCTCGCGTACCTGGAGTACGCTTCGGCCTTGACCTTTTTTCGCGCCTTGCATCTCACCATTTTTGAACAGCCTGTGTTTTCGAGTTTTTCAACGACTCTTTATGCTGATTGGAAAAATCCGTGTTCGCCGTTATCCTGTGCAGGATAGACCAAATCCGCCCGATGCTCAATCGGATATACCTGAGCTGGCCGGGAGCGCAGTTATAATTCGTGCGCGGAATCAGCATAGACGATGGCCGGATTGATGGTCACGCTGCCCGCCAGGGCTTCTATCTCGGCCAGCCGCGCGCCATCGTCGGCCGGGCAGATCGCCAGGGTGGCCACATACCCTTTCCGGGTGTATTGCCTCTCCAGGATTGTCAACCTGCCCCCCGCCGAATCCCCGGACATCTCCTCAATGCGGAAGCGTCCGGCATCCAGGTCCAGGGAATGGCGGACCTCGCTCGGCGCGGTCACCACCGGTCGGGAGAGATACTCCCTGTATTGCTCCTCGATCTGATCACGGGAATAGGGGCCGCCCCTGTCCACCAGAAACATCACGGCCGGGGGGTACCCTCCACCGGGCTGATGCCCTGCGGGCATGAACGTGTGCTCAATCACATACTCCTCGGCCATGAACGAGGCCATGAGCAGCGACATGGTGTCGCCGGTGGCGTCCTGCCAGGAATCAGCGGCCTCAAAGGAATAGTCCTTCTGGATTTTTCCCATCATGGTGGGCCACGGGCCATTGTCGCCGCACCCCGCCAGGGTGAGGCAGACGACGAGGGCGCACACCGCCAAGCCATACTTCAGCATGATCAACTCCTTATGGTGATTCTTCTTTGTCGTGACGAGGCATAGCCCACGGCCCTCGCAATGACAAGGACCCACCACGGCGGCACAACGCCAGCCAACCTGCCCTCGCAACGGTTGTGCCCCGCGCCGAATAGGGGTATTGGTGGAAGCATCGAAAAACCCCCAGGAGGCAAGCCATGTCCGTGAAGAAGATTCTGATGCTCGTCGGCGATTTTGTCGAGGATTACGAGGTGATGGTCCCGTTCCAGATGCTGCTCATGGTCGGGCACGAGGTCCATGCCGTGTGCCCGGGCAAGAAGGCGGGCGAGACTGTGGCCACGGCCATTCACGACTTCGAGGGCCACCAGACCTACAGCGAGAAGCCGGGCCACAACTTCCTGCTCAACGCCGACTTCGACACCGTGGACCCGGCGAGCTACGACGGGCTGGTCATCCCCGGCGGACGCGCCCCGGAATACATCCGCCTCAACGAGCGGGTTCTTGAGATCGTGCGCCATTTCGCCAAGGCGGGCAAGCCCATCGCCGCCGTGTGCCACGGCCCGCAGGTGCTGGTGGCCGCAGGCGTGGTCAAGGGCAAGTCCTGCACCGCCTATCCTGCGGTGCGGCCCGACCTCGAAGTGGGCGGCGCCACATGGGTCAACACCAACGAGACCTTCAGCAACGCCCATGTGGACGGCAACCTCGTCACCTCCCCGGCCTGGCCCTCCCACCCGGCGCTGATCCGCGAGTTCCTCAGGCTGCTCGGCACGACCATCACACCATAGTAGGCTGAAAGACGACGCATCGGACCATTTTTGAACAGCCTGAGAAGATGCTTTAGCACGCCGTTATGTCTTGGCGGCATCGGGCCACTGCCCGGTGCCGCCACCGTTTTTCGGCGGCCGCCCTCTCCGCCGGGCCGGGTTTTTCATTGGCCGCATCCCGTGCTATGGGTCGGGCAAAGGGGGTCGCCATGGCCAATCACGCGCTGGACAACGCCGCCCGCATCCTGGGGCAGGCCCGCTGCACCATCGCATTCACCGGCGCGGGCATCTCGGTGGAATCGGGCATACCGCCCTTTCGCGGCCCGGGCGGGGTGTGGTCCAAATACGACCCGGCGATGTTCGAAAAGGCGTATTTCAAACAGCATCCGCAGGAAGTCTGGCCCCTGCTCAAGACCATCTTCTACGACACCCTGGCTAGGGCGCGGCCCAACCCGGCGCACTACGCCCTGGCCGATCTGGAGGCGGCGGGCCGACTGGCCGGGGTCATCACCCAGAACATCGATGGCCTGCATCAGGCCGCTGGCAGCCGCACGGTCCACGAATACCACGGCTCCACCCGGCGCATGCAATGCCTCGCCTGCCGGGCCTTCTTCGACTCCGCGTCCATCTCCCTGGAGCGCCTGCCCCCGCCCTGCCCGGCCTGCGGCGGCACGCTGAAGCCGGATTTCATCTTCTTTTCCGAGCCCATCCCCTTCGAGGTCCACCGGGCGGCCACGGACCTGGCCCAGGCCAGCGACGTCTGCCTCATCGTGGGCACCGGCGGCGAGGTCATGCCCGCTGGCCGCATCCCCCATCTGGTCAAGAGCGCAGGCGGCACGGTGATCGAGATCAACCTGTACGAAACCCGCTACTCCTACGGCTTCAGCGACATCTTCCTCCAGGGCAAGGCCGGAACCCTGCTCCCGGAGCTGGCCGAGAAGACGCTGGCGGCCTGAGGGCTCTCCCTTCTTGCTTCCGCCCTTCGAAGGCAGTAGAAACACGGAAATTTTGGAGGCGGGGATGGACAGAGCATATGGAGCCCTCGGGCTGGTGGTCTTGATGGCGTTGGCCTGGCTCCTGAGCGAGCATCGGCGCAGGCTCGACTGGCGTTTGGTCCTGGCGGGCGTGGGCCTGCAACTGGGTGTGGCCTTCGTCCTCATCAAGGTGCCGGTGATCAACGATGCCTTTCTGGCGGCCAATGTGCTGGTGGAGGTGCTGGAGCAGGCCACGGCCGCAGGCACCACCTTTGCCTTCGGCTATCTTGGCGGCGGCCCGCTGCCCTTTGAGGAACCCTGGCCGGGCGCGGCCTTTGTCTTTGCCCTGCGGGCGCTGCCGCTGATCCTGGTGGTCTCGGCCCTCTCGGCGGTGCTCTTCTACTGGCGCGTTATCCCGGTGGTGGTCAACGCCTTCTCCTTTTGCCTCAAGAAGACCATGGGCGTGGGCGGCGCGCTGGGCATCGGCGTCTCGGCCAACATCTTCGTGGGCATGGTCGAGGCCCCGCTGCTGGTCCGGCCCTATCTCGCCCAGATGACCCGTAGCGAGCTTTTCTCCCTCATGTGCGCGGGCATGGCCACCATCGCCGGGACCATGCTCGTGGTCTATGCCTCCATCCTCGGCCCGGTGATCCCCGAGGCCCTGGGGCACATCCTCATCGCCTCCATCGTCTCGGCCCCGGCGGCCATCCTGCTCTCGCGCATCATGATTCCCGAGACCGGCGAGGTGACCACCGGGGTCATCGTGCCGCCCCAGACCGCCACCTCGACCATGGACGCGGCGGTGAAGGGCACGGCGCAGGGCGTGAAACTTCTGATCAACGTGGTGGCCCTGCTCATCGTGTTCGTGGCCCTGGCCGAGATGGCGAACCTGCTCCTGGCCCTGGGCCCGGACGCGGCAGGCGCCCCCCTGACCCTGCAACGGCTGCTGGGCTGGCTCATGGCCCCGCTGGTCTGGATCATCGGCGTGCCCTGGTCCGAGGCGGTCACGGCCGGAGCGCTCATGGGCACCAAGGTGGTGCTCAACGAATTCATCGCCTACCTCGACATGGCCGCCCTGCCCGAGGGCGCTCTGAGCGAGAAAAGCCGCGTGATCATGGTCTACGCCATGTGTGGTTTCGCCAACTTCGGCTCGGTGGGCATCATGGTCGGCGGGCTGAGCGCCATGGCCCCGGACCGCCGCGACGAGATCGTGGGCCTGGGCCTGAAATCCCTGGTGGCCGGAACCCTGGCCACCCTCATGACCGGCGCGGTCGTGGGCATGCTGTATTGAGTGGGTGGGGCGGGATTGATTGGTTAGAGTCGCCACCCGGAAAGAAGCGGGCCGAGATTGCGGGGGCTAAAGGGGTTTCAATGACCCCCGTAGACCTTTCTGCGATGGCCGACACGGAGAATCAGAATCAAGACTATTTCGTCTTGGATGTCGGCTACAATGCGATAGTCTCCGACCCGGTACTTCCAGAGGCCCGCTAGGTTCTTGCGAAGCGGCTCTCCATAATCTCGCGGGTTGTTGGGAGCGATCCGCTCCCGGAGGTATTTCAAAAGAAGCCTTTGGGCCTGCTTGTCGAGCTTGGCCAATTCCTTTTCCGCAGCTGCGTCGAACTCAATCCGCCAGGTCAAGGCGCGCCTCCACCTCATCTATCGTGTATGTGCGGCTCTTACCCGCCTTGATGTCTGCGAGCCTCTGCTCCGCGAGATAGATGTCCTCAAGGTTCTCCAGGTGCTCCTGGATCGCCTCCCGGATGTAAAAAGCCTTGGTGCGCCCGGTGGCTTCCGCCAGGGCGTTGAGCCGGTTCTCGGTCTCTTCCGGCAATCGAATGGATATGGGCATAGGCACCTCCTTTGAGATACACGTATCTCAAAGGTCGATGGAGTGCAAGCAATCGGAGACCGAAGAACCAGCGAAACATAACCCGCCAAGGTCAACGGTTTCAGGTGGGCACTATTTTCTATGCACTATTCATGCACAGAACTCTCTTCATGCAAGTAAGCGAACATTGAAACCTGCTACCGCCATGCAAATTATATCAAGGTCCAAAAAATTTTTTGATCTGCTCCGCTTGGTGGCTCGGAACTACAAACATTGCGGTCTCATAACCGGCCTCAATGAGGACCGCTGTGCGATGCCGCCCGTCTTCAAAACTAAGCCCCTCGGGGGCCATATCCGTCAAGAAAATGATAGGCATGTAAGTTGACCCTGAGGCAATTTCATTTTTCAAAATTTCGATCCTTTCTTCTTTCCTGTCACGGCCACCAACCCCGGAATATCCGTAAACGTCTTTTCCCCATACATCTTTTAACTTTCTTAAATCTAACTCAATAGACGTACAGGCTGCTGGCGTATTGTTTTGAAGGATATGTTCACTAATTTGCTGCTCAGGCTGCTCTGGGTATTTGAATTCTATAGGCTGCATGTGTCTATTCCTGTGAAGTAAACGTAGTAAGAAATTTTTAGATGATAATAAATTCATTCCGGCAACAATTAAAGGCAACGTATATCAACACAATGTTAAGTATCGTTAATAAAATGCTATTCTGCTTGCCTGAAGTCAACCAAAAATATTGCTTATGCTCCTGGCGAAAAGTCAACGCCTTGGGGCAGAAGTGGGACAATCAGCACAACAATCAACGAAACAAGTCAGCGGCCCGCGATTCTCATCGCAAGCCGCTGAATTCATTCTGGTACCAGGGAAGGGACTCGAACCCTTACAGTATCACTACCGGCGGATTTTGAGTCCGCTGCGTCTACCAATTCCGCCACCCTGGCGTGGTTGGGGTCATTCATAGGGCAGGGCGGCGCGGGCTGTCAATGTTCTTGTCAGGCGCGCGCCTTGGTGGTAGCACCGCAGCTGCGGTGCCGCGCCGCCACTCAACCTCGGAAGGTCGCCCATGCTCCCTGTCGGCTCCATCGTCAACGCACTGGCCATCATCGGCGGCAGCCTCATCGGCTGCTGGCTGCAATCGCGCTTTCCAGAGCGCATCCGCACCATCGTCTTTCAGGGGCTGGGGCTGTGCGTGCTGCTCATCGGCATCCAGATGGCCCTCAAGGTCGAGAACATCCTCATTGTCATCTTCGCTGTCCTGCTGGGCGGCATCAGCGGCGAGCTGCTGCGGCTCGACACCCTGTTCGCCCGGCTTGGCGACCGCTTCAAGCGGCTCATCAAGTCTGACAACGCCAAGTTCACCGACGGGCTGATCACCGCCTCGCTCATCTACTGCATCGGGGCCATGGCCATCATCGGCTCGCTTGAGGAAGGCATCAACGGCGACGCCACGGTCCTCTACACCAAGTCCATCCTCGACGGATTCGCCTCGGTGGCCCTGGCCGCCACCTATGGCTCGGGCGTGCTCTTCTCCTTCATCCCGGTGCTGCTCTACCAGGGGGCCATGACCATCGGGGCCAGCTTCTTCCAGCAATACTTCTCGCCCATGATGATCAGCCAGGTCACGGCCTGCGGCGGCCTGCTCATCATCGGCATCGGCATCAACCTGCTGGAACTGAAGGAAATCCGGCTGGCCAACCTGCTGCCCGCCCTGGTCTACGTGGTCGTTCTCACCGCCTTTTTCGCCTGACAGTAAAAAGGCCCGCGAAAAGCGGGCCTCAGAATGATGGCATCGTCCGTTCCGACGGGCCTTGGCCTACTGAACGGGCTTCTTCTCGGCCTTGTCGGCCTTCTTGCCGCCACAGCCGCCGCCGCAGCCAGCGGCGCGCTTGAGGTCCACCTCCGGGTCCACCACCGTGATCTCGTCCTCGGACTTGATCTGGTCGTGGCTCACGGCGTACTCGATGACATCCTCCAGAATCCGCTGACAGTCCTCCACCGGGATGAACTCGCCGGCGATGGCCCGCTGATACTCGGGGCGGTCAAAGGGCGCGGCCCACTCCTTGTCCTTGAAGAAGCTCCACACCCCGATTCTGGGGATGTCGATGGCCTTGTCCACCTGGCGCATGCTCACCTCCCACTTGGTGTAGGCGTAGAGGTCGTCCAGGGTCTCGGCCGGTTCGCAGGCGTGGGTCTCGCTCGCCTGAAAGGAGAGCACCACCTTGAAGCCCACGGCCAGCTCCTTGAAAAAGCGACCAAACTGCTCGTGGCGCGAGGACTCCACAAGCAACTCTCTGAAATCTTTTGCCATAACAACTCCTTTCACAACCTGTTTCGCGTAGTGCGGGCATAGTCGCCCAATTCCCCTTCGAGTTCAAGGGGTTTTCCGACCAGAGGTGTCTTCGCGATGCGGCGGGCCGTCACAGGTGGCTGCGGACCCAGGCCTCGATGTCGCGGGCGTTCATGGCCCCGGGCTGGCGGGCGATCTCGCGGCCCTGGCGAAAGAGAATCAGGGTAGGCACGGCGCTGATGCCGAAACGCGCCGCCACTCCCTGCTCGGCCGAGGTGTCGATCTTGGCCAGCCGCACGTCCGGGTGCAGCGCCTTGGCCGCGGCCTCGAACTGGGGGACCATCATCAGGCAGGGTCCGCAGCTGGGCGAATAGAAATCCACGAGCACGGGCGCGTCGCTCCCGGCGATCTGGCGGTCAAAGGTGGCTGCCACCAGTTCCAGCGGCTTTGGCTCGAACACGGTGGCCTTGCACTTGCCGCAGGTGGCCTGGGCCTCGCGCCCGGCCTGGACGCGATTGCGCGCGCCGCAGCCCGGGCAGACGAGAATTCGGGTGGTGTCGGTCATGGGGGTGTCCTCCGGGGATGTGTCTGGCCCGAAAATAAGCATGAACGGGCCAAAGGCAATGACCCGCGGCCCGGTTCAGACCAGGAGGAAGGTGGCCGTGGCTTTGGCCGCCTCCTGAGCCGGGCCGCGCTTGTCGGGATCAGACTCGTCGGGGCCGAGAGCGCGGAGCACGGCCTCGGCAAAGACGACCCGCCTGCCGCGCTTGATCACCCGGGCCTCGCATTCCAGCGTGGCTCCCTCCTCCACCGGGCGCAGGTAGCTGACGTTCATGTCCACGGTGGTGGTCTTCTCGCGCGGCGCGTTGCCCGCCAGCACGGCGTGGGCCATGGCCTCGTCGAGCAGGGTGGCCAGGATGCCCCCGGCGATCATTCCCGCCCCCTGGACCAGCTCTGGTTTGGCGCGCAGGCGCAGCATGGCCCGCTCGGGCATCAGGGCCTCGACCTCGATGCCGAGGAAGGCGAAGAGCGGGTTCACTCGCTGGTCAGGGCAGCAGACTTTTTCGAGATACTTGCGGGTCATGATCACTCCGGGTCAGGGGTCAGCTGGCGCTCCATGTCCCGGCGCAGCGCGTCGAGCATGGCCACAGTGCCGTCGATGTCGTCGGGAAAGGCCGCCGGTTCGAGTTCGAGGGTTACATAGCGCGAATAGCCCCGGCCGCCAAGGTGGCGCAGGAATTCGGCCAGGGGCAGGCATCCCTTGCCCGGGGCCAGATGCTCGGTGAAACCCCTGGCGTCCGAGTAGTGGACGTTGTAGAGCATCTCAAGGGGCACCTTGGCGATGGAATCGAGCACGTTGCGGCCGGAAACGCCCATGTGGCAGACGTCAAAGGTCAGGCCCACGTTCTTGTCGCGGCACTGCTCCAGGAGCCTTTCCAGCGGATCGCGCGCAAAGGGCGAGCCCTCGGCCCAGGGCATGTTCTCGAGGGAAAAGCGGATGCGCCCCTTGGCGTCGAGGAGCAGGGGCAGGTCGCACGCCTTCTCGAACCAGCGGTTCTGGATCATGTTGGCCAGCCGCGAGCCGGGCGGGTGCATGGTGATGTGGTCGGCGTGGGGCAGGAAGTTGGCCAGGGCCGTGGTCGCCTTCCACGAGGCCAGATGCCCGCCCCAGGCGGCCCAGTCGCGAAAGGGCGCGTGCAGGCTCCTGATGGGCAGCACCTCGCTGATGCGCTCCAGGCCCGCTTCGGGCGTCAGCTTGGGCGAGTTCATGATCAGTTCCATGCCCGCAAAACCGGCGTCCCGCCCGATCTGCGCAATGCGCTTGAGGGGCAGGTGGAAGAGGCAGCCTGCCGAGAGCAGGATGGTGGGGCCGGGTGCGGCGGGTGGCTCGCTCATGGCCTACCAATACTGCACCGCGCGCGGCCGCGCGATAGAAATTTCGGGGAAGGGCGCAATCGGGCTGGTAAACGGCGCGGCGGCCCGATGTGGCGGCCCGATGTGACGACGGGCGTGGCGATGAGTGGGACGGGAACTCAGGACCGCACTTTGGCGGGTGATTTCTCAATGAGATCGACAATGACCAGGGCCCAGGCCATGTCGCGCTTGCTGTCCTCGGTCATGGCGTCAAGGAGCCACTCCTTGAGGGGCTTGAGGGCGGCCTTGAGCCGGGCCGGGCCGGTGGTCTCCACGGTGTAGGCGGCATCGAGGCCGTCCATGCACAGGGTGTCGAAGTCGGCATCGTAGCCGGCCAGATGGTGGGCGACGAGGTTGCGCACCGTGAGCAGGCCAAAGACCACGGCCTCCACCTCGCGGTAGTCGCGGGTCCATATCTCCGCGCCCGATATTTCGGGCCGGGGCGGGCCTTGCGGCGTATTGCGGGTCTTTTCCACGGACGCCCGGAAGGCGTCCAGGGCCACGATGCTTCCCATGGGTGCTCCTTGTCGCGATGTGTCTCCCCTCTCATCGGCCGGGCAGCCGGGAAACTTGAGGGCGCAACCCAAGGATCGCGGGAGCGGATCAACTCGCTGACTATCAATCGTTCAATGCAC
>NZ_JASTWE010000032.1 GCF_030282845.1 Pseudodesulfovibrio pelocollis
CCTTGTGCTTCGGGCGTATCCTTAGAGCCCTTGATATTGGATATGAGTAACCGTTGCCGCGCCTGTGCCTCATTTTGTATTTCTTCACCACTGATTTTGGAATCCTTTGCCAGCGGATGCCTTTTGCGCATCTTTGCGATATAGTGCTTCCATGAACAAACCAAATATTGAAAATAACCGTTGGCAAATAGTCAAAAATTGGTGCCGCAATTGGCTGGTCAGCCCCTTTATTCTGTTGCAGCAATGGGCGACCTCAAAAACGTGGATGAGGTGGGGCCAATTCACAAAGGGCGGGTGGCTTCGGCATGAATGGTTACCCAATCTCCTGAGGCATCCGTTTTTTGTGACTATGTGCGGAGTTATAGGGACCGGTATAATGGCGATCATTGTATGGAACTGTACTGCAGGTGAGAAATAGCGATTCATTTTGTGCTACATACTATCAATAATACGACGTCTCGAAGAAGCACAACGAAAAGGCTCCCAAAAATTGGGAGCCTTTTTTTCAACATTTATGGGAAACGCCTTGGGGCGAACCCGGCCTTTTTCATTATCTGCGAGACAAGACGGCGGTCTAGTCCGGGAAGGCGAGCAGGGGTTCGATGACCTGCTGCATGGCCTTGCCCGTGGCCGTGTCGCGGTGGACCTTCATGAAGGGGTAGCCCTCGTCGCCCGAGGCAGTCACCGCGGGGTCCAGGGGGATGCGGCCCAGGAAGCGGACGCCGGATTCCTTGGCCAGTTCCTCGCCGCCGCCGGTGTTGAAGATGTTGTGGACCGCGCCGCAGTCCGGGCAGGCAAAGCCGGACATGTTCTCGACGATGCCGAGGACGCGGTTGCCCAGCTCGCCCACAAAGGAGACCGAGCGGCGCACATCGTCCACGGCCACGCCCTGAGGGGTGGTGACGATGACGGCGATGGCCGTGGGGCCGAGGGTCTGGAGGGTGGAGAGGGGCTCATCGCCCGTGCCGGGGGGACAGTCCACGATGAGGAAGTCGAGGTCGCCCCACATGACGTCCTCCACGAACTGCTTGATCAGGCCCATCTTGACCGGGCCGCGCCAGATGACGGCCTGCCGGTCGTCCTCAAGCAGGAAACCCAGCGACATGACCGAGAGGTTCCGGCTCCAGGGCACGGGCTCCATGATCTGGTCGCCCATGTGGGGCTTCTGGCCCTTGAGGGAGAGCAGGCGCGGGATGCTCGGGCCGTGAACATCCACGTCGAGCAGGCCGACCTTCTTGCCCGCCAGGGACAGGGCCACGGCGATGTTGGCGGCCACGGTGGACTTGCCCACACCGCCCTTGCCGGACATGACCACGATCTTGTGCTTGATGCGGCCCAGGGTCTTCTGGAGCTTTTCGTCGACCTTGTCGCATCCCTCGGCGCCGGAACAGCTGCCGTCCGGCGCGGCAGAGGCGCACCCGCTGCATTCGCTCATGTTGATCTCCTGAAAAAAACGGCCCAGGGCCGTGTGAAGGTGGTGATGGTTCCGGGCGTCAGGCCCGGGCAAGCCCAAAGAGATACCCACAGTCTGGGAAAAGTCAAACCCGGCCCGTGCCGCCCTCAGGGGCAGCCGGGCGCGCCGGGCATGGTCATCCGCGAGAGGCTGTCGTGGTCCAGAGCGTCCACCACCTCGCGAATGCCGCCGGTGAGCCAGGGGATGACGCGCACCCCGCCCTGTTCGAGCAGGGCGCGGGTGTCGGCGCAGATGGCGCCGCACAGCAAAAGGGATACCCCGCAGGCCAATATGGCGGATGTCCTGTCCATAGGGTCCTTTGAGGGAAGGGATAGGCGGCCTGCGGGGTAAATTGTGTCGTCACGCATTTCAAACAGCTTGTACTCGTCTGCGTTTTCGCAGACAGAGGCCAGACGGTCCTTGTAGCACGCCAAACAGAGCAGCGTTCCGGTTTCATGCCGCATGAGTTGCACTTCGCCAGGACCAATCCGACATGCCCGAAGAGAGCACCAATCGTGCCATCGAAATATGTAGAATGATTTCAACTGAGTGCCAGAGCGGCAGAGGTGCGGGCGGGCGAAAAATACGTCCGCTCAGGGCTGTGTGGGCAAATTATTCGCCCTTACTCGTCCGTGTCGTCGGCCAGAAGGCGGCGCAGGGTGTCCTTGGAGATGCCCAGTTCCCGGCAGGCGGCCATTTTGCGGCCGTTGTGGCGCTCCACGGCGCGGCTCGCGGCGCGGCGCTTGATCTCCTCCATGCTGCCGTTCAATCCGTCGCCTGGCGCGGCGCGGCCGCCGGGATGCAGGTACTCGGGCAGGTGCTCCACCTGGATGAAGCCCGTGGCGCAGAGGATGAAGGCGTATTCGAGGATGTTCTCCAGCTCGCGGACATTGCCCGGAAAGTCGTGGCGCATGAGCAGGTGGAGCGCATCGCCGCTCAGGCCGCGCACGCCCTTGCCCTGAACCGCGTTGAACTCGTCCACGAAGTGGTCCACCAGCAGCGGGATGTCCTCACGCCGCTCGGCCAGGGGCGGCAGGCGCAGGGTGACCACGTTGAGGCGGTAGAAGAGGTCCTCGCGGAACGCCCCTTGGGCCACCCGGGCGGTCAGGTCGCGGTTGGTGGCCGCCACCACGCGCACGTCCGCCTTGATGGGGGCCACCCCGCCCAGGGGCTCGTAGGTCTTTTCCTGGAGGAAGCGCAGCAGCTTGACCTGGAGGTTGCCCGGCAGGTCGCCGATCTCGTCGAGGAACACGGTGCCGCCCTCGGCCAGGGCGATGCGGCCGGGCTTGTCGGCGCGGGCGTCGGTGAAGGCCCCGGCCTTGTAGCCGAAGAGTTCGGATTCGAGCAGGGTGTCGGGCAGGGCGCCGCAGTTGACGGCCACAAAGGGGCCGTGCTTGCGCGGGCTCAGGGCGTGGATGGCCCGGGCGAACAATTCCTTGCCCGTGCCCGAGGGGCCGAGGATCAGGGTCGTGGCCTGGCTGGCGCTGACCTGGGGCAGGATGCCGAAGAGCTTTTCCAGCGCCGGGCTGCGGCCCACGATGTCCTCGAACCGGTAGAGGGCCTCGACCTTGCGGCGCATGACCTGGATCTCGGTCAGGTCGCGGAAGGTCTCCACCCCGCCCACCACCTCGCCGCTGGCGTTGCGCAGGGCCGAGGCCGAGATGGAGACCGGCACGCGGGTGCCGCCGCCCCGGACGATGAAGATGGACTTGTTGATGACCCGGCCGCCCTGGCGGATGCAGTGGGCCATGGCGCACTGGCCGTCGCACAGGCTTGAGCGCAGCACGTCCCAGCATTTGCGGCCCAGGGCCTCGTCGGCCGGGATGCCGGTGATGCGCTGGGCCGACTCGTTGAAGTAGGTCACGTTCCAGTCGGCGTCCACGGTGAAGAGGCCGTCCGCGATGGAGGCGAAGACCTCCTCAAGAGGCAGGTTTCGGGGAAAGGACATGGCCCGACCATACCTCCTGGCGCGGATTCTGCCAATGGGGCGCGGCGGCCTTTCGCCGCCCGGACGCGAAACCCCCTCCGCCCGGGGGCAGAGGGGGTGGAAGTCTTGGCAATATTCAATGTCGGCAACGCCCCGACCTACCCGTCGGCCTAGAGCTTTTCGGCCCGGCGGGCGCGCAGCCAGTCGTACCAGGCGTTCATGTTTTCGCCGGTGCGGGCCGACACGGTGATGACCTCGATGTCCTTGTTCAGCTTGCGGGCGTGGCCTGCGGCCTTTTCCAGGTCGAAGTCCACATAGGGCAGGAGGTCCACCTTGTTGAGCAGCATGACCGAGGAGATGTGGAACATGAGGGGGTATTTTTCGGGCTTGTCGTCGCCCTCGGCCACGGACAGCAGCGTGACCTTGTAGTCCTCGCCCACCTCGAACTCGGCCGGGCACACGAGGTTGCCCACGTTTTCCACAAAGAGGATGTCCACCTCGTCCATGTCCAGGGCCTTGATGGCGTCGAGGACCATGCCCGAATCCAGGTGGCAGCCGCCCTCGGTGTTGATCTGCACGGCCTGGGCGCCGGTGGCGGCCACGCGCCGGGCGTCGTTGTCGGTTTGCAGGTCCCCTTCGACCACGGCCATGCGAAACTCGTCGCGCAGGTCGGTCAGGGTGCGTTCAAGCACGGAGGTCTTGCCCGCGCCGGGCGAACTCATCAGGTTCAGACACAATATTTTCTTGGCCTTGAATGTGGCGCGCAGTTCATCGGCGAGCCGGTCGTTGGCTTCGAGCACGTTGCGGATAATGGTCACTTCCTTGGACATGGGGTACCTCTTCTCGTTGCGCCGGGGCTGTGAAAAACACGCGGGCCTGGCCGCTACTCGTCGTCGATCTCGATGGAGTCGATGAGCATCTCCTTGCCTTGCAGCACGGTGTGGCCAAGCAGCGCCTCGCATTTGGGGCAGGGCATGCACCGCGAATGGTCGGGGCTGAACTCCTCGCCGCACTCGCCGCAGGCCACCCGGATGGGTACCTCGACCACTTCGAGCTTCGAGCCGTCGAATTCGCCGCCGGGCGTGAGGGCGTCCCAGGCAAAGATGAGGGATTCCGTGACCACTCCGGCCAGTGCGCCGTTCTTGATCACCACTTTCTTGAGCCGGTGGCCGTCGTGCTTGATCATCTCCTCGCGCAGGATGCCGAGGATGGATTGGACAATGGACATTTCATGCATGGAGAGATCGCTTACCCCATAAACACGATGGGGGCAAGAGGGCATGAACGCCTTGATCAAACACGACTTTTCAGGGCGGAAATAGCGACAAGTGAGTCATGGCGTCCGGTTATGTCGTTGCGCCTCCCCGGGAAACCGGGTAGGATGATCAAACGCGCAACCTTCCGGCGGCGCTGCCCATCCCCGGCCAACCCCAGCGCGAGGAACCATGCGGCTCAGACAGATCACCTTCATCAGCATCGCCATCCTCACCCTGGTCTTTCTCGCCATCGAGGTCTGGGTCGCCAGTTCAGTGGTCAAGGACGGGTTCGATTCGCTGGAGCGCGGCTTTGCCGCGGCCGAGGCCCGGCGGGTCAGAAACGGCGTCCTGCGCGAGGTCCAGGCCCTGGACACCTTTGTCTGGGACTGGGCGTCCTGGGACGACACCTACCATTTCGCCCGCACCGGCAATCCTGACTACGTCGAATCCAACCTGCCCATCGAGACCTTCAGCAACCAGTCCCTTTGCGCGGTCATCATCGCCGACGTGGAAGGGCGCGTGGTCTTTGGCCGCGCTCTGGACGCGGAGGGCGAATACGACGGCGCGCTGCTGGCCGATCTGGTGGCGGCCATGGGCCGGGGCGACCTGCCCGCCGCATCGCCCGGGGTGGAGGAGGAGGCGGGCCGGGGCGGCCTGCTGGTCCTGCCCGAGGGGGCCATGCTCATCGTGCGCCGCGACATTCTCGACTCGCAGGACAACGGCCCGCCCTCGGGGCGCATGCTCATGGCCCGTCGGCTGGACGACGCCATGCGGCAGGCCATCTCCCTGCGGCTTGAACTGCCGGTGGTCTTTCATCCCCTGGTGGACGGGCGGTCCGCCCCGGGCCTGGACGGCGGGTTGGTGGCGTCGCTGACCGTCGGGGAAGGGACTGCGGTCGTGCCCCGCGACGGCGAGACCATCGACGCCTATGCCCTGCTCCGCGATATCGGCGGCCATCCCGGGCTGGTGGTCCAGGCCGTGGGCGGCCGGGCCATTTCCAAGAAGGGCCGCGTCGTTGCCAATCTGAACTTCATGATCCTGTCCGCCGCGCTGGTGGCCTTCGGCCTGCTCGTCTTCTATCTGCTGCGGCGCAAGGTGCTCTCGCGGGTGGAGAGCCTCAACAGCCAGGTCCGGGCCCTGGACATGACCGGCGCGGGCGGGGTCCACATTGATGGGCGCGACGAGATCGCCGAGCTGGCCCGCGACATCAACGCCATGTTGGCCCATATCGCCGAGAGCCGGCAGGCGCTCCAGGCGGCTCATGACGACCTGGAAAGGCGCGTGGCCGAGCGGACCGTGGAGCTTGAGGAAGCCAACCGGGAGCTGAAGTGGCTCGATCAGGCCAAGTCGCACTTTCTCTCGTCCACGTCCCATGAGCTGCGCACTCCGCTCACGTCCATCCTCGGCTTTGTCAAGCTCATGGAGCGGACCTTCAAGGAGTCCTTCGGGCCGAGCCTTGAGGCGTGCGACGAGCCGCCGGAGCGCATCGCCAAGCACCTCCAGAATTTCAAAATCGTCAGGACCGAGGCCGAGCGCCTGAGCCGCCTGATCAACGACCTGCTCGACTTCAGCAAGATCACGGCGGGCCGCATGGACTGGCAGGAAAGCGACGTGCGGGCCGACGAGCTGGTGCGCGACGCCGTGGCCGCCATCTCGGGCCAGCTGGACGGGAATCCTGACCTTGCGCTGGTGGAGGACGTGCCCCCGGACCTGCCCCTGCTGCGCGTGAGCCGCGACCGGATTCTCCAGGTACTGATCAATCTGCTCGGCAACGCCGTCAAGCACACCGAGCGCGGGCACATCCGGGTCTCGGTCCGGGCCGTGGCCGACGCTGTGGAGTTTTCCGTGGCAGACACGGGCATTGGCATCCACCCCGATGACCGGGAGCGCATCTTCGAGGTGTTTTTCCAGTCAAGCCAGGCGCATCCCCCGTCATCGCGGCCCGTGGGCACCGGGCTCGGGCTGGCCATCTGCAAGGAGATCATCGAGCATTACGGCGGCTCCATCCGGGCCGAATCCGAGCCCGGCCAGGGCAGCGTCTTCACCTTCAGCCTGCCGCACTCCCTGGTGGTGCCGCTGTGAGAGCGGCGGTGCGCCGCGATCAGCTCCGGGCTTGATACCAACCCCGATCCGAGCCTGACATCAACTTCGATACGGGCTTGACATCAACCCCGATACGGGCTTGACATCAACCCCGATCCGGGCTTTGCTGGCCCCGCTTGTTCTCAGGGCGGGGTGAAAGTCCCCACCGGCGGTGATCCGGCCTTGGCCGGAAAGCCCGCGAGCGCTCCCCCGGGTGGGGGAGGTCAGCAGACCCGGTGCGACTCCGGGGCCGACGGTAACAGTCCGGATGAAAGAGAATGAGGCAGTCCGCTCCGTGCCCGGGTGCTTGCGCCTGGGCCGCGCCTGCTCCCGCGCGCTTGCGCCGGGAGGCTGTCTAGTCATGCGCCCTGATTCACCCTGACTCTTGCAAGGAGTTGCACGATGAATCAGTCCCTGCTCACCCGGTTCGGCACACCCGCCGAACGTGTCGAAAACGCCCTGGCCGCCCTGCGCGACGGCCAAGGCATCCTGGTCGTGGACAACGAGGACCGGGAAAACGAAGGCGACCTCATCTTCGCCGCCCAGACCCTGACCGCGGCACAGATGGCCCTGCTCATCCGCGAATGCAGCGGCATCGTCTGCCTGTGCCTGACCGAGGGAAAGGCGCGGGCGCTGAACCTGCCCATGATGGTGGAGAGAAACGGCAGCCGCCATCAGACCGCCTTCACGGTGTCCATCGAGGCCGCGCCCGGCGTGACCACCGGGGTCTCGGCCTCGGACCGCACGGCCACGATCCTGGCCGCGGTGGCCGACGGGGCGGTGCCGTCCGACCTGGTCAGCCCCGGCCACGTCTTCCCGCTGCGCGCCCGGCCCGGCGGGGTGCTGGAGCGGGCCGGTCATACCGAGGCCACAGTGGACCTGACACGGCTGGCCGGGCTCGCCCCCTGCGGCGTGCTCTGCGAGTTGACCAATGCTGACGGCACCATGGCCCGCCTGCCAGAGATCGTGTCTTTTGCCGACCGCCACGGCTTCCCTGTCTGCGCCGTGGAAGACATCATCGCCTACCGCCGCGCCCGGGAGCGGGCAGCCGCCTGACGGCATACAGCCCGGCCATGAACGTGAAGCGGGCCGCCCATCCTGTGAGGATGGGCGGCCCGCATGATTGTGGTCGCGGAGTCGGTTCAGGCCAGCACGAGTCGGTAGAGCACCCTCTCGTAACAGGAGCACACGGCGCGGGCCGGGGCGTGGCCCATGCCCAGGCAGCGCAGGCGACAGTAGACGTGCAGCGGATTGAATTTGTGTTGCAGATGCGCACGCAGCGACATGGTTTACCTTCCTTGCTTGCCGCTCTTATCGGCAAGATCCGGGCAGAGGATTAGCCGGGGCCGAAAAAAACGGGTATGACGCGCCGTTTGCCCAGACAAACTGATTCCGCTTATTCCATCGGGGCCTTGGAGTCAAGCCTTTGGGGCGGGCCAGCGGGGCGGGGCATCAGGCCGGGCCGGACACGGCCCAGACATGAAACCCCTGGTCGCCCTTGTGGGCCACACCCACGGCTCCCTTGTGCAGGTAGAGGCACATGGCCCAGTCGCGCTCAAAGGCGCTGCTGGTGGACGACCAGTACGCCTCGGCCGGGTGGTCGAAGGGATGGCCCTCGGGCAGGGCCGGGCTGTGGCGCGAGGCGTCCACCAGGGATTCCAGTTCGCGGATGGTGGGCAGCCGCCAGGTGGCGGTGCCGCCCGGTCGCTCCCGGTCCAGGCGGTTGATCGTGGCAAAGGCCTCTTCCCAGCCAGTGGGACCGTGGGCCAGGTCGGCGCTTGCGGTCCAGGTCAGGCCGGTCAGGGCGTCGAGCACCACCGGGCCTTGCCGGACGAGGCGCGGCCTGGGCCAGGGGGCGTTGACCGAATCGCCCGCGCCGGTCACGGGCAGCACCGGGCTTGCGCCGCGCACGGGCCAGACCAGCTCATATCCGGTGCGGCTGCCCCAGAACATGCGGCCGCCCGAGAACTGGACATGCCAGACCTGGGCCGGGTGCATGGCCGACACGGTCGAGGTCCAGTACCAGCCGCCGAAGACGTTGACAAAGGGATGGCCCGCTGGCAGGGCCGGGCCGGTCTGGTCAAAGCAGATGAGGCTGAAAAGCTCGCGCCGGTCCGGCAGGCGCCAGTCATTGTGCCCGGCGTGAGCGCTTTGGTTCATGGTCTTGATGAAATCGTGTCCTTCCTGCCAGGAGAGTGGAAAGCTCGCAGCATTGGCATCGCGCAGCCAAATCAGGCCGGTCAGGCGGTCCGTGACCACGTCGTCGGACAGGGCGAACCGTTCCGGTCCGGGCGCGGCATGGGCGAAGAACTCGGCGTCCTGTCCGGTTCCGTGGCATGGGATGGTCGCGCCGGTGGCGTCGGCGCAGAAGGTTTGTCCGGTGGGCAGCGGCGGGTGGGGCATGGCCCCAGGTTACTCCTGAACCCAGAAAATCGCCAGGAGCAGGATGACGGCCGCGCAGACCAGCCCGCCCGCGAACACGCCGGTCATGCCGAAGAGGGCGTAGAGCCCGCCCATGACCAGGGGGGCCAGGGTCTGGGCCAGACGCAGCAGCAGGCCGTTGGCGGCCATGAACGCGCCGCGCTGCTCCATGGGCGCGATGGTGGCCAGCATGGTCATGATGGTGGGAATGTTCAGCCCCTGGGCGAGGCCGAAACAGATCACAGGCGGGATGACGTGCCACAGGCCCGGCGCGTTGGGGGTCAGGATCATGGCCAGGGCGTAGAGCACGGCCGAGGCCATGAGCAGTCTGCGCTGGCCGAACCGCTCCGCCAGCGGGCCGAGCAGGAACGAGGCCGCGCCCGAAAAGCCCGAGGCCACCAGGAAGACCATGCCGATGGTCATGGCCGTGGCCTGATGGGACTGGCGAAGGAGCACCGGCAGATAGGTGACGATGGGGCCGTAGAGGACCATGAAGGTCATCAGGGTGGTGGCGAACAGGGCGAGCACCTGCCGGGTGCGGATGCGCTCCCATGCCCCGGCGAGGTAGTCCCTGAAGCTGCCCTTGCTCCGGGGTTCGGGCGCGTCGAGATGGCGCAGCACCACCAGTCCGAGGGGAATGGCCATCAGGGGCAGGATGAAGGGATACTGCCAGCCGAGCATGGCCAGCACCCCGCCCAGAGCCGGGAAGCCCGCCGTGCCCATGGACAGGACCGAGGCATTGTAACCCATGGCCCGACCCCGCTCCGGCCCCTGGTAGAGGTCGCCGATGATGGTGCCGTAGAGCACGCCCAGCGGGGCCGCGCCCACGCCCTGGAGCAGACGCAGCACCAGAAGTTGTTCGATGGTTTGGGCGAAGAAGCAGGCAAAGCCGAAGATGCCGAAGAGAAACAGGGAGGGAACCAGCACGGCCTTGCGCCCCAGCCTGTCGGCCAGGATGCCCACCAGCGGGGCCAGGAGCGCGCCCGGCAGGGTGAAGGCCGCGATGACCAGCCCGATGCGGGACGGGGTGATGCCCAGGCCGTCGATCATGTCCGGCAGGGCCGGGATGATGCTTGAGACGCCCAGAATCGCCATCAGCGTGACGCCGAAGACGAGCTGGAGGTTCTTGTCGAGATAGAGGCGGCGCAAAACAGTCCCGGTCAGATGGCGGCGTCGAGCAGCATGTTGTCGCGGTGCACGGCCTCGTCAAAGGTCACGGGGCCGATGGTGCGGGCCAGCTCATCGGTGCGCAGGCCCTTGATCCGGTCCAGTTCGTTGGAGGAGAAATTGGTCAGGCCCACGCCCAGCCGGTCGCCGTCCAGGGTCTCGATGAATACCAGGGCCCCGCGCTCGAAGCATCCCCGCACCGAGCGGATGCCGATGGGCAGCAGGGATTTGCCCTTGCCCACCAGGGCCCCGGCCGCGCCACGGTCCACCACGATGGCCCCGGACGGGTCGTCGTGGTAGGCGAGCCAGAATTTCTTGCTGGACACGGTCCGGTCCTCGGGCAGGACCAGGGTGCCGCACTCCTGGCCGTCGAGCACGGCCGCGAGGTCGAACTCGCCCCGGCCCGAGACGATGACCGTGGGCACGCCCAGCTGGGCCGCGCGTCGGGCCGCGCGCAGCTTGGAGTACATGCCTCCCGTGCCCACGCTGGTCTTGCCGTCGCACATGGCCTCGATGTCGAGGGCGGCAATGGCCTCGATGCAGGGCATGGGCCGGGCGTCCGGGTTGGTCTCGGGGTTCCTGTCAAAGACGCCGTCCGCGCTGGTCAGGTTGATGAACAGATCAGCCCCGACCAGCCCGAGACACATGGCCCCGAGCGTGTCGTTGTCGCCGAACTCCAGTTCCTTGACCGACACGGTGTCGTTCTCGTTGACAATGGGAACCACGCCCCATTCCAGGAGGCGCTCCATGGTGTTGCGGGCATTGAGGAAGCGCTCGCGGTTCTTGAGACCGCTGCGGGTGAGCAGCACCTGGGCCGTGATCTTGCCGTGGACGGCAAAGGCCTCGTCGTAGTCGTGCATCAGGCGGCCCTGGCCGATGGCCGAGGCGGCCTGACGCGAGGGCAGATCGCCGAAGGTCTTGCCATTTTTTCTGGGGGCGCGCTCGCGGATGCGCTGGCGGCCAGCCGCCACCGCGCCCGACGAGACCAGGACCACGTCAAGCCCCCGGTCGCGCAGGGCGGAAATCTGTGTCGCGAGGCGGCTGATGGCCTGCGGATTCAGGCCGTCGCCGGTGGTCAGCACGGCGCTGCCCACCTTGATCACCACCCGCCTGACATGGGCGAGCAGCGCTTTTCTGTCCACGGGTGTCTGCGTCATGGGGCGCACGGTACAGCATCTTCCCGGCGGGTGGCAAGGGCCGATGGCCCCGAGATGAGACCCGGTGTCGCCATGGCGCGGCCCCACCGGTCAGGCGGGCCGGACGTCTTCGCCCGATCCGGCGTCGGCAGTAGGGGGGGTGGCCGTTTCCAGTGCGCGCAGGGTGCGCCACATCTCGTCCAGGAGCACCTCCACCCCTTCCCCGGTCAGGGCGGAGATGAGGAAGATGCGCTGGCCCGAGGCCGCCACCTTGTCGCTCAGGTCGGCCAGTTCGTCCGGGCTCAGGGTGTCGATCTTGTTGATGACCCGGATCTGGGTCCGGTCTGCCAGCTCCGGGCTGTATTCGCGCAGTTCCTGGTTGAGCATGTCGTAGCCGTCGGTCGGGTCGTCGCGGTTCAGGTCCTCGGCTGCCAGGATGTGGACCAGGAAGCGGGTGCGCTCCACATGGCGCAGGAAGGTGATGCCCAGGCCGAGGCCCGCGCTGGCTCCCTCGATGAGGCCCGGGATGTCGGCGATGACCATGCGCTCGAAGGCGTCGTTTTCCACCACGCCGAGATTGGGGTGCAGGGTCGTGAAGGGGTAGGCCGCGATCTTGGGCCGGGCGGCCGAGACCTGGGAGATGAAGGTGGACTTGCCAGCGTTGGGCAGGCCGAGCAGACCCACATCGGCCAGGATCTTCAGCTCCAGGCGCAGCCGTTTTTCCTCGCCGGGCCAGCCGGGCTCGGCATAGCGCGGGGTGCGGTTGACCGAGGACTTGAAGTGGAGATTGCCCCGGCCGCCGTCCCCGCCCTTGCAGATGACCACCTCGGTGCCGTCCTCCACCAGATCGGCGATGAGCCGCTCGTCGGTGGTGCCGTCCTCGTTCTCAGTGATCTCGTAGATCAGGGTGCCCACGGGCAGGTCCACATAGAGGGGCGGCGCGGCCTTGCCGTAGCGGTCTCGGCCCATGCCGCCCTGGCCGTTCTTGGCGAAATAGTGGCGGTGCAGGCGGAAGTCGTAGAGGGTCATGAGCCGGTTGGTGCCGCGGAAGATCACGTCGCCGCCCCGGCCGCCGTCGCCGCCGTCCGGGCCGCCCTTGGGCACGTTGGCCTCGCGGTGCAGGCTGGCACAGCCCTTGCCGCCATTGCCCGACCGCACGAGGATGGTCGCTTCGTCAACAAATCGCATGGAACCTCCCTGCCGCGCCGGGCCATCGCCCGCTTCCTTGCGACAACGCAAAAAACGGGCAGGGGGCGCCCATGACGTCCCCTGCCCGGATGAGTCGGTTTCCCCTGAGCTACGCTTCGGCGGGGACCACGAGCACGCGGGTCTTGACCACCCGCTGGCGCGTGTATTTCTCGAACTTGACCACGCCGTCCACCAGGGCGAACAGGGTGTAGTCCCTTCCCATGCCCACGCCGTCGCCGGGGTGGAACTTGGTGCCGAGCTGACGCACGAGGATGTTGCCGGCCAGGACTTCCTGTCCGCCAAAGCGCTTCACGCCGCGTCTTTGTCCGGCGCTGTCGCGACCGTTTCTGGAACTGCCACCAGCTTTTTTATGAGCCATGGTATCCTCCCCTCAGGCACTAGGCCGTGATGGATTTGACTTTGATTTGGGTGTAGTCTTGGCGGTGACCCTGGGTCTTGCGGGCGTCCTTCTTGGGGCGCTTGTGAAAGACCACGATCTTCTTGCCGCGAATGTGCCCGAGGACTTCGCACTCGACCTTGGCGCCCTGAACGAACGGTGCGCCGAGTTTGGTCTCGCCGTCCTTGTCGAGCAGGAGGACAGAGTCGATGCTCAGTTTGTCACCGGCTTCGGCCTTGAGCAGATCCACATTGAGTTCAAGACCTTCTTCAACGCGGTACTGTTTCCCGCCGGTCTCGATGATAGCAAACATAGTTGGAACCTCCAATTCGTAAGAGGAGGCAAGCTAGCCGCAACAGGGCAGGTAAGTCAAGCCCTGCGCGCCGGTTTTTTGCGATTTTCTCGCATCGGCGCGATTCGGGCAGGAGTGCCAGCGCGATTCGGTACCGTGCTGTCAGCGCGGCTCGCGCCCGGCGCGGGCCAGTACCAGCGCGTCCAGCCCGGCGGCCCCGGCGCGGCGCAGGGTGCGGGCGTACTCGGTCAGGGTCGCGCCCGTGGTGTACACGTCGTCCACCAGGAGGGTGGTCCGGCCGCGCACTTGTCCGGCGTCTGCGGCAAAGGCGTCGCGGATGTTCTCGCGGCGCTGGTCCTTGTCCAGGCTCATCTGGGGCGCGGTATGGCGCACCCGGGCCAGGGCGTCGGCCGCCACGGGCCTGTCCAGGCTGTCCCCCAGGCCGCGCGCCAGTTCAAGACTCTGGTTGTAGCCGCGCTCCCGGAGCCGCCGGGGGTGGAGCGGCACGGGCACGATGATGTCCGGCAGCGCCACGGTGCGAACCGCGTCAGTTGCGCCGCGCCGGAACGCTTCCGAGGCGAGCGTGACCAGCAACCGGGTGCGGTGCAGGCCGCCGTGGAATTTGAAGTCGATGATCAGGTCGCGCAGCGGGCCGGAATACGCCCCGTGGAAAAAGAGCCGGTCCCACGGCGGCGGGTCAAGGCGACACTCGGCGCAGATGATGGCCGGTCCCCGGGATTCGTGGCCGCTCTCGTCCAGTCTTTCTTCCGACGCATGATCCGGCCCGTCGCCGAACATGTCGCCACAGCGGGCGCAGCATCCCGCAAGGCGGGGGCGCAGCGCCTCGGCGCAGGCCGGGCACAGCGGGCTGCCCGGGTGGTCTATGAGGGCCGAGCAGACCGGGCAGCGCGCTGCGGCCACGCCCAGGGTCTGCGCGAGGCGGGCCAGTCGAGCGGTGAGGCCGCGCATCGCGCCCTAGGGGGCCTCTTCCCAGGCACGGCGGCCCAGGGCGGTGATGGCGTTGCGGTCGGCCCGGTTTGTCAGGTCGTCCGGCCCGTCCACCCCGCGAAAGGTCAGGGGGTCGTCCAGGGTCATGGCGAAGTTGTGCAGAAAGTAGCGCAGCGTGACCGCAGCTCCCTCGAAGAGCTTGTCGCCCCGGGGGCGACCGGCCGCGAACACGGCCCGGGCGGTGCGCTGGGGCAGGTCGGTCAGCCAGGGCGCGCCGTCTGCCCGGGCGGCCCAGAACTGTTGGCCCCGGTCGATCCAGGTCTTGAACATGGAGGGCAGATGATAGAAATAGATGGGCGAGGCAAAGAGCACGGCCCTGGCCGTGAGCAGCGGCTCGAAGAGGTCCCAGGCCGCATCGCCCGGGCCGAGCACGCACAGGTCGCGGCCGCGCCGCTCGCCCGGTTCGTCGCAGTAGCCGCAGGCCAGGCAGGGGCGCACCTCGTGCTCGCGCACATTGATGATGTCCGCCTGCCCGCCCGCCTCGCGCACGCCGTCCGCCAGCCAGGCTGCGGCGCGGTCGGTGTTGCCGCCCCGGCGGTGGCTGCATGCGAAGATGACGGCCCTGTCGGTCATGATTCGTTTCCTGTGTCGGCGGTTTCATCCTGGCCGGAATACACCGGCTTGACGCGGGTCATGCGCGTCAGCGCGTGGTCGCCGCGTTCCTCGATCTCAAGGGTCCAGTCCGGGTGGCTGTGCATCTCGTGGCGCACCTGGGCCACCCCCTTGGGGGCGACCAGGGCCTCGACCCGGTCTGTCCTGGCGAAGCGGAGGTACCAACCTACCTCCAGTCCCACGCCTCAGCATTTGTCACGGATGTCGATGCTGACCATGTCGCTCATGCTAGAATCCCGCGAAGAAAGGGTTGTGGTTCATCTCGTCGCCCACCGTGGTCTCCGGGCCGTGGCCCGACAGGAGCAGGGTCTCGGGCGGCAGGGTGAAGATGCGCTCCGTGACCGAACGCTTGAGCGTGTCGAGGTCGCCGCCCTCGAAATCGGTCCTGCCGATGGAGCGGTAGAAGATGAGGTCGCCCACAAAGGCGGCCCGGGCCTCGGGAAAGTAATAGGTCAGGCTGCCTATGGAGTGGCCCGGGGTGGCCAGCACGGTGCAGGCCAGCCCGGCGAACACGGCCTCGCCCGGTTCGATGGTCTGCGCCTCGTAGCGGTCAACCGGCGGCAGGCCGAAGAGGCCGCCCAGGCCCAGCTCGGTTTCGAGCAGGTAGGCGTCGTCGACCCCGTGCAGCACGGGCGCGCCCGTGGCCTGGGCCAGGGCCTTGTTGCCGTAGGTGTGGTCAAAGTGCAGGTGGGTGTTGAGGATATGGGTCAGGGTCAGCCCCTTGTCCTTGAGATAGGCCAGCACCGGGGCCGGGTCGCCGCCCGGGTCCACGGCCACGGCCTCGGCACCGTTGGCCAGGACGAAACAGTTGGTCTGCAGGGGGCCGAGGGCAAAGCTCTTGATTTCCGTCATATCTCCTCCAGGAGCAGTTCCGAGAGTGGTTTGCGGGTTGAGGCACCCTTCTGGTCCGGGTGGCCCAGGGAGATGACCGCCTGGAGTTCGTGGATCTCGGGATCAAGCCCGAGGGCGGCCAGGGAGGCACCCTGATCGTTGACGATCTGGCCGATCCAGACTGCGCCGAGGCCCAGGGCGTGGGCGGCCAAAAGCATGTTCTGGATGCAGGCTCCGGCCCCTTGGTGGTCCTTCATCTCGCTGTACATGGCGCTTTTTTCGAGGGTCACGGCGATGCAGGCGGCCGAGGCGCGGATGATGTGCGCGTACTTGGTGCACTCGGCCAAAGGATCGCGCCGGGGGTCGTCGCCGGTGATCACCAGGAATCGCCAGGGCTGGTTGTTCAGGCCGCTGGGTGCCCAGCGGCCGGCTTC
This sequence comes from Pseudodesulfovibrio pelocollis, assembly GCF_030282845.1. Classification (GTDB taxonomy): domain Bacteria; phylum Desulfobacterota; class Desulfovibrionia; order Desulfovibrionales; family Desulfovibrionaceae; genus Pseudodesulfovibrio; species Pseudodesulfovibrio pelocollis. The sequence continues at coordinate 16,205 of NZ_JASTWE010000032.1, forward strand.
GAGGATGGTCAGGATGTCCTCCCGGGCAACGGATTGTCCGGTGAACTTGCGGATGCTGCGCCGCTCAAGCAGGGCGCGTATCACGGGGTTGTCTGTCCGGCTCATATGCGTGTACTCCTTGACAGGCTGTTGAAAAATGGCAATCTGCGTCGTTGCTTCAAAAAGTTCAAATCCTCGCGTACAGGAAGTACGCTTCGGCCTTGAACTTTTTTCGCGCCTAGCATCTCGCCATTTTTGAACAGCCTGCTGGGTCTGACTATTTCAACGGCCAGTTGACTCACCGTGTTTAGCCTACCAGGGCGCAACGGGCAAGGGGGGCATGTGACCCTTTGCCGCCGAGGCGCGTATATGTCTTGTGCAGATGAGTCGAACACCGCCCGCTCCGGGCGGACGGGAAGATGAATGGACGAAAGCCGCGAAGCAGAGATCATAAGCGACGTGCTCCAGGGCGACGTGCAGGCCTTCGAGGCCCTGGTGCGCGCCTATCAGGGGCCGGTCTATGCGCTCATGCTCAGATACGTGGGCGATGTCGATGTGGCAGCCGACCTCGCCCAGGAGGCCTTTACCAGGGCCTATGCGCGGCTTGAGACCTTTTCGACGGGGAAGCGCTTCTTCCCCTGGCTCTATTCCCTGGCCCTGAACGTGTCGCGCGACTGGATGCGGCGCAACGGCCGGGACAGACATGTGTTCATGGACGACGCGGCCGGGATGGTACGCGTCGAGGACCGGCCAGACGAAAGGCAGGCCATGGACGACCAAGTGGACGGGGCCAAGGCCTTTGACCATGTCATGGGCCTTGCCCCCAAATATCGAGAGGCGCTGCTCCTCAGGTTCCGGTACGATTTCTCCATGCAGGAGATCGCTGGCGCCCTGGGGATCACCACGAGCGGCGCCAAGATGCGCGTCAGCCGGGGACTGGAGATGGTCCGCGAGCGGTTCACGGAGGTGAACGATGGTCATGAACGGTAGCAGTGGTCGAAAGGATGCCGGGCGCGACAACGCGGCCCTTGACGCCCTGATCAGGGACGCCGTGCGGCGCGCGCCCGAGCCGGTCCCGCCCGATGGTTTTTCCGCACGGGTCATGGCCGGGCTCGCCCCCAGGCGGCTGTCGGCCATGGCGCGGCTGCGGCTGTGGCTGACCCGGCCCCGGTCCGTGACCTTCACGCCCTTGCGGCTTGTCCCGGCCATGGCGGCGGCCGTGGTGCTGTTGGCCGTGGGGTTCCTGGCCCTGGAGCGCGTCAACGCGCCCGTGGCGATGGATTCATCCGGACAGGGGACGCTGCCGGTCCGGTTCGTGCTGCACGACGCGGACGCCTCGGCCCGGGCCGTGTCGGTCATCGGCGGTTTCAACGGATGGCAGGCCGGAGCCTCGACCATGCGCCACGACCCGGCCGCCGGGGTCTGGGTGCTCGAGACCCGGCTCCCTCCGGGCGATCACGAATACATGTTTCTCGTGGACGGCAGGCCCGTGGCCGACCCGCAAGCGCGGCTGACGCGCGACGACGGCTTCGGCAACGTCAACGCCATACTCATCGTCAATGGTCGCCATGAACATATGCTGTAATCCCCGTCTTGTTTCGGCCCTTGTCCTGGCCCTGTTCCTGTGCGTCCCTGCCCAATCCGCCAAAGGGGCAGACAGCCAGTGCGCCGTGTCGCGGGAACTGGCCGAGCGGGTTCGCGAAAGCGCGGCAGACCAGGCCGAGGCCATCCTCTCGCGGCTGGCCCTGGCATGCGACGAGGGATTTCCCCTGGCTCCCTTTGAGGGCAAGGTGGCCGAGGGGTTGGCCAAGAGAGTACCCCCGTCCGTCATCGTCACCACTCTGGACAGAAAACTCGACGCCTTCGGCCACGCAGCCGCCATGCTGCGCCAGTGCGGGCTCGCGGCGCGGCCGGACGCCCTGGCCGTCCTTGGCGCGGGAATCTTCGACGGTGTCCCGGACGCGACCCTGAACGGGTACGTCTGCGCGTACGCCGACCAGGAGCCCGGGCCGTTCCTGTGGGGGCTTGAAATGCTCTGCTTCCTGAGCCGGGCCGGATTCGACGACGCGCTGACACGCTCGGTGCTCGACGCCGGGTTCGAGGCCGGGTCGCTGACCCGGGACTGGCGCTATTTCGTCCGCGTGGTGCTGGCCGCCCGGCAGCGCGGGGTTTCGGATGGGGCCGTGGCCGAGGCGGCCCGGGCCGTGCTTCGGGACCATGGCTCGCCCTCGGACGTCTCCACCCGCCTGGGCTTTACCGATAGGGATCTGACCGGTCGCTCGTCCGGCAGCTGAGCGGTCGCCCGTTGCCTGATTCATCCTGCCTCTGATATGCTGGGAAAACGTGTTGCGCGCAGGGCTTTTCCCTGCCCGCGCCCGTTTTGTCGCGAGGTGTTGTGACCTGTCCGGCCGCAGCGTCGTATATTCTTGCAGACCGGTCGAGACGAAAAACCCATGGGAGTCCTTACGTGAGAAATGTCGTGCTGGGAGTGCTGGCGGCATCGGTTCTGATGTTTGCCGGGTGCGCCAAGGTCGTTGGTCCGTACTATCTGGAACAGGGAAAATATCAGGAAGGGATAGACCTGCTGGGCAAGCGGCTCCAGGAGAACCCTTCGGACGCGGACTCGGCGTACTATGTCGCCCGCTACCATCTGGCGCTGAACAGGCCCGGGGAGGCGATGCCGTACATGACCAGGGCCGTGGAACTGGCCCCGGACAAGGCGGATTACCGGTTCTGGCTGGGAGTCACCCGCTGGGCACTCCTTGACTACGAAGGCGAGCGGGAGGCCTATCTGGAGGCGGTCCGCATCAATCCGCGACACATCTCGGCCAATCTCTATCTCGGGCACGGCTGTATCGACCGGGGAGAGTGGGATGAGGCCCTTGCCCGGTACGACACGGTCATCGCCCTCGACAAATTCAACCCCGAGGCGCTGTACAATCGCAGCACCGCCCTCGGGCGGCTTGGAAGGGCAAAGGACGAAGCGGCGGCGCTGAAGACGTTCCTGGAGTTCTATCCCGACGGGATGCTGGCCCTTGAGGCCACCGAACGACTCAATCTGCACGGGGACTTCACCTACCGCAACTTCATCCTCGGAAGTCGCAACGTCACGCTGAGGAGCATGGCGTTCAAACCAGGGACCGATGAACTGGACATGGACAGCAAGGAATCGTTGCGCGTGGTGGCGGCCATGATGGACGCCAACCGAAAGCTCGCCCTCCATGTGGTCGGCTATGTCCAGGGAGACCCGGAACTGGCGAAGGCCCGCGCCCGCAGTGTGCGCGCCGCCCTCCTCGCCGGGCGTCCGTTTCTCGATCCCGCAAGGCTGCCTTTGAGTTGGTTTGGATCGGCCGAGACCGTGGAGGTGGGCGAAACGGCCCACACCCTCCCGGAATCGGTGCAATTCATTACCGTAGTCCGGTAAGACAACGAAAAGGAAGACAGTATGCGTTCAATATTCAAGAACTTGGTTTTCTGGTTCATGGCTGTCGTTCTGGTGGTCGTGCTCGGCGCGGCTTTGGCCATGGCCCAGGAGGAAGGGGCCACCTCCGGCGACGGAGTGACCGCCACCGAGACCGGCATCGGCGACACGGGCACTGGCGAGACCGACACCGGCGACGCAGGCACTGGCGACGAGACTTCGGCCTTTGCCAACCCGGCCCAGGCCGCTCATGCCGAGGCCCTGGCCGAGGCTGCCGCCGCTGCTTCTGCCGAGTCCACGGCCGAGGCCGTGGCCGAGGCCGAAGCCGCCGTGGCCGAGGCCGAAAGCGCGGTGGCCGCTGCCACCGAGGCCGTTGCCGCCGCCGAAGCGGCCGAGGACGAGGCTGCCGTGGCCGAGGCGCAGGCGAGCCTGGCCGAGGCCCAGGCCAGCCTGGACGCGGCGCGGACCGCAGCCGATGATGCCGTGGCTGATGCGTCTTCCGTGGATGTGGGGGCCATTGCCTCCATGCGCGAGGCGGGCATGGGCTGGGGCGAGATAGCCCATGAGCTGGGTGTTCATCCCGGCACCCTTGGCCTGGGCCACAGGAATCGCGAGCAGGCGCAGGTATCCAGCCAGGGCGTGGGACTCGCCCGCGCCTCGGTGGCTTCGGCCGCTGGCCTTGGCCTGGGCAAGGCCACGGGCCGTGACGTCAAGAGCGGCGTCTCCAAGACCCCTGGCGTGGCCGCTGGCAAGGGGAGCAACGCCGTTGGTCTGAGCCGGGCCTCGTCCAAGGCCAAGACCGGAGCCAAGGGTTCGGCCTCGGCCAACAGTGCGGCCGCTTCCGGCGGCCGGGGCAACTCCGCCAGCAGCGGCAAGGGCGCAGGCGCCACCGGTGCCGCCGGCGCGTCTGGCGCCGCCGGAAAGGGCGGCGGGAACAGCGGGGGCAAGGGCGGAGGCAAGGGAAAGAACTGATGCCGCCTCTGGCACGATATTGAAACAGGGAGCGTCTGCGGGCGCTCCCTTTTTTCTCTCCCCACCTTCCAAGGGGCGGAAAACATCGCTATGGTCTGGAAAACAGCCCGCAACCACCGGACACGCCATGCCCCAGCCAGACACATCCCACTCCCCGCCACCGGGCGCGCCCCTGTCCGAGACCTATCTTCAGATCAGCCCGAACATCCTTGAGATATTCCCGAGGTTCCGGCCGCCTGTGGACCTCTATCTGCACGATGAGGCCGTGGGCCGGGTGGGGCTGTTCCACCGCGCGGGCAAACGGCTGGGTACCGAGGCCCAGGCCCGGGTGGGGCAACTGGCTGGCGAGGGCCGCCTCTTCCTGCTGCGCGAGGATTATCTGGTCTATGCCCGGCATCTGAGCCGCAAGCTCGGGCTGGTGCTGGTGGAGGACGGCCTCAATCCCCGCGAGGTGGCCGAGATCTTCTTCCTCGCCCTGCGCGACACCGTGGCCGGTTTCCTGGACCAGCCCCGGCGCGAGGAGCTGGACCGGCTGCGCGACAATATCGCCATCCTGGCCGAATACCTCTGGGCCGACCCCTGCCGGGTGGAATTTCTGACCCGCACCCTGCACAAGGAGCACGACCCGGCCGTGCACGCGGTGAACACCCTGTTCATCGGCCTTGGCCTGTTCGTCATGCTCTCCACTTCAGGATCAGGCGGGCCAAGGGGATCAGGCGCGCCCGGCGGGCAAGGCTGGTCGGGCGAGGCGTCGCGCGCCACCCTGCCCACCCTGGCCCTGGGGCTGGCCCTGCACGATCTGGGCATGACCAGCGTGCCCCGGTTCATCACCGACAAGGAGCGCTACCTGTTGCGCCGCGACCGCGAATCCATCGAGCGGCACATCGAGGCCGGGCTGCGCAAGCTCGACCGGCTCAAGGTGCACGATACGGTGGTCCGCCAGTGCCTTGCGGAGCACCACGAGCGGCTCGACGGCTCGGGCTATCCGCGCGGGCTGCGTGGCGAGGCCATTTCGCTGCCCGGGCGGCTGTGCGCGGTGGCCGACTCCTTTTCCGCCATGATCGGCAGGCGGCCCCATCGCGACGCCGGGGCCGTGGCCGGGGCGGTGACCACCCTGGTCCACGAGTCCAGGCGCTACGACAGGCGGCTGACCGGCCTGCTGGCCGTGCTCGTGGGCAGCGGCGTGCCCGGTTGTGTCATGAGGTGATTCAGGGGTCGGCCGCAAGGTCGGTCAATGGAGCGCGTAACTGGCTGAAGGACAGGGAGCGGTGCCAGGAAGGGCGCTCACTCCACCCGGCGGTGGCGTTGGCTCAGGAGTCGCACGGCGAGGGCCAGGACCAACACCAGCAGGCCGATGAGCATGCCGCGCACGATCCAGGGTGATCGTTCCGGGGCGTCCATGAACCATTTCCCGTGAATCCGGGCGATCCGCTTCTGGTCCATGCGCTCCCAGCCGTGGATGACGAGGTTGAGGATGTCATGGCGTCCCTCGACCACGGCCGCCCGCAGGGGCTTGCGGTAGAGCAGGTCGGCCCGGTCAAAGTCGTCGCGGCTGTCATGCATGGCGAGGCAGGCGCTGGCCGTGGGGGTGTCTGCGGCAAAGGCCGGATACTCGCCCCGCGCGGCCGCCCCGATCATGGAGAGGTTCTCATCAAAGAGGATCAGGGGCGTGCCGGGCCGGTTGGCGCGCATGAAGTATTCCTCGTATCCGCCCCTGACCACGCCCACGGGCCGGGCCTTGGCCGCGTCCCTGCCCTTGCGCACATGGATGTGGGTCGAAAGCTCGATGATGTCCGGGCCGAAGTCGAAGATCCGGTCGCGGTCGGCCGAGTGGACCAGCCCGCCGTGGACGTCCGCCCGGCCGTCGAGGACCATGTCCAGCGATTCCTGCCAGGTGCCGAGCTTGAAGACGATCTCCATGTCGTTCTCGCTGCCAAAGGCGCGCCAGAGATCGACCAGGTACCCGGCGGGTTCGCCCTCGGAATCGAAGAAGCAGAACGGTGGGTAATAGGCGTCGTGGGCCACCAGGAGAATGGGGCGGTCATAGGGCGTCTCCGCCTCCCCCCTTCGGCTGTCGCCCGCAGCCGGGCTCGCGCAGAGCACGGTCAGCAGGCAGAGTGTCGCGACAATCCTTGGCATGGAGGAATGGTAGGCACAAATGGCGCTGATGGCAATGATTACCAGATTTCTGTGAGGGCGGCGACGGTCCGCCCACGGGTCAGGCGCGCGGCCGCCACCAGGAGCGCATGCGCACGATCTCGCGGTTGTCGGCCACCCGGGTCAGGCTGTGGAGCAGGGTGGGCGCGCCGTTGTCCGGGGCGTCCTCGGCGCAGGCCGAGACATAGGTGTCCCCGGCAAAGGATTCGCTGCGGAACTGGATGTCGATGCCCGCGCAGCGATGGGCCGCCTCCCAGGCCTCGGGCACGGCCTCCAGGCAGAATTCCGCATAGCGCACGTTGTTGACGTGGCCGTTGATGTCCAGGTCGGCCCGGCGGGCGGTGACGGCAGCCTCGTGGTCCCCGGACCGCAGCCGGGTCACGGCCTTGGCCGGAAAGGCGAGGGCGCGGTCCATCTCGGGGATGAACCGCTCGTGGAGCACCTCGGACGGCGGATCGGGCCGGTGGGTGCGGGCGTTCATGGTCACCCAGGCCGAGGTGGCCCGGCCCAGGATAGCGTCCGGCTCACCTTGCTTCCGGCCCGGGTCGAGGATCAGGAAGTCGCGGGTGGCCACCAGCCGTTCGTTGCCCGAGGGCCAGGTGCGCACCGCAAGGGAGTCGCCATAGCCGGGCATACGTTCCATCATCACGTGCAGCCGGGCCAGCAGCCAGTAGTGGCCGCTGGTTTCCAGGTCGTGGTAGCCGAAACCCAGGGCGTCGGCGTGGCGCGAGGCAATGTCCTGAAGCTGGTTGCAGATGGCGGTGATGGGGATGCGGCCGTTCTGGCGCGGCTCGTAGGAGCGCACGTCGTAGCCGTGGTCGAGGACGAGGGAGGATTCGGGCGTCATGGGGAATGCTCGCGGCCACGCGTTGGCGGGCGGGTTTTGTCGTGTTTGGCGAATCAGAGATAGCCGAGGATGATTTCGCGGATGACGCCCTGGTCCATGGCCTCGTCCTGGACCGCGGCGAACCGCTCCAGGAGGGCCGGGGCGTCGGGGTGGCTTGCGCGCAGGCCGAAGTGGAAGCTCGACGGTTCGCCCACGGGCAGCTCCCGGATGCGCATCCTGTCCTTGAGCCCGGCCTCGCGCAGGGTGTGCAGCGCGGCCAGGCTGTTGCCCACAAAAATGTCCGCCTCGCCCGAGGCGACCATGTTCAGGGCCGTGGCTAGGGAGTCCACGAAGGTGATGGGGTGGTCCTGGGGAAAGGTCCGGGCCGCCCAGCCGTTGCCCGCGTAGTCCACCTGCCTGAAGGGGCGCAGCCCGTCGAGGTCCGTGATGGCGTTGATCTCGGCCAGCCGGGGGTTGTCCACGGCGCAGAAGATGGAGGGCAGGCTCTCCACCACGGGCATGTCGGCGAACAGGGCGAATTTCCGCCGCGTGGCCGTGGGGTTGGTGCACAGAACATCGGCCTCGCCGCGCTCCACCATGGCCTGGGCCAGGGGCCAGTCCAGGCCGCGATGCGTCAGGGTCATGCCCATGCGCGCTCCCAGCAGCTCGTCCATGCAGTCCACAAGGATGCCGGTCATGGCCCCGTCGCGCTCCATGGAGAACGGGGGAAAGTTCCGGTCCCAGCAGCAGATCAGGTCCTGCCGGGAGGCGAGAACCAGGGCCGGGTTCAGGGCGATGGCGGCGGCGGTGGTGCCGAACAGGGTCAGGGCGTGTCTGCGGGTGAGCTTGGTCATGGCGTACCTGTCTTGGGTGTGTCGATTTGCGGCACTATAGGGTGTGGCGCGCACCATTGCAACCTGTCCGGGCGACAGTGTTTTGCGCGAGGTCAGGCCATGAAGTTCCTGACCCCGGTGAAGACGATCTGGGCGGCCATGGCCGAGAGGACCAGCCCGGTGATGCGCATGAGCACGGCCAGCCCCATGGGGCCGATGAGCCGGTGGATGGCCGTGGCCGAGAAGAGGAGCCCGGCCACGGTCAGGCAGGCGCAGACCAGGGCGGCCGCGCCCACGGCCTGCTCGGCGGGCCCGCCCAGCTCCGCGCCGAGGATGAGCAGGGTGCCGATGGTGGCCGGGCCCACGGTGATGGGCATGGCCAGGGGTACCACGGCCATGTCCGTGTTCTCTTCCGGCTCGGGCCGCGACCGCTTGCCCGAGACCAGGGACACCGCAGAAAGAAAGAGCAGGCTGCCCGCACCCACCCGGAAGCCGTCCATGGTGATGCCCAGGGTGGCGAAGATGGGGTTGCCCGCATAGTACAGGACCAGGGCGATGATCAGCACGGCCACTGACGTGCGCAGCGCCACCTTGCGCCGTTCCGCCTTCTCCATGCCCTCGGTCAGGGACAGGAAGACCGTGAGCACGAAAAACGGCGTCAGCAGGAAAAACAGCTTGATGAAGAGCGAGACGAAAAGACTGCCCATGGATACCTCGCGTCGCGCGTTGCCGGAAGGATGTGCGGTCCCGGGGCGCACCGTGCGACCCGTCCGTCCGCAGGCGAGTGTATCCGTCTGCGGCCCGCTTGGCTAGTGGGCGAAGTTGCGTTCCATGATGGCGTCGTACACGCCGTTGGCCTTGAGGGTGTCCAGGGCCTGCTGCCACTGCTCCACCATCTCGTCGGGCACGTCGAGGGAGAAGGCGAGCCAGGCGCTCGACTCGTTGAACAGGTATTCGGTGCGCTCGAAGTCCTCGGGGTCGAGGCCCGCGTGCCCGACCATGTAGCGGTAGGTCCTCTCGCCCATGAGCACGAGGTCCACGCGCCCCTCGATCAGCTTGTGGTAGCTCGAATCATAGGTGGGGCCGATGTCGAGATTGGTGAAGCCTTTGGCCGCCATGGCCTTATGGGTGTAGCCGTCCTTGCGCGCGGCGATGCGGGGTACGGCCTTGGCGTCTTCCAGGCTTTTGATCTCAAGGGGGCTGCCCTTGCGCTTGAAAAAGTAGTCCCCCTCGCCGAACACCGGGCCGACCCACTTGAAGAGCGGCTCGCGCTCCGGGATGCGGACAATGGCGAAGAGTGCGTGCCCAGGTTCGGTCTTGGCCTTTTCAAAGGCCCGCAGCCAGGGCACTTCCTTGAGTTGGCTGTCGTCGCCCACGAGGCGCTGGATCTCGCGGACCACCTCGGGCACCACGCCCCAGAGCCTGTCGCCGTCCGCGTATACCAGCGGCGGGTAGACGATGGCCTGCATCTCGACCTGGCCCGCTGCCGCGACACCGGGCAGGGCCAGCCAGAGGCAGAGCAGCAGGGCGGCAGGATGTCGGCCGATACAACGGTGCTGGACTGGACGCATTATCGCCAAAGTGTCCCCTGTGAAAGAATGCGTTACAAGAGTGTCGATACTACTGTAGCCGGGTGAGGGTGTCCAGAGAAATCGCTGGGCGGCATGATCGGAGAGCGACTTGCGGCAGGTCGTCGCCCCCATGAGCGGGTCAGCGGCAGAGCTTTTCGGCCAGGGCGTCGCCCTGTTCGCCGCCGCCGGCCATGCGCGAGAGTTCGGCCCTGATGCCCTCGCCTTCGAGGCGGTCGCAGCGGGTGAAAGTGGCCCCGTCCACCACCTCTTTCTGGATGAGAAAGTGCCGGTCCGCCCTGCCGGCCAGCTGGGGCCAGTGGGTGATGAGCAGGGTCTGCTGCCTGTCGGCCAGGGCACGCAGCCGGGCTCCCACGGCGTTGAGGGTCAGGCCGCCGATGCCCGCGTCAACCTCGTCGAAGATGAGGGTGGGCAGGGCGTCGTGGTCGTCTGCGCTGTCGCCGCCCATGGTCACCAGGGCGAGCAGGAAGCGCGACAGTTCGCCGCCTGAGGCGATCTTGTCCAGGGGCTGGGCGGGCTGGCCCGGGTTGGGCACCCACATGAGCCTGCCGCGCAGGTCGTTGCAGCCGGGGTACAACTCGCGGGTGTCGAACTCGAAGTGGACCTTGACGTGCTCGGAAAAGCCGAGGTCCTTGAGTTCCTCCACAATGCGCGCGCACAGGGACTGGCCCGCCTTCTGCCGCGCCCGGCCCAGGGTGGTCAGGACGGCCTTGAGGGATTTGGCGGCCGCGTCCTCCTCGGCCTTGAGCGCCTTGAGGTCCAGGGCGCAGACGTCGAGGAAGGAAAGACTATCATCGATCTCGTTCTTCAGGTCCACGATCTCGTCCAGGCCGCGCTTGAGCTTGCGCTTGAGCCGGGCCAGCTCGAACAGGCGCGCCTCGATGTCGTCGAGGCCCATGTGGTCGTCGTCCAGGTCCTGGCCCTCGGGGCCTCGCCGCAGCCGCGAGTCGAGATCGTGCAGCATCATGCGCAGCTCCTCGATGGCTTCGCGGTCGTCCTCGAAGCCGGGGAAGAGCCGGGCGATGATCTCCATCTCGCGGGTGAGCAGGGTCATGGAATCGAGCAGGCCCACCTCGCCGTGCAGGATGTTCAGGGCGTTTTGCAGACACTCGCCCGCCCGCTCGCGGTCCCTGAGGATTTTCTTGCGCTCCTCCAGATCGTCCTCTTCACCGGGCCGGGGTTTGACCCTGTCGATCTCCTTCTTCTGGAACTCCAGGAATTCCCGTTGCTTCGCGACTTCCTCGTAGCGGGCCACGAGCCGGGCCTTGCGTTCGAGCACGTCGTTGAGCACGGCCAGGGCGTCGTTGCGCGCGGTGAGCAGCGATGGGTCGGGCAGGAACGAGTCGAGCACCTCGGCCTGATAGGCCGGGGAGAGCAGCTTCTGCTGGCCGTGCTGGCTGGTGTGGATGACCAAGGCGTGGCGCATGTCGCGGATGGTGGGCTGGGAGGAGAGCTGGTCGTTGATGTAGACCCGGCTGCGCCCGGTCTCGGCCGAAAGCTCGCGCCGGATGACTGTCTCGCCCTCGGGCAGGACGAAGAGCGCCTCCACCGAGGCCTTTTCCTTGCCCGGCCGCACCAGGGAGGCATCCATGCGCTCGCCCAGCAGAAAATCCACGGCGCGCATGACAAAGGACTTGCCCGCGCCGGTCTCGCCGGTCAGGGCGTTGAGCCCGGGCGAGAACTCAAGCTCCATGTCCTCGATGAGCGCGAGGTCCCTGATGCGTAGCAATTCGAGCATGATGCAATGCCTCCGGCGAGTCCCGGCCCGTGCCGACGCGGGCGGGCGTGTTTCAACAGTCTGAGGGTCTTTGCCAGCGGGTCCTGCCGTTTCTGGCGACATGATACCACGGATTTGCCAAAAGTCCCGGACAAAAACCGGGTCAACGGTTCCGGTGATGTCAGTGGGCCAGCCGCGCCCGGGCGTGGTCGGCGGTCGGTCCCGCCAGATCGCAGTATGCGGGTTCCTTGTACACCAAGGCGGCCCGGTGGAAAAGGGGGGTGTCGTCGGGCGGACGCAGCCGGTCGGCGCAGTCCGCATCAGCGGGTGCCGTGTCCCGTGGCCCGGCGGCCAGGGCGTCCAGCCCCCCGCGTAGGCCGGTGGCGTGCCAGAGGTCGACGCCCGCTCCCTCGGCCACGGCGGCCAGGATGAGCATGGCCCGCAATTCCGTGCCGGTCCGGGGCTGTGCCGCCATGCGCTGGCGCAAGCTTTCGGCCGTGGCCCGGGCCAGATCGTCGTCGCCGGTGAAGCGGGCAAAGGCGGCCACCTGGGCGGTGTGCCACAGGCCGAGGCTGCCCCGGTCCGCCGCTGCCAGCCGTCCGGGCTCGCTGTGGCGCAGCCAGTGGAGATACTCTGTGAACCAGCCCCGGACAGCCCGGTCCACCGCCGCGCTCCAGGCCGGTGAGGTGGCGAGCATACAGGCGGCCTCGGCTGCCGCGATCATGTCCCGGGTCTCGATGATGCCGGTGGGGCTGCCCTGGCCCCCCTCGGGCCGGGTGCGGCCATGGTCCAGGTTCGGCCGGGCGCGGGTCAGGGAGTCGCAGCACCACGCCCAGAGCAGGGCCGTGCCCTTGCCCGCGTAGTCTGTCTCGCCGGTCAGCCTCCAGGCCAGGGCCAGGGTCAGGGCGTGATCAGCCATGCGGCGCATGCGCAGGCGGTCATAGGTGTCGGCGCATGGGTCGGTTGTGTCGGCGAAGGCGGGGTCGAGGGACCAGTAGTCGTGCAGATCGCCGCCGGGCGGCGGGCCGGGCTTGAGGACCACGGATTCGGCCGGGGCGGCCATGGCAGCGTCCGCGTCGCGGATCAGGGCGCGCAGGGCCGGGGTCAGCACCGGGTCCCTCGCCGCGAGCCGGGCCATGGTTCCATTCAGGACATCGGTCGAGAAAACGAGGGTCGCCGGAGTTTCCACCAGCGCCGGGTCCTCGGCCAGCGCCGGGCCGGGCGCGAGCCAAGGGGCGGCCAGGAACGCGAGCGGAAGGACAAGCCCCGCCAGCCGTCCAATCGCGGCCCTTTTCCGCCCCTCCATCCTCATCCCTTGAGTCTGGTGACCATCTTGAGCATGGTGTATACCTTGACCGGCCCGCCGGGCACGTCGCGCGAGTCGAAGCTCGACGCCCGGCGAAAGCGCATCCTGGCGAAGAATTCCAGGGCCGGAGCGTTGGCCTCGTAGCAGTAGAGGGTGATGGTGGGAAAGCCCATGGCCCGGTACTCGGATTCTATCCAGTGGATCAGGGCGCGGCCCGCCCCCTGGCCCTGATAGGCGGGGTCCACCCACAGCTCGGTGATGGTGTGGTCCGTGTACATGACAAAGCCGACCACGCGGCCCATGATCTCGGCCACTCCGGCCCGGCTCAGGCCGATGCGCACCGTGCGCGAGGCCGTGTTGGCGTCGTACCATTCGCGCACGTACTGCTCGGGCATGAAGGTGGCGTAGCTCTTGGCAAAGGCGTCGCGCATGATCTGTTCCATGGCGAAGACATCGTCCTGGGTCGCGGCGCGGGTGTGTGGGGTGATGCTCATTGTTTCAGCCTCGGATCGAGCAAATCCCGCAGGGATTCGCCAAGCAGGTTGTAGCCCAGGACCGTGACGAGGATGGCCAGCCCGGGAAAGACCGACAGCCACCACGCGATGCCCAGCACCTCTTTGCCCTCAAGGAGCATGTTGCCCCAGGAGGCGTCGGGCGGCTGGACGCCCAGGCCGAGAAAGGAGAGGGAGGATTCCGTCAGGATCGCCCCGGCCACGCCCAGGGTGGCCGAGACCAGCACCGGAGCCAGGGCGTTGGGCAGGATGTGCCGGAAGATGATGCGGCCCGACCCGGCCCCGGCGGCGCGCGCGGCCAGCACGTAGTCGCGCTCGCGAATGGTCAGGGTCTCGGCGCGCACCAGTCGGGCCACGCCCATCCAGCCTGTCAGGCCGATGACCACCATGATGTTGGTCAGGCTCGGCTCCAGAAAGGCGATGACCGCCAAAATCAGGAAGAACGACGGGAAGCAGAGCATGACATCCACCCCGCGCATGATGATCTCGTCGACCAGCCGTCCGAAATAGCCGGCCATTAGCCCGAGGACCAGCCCGATGGAGGTGGCGATGCCCACGGCCACGAAGCCCACCCACAGCGAGACGCGCCCGCCGAAGAGGATGCGCGAGAACACGTCGCGGCCCAGGGCGTCGGTGCCCATCAGGTGCTCGGCGCTGGGAGCCCTGAGCAGGGCGTCCACGTTGATCAGATTCGGATCAAAGGGTGCCAGCCACGGGGCGAGCAGGGCACCGACGGACATCAGTCCCACGATGAACCCGCCCACGGCCAGCAGGGCGTGGCGCGACCAGGGCGAGGGCCGCTTCAGGGCGCGTCGCCGCGTCGTGCGGGAAAACCACGTCATCGTTCGCGCCCTCCGCCCAGGCGCACGCGCGGGTCGGCCAGGCCGTAGCCCACGTCGGCCAGCAGGTTGCCCGCCAGGGTCAGCACCGCGCCGAGCACCAGGCTGCCCATGATCAACGGATAGTCGCGGGACATGACCGCCTGATAGAAGAGCTGGCCCAGCCCGGGCAGGGCGAAGATGGACTCGATGATCACCGAGCCGCCGATGAGCGCGGGCACGGACAGGCCGAGGATGGTGATGACCGGCATGAGGGCGTTTCGCAGCGCGTGCTTGAAGAGCACCACCCGGCTGGGCAGCCCCTTGGCCCGGGCGGTCATGATGTAGTCCTGGCGCAGCACCTCGAGCATGGAGGAGCGCATGAAGCGGGACATGCCCGCCCAGGAGCCGGAGGTGTAGATGAACACCGGCAGGATCAGGTGCCTGATCACATCCCAGACCTTCTGCGGCCCGGTCATGTGCTCGTGGCCCAGGGAGGTGAGCCCGGAGATGGGCAGGATGGGCCAGGAGATGCCCAGCCAGAGCATGAGCAGCAGCGCCAGCCAGAAGCCGGGCATGGCAAAGCCGATGAAGACCACCACCGTGGACGCCCGGTCAAAGGTGCCGCCCCGCCACCAGGCCGAGGCCACGCCAATGGGCACGGCGATGAGCAGGGTCAGGATCAGCGAGGCCACGTTCATGCCGAAGGTCAGCGGCAGCCGCTCCTTGATCTTGTCCCACACGGGCCGGTGGTCGCCGGACATGGACTGGCCGAAGTCGAGCCGCACCAGCCGCGAGAGCCAGCTTGCGTACTGGATGTGCAGGGGCCGGTCCAGGCCGTAGAGCTTTTCGAGCTGGGCGCGGGCCTCCATGCCCGCCTCGGGATTGAGGGTGGTCTGCAAATCCGTGGGCGAGCCGGGCGCGAGGTGGATGACCCAGAAGCTGACAACCGTGATGCCCAGAAAGACCACGGCCACCCAGACGAGTTTCAAGAGAATTTTTTTGAATATCTGGGCCATTGGTCGTCCTTGTTCTCCGTGATGCCTCCCCTGTTTACTGCAAGACCGTGGCCGAATCAATGAACACCGCCCACAAAATTCCACACCCCCGCCGCATTCCCTGTTGACATCTCCCGGCCTCTTGGCTAATTATCCTCCACCCAACGACGTGGGGCTGTAGCTCAGTTGGGAGAGCGCTTGAATGGCATTCAAGAGGTCGTGGGTTCGATTCCCTCCAGCTCCACCATACGAAAGTTAAGGGTTTCAAGTAAATACTTGGAACCCTTTTTTCGTGCCTGATGGCGGATTTCAGGAATATGTCCGCTATGTGTCCGCCAACATACCGGAGAGCAAAAAGAAAGCCCCCGTACTTGGCGGGGGCTGTTCGGAAATTTTGTCGGGATGTTGCCGGGATACAACTCCTCAGCCAAAGGTCTGTTGTTGGGTGTTGCCTGAAAACTCTGCCGATTCGATGAAACGGGGTTGTGTTGGGCGTTACCTGGAAACGTTCCTTTGCTCTTGGTTTCACCATACGCCATTTTTGGCGTGGTGCAAGTGTTTTCCGTCCGCGCTCGGGTTAGAGTTTCTCGAAGTATTCCTTTTCCGCGCCGCACTGGGGGCAGACCCAGTCGTCGGGCAGGTCCTCGAACCGGGTGCCGATGGCCACGTTGTTGTCCGGATCACCCTCGGCCGGGTCGTAGATGTAGCCGCAGGGACATTCCCATCTTTCCATGATCATATCCTCCGAATAGGTTTGTTGCCCTGAGCATACCACAAAGTGCGGGGGGTTCAAGGCCGCTCGGGTCGATTTTCGGCCCGGGGCAGATCAGAGCAGTTCGAGGCGGTCGTCCATGCGCACCTTGAGGTGGCGGTAGGCCTTGGCCGTGGCCACCCGGCCACGCGGGGTGCGCTTGAGAAAGCCGCACTGGATCAGGTAGGGCTCGTAGATGTCCTCGATGGTCCGCACCTCTTCGGCGCAGGCGGCGGCGATGGTCTTGAGGCCCACCGGCCCGCCGCTGAAGTTCTCCACCATGAGGGAGAGGATCTTGCGGTCCATGGCGTCGAGGCCGTGCTGATCCACCTCCAGCCGGTCCAGCGATGATTCGGCGATCTCGCGGGTGACCGTGCCGTCGCCGTGGACCAGGGCGTAGTCGCGCACGCGGCGCAGCAGCCGGTTGGCGATGCGCGGGGTGCCCCGGGCGCGCCGTCCGATGGCCAGCGCGCCGTCGGGCTCCACGTGCACCCCGATGATGGCTGCCGCGCGTTCCACGATGCAGCCCAGCTCCTCGGGCGAGTAGAACTCGATCCGGAAGATGCAGCCGAAACGGTCGCGCAGGGGCGAGGTGAGCAGTCCGAGCCGGGTGGTGGCCCCCACCAGGGTGAAGGGCTCCAGGTCGAGCTTGACCGTGCGCGCGCCAGGGCCGGACCCGATGATCAGGTCGATCTGGAAATCCTCCATGGCCGGGTAGAGCACTTCTTCCACAGTGGCTGGCATGCGGTGGATCTCGTCGATGAAGAGGATGTCGCCCCGGTCGAGGTTGGTCAGGATGGCGGCCAGATCGCCCGAGCGTTCCATGACCGGGCCCGAGGTGGTGACCATGTTCACGCCCAGCTCGCTGGCCATGATCCGCGCCAGGGTGGTCTTGCCCAGGCCGGGGTTGCCGTAGAAGAGCGTGTGGTCGAGCGGCCGCGAGCGCTCGGTGGCGGCGCGGATGAAGACATCGAGGTTGGCCCGCAGTTCGTCCTGGCCGATGAAGTCGGACAGGCGGCGCGGCCGGACGCTCTCCTCTGGGAGTGTGCTCTTGCTCATGAGCGGGCCGCAGCGATGCGCCTCAGCGCCGTGCGAATGGCCGAGGCGGCGTCGAGATCGGGTTCAGCGTCGTAGATTTCCAGCAGCATGGGTCTCACCTCGTCCTCCTGATACCCCAGCCCCTTGAGACCGGCAAGGGCGTCGAGGTATTCGCCGCGGCCTCCCTCGGCCCGGGGCGCGTCGCCCTTGGCCGGGGCATGGGGCGGGGCGAGTTTGTCCACCTTGTCCTTGAGATGCCAGAGTATCTGCTTGGCCGATTTCGGCCCGATGCCCGGCACCGTGGCCAGGGTGTCGGCGTCCTCGCGCCAGGCTATCTCTCGCAGGTGTCCGGCGTCGAACATGGAGAGGATGGCCAGGGCCTTCTTGGGGCCGAGCTTGTCGATGGAGATGAGGGTGCGGAAGAGGTCGAGGTCGTCGCTTTCGAGGAAGCCGAAAAGGTCGATGGCCTTTTCCCCAACCTGGGTGTGGACATGCAGCGCGGCCTCGCCGCTCCGGCCGGGCAGCCGGGCCAGCACCGACGTGGGCGCGGCCACCTCGTAGCCCACCCCGCCGGGCGTGAGCAGCACCAGTCCCTTTTCACTCACGGACAGCACCGTTCCCTTGAGATATCCGATCATGCGGCTCCTCCGTGCCCATGGTGTACCCCATCGCGGCGAGACATTCAAAGGGAATGCGCACCCCTGCGGCGATGCGGCCAGCCCCGCATTTGCGGTGACTTTTTCGGCGGGATTGGTGTATATGTATGAAGGATATACTTCCGCAAAACAAGGAGCGGTCATGCGACACTGCGCAACAGCACCCCCGGTCGGACGGTTTCTTCTTTCCATGTCTCTGGCATTGGCGGTCTTGCTGGCCACGACCTGTCCCGCCCTGGCCCAGGACACCACGCCCCTGACCACGGATGATCTTGTTTCCCTGGTGGGCGAGGTCGTGGTGGAGGAGGCGGCCCAGGCGGATGAGCGGGTCAGGAAGGCCCGAGAGATGTACGACGAGGTCATGCGACGCGGCACCAGGCAGCAGCAGACCGAGGCGGGCAGGGAGCTTGATCGGGCCAGGGAGCGCTCGGGGATCGCGGCGCGCAATCTCGACGAGGCGCGCGTCAAGGCCATCGCCGAAAAGAGCGGTCGTTCGCCCGCCGAAATCCGGGCCATGCGCGACTCCGGCATGGGCTGGGGAGCCATCGCCAACGAGACCGGCGTCCACCCCTCGGTAAACGCAAAGGGCAAGGCAAAGGGCAAGGGGGCCGACGCCGCCAAGGGCCGGGGAGCAGGCAAGGGCAGGGCAGCGTCCGGGAATGCCGTGGATCTCCCGCCGGAAGCCACGGGCAAGGGCAAGGCAAAGGGCAAGGGCAGCCAGTAGCAGCCCGCCCGCGTTGGGACAAAAAAGTTCACCCGGCGCTGCCGGGCGAACCTTTTTCAAGTTTCGGAGATGGTGCGGTCAGCCACCGATCAGCCTGCGCATGCGCCGCTCGTTCAGGTGGCAGATGGCCACGGCCAAGGCGTCCGAGGCGTCCTCGGGCCAGTCGGGCTTCTTGATGCCCAGACAGCGGGCGACCATGAAGGCCACCTGATCCTTGGGCGCGCCGCCCACGCCCACGAGGTTCTTCTTGACCTTGCTCGGCTCGTATTCGGCCACGCTCAGGCCGTGGGTGGCGCAGGCGGCCATGGCCGCGCCCCGGGCCTGGCCCAGCTTCAGCGCCGAGGACGGGTTTTTGGACACGAAGACGTTCTCGATGGCCGCCTCGGCCGGATCGTGGGCCGTGATCAGTTCGGCCAGCCGGGTGTAGATGACCCCCAGGCGCGTGCCCATGTCCTTGCCCGCAGGGGTGCGGATGACGCCGGTGGTCACCAGTTCGGCCTGGCCCGATGATTCGCGGACGATGCCGTAGCCCGTCACCCGCGAGCCGGGGTCGAGCCCAATGACCACCACGCTGCCCTGGCTCACGCCCGCCTACTCGTCCTCGAAGAGTTCGTCAGGGAAGTCGGCGTTGAGGTAGACCTTCTGGACGTCGTCGTTATCCTCAAGGGCGTCGAAAAGGTTCATGGTCTTGCGGCCGGTGGACACGTCCACAGGGATGAGCGTCTCTGGCACGCGGCCCACCTCGGCGGACTCGTAGGCCATCCCGGCGTCGGTGAACGCCTGCTGCACGGTCATGAAGTCGCCGGGCGCGGTGTGCACGATCAGGGAATCGCCGTCGTCCATGATGTCTTCGGCTCCGGCTTCCAGGCCCACTTCCATGAGCTGGTCCTCGGTGTACTTTTCCTTGTCGAAGATGATGACGCCCTTTTTGCTGAACATGTAGGACACGGCTCCGGCCTCGGCCATGCTGCCGCCATGCTTGCTGAAGATGTGCCTGATTTCGGCCACGGTGCGGTTGCGGTTGTCGGTGGCCGCGTCCACGAGCATGGCCACGCCGCCCGGGCCGTAGCCCTCGTACACCACCTCGATGTAGTCGCCGCCCGCCAGCTCGCCGGTGCCCTTCTTGATGGCGTTTTCGATCCTGTCCTTGGGCAGGTTGACCTGCTTGGCCTTCTGGATGGCCAGCCTCAGACCCGAGTTGTCCTCGGGGTTGCCGCCGCCCGCCTTGGCGGCCAGGATGATGTCCTTGGCGGCCTTGGTAAAGAATTTCGCCTTCTTGGCGTCCTGGCGACCCTTGCGATGCTGGATGTTCGCCCATTTGCTGTGTCCGGCCATATGTCCTCCTCAAAGGATGTGCAAAGAAAGGTTGGGTTCAAAATGGTCGATTATTCTACCCGTCTGTCCCGACAAAGCCAAGCGCCACGATGAAGAGTTCCTTGCTCTCGGAACGCGAGCTGTACGGCTTGAAATATTTCACTTTCTCAAAGTGCGGCCGGAGCGAGTCGGCATACGCCTTTGTCTCGCCTCCGTCGAAAATCTTGACCGCGAAGTGGCCGCCGCGCTTGAGCCGTCTGGCCGCCACCTCGAAGGCGCGCTCGCACAGTTCCAGGCTGTTGGCCTGATCCGCGAACTTGATTCCGGTTGTCTTGGGGGCCATGTCGCTGATAACAAGGTCAAAGGGCGCCAGCGGCTCCATGGCCGCCAGCAGTTCCGGCGCGTCCGAAAACACGTCGGCCTGGAGGAAGACGATGTTGTCTGCAAAGGTGTGCTTGGTGGCTTGGATGTCCACGGCCAGCACGCGCCCCTGCGGACCCACGCGCTCGCTCGCATACTGCGACCACGAGCCCGGGGCCGCGCCCAGGTCGAGCACGGTCAGGCCCTTCCTGAAGAGGCCGAACCGCTTGTCCATCTCCTTGAGCTTGTAGACGGAGCGGGCCGCGTAGTTTTCCTTCTTGGCCCGCTTGAAGTATTTGTCCTGGTATTGTTTCATGGCACCGCTCCTTGCCCGGCGTGGAGCGATTGGTAGCCGAATACGCCGGAAAAGCCAAGCGCAGCATGGTCCACCGCCCCGTCAGAATCCGCATCGTCAACGAACTGGGCAATGCCCAGACCCTGCCCGATGGCCCGGACCAGTTCGAGGTGCTGCCCGGCGGGCAGGACGCCGTGTTCCTCGGCCTGGGGCCTGACCCGGCCGCCACGGCCGTGCTGTTCGCGCGCTTTCCGTCCGCGGCCTTCATCGAGTGCCCGGCCCTGGCCGAGCAGATCGAGGGCTGGGCCGACGCTGTCCCGGCTGGGTTCGTCCCCCTTGCGCCCGAGGCGTTCACCCCGGAGCGCGCGGCAGCGGCCACCATCATCCGCTACCGCCCGGTCCTCAAGGCGTTCCCTTCCTTTTTCGCCCCCCTGGCCGCCCGGGCCGCGCTGGCCAAGGCCCGCGTCGCGCCGCACCGCGCCCATGGCGGACGCAGGACCGTCTGGCTGCCCACGGCCGAGAGCGACCTGATGACCCGGGAAGTGGCCCTGGCCTTCGAGTCGCGCGGGTTTCGCGTGGTCATGGTGGAGCGCGAGGGGTTGGAGCGCTCGCCCGGCACCGAGCTGCCCCGGCTGCTGGCCCAAGGCACGCCAGACCTCTTCCTCAGCGTCAATTTCCGGGGGCTGGAGCCCTTTGGCCTGGGCTTCTCGCTGCTGCGCGAGGCCGGGGTCAGGGTGGCGGTCTGGCTGGTGGACAACCCCTGCAATCTGCTCACCGGGGTCAAGTCCGGCTACTGGCGGCAGGCGCGGCTTTTCGTGACGGATCACAGCTTCATCGGCCCGCTGGTGGGGGCCGGGGCGCGCTGGGTGACGCACCTGCCCCTGGCCACCAGCCCGGAGCTGTTCGCCGAGCCCGGCCCGGTGCCTGACTGCGCCCACGGCCTTGCCGACAGGCTCGTCTTCGTGGGCCGCTCGGCCTTTCCGCACAAGGAGCGCTTCTTTGCCGGGCTGACCCCGGACCCGGCCCTGCTGGCCGAGGCCGAGGCCATGCTCGATCACGGCCAGCGGCCCGATCATCACTGGTGGCGCGAGCGCGTGCCCGCGCCCCTGTGGCCGGGCAACGAGGTGCGCCGCGCGGGCGCAGGGGCCGAGGCCGCCGGATATTTCTGGCGCACCCGCTGTCTGGCCGAGGCCGGGCCGCAGGCCGTCATCTTCGGCGACGAGGGCTGGCGGGACGCCCCGTCCGTGACCGCAGAGCTGCGCCCGCCGCTGGACTATTACGCGGCCCTGCCCGCCGTGTACCGCGCGGCCGGGGCCAGCCTCAACGTCACGGGCATGCAGCTTCCGGCCGGACTGACCCAGCGCCATTTCGACGTCTGGTGCGCGGGCGGCCTGCTCCTGACCGACGCCAATCCGGGCCTGTCCATCTTTCCGGCCGAGCTGACCGGGCCGATCACCTTTGCCGGGCCAAAGGACATCGAGCCCCTGTTCGCGAGCCTGCGCGCCGACCCGGCCACCCCGGCCCTGCGCCGGGCCTGGCGCGATCTCATCCTGCGCGAACACACCTACGCCCACCGCGTGGACACCATGGTCACCACCCTTGGTCTGTGACCGCGCCCCGGCGCACAATCTTCCCCACCCCCTCGTCAAAACACTTGTCCCCGCCCCGAAAAAGCGCTAACAACCCTCAACCCAAGGGGACGTAGCTCAGCTGGGAGAGCACTGCCTTCGCAAGGCAGGGGTCGAGAGTTCAAATCTCTTCGTCTCCACCAGGAAAAACAAGAGGTTGCAGCACACAATGCGCAACCTCTTTTTTGGTGGTAATACTGGACGGTAATACAAGGCTGGCTTCTCGGGCCACTCCACCACACCAACTCTTGACAAAAATTCCGGCATGACGGACATTTCTGGCAATCGTCACGGTCCTGTCACGGGAATCCGCCTGCTGCCGGGTGTGGGGGCGGCGGAGACCGGGGCCAAAACCTGCGACGCGAGCCATGGATTATTTCAACTTCGAGGAACGGGCCAGCCAGCGCGACTTCGCGGGCATCCGTGATCGGATATTCTCGCCGGTCACCAATCTGCTGGTGCGGCTCGGGGTTCGGCCCAATCAGGTTTCGGCGGCCGGGGTCGGCTTTCTGGTGCTGGCCGGGCTGACGCCGCCCTCGCTGGCCTGGCTGGCCATTCTGGCCATGGCCATGTACGTGCTGTGCGACGGCCTGGACGGGCCCCTGGCCCGCAGGACCGGCACGCCCCATCCCGGCGGATTGCTGGTGGACATCGTGGCCGACCAACTCGGGGTGGTCATCCTGCCTGCTGCGGCCATCTACCACTTTGGCGCGTGGGGACCGGCCATGGTCCTTTTCGCCGCCGCCTACGTGGCCTTCATCGGGCTGGTGGTCTACGCCAATGAACTGCGCGTGGAACTGCGGCGGTTCATCCGCTCCAAGTACGCCTTCTTCCTGCTCTACCTCGCCTCCCTCTATTTCGACAGGGATCTGGTCTCGCATTTTTGCGCGCTGTTCGCCCTGTATTATTCGGTGGAAACCTTCGAGACCCTGCGCCGCATCTACGCCTTCCACGCCGCCCGGCAGGCCGCATCGCCCGGGGACGCGCCGCCGCCGCAAAAACGCCGCGACATCCCCTGACCGCGCCCCGGCCCGCTGCCTCGACCAATTGCCCGACCAATTGCTGCGCCCGCTGCGTCAATTCCCGACCTCTGGAGTCTGCAATCAATTTGCCTTGACACGGCGACTGGTTCTGTTCCATTTTTTGGTCTACAATCCGCAAATTTATCTGTCGGATGGCTTTGCCAGAGGGGTTGAAGGGATACGATGTTCGGGCTCATCATGAAAATCAGGGAAAACCTGATCGCCAAGATCATTGTCGCCACCGGCGGCATAATGCTGGTGGGGACGCTGATCCTCATCCACCTGAGCATCGGCTTCGTCAACACCCACACCCTCTCAGAGCACGTCATCACCGCCGACATGGTCAGCAGGACCATCAAGCTCGGCCTGCACAGCGCCATGCTGCGCAACTCGCGCGACGAGATCGACCATATCATCCGCAAGGTCGCCGAGATCAATCCCATCACCTCCATCAGGGTGGTCAACAAGGAAGGCGAGATCAAGTTCTCGAACGATCCCGAGGAAAAGGACACCGTGCTCGGCCAGGACCGCCCCCTGTGCCAGGCCTGCCACGCCTCGCATCCGCCCAAGGCGGCTCTCACACGGGAGGAGCGTGTCCGCGAATTCCGCTCCAGCGAGGGCGGCCACCTTTTTAGCGTGCAGACGCCCATCGAGAACTCGCACGAGTGTTCGGGCGGGCCGTGCCATTTTCATCCGCCGGACAAAACCATCCTCGGGACCATGGAGCTCGTCTTCTCCTTCGACAACACGGATATGATGGTCGCGGACTACCGAACCGGCCTCATCGTCCTTGGGACCATCTTCTTCATCATCACCTCGGGCGGCATCTTCCTCGGACTGCGCCAGATCATCACCAAGCCCCTCTCGCAGCTGACCAAAAGCTCGCGCGACATCGCCGAGGGGCGCACCTCCAGGGCGGACCTGCCCATCTCCATGCGCCAGGACGAGCTGGGCGAGCTGGCCCGCTCGCACACGGCCATGGTCAGGGCGCTGCACGCCAAGCAGCAGGCCCTCAATGCCAAGATGCTCGAATACGAGCTGCTCTTCGACAACGTCCCCTGCGTGGTCACGGTCCAGGATCGGGACTACAAGCTGCTCGAATACAACAAGGAAACCCGCGAGCGCTTCAGCCCGTTCCCCGGGGCCTACTGCTATCAGGCATACAAGGGGATCAACGAGCGGTGCGAGGACTGTCCGGTGGAGAAGACCTTCGAGAACGGCTTGGCCCACTGTAGCGAGGAGAGCCGCCGTAATCCCGACGGCACCTACTCCCATTGGATCGTCCATACCGCGCCCATCCGCGACGAGCATGGCCGAGTGACCAAGGCCATGGAAATGTGCCTGGACATCACCGAGCGCAAGAAGCTCGAAGAGCGCCTCAAGGAGTCGGAGAAGAAGTACCACACCATCTTCAACAACGTGCCCAACTCCATCTTCGTGGTGGACAACACCACCCTGGCCATCATCGACTGCAACTCCACGGCATCGTCGGTCTATGGCTACGCGCCCGAGGAACTCATCGGCCGCCCCTTCCTCACGGTCATTCATCCCGACGAGACCGAGCGCATCCAGGCGCAGTTGCGCGTCTTCACCTCCATCAACCAGGTCAAGTCCATGCGCAGAGACGGCTCCGCCTTTTTCGTGGACATCATGCAGGCCCTTTCGGCCCACGGCAGCGATGAATACCTGCTCATCAGCACCACGGACGTCACCGAGCGGCTGGAGGCCGAGCAGCTGCTCTTCCACGCGGGCAAGATGGCCACTCTGGGCGAGATGGCCACGGGCGTGGCCCACGAGTTGAACCAGCCGCTCACGGTCATCAAGTCGGCCAGCAATTTCTTCATCAAGAAGGTCAACGCGGGCGAGACAATCCCGCCCGAGACCGTCGCCACCCTGGCCCGCGAGGTGGACAGCTACGTGGACCGGGCCACCAGGATCATCAACCACATGCGTGAGTTCGGCCGCAAGGCGGACCGGAACCTGGAGCGGGTCAACGTCAACGACTGCGTCAACCGCGCCTTCACCCTGCTCAACAAGCAGTTCGACGCCCACGGCATCACCGTGGATTGGGAGCTGGCCGACGACCCGACCCCGGTCATGGCCTCGCCGGAGCAGCTGGAGCAGGTGGTGGTCAATCTGCTGGTCAATGCCCGGGACGTGCTTGAGGAGAAGACAGGAGCCGCCGATTCTGATACGCCACGGATAACCGTGCGGACCGGGCGCGACAAGGACTCGGTCTTCATCCAGGTGGAGGACAACGGCGGCGGTGTCCCCGAGGCCATCCTCAGCAAGATATTCGACCCGTTCTTCACCACCAAGCGGGTCGGCAAGGGAACCGGGCTCGGGCTGTCCATCAGCTATGGCCTGGTCAAGAATATCGGCGGAGCCATTCACGCGGAAAACGGTGAGGCCGGGGCACGGTTCACCATAACACTTCCAGTCGCGGACAGTTGAGATGCAGAAAACAGTATTGCTCGTTGATGACGAAGAGGGAATCCGCACCGTTCTCGGTCTGGCCATCGCCGACTCCGGGTACGAGGTGGTCACGGCCGCTACCGGCGCGCAGGCGCTCGAGGTGCTGGCCGCGCGCGAAATCCCCCTGATCGTGACCGACATAAGGATGCCGGGCATGGACGGGCTTGAGCTGCTCAAGCGCGTCAAGAGAGACTGGCCCGACAGCGAGGTGATCATGATCACCGGCCATGGCGACATGGGCGTGGCCATCGAGAGCCTGCGCCTTGGCGCGGGCGACTTCATCACCAAACCCCTGCACGAGAACGCCCTCGAAATCTCGCTCAGGCGCGCCGAAGAGAAGATCGCCATCCGCGACCAATTGCGCGAATACACCGAAAACCTCGAACACCTCGTGCTCGAGAAGAGCAAGGAGCTGGTGGAGGCCGAGCGCATGGCCGCCGTGGGCCAGACCGTGGCCTCCATGTCCCACGCCATCAAGAACGTGGCCGGAGGGCTCGAAGGCGGCATGTTCGTCATCGAAAAGGGCCTGGAGCTTGAAAACCGCGAATACCTGCGCCAGGGGTGGGAGATGGTGCGCCGCGACGTGGAGCGCATCCGCAATCTCTCCATGGAACTGCTCGACTACGCCAAGCCCGTGACCATCAATCCCGTGGACGCGGACCCCAACAGCCCGGCCAAACAAGTGCACGACCTGATGGCCACCCAGGCCGAGAACTGTAGCGTCGAGCTGGTCCTCGACCTGGCCGGGGCGCTCCCCTCCATGCGCATCGACCCCAACGCCATCCACCAATGTCTGACCAACCTCGTGTCCAACGCCATCGACGCCTGCCAGGACCGCCTGGAAGGCGAGAAAAAAGTGGTCATCCGCACCCGCGACGGCGGCGGCATGGCCGTGCGCTACGAGGTGGAAGACACGGGCCACGGCATCGCGCCCGAGATTCTGACCCGGATCTTCAACTCCTTCTTCACCACCAAGGGCAGCCGGGGCACAGGCATCGGCCTGATGGCCACCAAGAAGCTGGTCAAGGAAATGGGCGGGTCCATCATGGCCAATTCCCGCGTGGGCCAGGGCGCCATCTTTACCATCACCATCCCCACCGCCCACCTCACCACCTAGGCAGGGGGCGGGAAAGCGTCCGATTGCTTCGTTGCTTCGAGAGGATCAAACCCTCGCGTAGGAGGACTACGCTTCGGTCTTGATCCTCTCTCTCGCCTCGCACTCGAACGCTTTCCCGCCCCCTGCGGGGGCTCGCTTCGAAGGTGGGTTGAATGGAACGCGGAGGAAGACAACGCTTCGGCCTTGAACTTTTTTCGCGCCTAGCAGCTCACCATTTTTGAACAGCCTGATGGTCCTGACTTTTTCAACGGCCACCTAGGCTGGTGGCGGGAAAGCGTCCGATTGCTTCGTTGCTTCGAGAGGATCAAACCCTTGCGTAGGAAGACTACGCTTCGGTCTTGATCCTCTCTCGCGCCTCGCACTCGAACACTTTCCCGCCCCCAGCGGGGGGCTGGTTCACTAGTGGATTGAATGAAATGCGAAGCAGACTGCGCTTCTGTCTTGATCCTCTCGCGCCTCGCACCGTCTGGGCGGGATTGGCGAAAGGGGAGGGCGAGGCATCACACGACCCTGGCTGCTCGATGAAGCAAAAGGGCGCGCTGGTGAGCGCGCCCTTGGGTGTTGGCATATGCGTTCAGGTTATTGAACGATGTTGCTGCCTTGGATTTGAATCTGGTGGCCCGGCCCGGCGTCGAAGAGCACCGTGTAGGCACCAGCGGGTTTCTCGAAAGTGAACTCGCTGTCGTCGTTCATGGCACCGCGCGCGATGGTGGTGTCGCTGGCATCGCGGACAAAGACCCGGACTCCGGCGGCGGACGAGCCGTCCGAGAAGCCGCCTTCGCAGGTCACGGTGTTGTCGCCGTTGTCAAAGCAGCTGCAAATGGCGGCGTGGGCCATGGCGCTGGCCGGGACCAGCAAGGAGGCGGCGAGGAGCATGGCGGGCAGGATGCGCTGTCTGGTCATGGCTTCTCCGTAGGATTACCTGGTGGTGAAGCTCAGGGAGAAGGCGTACCAGACGCGGCGGGTGTCGTCGAGACGGTGCTCGTACTTGCCGAGGATGAGCTGGCGGCCCGCTGGTCCGACCTTGACGTTGACGGGCTTTTGGTCAGTGATCTTGTGCATCTCGGGATGCTCGACCGTGGAGTCGGAGGTCACGGAAACAGCAGCCCCCGTGGCGGGGATGGGCTTGCCCTCGTAGAAGAGCATCACGGGCAGGGTGTCGCCTTCCTTGAGGGTGGTGGGGTCCTTGAGGGGAACGATTTCGGCGCGCTGGCCAACAGGCTGCGCCATGAACGGCTGCCAGGAGACGATCTCCTTGGCGAGCTTCCAGGAGCGGCCTTCGTCCATGATGGTGCCGCGCACTTCGCGCGGGTCCAGAAAGTTGCGCCAGCCGTCTTCCTCGGTGTTGTACCAGTACTTGTTGTCGAAATCGACGCAGAGCATGGCAAAGTCGTCATTGAGCCACGCATAGGCTTCTCCCTTGTGCTCCATGGGCTCCAGCGCCACCTCCCAATGATTGGCGGTAATGCCGGTCAGGCTCGTGATGCGGGAAAGGGGGTAGGGATCTGTGCTGCCCGGGTGGCCGTAGAGCAGCCATGCCCGGTCACCCCTCTTTTCCAGCCACATGTCATGGGCCTGAGCCGTGGTGGCGGCAAACAGGACAAGCAGGCCCATCAGGCCGAGAACAATGCGAAAAGTCTTCATGGTAACTCCTTTCTTGTGGTGAATTTGAAAATCGTTTTCAACAACAATTGCGCACTACACTGGCATTCCCGCCTGTGTCAACCCTGGAGGGCAAAGTGTCAGGATCAAGGAAGGATGAATACGGATCAGGGTCTCGCTGGTCGATGCGCCGCTGAAGGAGTCGGGGTCAATGCGTTGCCGCCGCTAGGCACCCCCTGTCGCCATGGCACTCGGCACGCCCTAGTATCTCATCTTTT
>NZ_JASTWE010000033.1 GCF_030282845.1 Pseudodesulfovibrio pelocollis
TTATGCCGACGACTCCGGGATGGGGCCCAAGATCGGGACAGTCAAGCGGCTGGGCGGCATGCCCATGGACGAGGCGCGGCCGCGTCTTGGGGTGGTCTCGCCCGCCCTCCAGGCCGGATACGCCCGGGAACTGGGCTGGGAGGTGTCCGCTCTGGAGACCGTGCTATCCGGGTTCCGGGGCAGCGTGGGCATGCTCGACGAACCCACGGGCGAGGAGCTTGTCATGGCCCGCGAGTGGCTGGCGCGGGTGGGTCTGGCCCATCTGGCGGACCGTCCCCTGCGGCGCATGTCCTATGGGCAGCAGCGCCGGGTGTTCCTGGCCCGGGCCATGGCCCCGGGGCCTGACCTGCTCCTGCTCGACGAGCCGCTGACCGGGCTGGACGCACCCTCGCGCACCCTCATGCGTCAAGTGTTGCAGCGGCTGGCCGGGGCCGGGGTGCCCTTCATCCTCGTCACCCACCACGCCAGCGACATGATCAACGCCGTGAACCGCGTCCTGGTCCTTGAAGCGGGCCGCGTGGCCTTTTCCGGCACCCGCGAGGCCTACGAGGCGCGTCTTGCCCCTTTGGGCGGCGCGGACATTGCCAAGGATTCCGTCGCGGGGTAGGGTGATTCACTGCATTGAAGGCGGCTCATGAAACCGGAGGTTCCCGTGCGGCGCGAAGGCAAAGTGACCTGGTTCAACGACAAGAAGGGATTCGGCTTCATCACCGGCGACGACGGGATGGACGTCTTCGTCCATTACACCGAGATCGTGCGCGACGGATTCCAGAGCCTGGAGCCCGGCGAGCGCGTCAGCTACGCCGTGACCGACGAGGAGATCGCCCCCAAGGCCGTGGACGTGCATCTGGCCGAGGAAGGGGCGCGCCGGACGCTGCTGTGATATGCGTGCATTATGAGCCTGTTTAGGTGCAAGAAAATCAGTAGGCTATCCCGGCTATTATCTGGCATGTTTACCAACTACTGATATCAATTGATGCCAACCTTCTCATGATGAAAAGGCCACCATCGTTTTGGGGAGTAAGTAGCAACGGGTAATCATTTGGGATAAAGGGGAATCTTTGTGAAGCTTGTACGCGTGAGACTTAGAAATTTCAGATGCTACAAAGAGGAAACAACGATTAAGTTGGGCAAGCTCTCAATGATCGTTGGGCGAAATGACGCTGGGAAGTCGACAATATTTGAGGCGTTGAATATTTTTTTTGGGGACGGGAAGATTGACCAAGATGATGCCAATAAGAGCGGAGACCCCACAGATGTCGCGATTGTCTGCGAGTTTGAGGATTTTCCAGAGCAGATAGTCATCGACAAAGACTACCCAACAAATCTCCAAAATGAGTTTCTTCTTAATAAAGAAGGCCGATTAGAGCTTCACCAAATTTGGGACTGCACGAAAAAGACTCCCAAGGCTGCAATGTATGCAATGGCTAATCATCCATCTGCACAAAGAGTTGATGATCTGCTGGAGTTAAAGATAACAGACTTGAGAAGTCGTGCGAAAGAGCTTGGAGCGGATCTTTCTGATGTCGATCAAAAGGTGAGTTCACAACTCAGGGGAGCAATAAGGAGCACTGTTGACGACTTAGTCCTTTGTGACCGTTTGCTGCAATTGGACAAGGATTCCGGGAAAAAATTATGGGAACAACTCAAGCTTTCATTGCCAACTTTTGCACTTTTTAAGGCGGACCGCTCCAGTACTGACACTGAT
This sequence comes from Pseudodesulfovibrio pelocollis, assembly GCF_030282845.1. GTDB lineage: Bacteria > Desulfobacterota > Desulfovibrionia > Desulfovibrionales > Desulfovibrionaceae > Pseudodesulfovibrio > Pseudodesulfovibrio pelocollis. The sequence goes on from NZ_JASTWE010000033.1 coordinate 1,709, forward strand.
CCCGAAGCTCAAGACCCCATGAACGCAGCAATGAAAGAGGCTTTCAAGGGATTGGAACCAAAGCTGAATGCCTTAGTTGATCAAGTTAAAAATGAAGTCCAATCTACGGCGGACAAGACTGTAGAGAAACTCCGTGAGATGCATCCAGAGCTTGCAGGTGAACTCAAGGCACGTTTCACTGAGCCGAATTGGAGCAAGGTTCTCAAAGTTAGCCTTACGGGCGAAGAAGACATCCCACTCAATAAGCGCGGGAGTGGTGTTCGGCGGCTCGTGCTGTTGAATTTCTTCCGCGCCAAGGCAGAGTCCAATGCTTATGACCGAGGTGAGGATGTTCCAGTAATCTATGCCATCGAAGAGCCAGAAACAAGTCAGCATCCAGCTAATCAAAAATTGCTTCTCAACGCGTTGTTGGAACTTTCGGAAAATCCAGGTCGACAGGTGTTGTTGACTTCACACAATCCAGTGCTTGCCAGGAGAATTCCTAGTAGCTGCATACGCCATGTATGTGACAATGGGGGGTGTCGGTCTGTTGAAGGTGAAGGAGGTGAGAGGGAGGTTTTGAATAAGCTTGCTAAAGACCTCGGTGTTCTTCCTGACCATGACGTGAAGTTGTTTATTGGTGTCGAAGGTGTAAATGACATCCATTTTCTGCAGAGTATGTCAACAATGTTGATTGCCAATGGGGTTGATGTCCCTGACTTAGTTAAGCTGGACGAGAAAGGTATAATTATATTTATCCCTTGCGGTGGCACAAATTTGTCCCTTTGGGCACATCGTTTGGCCGGGCTCAATCGTCCGGAGTTTCATCTTTTCGATGGGGATAAACAACAAAATGAGATAACGGCTCAAACTGTTTCTGAGCGAGGAGAGGGGTGCATTGGACTATGCACCAAGAAATATGAGATGGAGAATTATCTCCACGTTGATGCAATTGTTGCAGTAAAGTCGGAACTTGTTGGGCTTGTGGAATTTGGAGATCGTGATGATGTGCCGACAATAGTTGCTAAAGCAGTTCACTTTGTCTCAGGAGCTCAAACAGGATGGGCTGAACTGGAACCCAAAAAGCAGAAAGAGAAAGGTAGTCGGGCCAAGAAGTGGCTTAACACGGAAGCTGTACGGGCAATGACTCCTGAACTTCTTGAAGCACGTGATCCTGGTGGAGAAGTGATGGGGTGGTTTAATGCTATTGCGAAACATGTGAATGTTTAACGATTCAAGGCTACCACTCCAATAAATATCGGCATAGTCTACGTGGAATCTCATTGCCCTGTGCTGTAACATCGGACCTTCATAGCCTGACCCACTTACATCCCGTGGTCGCGCATGTGGGCGTCGAGGACGTTGTCCACGAGGACGCGCTTTTCGTCTATCCTGCCCGGGGTGATGGTGTAGCGGATGACCACCCATTCGAGGTTGTCGATGTATTCCACGTGGCCGTAGCCGCCCTCGGGCAGCAAGTCGCGCATCAGTTCCAGAAAATCGTCGATCATCAGGTACACGCCCTCGTGGTCCAGGCGCAGCACGTCGCCATCGTACTCCACCTGATCAAAGGGGAGGGCGTCCTTGATCCGTTCGAACAGCTCCGGCGAGACGCGGTGAAAATCGCCGTAGACCCTGACATCATCCATGATTCCCTTCCTGTCCTGCTGATGGTTCAAACCCCGAACTAAGCATCACGGCCAAGCCGGTCAACCAGGGCGGCATGCTTTGTTTCGAGGTCGTCCCACAGGAGCCGGGTGGTGTCGCGGGCCAGGGCGGCCAATTCCTCGTCCGAGTATTTGGTGTCGAGCTTGAGCTTGTTGCCCATGATGTGGCCGGTCTGGCGCAGGGTCTGCGCCCTGGCCAGGCTCGAATGCTGGACATGGCGCACGGCCAGGGTTCCGGCATACAGGGCGGGCATTCTGGCCAGGGCCGAGCGCATGTCGCGGTCCAGGTCGTCGAACTGTGAGGGTGTGTAGCGCAGGTCGAAACCGCCCGCCTTGGCTATGGCGGCCATGGACACCAGATGACAGCAGCCCGAGACAGACAGGCAGGGCCGGACATAGGTGAACAGCCCGGTGTCCGGCGACCCGGCGCAGTTGTCAAAGACCGCCACCCGGTTGGGCAGCGCGCCCGGCTCCGGGGCCTTGGGCGGCCTGGGGAAGAGATTGTAGTCCGCCGATTGCTGCCCGTGGGGCGGCGTGGCCGAGGTGATGCGGCAGCCCACGGCCCCGATGCGGTCCGCGCCGCCATGCTCCCGCGCCGCACCCAGCAGCCGGGTCAGCCAGTCGGGCGGCAGGACCACGTCGTCGTCCAGAAAGGCGGCCCAGGCGCAGCGGCGCACCTCGGGCAGGGAGAGCAGCCAGTTGCGCGCTGCCGGAGCGCCCACATTGACCGGCAGGGTGGTCACTTGCAGCCCGGCGCGACCGTTTTCTGGACCAAAGAGCCCGCGCATCCGCTCAAGCACCTGGGGTGTGTGGTCCGTAGACCCGTTGTCCAGGACGAACACGCCCGCCCGGCCCAGGTCGCTGGCGGCCAGGCTCTCCAGGGTCGCGGCCAGCAGGTCCGCCTTGTTCCACGAATAGAGGAGCACGGCCACGGAGGCGGTTTCCCCGTCCGTCGTCTTCGCTGGCGGCGGGGCGTACAGGTCGTGCAGCTTGAGGGTCAGGTTGACGTGCCAGGGCATGGCCTGCCAGAGCATGGCCAAACCGTCCCGGCCTCTTTCGATTTCTCCCAGACGCAGCAGCAGTTCGCCGCCTGCGTAGGCGCGCCAGAATCCCCACAGGGCGGGGTCCAGCCCGGCGACCAGGGGCAGCGCCTCGTCCGGCGGCCGGGTGTGAAAGGCCAGCTCGGCCGCGAGCCGTGCCTTGAGGGGCAGGGAGGGCGCGTCCCAGGGGATCATGTCCAGGGCGGCCCGGGCCAGTTCGGGCCGGTTCAGAAAGAGCAGATCCTGCCAGCAGTGGCGCAGCCAGGCGGGCCAGCGCAGCGGGTCGCGCAGGGTCAGGGTCAGGAAATGCAGGGTCAGATCGTGGTCGTCGCCCCTGACCAGGGCGTGCCAGGTGGCGGCCGCCTCGGCGTCGGCCTGCTCGGGAGGCGGCGTATCGGCCAGCCGGGTCAGGAGAGCGGTCAGCCCCGGGTGTCCGGCCAGGGCGTCGGGAGGTATGGCCGCTGCCAGCGGGGCCGAGAGGGGATGCGCCTGCGCGCCCCACAGGCCCATGGCCCGGGCCGTGTCGCGGCAACCGAGGTCTTCCGCGCCCAGGGCGTTCAGGCCGCGCAGCAGCCCGCCCAGGACATCGGGCGTGCCCATGCCCAGGTGCCAGCCCGAGAAGCGCTCCCTGAAGGCGGGCAGGATTCCGGGCCACGCGGACGGGGGCAGGGCGGATTTGTCGAGGCGCAGGGGGGCGGGGATTTCGGGCGTGTCCATGATGCCGACACCTAGCAGAAATCCGCACGCACAGGAAGGGGGCTGACCCGGGCTGACCGGGGCGCGCGGTTGACTTTTCGCCATGCGGCGCATAGGTGGTGAACATGGCTCATTCCAGCGATCTTGTTGCCCTTCCTGGCGATCTGCTGCGTCCGCTGCTGCTGGGCTGCACGGGCAGGGTGCATCTGCACGCCACGGCGGCCACGGCCCTGGCCCACAGCCGCGCGCCGGGCGACCGATTCTCCATGATCGGGGCCGATCTGCTGCTGGCTGCCTGGGGCGAGAACCCGTTCGACGGCCAGTGCGCGGCCCTGCTCGCCCAGTCCGCAGGGCGTCTGCCTGCTCTGCCCAAACCGCTGGTCCCCATCCTGCGCTCGGTCATGGCCCACTGGCAGCCCGAGGTCACGCCCGAGACGCGGCTGGCCATGGCCGGGCCGCCCCGGGACCAGCTGGCCTGCATCACCGGGCACTTGCGCCACGCCCCGCGCAATCTCTTCTGGTGGCATCATCTCTACGAGTTCTGCCGCATCCGGGGCGACTGGTCGCTCTTCTCCACCGCTCTGACCACCACCCTGACCACGGTTGTCACGCCCGAGGGGCTCGGTCCGCTCTTTGCTTACGCCCAGGCCAACGCCCTGCTGGTGTCGGGCGAGGCGCTGCCTGCGGCCGCAATCTACCGCCATCTGGAGGAATCGCTGCCTCTGCCCCTGGTGCGCGAGCGGCTGGCCACGGCCTGGCTGCGGGCGGGCAAGCGCGACGGGGGCACCGACCTGCTGCGCCAGTGCGCCCATTCCCGGCCGTGGCACACGGGGTTGTGGCTGCGTCTCTTCGAACTGGCCGTGGACGGGGCGAATGATCTGCGCCCCCTGCCCGGGCGGGTGATGATCCTCGGCTACAGTTGGAACAAGGCAACCGATCTGGCCGTGACTCTCGACTCCCTGGCCCGCTCCGATCTGGGCGACGCCCAGGTGCGCATCCTCGACAACGGAAGCACCGACGACACGGCCGAGGTGGTGCGCCGCTTCATCGACAGGGTCGGTTCGGACCGGGCCGGGCTGGTCCGGCTGCCGGTCAACGTGGGCGCTCCGGCGGCGCGCAACTGGCTGATGCATCTGCCGGAAGTGGCTGCCAGCGACTTCACCGCCTACATCGACGACGACATTGCCCTGCCGCCGGACTGGCTGCTGCGCCTCGGCGGGGCTGTGGGCCGTTATCCCGAGGCCGGGGTGTGGGGGTGCAAGGTGGTGGATTTCGACGGACCGGCCCGGGTCCAGTGCGGCGAGCACAACCTGACCCCGGACCCGGCCGGGCGCGAGCAGGCGCTGATGGCTACCCTGATGCTCCAGGAGGCGGACTTCGGCCAGGCGGACTACATCCGCCCCTGCGCCTCGGTCACGGGCTGCGTTCATCTCTTCAGGACGGCGCGGCTGCTGGACAATGGTCCCTTTGACCTGCGTTTCTCGCCCACCCAGTACGACGACCTGGAGCGCGACCTGCGTATGGTTCTTGGCGGCGGCTACGCCGTGTACCAGGGATTCCTGGCCGTGCGCCACAAGCGCGTCTCGGGCGCGCAGAGCGACGTGGGCGGCGGACAGGCGGCCGGGGCTGCGGCCAACATGCGCAAGCTTCTGGGCAAGTATGCGCCCGAGGAGTTCGAGCGCATGGCCGGGCTCATGGATCGCGTCCTGCTGACCGACCTGACCGTGAAGATGCAGGCGCTGGGGGAGTGACCCGCCTCCCTGGCGGCCGGAAAAAGAATGGCTTTTTGGGGAAAAATGATGCACAGACTATTGCTCCGTGTGCGCGGCGTGTGCATAATGAACACCGGTGAAGCCCGGGTCGTGTCGATACGGCCGTCAACGCCACGCATATCGACCCATACCAAGGAGAACGCATGACCAAATTCGATTCCCACACGCTGTTCAGCGGCGGTGCGCAGGGCGCCGAGGCCGAGTTCGGCCGCTTGGCCGAGCAGTATGGCCTGGCCGAGGTCAACTATACCTTCGAGGGGCACAAGATCGAGCGCAGCCGGGGCATCCGTGTCCTGACCAACGAGGAGCTGATCCGCAAGGACGTCAGCCTCACCTACGTCGCAAAGCTCCTCAACCGCAAGTTCACCAACGCGGAGAAGATGCGCAAGGTGCTCCAGACCATCATGTATCAGGTGGAGTCCTCCCATCAGGTCTTTGTTGTCGGCACCATCCAGGAGGATGGCACGGTCAGGGGCGGCACCGGCTGGGGCGCGGAGTTCGCCAAGATCTGCAACAAGGAGCTTTATGTCTTCGGTCAGGTGAAGAACGGCTGGTTCCGCTGGGAGTCCGGCCAGTGGGCGGCCGTGACCGATCCGCTGATCACCGAGACCCACTTCACCGGCACCGGCACCCGTTTTCTTGAGGACAACGGCCGCAAGGCCATCGCCGACCTCTTCGCCCGCTCCTTCAAGTAGGCTTGCACGCGATTCCACTGCCATCAGGGGCGGTCCGGGTTTCCGGGCCGCCTTTTTTCGCGTGGCGGCTCAGTCGGCCAGGGCTTCGAGGAGCAGGGGGTGGAGCATGCGCCAGAAGGCCCCGGCCGGGCCGTCCAGGGTGGGCAGGACTGTCCCCAGGGCGCGGGTGAAGTGGAGCCGGTCGGCCCGGGCCGTGGCCTTGTCCATGCGCAGCAGGTCGTCGTGGCTGAAGGTGTGCTCCAGCTTGTGGTGGTTGGCGTGGGCCTGGGCCAGGGAGGCCCGGGTGCGCGCTCCGCCCGTGTCCTGGAGGTGAACCACCGCGACCCCGCCGTCGTAGATCACCTGGCCGCCCGCCTTCCATATCTGCATGTCGTGCTCGATGTCGTCCACCTGGGACGGGGAGAAGCGCACGCCGAAGTCCGGCACGTTGAGCCGGTCCAGGCGCTCCCTGTGGAGCAGATGGCAGCAGCCCATGACCGTCAGGCAGGGGCGCGCCGCGTCGAACTGGCCCATGTCCATGAGGGTGGGCGCGTTGGGCGTGAAGCGGATTTTTCTCTCGCCGACCTCGGAGAGATTGCGGAAGGCGTACTGGATGGTCCGCACCCCCTGGTTGACGCACTTGCACCCTGCGGCGGCCGCCTCGGGGAAGCGGGCCAGCGTGGCCGTGAGACGGGACAGCCAGTGGGGCGGCAGGAGCACGTCGTCGTCCAGAAAGGCCACCAGCCGGGCCGCGCGCACCTCGGGCATGGCGAGCAGCCAGTTGCGGGCCGCCGGAGCGCCCACGTTGACCGGCAGATGGACAAAGGCCAGGGATGCGGCAAGTCCGGGCGCGGCCTCGCGTACCCGCCGCTCCAGTTCGTCCGGCGGGCAGGTGGTGGTGCCGTTGTTCAGGATGGTCACCCGCGCCTGACCCAGCCGCGTGGCTGCCAGCGAGGCCACGGTGCGGGCCAGCATGTCCGGCTTGTTCCAGGAATAGAGGCAGATGTGGGTGTTTGGTCCGGGCGTGGGCCCGGGCCCGGCGTGGCCGTCGGCAAGCCCGGCCAACTGCTCGATGGCGGCGGGCTGGAACGGCTCCGCGTCCAGGGTGGCCAGCAGATGGTCGCGGGCTCCCGCCGTGTCGCCTTGGTCCAGGGCCATGCGGGCGCGCAGGGTGTGGGCCGGGAAGGCCGTGACCGACTCGTCGAGGAGCATCTGCGCCAGCAGCGGTTCGCCCGCGCCGTAGGCACCCCAGGCGAGCATGGGACCGGCCAGCAGCCCCGAGGGCGAGGCAGCCATGATCTCGATGGCCCGTATCAACTGCTCGCGCGCCCCTGCGCGCCACAGGGCGAGCAGCACCGGGTAGCGGTGGGCGTTGGCGGGCTGGGCCAGCACATGGGTCAGCAGGGCGTCCGGCGCGGCCGCGCGCGGGTCGGGCGGGTTGATGGCCTCGGGCACGGGTTCGGCGGCGGTCAGTCGTCGGGCCTTGGCCAGCCAGTCTCCCATGGGTGGGTGGCCCAGGGTGCGGTTGACGTCCTCGGCCAGGCGGAGCGTGTCGCGGTCAAAGGGGTCGAAGATGGCGGCGTGGCGGACCAGACCGCTGCCCAGGGCGGCCAGGGGCGGGGTCAGGGGCCGCGCTTCGAGCAGGGTGGCGGCCGCGGCCGTGGCGTGGTCCGGGGCGAGATACCCGCTGCTGCGGGTCAGGGTCACGAGGCGCGAGACGAGGTGGGCGGCGTTGTCCATGCCCCGGTGTAGCAGACTTGGCCCGGCAAGGGAAAGCCCCCGGCCAGGACCTCGCGGAGAGGCTTGTGCCAGGGGCTGAACAATGCTTCTTGAAGGCTGCCGACCGGATCAGTTCTCCAGTTTCTTGCGCGGCTTCTTCTTGGTCTGCGAGAACTTCTTCACGTCAATGCTGTACTTCTTCACCTTGTAATTGACGATGCGGTAGGAAACGCGCAAATCGCGGGCGGACTGGAGCATGTTGCCGCCGGTTTTCTTGAGGGAATCCACCAGCAGCTCCTGCTCGAACTTGGCCACCGCCTCGCCAAAGGAGAGGTTGATGCCCGTGGCCGAACTCTCGGCCGACTGGAGGGTTGGCGGCAGGTGGTAGGTGCGGATGACCGATTCCTCGCACAGCAATACGGCGCGCTCGATGCAGTTCTTCAGTTCGCGCACGTTGCCGGGCCAGTGGTACATGACCAGCAGCTCGATGGCCGGAGTGGAGATGCGCTTGACCTCCTTGCCGTATTCGCTGGAGAAATCGCTCAGGAAATGCTCGGCCAGGGGCAGGATGTCCTCGCGGCGCTCGTGGAGCGGCGGGATGAAGATGGGGAAGACGTTGATGCGGTAGTAAAGGTCTTCGCGGAATTTTCCTTTTTCGAGCAGTTCCTCCAGGGGCTGGTGGGTGGCGCAGATGAGGCGCACGTCCACCGTGATGGTCTGCTCGCTGCCCACGCGCTGGATTTCCTTCTCCTGGATGGCGCGCAGCACCTTGGCCTGGGCGTCCATGGACAGTTCGCCGATCTCGTCGAGGAACAGGGTTCCCTGGTCCGCCACCTCGAACAGGCCGCGCTTGGTCTGGAAGGCCCCGGTAAAGGCACCCTTCTGGTGGCCGAACAATTCGGACTCGATGAGTTCCGAGGGCAGGGCCGCGCAGTTGAGCCGGATAAGGGGCTTGTCTGCCCTGGGGCTGGCCGAATGGATCGCCTCGGCCAGCAATTCCTTGCCCGTGCCGGACTGGCCGCGCAGCAGCGCCGTGGCCCGGCTGGGGGCCACCTGGCGTGATTGCCTGAGCACCAGGCGCATGGCCTTGCTGGCGGCCACAAAGTCCTTGGGCGGGGTGGTGTCCACGCTGCTCGCCATCAGACCCTGGGTGAGCAGATGATTCTGGGCGGCCATCTCTTCCTGCAACTGGGCCACATGGCCCGCGATGATGCCGGCCACCACTTCGAGAAACTGGCGGTGGGCGTCGAGGTCCTCGGCCGGGATCAGGGGCACGTCCACCGAGAGGGCGCCGATGACCTCATGGTCGCTCGTACCCCGGTTGATGACCGGCACGCAGATGAAGCCGAGCTTGCGCAGCTCTTCCTCGCTGCGGCCAAAGGCCTTGTTGAGGAACTCCTTGTCGTCTGACATGCGCGGCACGGTGATGGACTGGCCCGAACCGAAAACTCTGCCGATGACGCCCCGGCCCGGCGAGTAGGTCACGTCGTCGGCCTGGGCCGGGCTGTAGGTGAGCGAGAGCTTCAGGTTCTCGGTCTTGGGGTCCATGATGACCATGAACGCCCTGACGTACTCCATGTCCTGAGCCAGTATCCTCAGGAGCTGGTTCAGGGATTCCTCAAGGGGCGCGTCCCGCTTGAGGGTTTCCTGAATGGTCTTGAGGGTGACCAGATAGCTGAGGTCGGAGTCGCCTTGTGTCGTGTGTGCCATGTGCTTGTTCTTTATGCGTCGAGCGCGGCCACGCCGAGTTCCAGCGCTTTGAGGTTGACGGCCTGGAGCTTGGCCGGGAGGTTTGCCTTGATGGTCGCCGCCAGGGCTTCGGGTCCGAAGGGCAGCGCGCCCGTGGCGCACAGGGCGCCGAGTAGGGCGATATTGCCGCTCTGGACCGCGCCCGCCTCGATGCCGATGGTCTGGCTGTTCATGTAGTGGGCCTTATCGGTGCAGGCGGCCACCTGGGTTTTGATCTCGTCGAGGCTCGGGCAGGCCTGCTTGCCCATGGCCACCGAGAGCGGGGGCATGAACTCGGTGCTGGAAAGCACCAGTCCGCCGCGCTTGAGGTAGGGCAGGGCGCGCACGGTCTCCATGGGCTCGAAGCCCAGCAGGATGTCTGCCTCGCCGTGGCCGATCTTGGGCGATTTGCAGCCGATGAGCACGGTGGATTCCACCACGCCGCCGCGCTGGGCCATGCCGTGGATTTCGCCGGAGGTGACGGGCAGTCCGGCGGCGAGCACGGTCCTGGCAAGCATGGTGGTGGCGGTCAGGGTTCCCTGGCCGCCAACGCCGGTCATGAATATGCGGATGGGCTTGATGTCGTTCATTCTAGCTGCCCCTTTTCTTGGCTTTGATGTGTCCGCACACCTGTAGGCAGAGCATGCAGCCGTTGCACAGGATGGGATTGACCGCCGCGTGGTCGCCGTCGCGGTACATGGCCGGGCAGGCCAGGGTGTCCAGACATTCGAACCGGCCGGTGCAGCTCTCGGCCACATAGGCCACCTGGGGCGCGACCTTTTTGTAGATCCGGCGGGTGAACAGCGGGCACGGCTCCTTGGCGATGAGCGCCCTCACGCCCTTCATGGTCTTGAGTTCCTCGAAGGCGGCGATGGTCTTCTTCTGGTTGAAGGGGTTGACCTCGCGCACCTCGGTCACGCCGAGTCCGCGCAAAGAGGCCTCGATGTCCAGCCGGGAGTCGTTGTCGCCGAGGATGGTCTTGTCCACGCCGGGGTGGGGCTGGTGGCCGGTCATGGCTGTGGTCCGGTTGTCGAGCACCACGATGAGGACGTCGTGCTTGTTGAACACGGCGTTGGCCACGCCGGTGAGCCCGGAGTGGAAGTAGGTGGAGTCGCCGATGAAGGCCAGCACGGTCTTGCCCGAGGCCAGGGCCGCGCCGCCGCCCGCCGAGATGGACGACCCCATGCACAGCAGGAAGTCCGCCGCCTTGAGCGGAGGCAGCAGCCCCAGCGTGTAGCAGCCGATGTCGGACGAGTAGATGGCGTCGTCGCCAAAGACCTTGCGCGCGGCGAAGTAGGAGCCGCGATGGGGGCAGCCTGCGCAGAGGTTGGGCGGCCGCATGGGCAGGGCGGCGGGCTGGCAGGCGTCGCGCACCGGGGCGGCCTCGCCTGTGAGCCGACAGATGGCGTCTTCGACCATGCTCACGGTGAACTCGTTGCACCGGGGCAGCACGTCCTTGCCAAGAATCTCGACGTCCAGGCCGTTCTTCTGGGCCAGCACGCGCAGGTCGTTTTCGAGGATGGGTTCCAGCTCCTCCACCACGAGGAGCCGGGAGACCGACGAAAGGAAGTCGAGGCACATGGTCTCGGGCAGCGGGTGGCTGAAGCCGAGCCCAAGCACCTTGACCCTGTCGGCCAGACCGCTCTGGGCCAGGGCATCGGCCACATAGGCGCGGCTGATGCTTGAACAGACGATACCCAGCGAGCCGCTGCCGGTGACGGTGTTGTAGGGGGAGTTCTCGGCCTCCTGGCGCAGGGCTTCGAGCCGCTCAAGCAGGGCCACGTGCATGGGCCGGGAGAAGGCCGGGATGGGGACGAATTTCGAGGGGTTGCGCTGGAAGCCGTCGGGCTTGCCCGGGTCGGGCACCGGGCCGAACTCCACCGGGCCGCGCAGGTGGTTGACCCGGGTGGTGGTGCGCAGCATGAAGGGCGCGCCGTGCTTCTTGCTCAGGAGCAGGCCGTCGCGGGTCATGTCCTTGGCCTCCTGGGCTGTGGACGGTTCGAGGACCGGCATGCCCGCCAGCCGGGCGTAGTAGCGGTTGTCCTGCTCGTTTTGGCTCGAATGGCAGCCGGGGTCGTCGGCCGAGAGCAGCAGCAGACCGCCCGGGGTGCCGGTGTAGCACAGGGTCATGAGCGGGTCGGCGGCCACGTTGACCCCGACATGCTTCATGGTGCACAGCGTCAGCGCCCCGGCCAGGGTCGCGCCGCCCGCCACTTCAAGGGCGACCTTCTCGTTGACCGAGTATTCAAAGGAGTACCTGGCTTCTGGTGAGAGCCGGAAAAGGGTATCGGGTACCTCGGAGGAAGGGGTGCCGGGGTAGCAGGTGGCCACCTGCAGGCCTGCCTCGACGGCTCCGCGAACGATGGCCTCGTTGCCGAGCAGCAGGTCGATGTGGCCGGGCGCGTCGGCCAGGAGGGAATGTGCCATGAAGTCTCTCCGTAATTGATTGAATCGGGTGAGCGGGATCAGTTCGCTTCCGACTGGGCGATCCTGTGGTCGATGAAGGGCTTGTCGGACACCTGCTCCTCGGAAAGCCTGCGATAGGCCTGGAGGGCCTGGGCCGTGTCGCCCGCCTGCTCGGCCGCCGTGGCCAGCTGGCGCTGGACCGGCACGGCGAACCCGGCCGGGGCGCTGGCCGCCAGGGCCTTGAGCACCGTCATCGATTCGCTGGCCTTGCCCGCCAGCAGCAGGCATTTGGCCTCGCCAAGGCGGGCCACGACCTTCAACTCGTCGTTAGCCGCAGCCGCAAGGCGGCCCCAGGCGTCGGCGGCCCTGTCCCATTCTTCAAGGTTCATGGCCGACTGGGCCAGCTCCGCCAGCACGGCGGCCCTGGCCGACTTGGGTGCGGAGTCCAGCAGCCCTTCGAGCCTGTCGAGCTTGTCCTGGCCCGAGGCCTCGATGACGATGACACCGAGCTGGCTCTGGGCCTCGGCCAGCGCCCGGGCGGAGTAGCCGCTGTAGGCCGCGTAGGCCGCAGCGACGAGGATGATGGCCGCCACGCTCGCCATGATCACATTTCTGTGTTTGAAGGCCGCTTCGAGAACGGGGTGCAGGGACGAGGGAACCCGGGCCTCGATCTCGTCGAGGGCGGCCGGTCCGGCTGTCTTGTTTTCAACCATTGGTGTCAGTTTCCTCCGTATGGATGTCTGGATGTCGTTCAGGTCAATGGCCTGACGGCGCAGAGGGCTTGATAAGCAAAATTGTAAAAAAGGTCAAAGCCTATTTTGTGGAAACAGGGATTTGCGGTCGTTTTTCGGGCAGAATTTCGGATGAACAGCTGGTCAAATGACAAAATGGGAAAAACGGTCTATTCGGCATGGTCGCGAGAATGAGGCGTCAGGTTTGACTTTTCGCCGTGACCGGGGTTAGCAGGGTGGACCCGGTGGAGTGCCATGGGGCGGTCCCGGTTCTTCGGACATTTTCGACAAGTCTTGACGGGAGGGGGCATGGATATTCGCCAACAGATGATCGACATGGGCAGGCGCGCCAGGCGCGCGTCGCGGGCGCTGGCCAAGGCGTCGGGCAAGGCCAGGAGCGGGGCGCTGCTGGCCCTGGCCGACCTGCTGGAGGCCGAGTCCGGGGCCGTGGCCGAGGCCAACGCCCTGGATCTCGCCGCCGCTGCCGAACGCGGCCTGGACAAGGCCCGGGTGCAGCGGCTGACCATCAGCGACAAGGTGCTGCGCTCCATGATCGCCGGGTGTCGCGAGGTGGCGGCCATGGCCGATCCCGTGGGCGGCATCGAGTCCATGACCAGACGGCCCAACGGCATGCTGGTGGGCCGCATGCGCGTGCCCCTTGGCGTGGTGGCCATGATCTACGAGTCGCGGCCCAACGCCACGGTGGACGCGGGCATCCTCTGCCTCAAGGCGGGCAACGCGGTCATCCTGCGCGGCGGGTCCGAGGCGTTCCACTCCAACGCCTGTCTGGCCGGGCTGATGCACCGCGCCCTGGAGCAGGCCGGGCTGCCGCGCGACGCGGTCCAGGTGCCCGCCACCACGGACCGCGAGGCCGTGGCCGAACTGCTCAAGCTCTCGGACTTCATTGACGTGGTCATCCCGCGCGGCGGCGAGGGACTGATCCGCGCCGTGACCGAGCAGGCCACCATGCCGGTGCTCAAACACTACAAGGGCGTCTGCCACCTCTTTGCCGATGCCTCCTGCGACATCACCCGGGCCGTGCCCATCATCGACAACGCCAAGACCCAGTACCCCAGCGGCTGCAACGCCCTGGAATGCCTGCTGGTGCATCGCGATGTGGCAGAAGTGCTCCTGCCCCGGGTGGACAAGGTTTTGACCGCCAAGGGCGTACGCTTCAAGGCGTGCCCGCGCTCCCTGCCTCTGCTGGGCGATGGTGCCGAACCGGCCATGCCGGGCGACTGGGGATACGAGTTTCTCGATCTGGTCCTGGCCGTGCGGGTGGTGGATTCCCTGGACGAGGCCCTGGACTTCATCGCCGAGCACGGCTCCAACCACACCGAGGCCATCCTGAGCGAGAACTACGAGCACTGCATGCGCTTCATCCGCGAGGTGGACGCCTCCCTGGTGGTGGCCAACGCCACCACCCGCTTCAACGACGGCGCCCAGCTCGGCCTGGGTGCCGAGATCGGCATCTCCACCTCCAAGCTCCACGCCTACGGCCCCATGGGCGTGCAGGAGCTGACCAGCGCCAAATTCGTCCTCCTGGGCGAGGGGCAGGTGCGGGAGTAGGACGGGCGGCTTCGGATTGTTGGCCGATCATATCTCTTACAAATCAAAGGCCGCTGTTCTCGTGGGAACGGCGGCCTTTGATTGGGCTGTCGGTCGTCGGCTCGATTCACATCCGAAACACCCTCGGCGCGCCCGCCGTGTCCTCCAGGCGGAATCCGGCCTCGGCGATCATGTCGCGCAGGGCGTCGGAGGCGGCGAAGTCGCGGGTTTCGCGGGCCTTCTGGCGGTCGGCCAGCATGCCTTGCACTTCCAGGGGCAGCTCGGAGAGGGTGAGCGGCATCTGGGTGTGGTCGAGAATGCCCAGGATGGAATCCACGGCCAGCAGTTCCTCGAGGCAGGTGGCGGCCTCGGCCCCGGTCATGGTCGCGGCCGCTGCCCAGGCATTGACCTGTTTGACGAAGCGGAAGAGCACGGGCCAGAAACGGTGCAGGGCGAGGTCCTCGCTCATGGCCGTCTTGAATCCGGCGCGCAGGTCAAAGGCGGCCTGGCTGACCTCGCTGGCCACGGCCTCGTCCCTGTCGGCGCGGCCGGCCATGAGGGCGGCGGCCGTCTCCTGCACACGCCGCCAGTTGCGCGCCCACATGGCGAGGTTCTCGGCGCTGGCGCACAGGGGCTTGCGGCAGGAGGACGAGAGCAGCCAGAACCGGGCCGCCCGGTAGCCGCCGAGCTTTTCGGCCACGGTCACCAGGGTCTCGTCGGCGCATTCCGTGGCCTGATGGTTGAGCAGCCACGCCTGCAATTCGCGCCCGGCCGCAGACCAGATGGCCCGGAGATTTTCCAGATGGGGGAAGCGATGCTTTTCGCTGCCGATCATCACGTCGATGCGGGGCAGACTGGTCAGGGCCGTGGCCGCGTGCTGCAGGAACCAGGAGGGGCGCACATTGCCCCATTCGGTCTCCAGCACCTCGCCGCGCTTGAGGTCGAGCAGGGTGGCCCGCTTGAGCAGCGTGAAATCGAGCGGGTTGTCCTTGACGTAGGCGTCGAGGTCCACGGTGCGCCCGCCCGAGACCTTGTCCATGTCCATGGCCCCGATCTCGCCGTAGCGCTTGTCGCGAAAGACGTCGAAATAGACCGAGCGCAGCTTTTCGTAGGCCAGCCCCTTGCCGAGCAGCTTGCGGCAGAGTTCAAGGGCCTTGTCCTCGCCGCCCGACGAGAGGGGGAAGGCCACGCCCGGGTCGCCGTCTGCGGCCATTCCCACGCCCATGTCGCGGGCGCGGTCCACGATCATGGCCCGGCGGTGCAGGGCAAAGGCGGCCCGGTTGGCGTCCGTGTGCCGGGCTGCGGCCAGGGTGCGGTCGTCCATGTCGGTCAGGCCCACGGCGGCCTGGACATCCACCCCGCTTGATCGCAGATGCCGGGCCAGCACGTCGAGGACCACCACCCGCCGCCAGGCGTCGAGTCCGTCCGGGTTGTCCAGGCTCGGGCCCATGGAGTAGAGGCCCAGGCCCGTCTGGGTCCGCAGGGGCTTGGTCGCGCCCGAGGCCATGTCGAAGAGGGTGATGCCGCTGCCCGCCTGCTGCCGGTAGAGATGGGTGCTCAGGTAGCGCTCGCCCGAGTCCGGGAAGATGACCACGATGAGGCCTGATTCGAGCCGCTCGGCCAGCTGGATGGCCCCGCCCAGGGCCGCGCCCGAGCTCATGCCCGCGAAGATGCCCTCGGCCCGCGCCAGCCTGCGGCAGTTTTCGAAGGCGGTCTCGTCGTCCACGTGCAGGACCTCGTCGAGCCAGGTCTTGTCGTAGATGCCGGGGGGGTAGGATTCGAGCATGTTCTTCAGGCCCTGGATCTTGTGACCTGCGTAGGGCTCCACGGCGGCCACATGGACCCGGCCCATTTCGTGCAGCCGCTTGGCGATGCCCATGGCCGTGCCCGAGGTGCCCAGCGTCATGACGCAGTGGGTCACCGCGCCGCCGGTCTGCTCCCAGATTTCCAGACCCGTGCCGGTGTAGTGGGCGTCGATGGAGGCGGGGTTGTTGAACTGGTCCATGAGCACATAGGTATCAGGCTCTTCGCGGGCGTAGCGGTAGGCGCGCTCGATGGCCCCGTCGGTGGAGAGGTGGCCGGGGGTCAGCTCCAGCTCGGCTCCGTAGGCGGCCATGATCATCTTGCGCTCCTCGCTGGCCGTCTCGGGCATGAGCAGCTTGATGCGGTATCCCTTGATGGCCGCCACCATGGCCAGCCCCACGCCGGTGTTGCCCGAGGTGGCCTCGATGATGATCTTGTCCCGGGTCAGTTCGCCCGAGCGCTCGGCCGCCTCGATCATGGCCGCGGCCACGCGGTCCTTGACCGAACCGCCCGGATTCTGCGCCTCGAGTTTGGCCAAAATCTTGACGCTCGGGTTCGGGTTGAGATGGCGAATCTCCACCAGCGGGGTGTTCCCGATGAGCGAAAGCAGATCGTTGTTCATGACAGTTCCCTGAAATAACGGAAAAAGGATTCGTGTTCGACCCAGGCACCGTATTGCAAAATCCCGGGGGGTGCAACTGGCACGCATCATGCAATTTCCTGTCCGAGCAGGCGGCCCGAATACGCGGCCCGAACACGCAGGCCGGGCGCGGACCCCGGCAGGCAGTCAGCACACCGCGCCCCGGCGCGAAAAGGAAAACCCATGACCGCATATCCCTTTCTCAAGGACAACATCGAGTATTTGCAGGCCAAGGGGCATCCCGTCTTCCAGTGGCTTTCCACCCGCCCCTTCGGCGAGGAGGCGCTGCTCTCCAACCTGTTCATCAACGAATACGGCATCCACGACTGGCGCATGGAAAACGGCAAGGGCATGTTCGAGGCCCTGCCGCCCGTGGGGCTTTATTCCTCGTGGACCAATGGCGACAAGCCCGAGACCTCGGCCACCTTCATCGTGGGCTGCAACCTGGGCTACGGCGTCAACCACGTGCTCAAGAACACGCCCGACAGCCACAAGGTCATGCTGCTGGAACCCCGGCCCGAAATGCTCCTGGCCTGCCTGGGCCAGACCGACTACCGTCCCTTCTTCGAGGCCAGGAAGTTCCACATCCTGGTCCCGGACGAGCGCTACATCCACGAGGTGATTAAGAACCTCGACCTCCAGTTCGTCTACGGCCAGATTCATCTCAAGGGCGATCTGCCCAGCCAGCAGCTGGGGCCGGAGTATGCCCGCTGGGCCACCTGGATGCGCCACAAGCTGGAGAACTTCTCGCTGGAGCTTTCGACCCTGCGCTTTCGCCAGGACGTCATGGTCGCCAACGAGGTGCACAATTTCAGACGGGCCATGGCCGAGGGTTCCATCCGGGGCCTTGAGGGCCGGGCGGCCGGGCTGGGCGGCGTCATCCTCGGCGCCGGGCCGAGCCTTGAGGACGCGGCCCAGAGCCTGCGCGACAATCCGGGCCACGCCCTGTACATCTGCGCCCTGCAGACCGTGCCCACGCTCCAGGCCCTGGGCATCAGGCCCCATTTCTGCGTGGCCATTGACTACGACAAGTCCATGCTCAAACTCTTCGACCGGCTTGACCCCGACTTTGTGCAGGGCATCCCGCTCATCTATTCCACCAAGGTCCTGCCCGAGGCCGTGGCCCGCTACGCCGGGCCGACCCTGCCCCTGTGGACCGTGGGCGGCATGGGTACTTACGTCATGAAGGAGCATGATCTGGTCATCGATGCGGGCGGCAACGTCTCGGTGACCATCTCGCGCCTGCTGCGCTGGATGGGGGTGAGCCACATGGTGCTCATCGGCCAGGATTACGCCTGGCTCAAGGACCGCTCCCACGCGGCCGGGCACCACAACCACACCACCAGCACGACCCGCCGCAGCTACCACCAGACCACCCGCAACATGGAAGGCGAGGAGATCCTGACCACGGTCCAGTACATGACCGCCAAGCGCGAGCTGGAGGCCGATCTGAAGGAATCCCCGGTGCCGGTCTTCAACGTCTACGGCGGCGGCGTGCCCATCGAGGGAACCCGCGTGGTGGACCTGGAAACCGCCTACGCCGAGGGGCTGTTCGCCTCTGTCCCGGGCGGGGTGGAGCGGTTCATGGCCGAGCTTGCGGCCAGCCGGGGCACCATGACCCCGGTGCGCTTCGAGCCGCGCGGACCCGCCTGGTCCACCTCGCTGCGCAACATCGAGAAGCATTTGGGCAAGCTCTTTCGGAACCTTGCGGCCAACCAGACCGAGGTGCACGAGGCCATGGGCCGGGTCGAGATATTCCTGAACCAGGATCCGCTGTACACCCCGTATCTCTATAATGAACTGGTCGATCTGGCCGGGCTGACCCGGGCCAGGAAGCACTACGCGCAGCGCGATTTTCCGGAATTCCGGCGCATCGTGCGCTGCGTGCTCAAGAAGGTCCGCGAGATCGACCGGCTGGTCTGCATGGCCGAGTCCCGCCCGGACCAGGGGCAGGCCGTGGCCTGATCTGCGGGCCGCAGGGCCTGGCACCATTTTGCGACCGGACTCGCGCATCCCGCCGGGGCGCGCGAGTTCGGTTGAATTTTTCCGCGAAAGGTGAAAGAGTCCCCGTCCATGGACAAGACCAAACCCCATCTGGACGAGGACGGCACCCTGGTCATCCCCTTCGAGTGCGCCGACCACGGCTACAAATACTGGAAACAGGAGGGCCGCCCCCTGGCCGACATCCTGACCGAACTGGGCGTGGATGAAGCGACATGGGCCGCCTACACCAACCTTGCCCATCCGGCGTCAGGCGGGTTGGTCAAGGCGGTGGCCTTTGACGAAGAGCCGGACGAGCAGGGCGTCGAGTCTGACTCCGATGCGGACGTCGAGCCGCTGTCGCCCTCGGAAGCCGATCTTGCCCATCCGGCCCCGATGGCCTAAGAAACCCGCATGCGTCTTTCCCATCTGCGACATCTGGCCCTGCTTTCGGTCCCGCTTCTGGTGCTGCTTGCCGCCCTCTGGCTCGTGTTTCCGTCCGAGGAGGCGGTGGCCGGGTTCTTCCGCGACCATCGCGAGGCGCATCCCGGCCTGACCCGTGCCTTCACGCTGATCACCGACTGGTGCAACCCGGTCTTTTACGGCCTGTTCGGCTGGATATTGGTGCGGGCGTGGCGCTCGGGCGACCGCGAGACCCTGCGCTTCGTGTGCATCCTGCTGGCCGTGCAGGCGGTGGTGGCCGGGCTGGCCGTCCATTTCATCAAGCACACCGTGGGCCGTCCCAGGCCGGGCCAGGGGGCGTGGTTCGACCCCATCACCACCCGGGGGGCCTTCCATTCCCTGCCTTCGGGCCACACCACGGAATTCATGGGCTGGGCCACGCCCTTTGCCCTGCGCCTTGGCCGGACCGGCCTGACCGTGCTGCTGGGTCTGGCCGCCGCCCTGGTGGGGCTTTCGCGCATCTATCTCGGCTGGCATCATCCAAGCGACGTCTTCTTCGGCTGGCTCCTCGGCAGCTTCGGCGGGCTGGCCACCATGGTGCTGGCGGATTCCTCACTGCTTCGGAAAAAGGCGTGACACCCATGGACCAAAACAACGCCCATCAGCACTTGGCCTCGCGCCTGTGGTCCCTGCTTCGGAACCATCCGTGGCTGACCATGATCCTGGCCGTGGCCGCCCAGACCTGGTTCACCCTGGGCAACCGCGCCCTGTGGTTCTCGGACGAGGTGCGCTACGCCAACGCCTACCAGAACCTCGTGGAGCGGGGGAAATGGTTGGTCCTCTCCCTCAACGGCCAGCCCTATCCGGACAAGCCGCCCGTGTATTTCTGGTTCCTGTGGCTCATCGACACCCTGACCCCGGCAGACATGCCCGCCGTGTTCTTCCTGGGCGCGGCCCTGTCCGGGCTCTTCTTCGTGGTCTCGGCCCATGTGCTGGCCCGGACGCTGGGGTTCGACCGCTCCGTGTGTCTCGCCGGCGCGCTCATGCTCCTTGCCAACTTTTTTCTGGTGGGGTTGTTCCATTACTCGCGCATGGATTTGCTCTTTGCCGGGCTGATCATCCTGAGCCACGCCTGCCTGTTCCGGGCCGTGTCCGGGCCGAGGCAGGGAGCGTGGCCGCTGGCCGCCTTCGCTCTGGCCGGGCTGGCGACCCTGACCAAGGGACCCATCGGGTTCATCCTGCCGCTTTTGACCCTCACCCTCTACCTGCTCTGGCGGTGCGAGGTGCGCAGGCTCTTCACCCGGGCCATGGGCCTGGGGCTCTTGGCCATGCTGGCCATGCTGGTCGCCTGGGTGGGCGGGGTCATGCTGGCCGAGGGGCCGTCGTTCCTGATGGACACGGTGCTGGGCAAGCATGTCCTGCAACGGGCCACCCACACCTTCCACCATCGCGAGCCCTTCACCTACTATTTCATCGCCCTGCCTCTGGCCTGGCTGCCGTGGACGCTCTTTGCCGTGGCCGCCCCGGCGCGGCGGCTTTTTTCCCTTGAGGCGTGGGGCGAGGCGTGGGGCGGGCGGCGCGAGGCCGGGCCCACCGTCTTCCTGTGGATCATGGTCCTGTCCACCTTTGTCTTTCTCTCCAGCTTAAGCGGCAAGGTGCTCATCTACATCCTGCCCATGTTCCCGCCCCTGGCCCTGCTCACGGCCCAGGCCATGACCCGGCTCGACGTGGCCCGCTCGGCCCGGTTCTGGACCTGGGTGGCCGGGCTGTGGCTGGTGCTGGGAGCCGGGCTGCTGGTGGCGGGCGATCTGCTGCCGTTCCCGGTGCCGGTGCGCGGGCTGGGCCTCTCGGCCTGTCTGCTGCTGGTCGGAGGGGTGGGACTTTTCCTGTTGCGCCGCCGGGGGAGCAAGACCTGCCTGCTCTGGTCGGTTCTGGCAGTGACCCTGTGGCTCTACCCCGTGGGCCTGATGGTGGCCCCGTCACTGGACGACGCCATGAGCCCCAAACGGCAGGCGCAGATGATCGGCGAGCACGTCGACCAGGGCTACGCGCCCCTGGCCTACAAGGTCTACTCGGGCATCTTCACCTACTACGCCGGGCACGACATCGAGGAGACGGGCGACTTCGACGAGTTGGCCGCCCTCATCGGGCAGCGGGACCGCGTGATCCTCGTCATCCGCGACAGGCACTGGGACGAGTGGCCCGAGCGCCCGGCCGGGCTGCGCGTCATCGACCGGCAGAATATCGCGGGTATGACCTACCTGCTGGCGGTGGGCGACTGACATCTTGTGTGTACGCTTCTTGCATTGTGCTTGACCGAAGTGGAGACTTGAGGCAGAGGGTGTTAGAGAAAGTCCAGACAAGTCGCTCACGGCGCAGCCCAAGCATGAAACGCAAGCCGACTCCGTTTGATCGATCCCCAGGCGCGGCCCCAGGCCGTGGCCGTGGTTCTGTCGTGGCCGTTACGGCCGCGTTGCTTGCCGTCCTCGCGTTGGCCTCCCTGCTCGGTGGGTGCGCCGTGTATCCTGCGGTCCAGGTGGCCAGCGGGGCCATGACCGGCTACGACGCCGTGGTCCTGGCCGACAACCACATCCCCAAGACCAGCGTGCAGGGCGGCCAGTTGGTCTGCGATTCCGACAGGATGCTTGAACGCCGTCTGCGCGAGCGGCTGGTCATGGGCGGCGTTCCCCAGCTCTCGGCCCACGTCATCGGCGGCCACGCCTATCTCGTGGGCCGGTTGGACAGCCAGGTCCAGGCAGACAGGGCGATGTCCACGGCCCGGTCCGTGGAGGGGCTCAAACTCGTCACCTGCAAGTTCTTCCCGCGCTCGACCCCTGCCGAGGCCAAGAGTGACGCCTCGCTGCTGTACACGGTCAGCAGGAAGCTGGCCGAGACCAAACGGCTTGAGAACATTGACCTGCGGGTGGAGGTCATTGGCGGCACGGCCATTCTCATCGGCTCCACAGTCGATCACAGTCAAAAAACCGCTGCCCTGGCCATTGCCGGGGAGGTCTGGGGCGTTCGGGATGTGGTGGACTACATCGCCGTGAACCCGGCCGTCCAGTCCGCCCATTCCGCCCAGCCGGGCCAGCCCGCCCGGGTGGCCCGCAACTGAATTTTCGCCGATAACGAAATCGGCCCCGCCCTCCTTGACGGAGAGCGGGGCCGTTTGCATTCGGGGCGTGGGGGCTACCTGGCGCTGAAGATGCGCTCGAAGACCCTGAGCACGGCCAGGCCGTCTTCGCCGGGAATGGGCACCGGGGTGTTGTTGCGCAGGGCGGCAAGGAACTGGGTCAGCTCCTCCTTGACCGGTTCGCGGAACATCAGCGGCCACTCGCGCACCGAGTAGCTCTTGTCGTAGGTGGAGAAGGCAGAGTATTCCTTGACCTCCTGAGTGATCAGGTTGGCCTCGATGTATTTGGATTCGCAGGCCACCAGGATCTTGCGGCTCTTGTAGGGCGTGACCCAGTTGGTGGAGATGCTGGCCAGGGCGCCGTTTTCCATCTGGGCGGTGATCAGGGCGCTGTCCTCGTGCTTGCCCAGGGTGGTGGACATGACCGCGTTGACCGACCTGAACTCCGAGCCGGTGATGTGGCGGATGAGGTCGATATCGTGGGAGCCGAGGTCCTTGACCACGCCCACGTCCTGGATGCGCGGCGGATAGGGGCCGACGCGTTCGATCTGGATGGAGATGACGTCGTCGCCCACCAGTTCCTTGACCCGGGCCACGGCCGGGTTGAAGCGCTCCACATGGCCGACCATGAGGGCCACGCCCATGTCAGCGGCCCGGCGGACCAGTTCCTCGCCCTCGGCGGCGGTGGCGGCCAGGGGCTTTTCGATGATCAGGTTGATCTTTTTTTCTATGATCTTGAGGCCGGTCTCATGGTGCAGGCTGGTGGGCACGCAGACGCTGATGGCGTTGAGTTCGTGTTCGAGCAGTTCGTCCAGGGTGGCGTAGGCGGTCACGCCGAACCGGGCGGTGACTTCCTCGCGCGCCTTGGGGTCCACATCGACCACGCCGACGACCTCGACCCCGGCCATTTCGGTGTAATTCCGAAGATGGACGCGGCCCATCCAGCCCAGACCTACAACTCCGACTTTGAGCATCGCATCAATTCCTTGTTGAGAGTTGGTGTTCGCGCCCGCCTTACTACCCGCTCGGTGCGCGCTTGGCAACCCCGGCATGAGCGGGCGACGCGGTGACACCCGCCTTGCCCCCAGGCCGCACATGGGATACTCAGCGGACATGCTGACGGACAATTCACACGCCCCCATCTGGATCAGCGTTGGCGAGGCCTCCGGCGACCTGCACGGGGCCGAGCTGATGAAACACCTGCGCGACCGGGACCCCGGCCTGCGCTTCACCGGCATTGGCGGCCCGGCCATGGGTGCCCAGGGGTTCGAGGCCCGGTACGATATGGGCCTCATCTCGCTGGTGGGCATCACCGAGATCCTTTCCGGCCTGCCGCGCATCCTGCTGCTTTTGCGGCGCATCCGGCTCGCGCTCAAGGCCGTGCGGCCCCGGGCCGTGGTGCTCATCGACTGTCCGGAGTTCAACTTTCGCGTTGCCAAGATGGCCCGGGCGCTGGGCATTCCGGTCTATTACTACATCAGCCCGCAACTGTGGGCCTGGCGGCCCAAGCGTGTGGAATTCCTGCGCGAGCATGTCCGCCGGGTCATCTGCATCCTGCCCTTTGAGAAAGAATTCTACGCGCGCCACGCCATGGCCGTGGACTATGTGGGCCATCCACTCATGGACGTGCTGCCCCTTGAGCGGCTCGACGCCATGGCCGTGGACGACACCCTAATAGGGTTGCTGCCCGGCAGCCGGACCCGGGAGGTTTCGACCCTGCTGCCCGAGTTTGCCGGGGCGGCCAGGCTGCTGCGCGAAAAGCGCCCGAATCTGCGATTTGTCATCATCCGCGCCCCGGGTATGGAGCGCCAGCGGCTGCTCTCGCTGTGGGACAGCGACATCCCGGTTGAGATAGTCGAGCCCGAGGCCCGGTACGAGACCTTTCGCGCCTGCACCATGATGCTGGCCGCCGCAGGCACGGTCACGCTGGAGACCGCGCTCATCGGCACCCCGGTGGTGGTGGCCTATCAGGTTTCCGCCCTTTCGGCCATGGTGGGCCGGATGCTGGTCAGGGTGGCGCACATCAGCCTGCCCAACCTCATCGCGGGCCGCGAGATATATCCTGAGCACATCCAGGAGCGGGCCACGGCCCCGCATCTGGCCGCAGCCGCAGCCGCCTGGCTCGATTCGCCGGACAAGCTCGCCGCGGTCAGGCGCGATCTGGCCGGGCTGCGCACCATGGTGGGCGAGCCCGGGGCTGCCGCGCGGGCCGCCGGGGTCATCCTCGATGATCTGGCCTCCATGAATTCCTGATCTCTTTCGATTGCCCGCAAAGACGAAGGGAGCCTCGCGGCTCCCCTTTTTCTATTTTTCGGCAGGATAAAGGTGCACGTCGCGCTGCGGGAAGGGGATGGAGATGCCCTCCTGGTCGAAGACGAGCTTCACCTTTTCGGTGATGGCGAAGTAGGTGGGCCAGTAGTCCGAGGTCTTGACCCACGGCCTGACCACGAAATTGACCGACGACTCGCCCAGTTCTAGCACCTCCACCACTGGCGCGGGGGCGGGCAGCACCCTCGGGTCTTCGGTGACGATCTTGCGGAGCAGTTCCTTGGCCTTGAGCAGGTCGTCGCCGTAGCCGATGCCCATGACCAGATCCACCCGGCGAGTCTCGTTGGCCGTGACGTTGACGATGGTGCTTGAGAGGATGGCCGAGTTGGGCACGATGACCACGCGGTTGTCGGCCGTGGTCAGGATGGTGTTGAATATGCTCACGGATGTGACCGTGCCCGATTCCCCGGCCACGGTCACCCAGTCGCCGCGCTTGAAGAACTTGAGCATGATGAGCATGACCCCGGCCGCGAAATTGGACAGGGAGTCCTTGAGGGCCAGGCCCACGGCCAGACCGGCGGCACCCAGCACGGCCAGGAACGAGGTCACGTTCAACCCGGCCTGCCCGATGGCCATGACCGTCACTGCGGCCATCAGGGCGTAGTAGATGATGTTGCGCAAAAAGGAGCGCAGGGTGTCGTCCACATGGGCCTTGATCATCATGGCCCGGGCCAGGGCCGCGATCTTGTTGGCCGCTGCCCGGCCGGCAAAAAAGACGATCAGGGCGATGACGAGGTTGAGGCCGTGGATGGAGACAAGGGTCACGGCCTGTTCGAGCAGCGACTGGATGGTCTCGGGGTTGAAGAAATTCATGACGCCTCCTGAAGTGGGTGATGGTCGAGAGATGGGTGAGAGCGCGCTGCGCCTTGCGCTATGGGAATCCCTATCACAAGACGGTGCGGTGCGGAATACGGCTGGCGAAATAATACGGGAAAGTGGTCAGTTGTCGCCCCACTTGCCGGTTTCCTCGATGCGGATGTATTTCTGGAAGGTGTAGTAGAATCCGGCCATGGCGTTGTAGAACCCGGCTTGGCCGTCGAGCAGGCCGAGCTTGAGCAGGTAGAGCTTGAGGAAGCGGGCCGCGCCGTGGAGCAGGGCAGTGACCGGGCCGCCCCGGCGTCCCTTCTCGCGCAGGGCCTTGGCCCCTTCCTCGGCGTAGTAGTTGATCTTCTCCATGTGCTGGCTGAAGGATTCGTAGGGGAAGTGGCGGATGTCGCCGATGAGCCTGCCGGTCTTGCCCCGCGGGGTGAAGTGGTAGTGCGCGCCGCTGGCCGAGACGTCCATCTGGCCGGTGCGGAACACGCGCAGCAGAAGATCCGGATACCAGCCGGAATGCTTCATGAATCGATCGAAATAAAAAGAACTGCGCGATACATGGTAGCCCGCCACCGGCTCCTGCATGGCCAGCCGTTCGATGATGGCGGCGCGCAGCTCGTCGGTCAGGTATTCGTCCTGGTCCAGGGACACGATCCAGTCGGTGCGCACCTCGGCCAGGGCGAGTTTGAACTGGGCCACCGGCCCGGGCCAGGGGTTGACGATGACCCGCGCCCCGCAGGACTCGGCGATCTCGCGGGTGCGGTCGGTGGATTCGGAGTCCACCACCAGCAGCTCGTCGCAGAAGTCGAGGGACGTGAGGCATTTTTCGAGCAGCCGCTCGCCGTTGAGGGTCAGGACCAGTCCGGTCACGGTTTCGCGCATTGTCGTCTCCCTTGGGTGGCTCGTTTCTCATATCGGGTTCGTGCGGTTCGGTCCAATGCAAAGATGCCGGCAATGGCCCGGGCCGCAAAACCGATACGGCCGGAAACGTCGCGCGTTCCCGGCCGGTGGTGTCGAGTCGGATTGAGGCTTAGAGGTCGGTGCGGTGGTCAGGGCCTGCCGGGGAGATCTCGTCGGGCAAGGGGTCGTTGCAGTCCTTGCAGGGCAGGACGAGGTTGAGGACCACGCCAACGATGCCCGCAAGGCCGATGCCGCCCAGCTTGACCACGACCATGTCAAAGGTCATGCCGCCGATGCCCACCACCAGGATGATGGCCACGATGGCCAGGTTGCGCGGCAGCATCAGGTCGTTGCCCGCGCGCACCAGGGTGTTGATGCCGATGACGGTGATGGCACCAAAGAGCAGGATCATGATGCCGCCCATGACCGGGGTGGGGATGGTGGACAGGATCGCGCCGAGCTTGCCCACAAAGGCGAGGACGATGGCCGTGATGGCCGCCCAGGTCATGATGGCCGGGTTGAAGGCGCGGGTCAGGGCCACCGCGCCCGAGACCTCGGAATAGGTGGTGTTGGGCGGCCCGCCCAGGGTGGCGGCCAGGGAGGTGGCCACGCCGTCGCCGAGCATGGTCCGCTGGATGCCCGGGTCCTTGACGTAGTCCTTGCCCGAGATGCCGCCGATGGCCAGGATGTCGCCGAAGTGCTCGATGGCCGGGGCGATGGCCACGGGTACGATGAACAGCAGGGCTTCGGCGCTCCATTCCGGGAAGACGAAGTTGGGCACGGCCAGCAGCGGGGCCTTGGCCACCGCGTCGAAACCGATCAGGGCGGTCCCGGTCCAGTTGGGCAGCTGGCCGGGGTCGAAGACGGCCTGGGTGGCGGCGGTGAAGCCGGTGAAATCAAGAACCAGCGAGGTGGTGTAGCCCGCCACGATGCCGAGCAGGATGGGGATGAGCTTGATCCAGCCCCGGCCGAGCAGGGAGGCGAAGACCGTGGTGACCAGGGCCACGCCCGCGATGATCATGGCCGTGGCGCTGGGCACGAGCCAGGCCGAGCCGTCGCCGGTGCGGCCCATGGCCATGTGCACGGCCACCGGGGCCAGGACCAGGCCGATGACCATGATCACCGGGCCGGTGACCACCGGGGGGAGGATGCGGCGCAGCATGCCCACGCCAAAGATGCGCACCAGCAGGCTGATGATCATGTAGAGCACGCCCGCGCCAAAGAGGCCGCACATGGTGGCCGGGATGCCCCAGGTCTGCACGCCGTAGATGATGGGCGCGATGAAGGCAAAACTTGAGGCCAGGAACACGGGCACCCTGCCCCGGGTGATGACCTGGAAGACCAGGGTGCCCGCGCCCGCCGTGAACAGGGCCACGTTGGCGTCGAGGCCGGTGAGCAGGGGCACCAGCACCAGCGCGCCAAAGGCGACGAAGAGCATCTGGGCGCCCAGCAGCGCGTCCTTGGGCTTGAAACTGTATTCAGTGGAATGAACGTCACGCATCTCTCGACTCCTCCTCGTGGTTGCGGCCGACGCCCCCGCCGGCCCCGATATGACTCCCCCAAAAAAAAGGCACGCCGCCCGGCGTGCCCGACTCCCTATTTGGTGCCGAATATCTTGTCCCCGGCGTCTCCGAGGCCGGGGATGATGTAGCCGATGTCGTTGAGCCTCTCGTCAACGGCGGCCACATATATCTCCACATCCGGGTGTTCGCTCAGGATGCGCTCGATGCCCTCGGGCGCGGCGCAGAGAAACAGCCCCCGGATGGACTTGCAGCCCGAGTCCTTGAGCAGCTTGATGGTGGCATTGAGCGTGCCGCCGGTGGCCAGCATGGGGTCCAGGATCAAGGCGGTGCGTTCCTCCATCTGGCTGGCGAGCTTGACGTAATACTGGACCGGCTCCAGGCTCTCCTCGTCGCGGTAGAAGCCCACCACCGAGGCCTTGGCCCCGGGGATCATGTCGAAGACGCCGTCCATCATGCCCAGCCCGGCGCGCAGGATGGGCACCACCGTGACCTTCTTGCCCTTGATGGAGTCCACCTCCACGTCACCGGCCCAGCTCTGGATGGTGATTTTCTCGGTCTCGAAGTCCTTGGTGGCCTCGTATGTCAGGAGCCGGGTGACCTCGTTCGCCAACTGGCGGAAGCGGCTGGTGGAAATGTCATGCTTGCGAAGAATGCCGATCTTGTGCCGGATGAGCGGGTGGTCAACCACGTGTAGGGCCACGAAACTTCCCCTTTGTGCGATGTGGGTTGGATATAGAACGACGGCTTCATGCCGCCTGCGCAAAACTTTCCTTTTCTAGTCCCCAGACCCGGTCGGGTCAAGGCCAAATTGGCCGCCTGCGGGAACTCGCGGGAAAATGAATTTTACTTTCCAATGATTCCCGGTATATCGTGGGGCATGAGCACGAAAGCGGAAAAACGAAGTTGGGAGCGCATGGCCGAGCCGTCCGATCAGGGGGTGCGGCTCGACAAGTTCTGGGCGCGCGAGCTGGCGGGCGAGGGCGTGTCGCGTGGCCGGGTCAGGGAGTGGATCGAGGCCGGGCTGGCCCTGGTGGACGGCGAGGCCGTGACCCGGGGCAAGCATGTCCTCACGGGCCGCGAGACCCTGCGCATCGGCGACGGCGGCGCGCCCGCGGTCGATGACGAGGCCAGGGCCGTGCCCGGCGAGGTGGCCATGGTCTTCGAGGACGACCATCTCATGGTCATCGACAAGCGGGCCGGGCTGACCACCCACCCTGCGCCCGGCGAGCCGGGGCCGACCCTGGTCAATCACCTGCTGCACCGCTGGCCGGACATGGCGGCCGACATCTCGGGCATGGACAGGCAGCGGCCCGGCATTGTCCACCGGCTGGACAAGGACACCTCGGGCCTCATGGCCGTGGCCCGGACCGAGGCTGTCAGGCTGCGGCTGGCCGCCGATTTCGCGGCGCGCCGGGTGCGCAAGGTCTATCTGGCCATCGTCCACGGGCGGCCCGACCCGGCCAGGGGGAGTATCGACGAGCCCATCGGCAGGCATCCGAACCAGAAGACGCGCATGGCTGTGACCCCCAGGGGCGGACGCGAGGCCCTGAGCGACTACCGGGTGCTGTGGACCGGCCCGCGCGGCCTGGCCAGCCTTGTGGCCGTGCGCATCCACACCGGACGCACCCACCAGATCCGGGTCCACATGGCCCACATCGGCCATCCCCTGCTGGGGGACGCGGCCTACGGTTCGCGCGAGAACGCCGAGTGGTCGCGCAGGCCGGACAGGCTGGCCGGGCTGGCCCCGCGCCAGATGCTCCATGCCTTTCATCTTGCCCTGCGCCATCCGGCCACGGCCGCGCCGCTCATCCTGTGGCGCGAGCCGCCCGATGATTTTTGCTCCCTGCTGGCCGCCCTGCCCCGGGAGTGCCTGCGGGTGGGCATCGTGGGCATGCCGGGCAGCGGCAAGTCGGCCCTGCTCGGGTTCCTGCGCCGGGCCGGGCATCCCTGCTTCAGCGCGGACGAGGCCGTGGGCTGGCTCTACGAGCCGGGCGGCGACGGCGCATCCATGCTCGGCAGCCGGTTCGGCGGCGCGTACCTGCGCGAGGACGGCGGGGTGGACCGGCCCGCGCTCTTTGCGGCCATGCGCGGGTCAGGCGGGCTGCGGCGCGAGGTCATGGACATGATCCATCCCATGGTCCGCCACCAGTGCGAGATGTTTTTCCGCGCCCATCGCGACGCCCCCGTGGCCTATGCCGAGGTGCCGCTGCTGCTTGAAGGCGGCTGGCACACCGACGGGATGGTGGACATGGTGGCCGGGGTGCGCTGCCCGGACGCCCTGCGCACCGGCGAACTGCTCCGGGCGCGCGGCCTGGACGCCGAGACCCTGGCCGTGTTCGACTCCTGGCAATGGCCCGAAGCGGACAAGCTGGCCGCCTGTCACGTGGTTCTGGACAACGACGCCGGGCTGGCCCGGCTGGAGGCCGAGGCCGTCCGGCTGCACGGACTGGCCCTGGCCCGGTTCGAGGAGCGCATGGCCGGGACCGGAGCCTGGCTCGACGGCCTGTGGCCCGAGCTGGCCGCGACCATGGACCGCGAAGCTGCCGGAGAACTGGCCCTGATGGCCGAGGAGGCCGAGGGGGACGAGGCGGAAGAGGCGGACGGGATCGGGGAGGGCGAATGGTCTGCGGACCCGGGTGAGGACGACGATCAATGATACCCATCCGGGACAACGTGCCCCGGGTGACCCTGCCCGTGGCGGTCACGGTCATCATCCTCCTCAATGCGGCGATCTTTCTATACAGCCTCGGGCTTGACCCGCGCTCCCTGGCCCATCTCTTTCATGTCCACGGGGTGGTCCCGGCCCGGTTCTTCGAGCCTTCCTGGGCCATGGGGGCCGGGTATCCCGAGACCCTGGGCTGGCCGCTGGTCTCCTACATGTTCCTGCACGGCGGCTGGGTCCATGTCATTCTGAACATGTGGATGCTCTGGATCTTCGGCGACAACATCGAGGACGTCACCGGCCATTCCGGCTTCGTGATCTTCTATCTGCTGTGCGGGCTGGCCGCAGTCGGGCTACAGATGCTCTTCGGCCAGTCCTCGTCGGTGCCCATCATCGGCGCGTCCGGGGCCGTGGCCGGTGTCATGGGCGCGTACATCATGCTCTATCCCCACGGCCGGGTGCTGACCCTGGTGCCCATCCTCTTCATACCGCTCTTCCTGCGGATACCCGCAGGCCTCTTCCTGGCCGTGTGGTTCCTGTCCCAGCTGGTGGCCGGGCTGATCTCGAGCGCCGAAGGTGCCCAGAACGTGGCCTGGTGGGCCCACGTGGGCGGCTTCGTGGCCGGAAGCGGCCTGATCCACTGGTTCCGGCGGCCCGGCCGCTGCCGCTACTGCTACAATCCGACCACCAAGGATTATGACCCGGAACTTGATGACGCCCCTGAGCTGGACGACGAGTAAACCGGAGCGGGGTGCCCGCTCTGGCCCGTGCCGCTTCATTCCACGGCTTTTCCCGCTGACGTCCGGCCTGTCGCGGCTAGGGTCGGACCAGGAAGGGGTCGTAGTCGCCGGGCCAGAATTCCTGGGCGTTGGGCGAGTCGTGTGTGCCGACCATGCGGGCTCGGTCCAGGTAGTTGAGGATCATGTGCATCATCTCGTCGCCGCGCAACAGGCCCAGCGCACCGCCCGCAACGCTCACCTCGTCGTAAGCGGCCACTGCATCGCGCCGCACGCCCTCGCCCGCGAACAGGACCGGCACCGGCTCGCCCGAGTGGATGAGCGTGCCCCGGCTCGGGGTGGAGTGGTCCGAAGTCACCACCAGCAGGACATCCTCGTTGGCCAGCAGCGGGTCCACGGTCTCGCCCAGGCCCCGGTCCAGGGCCTCGATGGCCTTGACCTTGCCCCGGGGGCTCTTGGTGTGGGCGGCTCTGTCGGCAGCCTTGTGGTGGATGTGGATGAGGTCGTAGCGGTCCACACACTCGGTGGCCAGCCGCACCCGCTCGGCCAGGTCGCGGGCCGGGTCGCGGCTGTCGCGCACCTTGCGGAAATCCAGGCCCAGATAGGCGGCCAGGCCCTTGTACATGAAGCCGCTGGCCATGGACAGGGCGCGCAGCCCGTAGCGGTCGCGCATCGTGACGCGGGAGGTGAGCCTGCCTGCGCGCTGGGTGACCAGCCCGTTGATGGGCGGCAGGGTCTGGCGCACCCGTTGTTTGTTCTGCGACAGCTCGCACAGCCGGGCGTAGGCCCAGCGCAGGTATTCGGCCAGGGCCCCGGCCGTGCGCACCGCGGCAGGGTCGTCGGCGTGGGAGGCCAGGGGCCGCACGGCCGCGACGAACCGGCCGTCGGCCATGGGGTTGCAGTCGGTGATGTAGGGCGAAACATCGCCGCGCATGGTCAGCACGCTGGACATGCCGCCGGTGCGGTGCAGGTCGATGGCGATGCCGTCGCGCGAATAATTGGCCACGGCCGCGTGAAAGGCGTCGATCTCGTCCGGCGTGCCGCAGATGCGGTCGTGCTTGACGATGAGATGGCCCTCCAGGGATTCGAGCACGCAGGTGAAATAGGCGAGCATGGCGATGATGTCGTCGTCCAGGTCCACCCCGGCTCCCAGCGCCTCCAGCGGTCCGCGCCCGGGAAACTCCTCCCTGGGTGAGCCGAACATGGCAAAGTGGGCGTCCTCGCTGGGCATGGGGCGGCCCAGTTTGCCCGCGTGGTACAGCCCGGTGCTGCCCAGGGCTGCGAGGCGGTCCAGGGTCGGGGTTTCGGCCGCCTGCAAGGGGGTCTGGTGGCCGAGTTCTCCATGGGCCCGGTCGCCCAGGCCGTCAAGCACGATCATGACACAGGTCTTTGGCACGGTCTCTCCGAATGGATGTGGTTGGTTCGCGTGTAGGCTGTCGTGTGCCGGGCCTTGGGCTATCTGGGCGGGATCAGGTAGGAGGTCACCTTGCGCACGCCCTGAACACCCCGGGCGATGCGCACCGCCAGTTGGGCATCCTTCTCGCTGCGCACCATGCCGACCATGACCACCTCGCCGTTCATGGTCTCGGTTTCGATCTGGGTGGAACTCAGCGCCTTTTCCGCGATCAGGGCGGCGCGCACCCTGGCCGCGATCTCCAGGTCGGCGCTCATGGTGTCGGTCTCGTTCACCAGGTGGGTGTAGACTTGGGAGACACCCTCGGTCCCTTTGGCGGTTTCCACCGCAAAGTCGCGGAAGTCCCGATCATCAATGGCTCCCACCAGGTAGACGTGGCGCAGGAAGCAATAGACGTGTATCTTGAGAGCCATCTTCGCGTCGCGGTCGGCCATGGCGCCCTTGATGGTCAGGGATATCTTCTTGTCCGCAGCCTGATCGCCGACGCTGCGCTCGTCTCGGGCGCTGCCGTAGATGGCCCCCCACGGGGTCCAGGCGACGCAGGCCAGGGCCAGGGTGATGAGCAGGACGCAGGGGATGGCTTTGGAGGCGTGTGTCATCGGACTGTTCCTTTGTCGGCTGTGGAAAAGATTGTGGAAAAAATGTCGGGTCAGGACCGGTTCCTTTCTTGACACGTTTTGAAAGCATATTACCTTACAATCCTGATTCAATAAAATGTTTTTTGACCAAGCAGAGGAATCTTTGCCCCATGGAATACAAAGACTATTACAAGTTGCTTGGCGTGTCCCGGACCGCGACCAAGGATGAGATCGGCAAGGCCTTCAAGAAGCTGGCCCGCAAGTATCACCCCGATCTCAATCCCAACGACGCCGCGGCCGAGGGCCGGTTCAAGGAGATCAACGAGGCCTACGAGGTGCTCAAAGACGAGAAGAAGCGCAAGCTCTACGACCAGTTCGGCTCGGACTGGGAGCACGGGCAGAACTTCCAGCCCCCGCCGGGCTACGAGAACGTCAACTTCGAGGGTGCGGGCTTCTCGGACTTCTTCGAGACCATCTTCGGCGGGGGTGGCGGGAGCTTTCGCGGCGGCTTCCAGCAGGGCGGTTTCTCCCAGGGGTTCGGCGGCTCAGGCTTCCATTCGCGCCCCAGGCGCGGCAGCGATTCCGAGGCCGTGTACGAACTGACCCTGGAGGAGGCTTACCAGGGCGGCACCAAGTCCATCACCCTGCAGGAGCAGGTGGCCGGGCCGGACGGCATCCCGCGCATGACCACCAAGACCCTGGAGGTCAAGGTGCCCGCCGGGGTCAAGGACGGCCAGAAGATCAGGCTGGCGGGCCAGGGCAACCCCGGCCTGAGCGGCGGGACCAGGGGCGATCTGTACCTGCGCATCAGGCTCATGCCGCACCACCTCTACAAGGTCAAGGACAACGACATCGTCCTCGACCTGCCCCTGGCCCCGTGGGAGGCCGTGCTCGGGGCCACGGTACGCATCCCCACCCTGGACGGTCCGGTGGAGATGAAGATTCCGCCGGGCATCGGCTCGGGCAAGAAGCTGCGCATCAAGGGGCGCGGGCTGGGCAGCGGCGCGCGGCGCGGCGACCAGTACGTGCGCATCATGATCCAGTCGCCCGACAGGCTCTCGGGCGATGAGCGGCGACTGTGGGAGGAACTCAAGGAGGCTTCGTCCTTCACACCCAGGAATTTCTAGAGGATATCGACCATGACCACCAAACGACTGGAACAGATCATGATGCGGCTGCCCGGCCTGAACCTGCCGGAGCGAAGCGAATACGTGGCCTGGGCGCAACTGGTGGAGTTGACCAGCATCGAACCGGCCCAGGTGGCGGAGCTGGTGGACCTCGGCTGGATCACCCCGGCCAGGACCGGGGCGGCGGAGTATCTCTTCCGGCTGCGCGATGTCTACCGCATCCACAAGCTGATGCGGCTGGTCAAGGACCTCGACATCTCCTTTGACGGCGGGTCCATCATCGTGGACCTGCTGGAGCGCATCGAGGAACTGGAAAAGGAAATAGAGGAACTCAGGCGGCTTGTCTGATCCATCGGGCAGGGCCGGGCAGGGCCGGGCCATCGGGCATGACCAGCCCGCCCGGGCACGATGTTTCGCTCCGTTGAGCCAGTCGCCACTTGAACAGGTGAACAAGGAGGACCACGCATGGACCCCAACAAATTCACGCGCAAGACCCAGGAGGCCGTGTCCGAGGCCCAGAACCTCGCCATCCGCCACGGCCACCAGCAGGTGGACTGCGAACACCTCATGCACGCCCTGGTGGCGCAGGACCAGGGGCTGGTGCCCCAGATACTCCGCAGGCTCGGCGCGGCCCCGGACGCCTACCTGGGCGCGGTGGACGCCGAGATAGCCAGGCTGCCCCGCGTCTCCGGACCCGGCGCGCGGCCCGATCAGATACTGGTCACCCAGCGGCTCCAGTCCGTAATGGTGGCGGCCGACGATCAGGCCCGCCGCCTCAAGGACGAGTTCGTCTCGGTGGAGCACGTCTTTCTCTCCCTGATGAACGAGCCGCCGTCCACGGGCGTGGGCCGTGTCAACAAGCAGTTCGGCCTGGACGCCAACAAGGTGCTCGCCGCCTTGAGCGAGGTGCGCGGCAAGCAGCGCGTCACCTCTGACAGCCCCGAGGCCACCTACGACTCTCTCAAGAAATACGGCCGCGATCTGGTGGAGGAGGCCCGCCAGGGCCGACTCGACCCGGTCATCGGCCGGGGCAGCGAGATCAGGCGCGTCATCCGCATCCTCTCGCGGCGCACCAAGAACAACCCGGTGCTCATCGGCGAGGCGGGCGTGGGCAAGACGGCCATCGCCGAGGGGCTGGCCCAGCGCATCGTGGCCCAGGACGTGCCCGAGGGGCTCAAGGACAAGACCGTGTTCAGTCTCGACATGAGCGCGCTCATCGCCGGGGCCAAGTATCGCGGTGAGTTCGAGGAGCGGCTCAAGGCCGTGCTCAAGGAGGTCCAGGAGTCGGCCGGGCAGATCATCATGTTCATCGACGAGCTGCACACCATCGTGGGTGCGGGCAAGACCGACGGGGCCATGGACGCGGGCAACATCCTCAAACCCATGCTGGCGCGCGGCGAACTGCACTGCATCGGCGCCACCACCATCGACGAGTACCGCAAGTACATCGAGAAGGACCCGGCCCTGGAGCGCCGTTTCCAGACCGTGCTGGTGGAAGAACCTTCGGTGGAGGACACCATCTCCATCCTGCGCGGCCTGCGCGAGCGTTTCGAGGTCCACCACGGCGTGCGTATCTCCGACGGCGCGGTGGTCGAGGCCGCCGTGCTCTCCAACCGCTACATCACCGACCGCCAACTGCCGGACAAGGCCATCGACCTCATCGACGAGGCCGCAGCCCTGATCCGTACCGAGATCGACTCCCAGCCCTATGAGCTGGACAAGGCCAACCGCCACATCATGCAGCTTGAGATCGAGCGCGAGGCCCTCAAGCGCGAGACCGACAAGGCGTCGCGCGAGCGGCTGGGCAAGCTGGAAAAGGACCTGGCCGAACTCAAGGAGCGCCAGTCCGCCCTGCTGGCCCAGTGGGAGAACGAGAAGTCCGGCATCGAGCGGTTGCGTTCCCTCAAAGGGGAGATCGAGTCCACCCGCCGGGCCATCGAGGAGGCCAAGCGCATCCACGACTACAACCGCGCCGCCGAGCTGGAATACGGCACCCTGGCCACCCTTGAGCGGGAGCTGGCCCAGCGCAACGAGGCGCTGGAGTCCGGCGATGTGCCGCGCATGGTCAAGGAGGAGGTCGGCCCGGATGACGTGGCCCAGGTCATCGCCCGCTGGACCGGCATCCCGGTCGCCAGGCTTCTGGAGGGCGAGCGCGAGAAGCTGCTCAAGCTGCCCGATGTGCTGCACGAGCGGGTCATCGGCCAGGACGAGGCCGTGCAGGCCGTGGCCGACGCCGTGTTGCGCGCCCGGGCCGGGCTCAAGGACCCGTCCCGGCCCATCGGCTCCTTCATCTTCCTCGGCCCCACGGGCGTGGGCAAGACCGAGCTGTGCAAGACCCTGGCCTCGGCCCTGTTCGACTCCGAGAACAACATGGTCCGCATCGACATGTCCGAGTACATGGAGAAGCACACCGTGGCCCGGCTCATCGGCGCGCCCCCCGGCTATGTGGGCTACGACGAGGGCGGCCAGCTGACCGAGGCCGTGCGCCGCAAGCCATACTCGGTGGTCCTCTTCGACGAGATCGAAAAGGCGCACCACGACGTGTTCAACGTGCTCCTGCAAATCCTCGACGACGGCCGGTTGACCGACTCCCACGGCCGCACCGTGGACTTCAAGAACACCATCGTCATCATGACCTCCAACCTCGGGGCCGAATACATGCTCGACGGCATCGACGAGCAGGGCGGGTTCCGCGAGGGTGTGGCCGATCAGGTCATGGAGGTGCTGCGCCGCCACTTCCGGCCCGAGTTTCTCAACCGCGTGGACGAGACCGTGCTCTTCAAGCCCCTGCGCCTCGACCAGCTCATGGCCATCGTGGACCTGATGGTGGACGGTCTCCGGGGTCGGCTGGCCGACCGCAAGATCGGGCTGACCATGACCGACGCGGCCCGGGCCTTCATCGCCCAGTCCGCCTACGACCCCCACTTCGGGGCGCGGCCGCTGCACCGCTACATCCAGACCCGCCTGGAAACGCCTCTGGCCCGGCTGATCATCTCCGGCGAACTGGCCGACGGCGCCACCGTCACCGTGGACGAACGCGACGGGGAGCTGATTTTCAGCTAGCGTTTCAAAATCTTGGGGCGTATCAGAAAGGCACCCTGTCGCGATGACAGGGTGTCTTATTTTCAAGGATACCGCTGATGCCGAACCTGCTCCTGCTTTCCATGCTCGCCGCCTTTCCGGCCCTTTCCACGGACATGTATCTGCCCGCACTGCCCACGCTACAGGTGCTGTGGGGCATCTCGGTGGTGGAGGCCAACATGTCGCTGGTGGTCTTCTTCATGGCCTTCAGCGTGTTCCTGCTGGTGCACGGTCCCCTCTCGGACCGCTTCGGCCGCCGCCCGGTGCTCCTTGGGGGCATCACGCTCTTCATCGTGGGCTGCGGCCTGTGCGCCGTGGCCGATTCCATCACCATGCTCGTGGTGGCCCGGGTGGTCCAGGCCGCCGGGGCCGCAGCCGCCTCGGCCCTTTCGCTTGCCCTGTCCAAGGACCTGTACGAGGGGCCCATGCGTCAGAAAATCCTGGGCTATATCGGGGTCATCCTGGCTGTGTGCCCCATGCTCGCGCCCTTTCTGGGCGGGCTGATGCTCCAGGTGGCGTCGTGGCGGTGGATCTTCGCCTGCCAGGGGGTGCTGGCCCTGGTGGCGCTTTATGGCGCGGCGCGCCTCAAGGAGCCGCTGACCGAGTTCACCAGCGGCGGTTTCCTGGCCGTCATGGGCCGCTACCGCATGGTCCTTGGCAACGGCCGGTTCATGGCCCTGACCCTGGCCTTCTCGATCATGGTCCTGCCCCATTTCGCCTTCATCGGCGGCTCGCCGGACATCTACATCACCGGATTCGGCGTGTCCGAGCACGCCTTTGGCACCTATTTCGCCGTCAATGCCCTGGGGATCATGCTCGGTTCCTTTGCCTGCACCCGGCTGACCGTGTCCGTCAGCTCGGTGCGCGTCCTGTTCGTCTCGCTCTTCGGGGTGCTGATCGCCGGGGCGGCCCTGGCCGTGTTCGGCGCGCCCTCGCCCGTCACCATGGCCGCGCTCATGTTCTGCATCACCTTCTCCATCGGCGTGTCTCGGCCCATCAGCAACAACATGTGCCTTGAGCAAGTGCAAACCGACATCGGCGCGGCCTCGTCCATCCTGACCTTCATGATCTTCTTCGTCGGAGCCGGGTCCATGGCCCTCATCGGGCTCGACTGGCCCTCCAAGCCCGCCTTTGTCGGCCAGCTCGCGGTCATCGGCGCCCTGGTGCCCCTGACCATCCTCTGGGTCATGCTCCGGTTTTTTGGACGGCGGCCGGAGCGGGCGGGGTTAGGCGAATGAAGGGGATGCTCCTGATGGCTGCAATGATCCTTATGTGGTTGCTGACCCCAGCCAAAGTCACGTGGGCATGTGAAGCGAATGTGCCGTGCGAAAGCGTGGTGGCGATTGACGTGGGCAAAGGGAGGCGGCATTTGCCCGGGGGAAAAACAGAAACGCTGTATGTCGCAAGCGTGGTGGTGGATGCGACAAAGAGCGATTTGAAGGAAGTCCTTGCCGACTGTCCTCGTGACACAATTCTGATACATATTGAAGCCATAGCTCTCGAACTCCCCAAAGTTGCCATTTCCACAGGTGGAGACTGGTTTGCGATTGAGCGGGCAACACCGACAGAGGCTCTGGATGCGGCAATGAGCCTGTGTCCCGAAAAAGTCACATCGCAT
This sequence comes from Pseudodesulfovibrio pelocollis, assembly GCF_030282845.1. GTDB lineage: Bacteria > Desulfobacterota > Desulfovibrionia > Desulfovibrionales > Desulfovibrionaceae > Pseudodesulfovibrio > Pseudodesulfovibrio pelocollis. The sequence continues at coordinate 40,411 of NZ_JASTWE010000033.1, forward strand.
ATCCCGTGAAGCGGGGCAGAGCCTTGAGGATCATGCACACAGGCACCCTGCCAAAGCTCTTTCTCCTCCTGGCCCTGGCTGCGGGATTTCCCGGTCTGGCGCAGGCAGACGAACCTGCGCCGTTCATCCTTGCCTGTGACCGGGTGGAGTCGATCCTGGTGGAGCTTTTTCCGGACATGGATGACCTTGATTCGGAAAACCAGCGATGGGACATCGGCTGTCAGGTTCAGTTGACCTTTGCGGCCGCTGTTTCCTTCGAGGAGCATCGGCGCAGGCATGCTTCCCGGTGGCTGCCGATCCACGCAGATGGCCTGCTCATCACGATGTATGACGGCAATGTCCGCGCCATCCCGCAGACCTTCTTCTTTACCGAGCAGACCTGGGAGCAAGCGCGGCGCAAGCTCATGGCCATCTGCGCGGACAAGATTCCGCCCATCCCCAGGCGGGTGCTGGAGCACCGGCCTCGGGAGTAGCCGCGCCGCAGAAGCGCCGGGCGGCCCTCAGCCCAGTCCCAGCAGCTCGACCAGAAATCGGCGGGTGCGCGTTTCCGACCAATAGGCGTTGCCTGGGGCCACAAAGCCCACGTGGCCGCCGTAGCGGGGCATCTCCAGCAGCAGGGACGGATTGCGCCGGGCCTGGGCCACGGGCAGGCAGCGGCTGGTCAGGAAGGGATCGTTGCGGGCGTTGACCAGCAGGGCGGGCACGCGCACGTCGTCGAGGACGCGGGCGCAGCTTGACCGGGCGTAGTAGTCCTCGGCATCGGAAAAGCCGTTGATGGGCGCGGTGTAGCGGTCGTCGAAGCGGCGCAGGGAGTCGATGCCCCTGAGCCGCGACGCGTCGTAGATGTCGGGAAACTCCACCGCCTTGGCCCGCACCTTGGCCCGCAGGCCGCGCATGAAGTATTCCAGATAGATGCCCAGGGCGGCCCGGCTGATGACCCGCTCGGCCGACGAGAGATCGCACGGCACCGAGAAGACGGCTGCGCCCCTGACCTGGGGCGGCACCCGGTCCGGGGCCTCGCCCAGATACTTGAGAATCTGGTTGCCGCCCATACTGAAGCCGATGAGCACCACCTCGTCGTACTGGCCGGTGCCCAGGCTGTGGGCGATCACCGTGTGCAGGTCGCCTGTCTCGCCCGAGTGATAGAGCCGGGGCAGCCGGTTTGGCTCAAGGCCGCACCCGCGCTGGGTCCAGCAGGCCGCGTCCAGGCCCAGGTCCGTGACCATGGCCGCCATGCCCAGCACGTACTTTCGGCGCGAGCTGCCCTCCAGCCCGTGACTGATGACAGCCAGCCTGCGCGTGGACCCGATGCGGCTCGGGTGAAAATCCACATCCAGAAAATCCCCGTCCGGGGTCTCGATGCGCTCGGGCCGAGGCGAGCAGGCCGGGATGCGGCGCATGAGCGGCGGGTAGAGGGTGGCCAGGTTGCCGCTGCGAAAGGGGAGCGGGGGGCGGTAGTCAGGCGTGGGTAAAACAGGCATTTGAGAGAGGTACGTCCGAACCAGCCGGTTGTCAAAATCCGAGTGGCCGGGCAGAGTGTGTGGAACAGGGACGGCACGGGCCGCCCCGCAAGCCCCGGCAAGTATTCGCAAGCCAAGGAGTCTGTGTGCCGCTTTTCGACGCCGTTGATCTGGAGAACTATGCCGAGGTCATGGTCTGGGCGCTGGCGCAGACCCGGACCGCGCCCCTGCGCAATGGCGATGTGGTCCTCATCCGCTACGACATCCCGGGGCTGGCCCTGGCCGAGGCCGTGTACTCGCGGCTCATGGACGCCCACTTCATGCCCGTGCCCGTGGCCATGCCCACGCCCTACATGGAGATGGAGCGCTATCTCAACTCCAGCTTCGGCCAGCTTGTCTTCCAGCAGCCGGGCGTGGCCGAGCTCTATTCCCGGGCCGCCGGGGCCATCAACATCCTGGCCCCCGAAGACCTGACCCACCTCCAGACCGTGGACCCGCGCACCATTGCCGAGGCCCGCAAGGCCGACGGCCCCAATCGGCGCATCCTGGAGCGGCGCAGGCTCGCGGGCACCCTGGGCTGGACCACCTGTCTCTATCCCACCCAGGCCCTGGCCGAGGCATCGGGCATGGCCCTTGAGGAATACGCCCATGCCGTGCTGCGCGCCTGCTGGCTGAACATGCCCGACCCGGTGCGCGAGTGGCGGCGGCTGCATCGCGAGGTCAGTGAGATTTGCGCATGGCTCGATGGGCTGGGCATCGCCCGATTGCACGTGGAGTCCGCAGACGTGGACCTGACCGTGCCAATGGGCGAGAACCGCCGCTTCGTGGGCGTGAGCGGGGCCAATATCCCCGGCTACGAGATATACTTTGCGCCCGATGCGCGCGGCGTGTCCGGCACCTATTATGCGGACCAGCCCACCCTGCGCTACGGCCATCTGGTCATGGGCGCGGCCCTCGAATTCACCGACGGCGTGGCCGCCAGGGTCGAGGCCGGGCGCGGCCAGGTCTTCCTGCAAAATCAGATGTATTCGGATTCCGGCGCGCGCCGGGTGGGCGAGTTCTCCCTGACCGACAAGCGCTTCTCCCGCGTGGACCGCTTCATGGCCCACACCCTGCTCGACGAGAACTTCGGCGGCCCAAGCGGCAACTGCCACCTCGCCCTGGGCGGCTCGGTCCTCGAAAGCTTCACCGGCCCCCCCGAGCTGCTCACCCCGGAGCTGGCCGCGACCCTCGGCTTCAACGCCTCGGACATGCATTGGGACCTGGTCAACACCCAACCCAAACGGGTCACGGCCATCTTGAGGACCGGCGAGCCGAAGCTGATTTATGAGGGCGGGGAGTTTCGGGTCTGAACCGACCTATTCATGCAGCGCATCCACGAGTGCCTGCGCTTTTTTTGTGTACTCGTGGTCCGGGCCGAAAACCTTCGAGAAAGTGGCCAGGGCCGTCAGGGCCAGGGGTTTCGCCTCGGCAGGGTTGTTTTGGGCTGTATGGAAGAGCGCCAGATTGAGTTGGGTCATGGCTACATCGTAATGCTCCTTGCCGAAGACGCGCTCCTTGATATCCAGGGCTCTTTGAAAGAGCCCCTCTGCCTCGTCAAACCGCTGTTGTTGGTAGTAGAGGCCAGCGAGGTTGTTGCATGTGGCCGCCACCTCGTGGTGGTCCTTGCCGAGGACGCGCTCCTTGATATCTAGTGT
>NZ_JASTWE010000034.1 GCF_030282845.1 Pseudodesulfovibrio pelocollis
TTCCCTCTCCCCTTCCCCCTGGCCGCCGGAGGCATGCCCCCCGCTCAACTCAGGGAGTCGATAAGCGCGTCAACCAGGGGGAGGGTGAAGTCAAGGGCGTCTTGAGCCGTGGTCTTTTCGTTGCGCAGGGCCAGGAGCAGGCCGGTGAGGTAGTAGGAGACAAAGGCCCGGGCCGCGAGGGCGTGATCCGCGTCGGGCCGGATATCGCCCTGGCGCTTGGCGGCTTCGAGGAGCGCGACCACCTGGACGGAGAAGCGCCAGAACTGGTCCTCAAAGGGATCGCGCCACCCGCCCCCGGCGCTGATGGCACCGAGAAGGATTTTGCGCGAGCTTAGGCGATGGCGGACAAAGAATGTGAAACGCTCACGCAGCAGGTGTGTCAGCTGGTCCCCGATACTGTCATCGGGCAGGGAGGCAAAGGAATCGGTGGCCATGGTGATGAGGGCGCGCTCGTACACGGCCCGCTCCAGGCTCTCGCGATCCGGGAACAGTTCGCGGGCCTGCCCGTCGCTCAGCCCCACCTGCCGGGCAAGGGGCTCAAGGGACACCCCATCCAGGTCGGCGTTGTGAAACTGGATGCATGCAGCGGCCAGCATTTGTACGCGCTTGTCTGCCATGGTCCCTCCCGAGTTATCCTCTTGGGCGACTGTCCGACGCGGCTTTGGCTGCGTCCATTATTATTCACTTGCCTGCGACTTGGCACCACATGACGTGGAACATAGTCGGCAATATTTTTTCACATATCCGACTATATGAATGTGATAGGCGTGTTTTTCCGGGATGTTGCACTTAACTCTTGAGCACGTCCAATATCTCGATGCGGGCGGCCTGCCAGGCAGGGTAGGCCCCTGCGGCCACGCCCAGCAGGCAGGACCCGGCCAGCGTCAGCGCGAGATTGGCAGGGTCGATGACCAGGGGCAGGTCGGCCAGGGCGCTGCCCGCGCTGACCAGGACCAGGGTGGTTGTCACGCCCAGCGCCCCGCCGAGCCCGGCCATGAGTCCTGATTCAAAGAGGAACTGGCGCACGATATCGCGCCGTCTGCCGCCCACGGCCCGGCGGATGCCGATCTCGACCCGGCGCGAGCGGACCACCAGGATCATGATGGACAGGATGCCCATGCCGCCCACGGCAAAGGAGATGGTCGAGGAGATGCCGCCCAGGGTGGTCATCAGGTCCAGGGCCTGACGTTGCAGTTGCACGGTGTCCTTGGGCGACATGGTGCTGAAGTCGTCGTCCTGGCCCGGCGAGATGGTGTGACGTGCGCGCATTATGGCCGTGGCCGACTCGCCCACCGCGTCGAGGGAGGCCTCACTCGACAGGCGCAGATACACGCCGTTGACCCAGTTCTGGTTGCCCACCCGGCGCAGATAGGTGGTCAGCGGCATGAGCAGATATTCATCCTGGTCATCGCCCGAGAGATCGCGCCCCTTGGCCTCCATGACCCCGAGCACGCGGAAGCTGGCCCGGAACAGGTAGACCGAAGCGCCCACCGCGTCCTCGGGCTTGCCGAAGAGGCGCGTGGCAATGGACTGGCCGAGCACGCAGACCTTGGCGTGGTCGCGGACCTCGGCCGCGTCGAAGAAGCGGCCATGCTCCGGGTGAAAGCTGCGGATGGACTGGTAGTTGGGCAGGGTGGCCAGGAGTCTGGCCGGTGCGGCCCGGCTCCCGGCGCGCACTTGCATGGTGGTGGACACGAACGGCGCGCCTTCGAGGACCGAGGGAACGCCGTGGATTACCGCCTCGGCGTCGGCCACGGTGAAGTTGCGGGCGATGTTCTGGACCGAGGCTGTGCCCGAGCGGCGAAAGCGCACGGACCCGGCCATGACTGCATAGAGGTTGGGCCCGAGCTTTTCGGTTTCGATCTCGGCCTGGCGGACCATGATCTGCGAGACGTGCTGCACGCCGGTGAAGGCCAGGGCACCGAGAAAGACGCCGAGCATGGCCAGGATGGCCCGCCACTTGTGCGCGGCCAGCGAGGAAAGCGCGATGCGCAGGTTGAGGCTCGGGCTCATGCGGACCTCCCCGTGGTGTCGGGATACGCCCGGTTCCAGGCGGTGTTGCCGTTGAAGATGAGGTGCCACAGCCGCTCAAAGGCGTGGCCCGTGTTGCCCGCATCGTCCGGGTCGGCCTCGAACAGGCGCAGGGCGTGCTCATAAAAAGCCAGGGGCCGGGTGCGGATGCGCTCGGCCGTGACCGCAATGCAGCCGGTGGCCCCCCGGGCCACGATGCGCTCCGGCGCCTTGGCCGCGAAGAGCTCCTCGAACACCGCTCCCACCGGGATGTCGCGGCCCCAGCCTGCCCAGCGGCCACGGTTCTCAGGCTCGCGCAGATGGTGGGGGCGGCCGAGCCGGTCGCACTCGATGCGAAACCAGGCGAATCCGCGAAAGGGCGTCTGTCTGACCACAACATCTTCAATCATGGACCGCAACTGCTCCACCGTGCCGCGCCCCTGCTCGTCGATGTGATCAAACGGGTCGCCCTGGAGAAAAACATTGACCGGCGCAAGAGCCTGGTAGTGGCGCACGATATGGGTCATCCAGGTATGTCCCTCGCGGCCGATGTTCGGCAGCGGGATAGCTCCAGCCGGGCCTTGGCCGCCCTTGTCGTACACAATGTAATCATAGCCCAGGCGTGCGGTCCAGGATACGTCTTCCCGATAGCGCGAGATGATCACCACGACCCGATCACTCGCGCTCACGATGCCCTCCGCAGGCTTGATGTCTACCTTCGATATGCGGTGCAACCGCAACGGGCTGGATCACGAAGGCGCGCACATAGGTGGGCTGCTCATCGCTGGACCGCCCGCCCGAGCCGTAGCCCACGGCCAGGGTGGTGCCCAGGGGCATGGATCCGCATGAGTCAGCAACTGTCCGCAATATAGCCAGTCCGGTGGGCGTGGCCCGCTCCATGCCGCAGGCCGATCCAAAGGCGACAAGCCCCTTGGCAAGTTCCGCGCAAGCCGGTGCAGGAACTGGCATTGTTCCGTGCGCGCAGTGGACGAATCCGCTGCCCAGATCTACCGGCGAGCAGCACACCGCAATGGCCCCCAGCGCGTCGAGCAGGAGCATGGCACCCGCAATGTCCACAATGGTATCCACAGCGCCGATTTCGTGGAAATGAATGGCGTCCAGGGTGGTGCCGTGGACCTTGGCCTCGGCCTGCCCGAGCAGGGTCACGGCCTTGACGCTCCGTTCGGCTGCCCGGCCTGACAGGCCGCTTGATTCGATGATGTGCACGAGGTCCGCATGGCGGCGAAGGGGCTGCTCCCGGGTCTGGATCACGTCCACTCGGCGGGTGTTCATACCGCCTACCAACACCTCGGACCAGCCCAGTTCGAACCCGTCGATGCCCAGCCGGGCCAGTTCCTCTTCCAGAAAGGCAGCGCCTGTGCCCGGCCCGTGCAGATCGTCGTGGGCACCCACCAGGGCGGCCAGAAGCATGTCGCCACTCACCCCGGTGGAGCAATCGAGATAGATCGTGTGCTCGTCCCTGGCCTGGCTCGGCCCGCGCCCTTGTTCGCCCTTGTACCGCATCAGCGCCCGCCCTTGCCCGCAGGAGGCACCATGGTCGCTGCCGCACGCATGTTGATCTTGTGCGCCAGGAAACCCGCCCCGAAGCCGTTGTCGATGTTGACCACGGCCACACCCGGCGAGCAGGAGTTCATCATGGTCAGCAGGGCGGCCAGCCCCTGGAAGCTCGCGCCATAGCCCACGCTGGTGGGCACGGCAATGACCGGCGGCGCGACCACACCGGCCAAAACCGAGGGCAGCGCGCCCTCCATCCCGGCCACGGCGATGATGGCCGTGGCGTCGGCCATCTCCTCCAGCACGGAAAAAAGCCGGTGAATGCCAGCCACGCCGCAGTCGTAATGTCGCTCCACCCGCGACCCCAGGTATTCGGCGGTGCCTGCCGCCTCCTCGGCCACAGGCAGGTCCGAGGTGCCTGCCGAGACCACGACGATCTTGCCGCACCCCCCTGACTCTGCTCCGCCCACGCGCAGCAGCCGTGACACCGGATCATAGTGCGCGCCCAGGCCGGACGGCAGGCCCTCATACTGTTCGCGCTCCGCCCTGGTGCCCAGCACGCGCCCGGCATGGGCCACGGTCGCCTCGAAGATGGCCGCCACCTGGGCCTGGGTCTTGCCCTCGCAGTAGACCACCTCCGGCCCGCCGGTGCGCAGCTGGCGATGCAGGTCGAGCTTGGCGCAGCCAGCGTCCACCACCAGGGAGGCCATGAGCAGCCCCTTGGCCTCGTCCCTGGACAGATCGCCAGCGGCAAAGGCGTCGAGCACGGCGTCCGGCTTCATGCCCCCCACTCCTTGTAGCGCACCGCCTCCAGGCCCACGGACCTGATCACGACGCTGAAAAGATCACCTTCTTGTTTCATGATTCCGGCGTATTGTGCTGAATACTCCACGGTTGCCACCATATCATCATGACGGACGCGCAACGCCCGCACCCCGCGCCCGCGCCAAAAGGCTTCCAGGTGCTCCACCTTGGCCAGCCGCTCCCGGGTCAGGATCGTTCCCTGGCCCAGTCGCGTTGCCAGACAGCTTTCCGAGGGCGCATCCCAGTTGGGCAGCCCGGCCGCGCGGGCCAGCAGGCGCACCCCCTCCTTGGGGATTGCCAAGTCCTTGAGCGGCTGGAACACGCCATGCTCACGGACGGCGCGCAGGCCCGGCCGGGCCGGGTCGTCATCGTGGTTGGTGCCGTCCGCGATCACGCAGTCGTCACCCCAGCGCTCGCGCACCCGATCAAACAGGGCGAGCTTGCAGTGATAGCAGCGGTCCGGCCCGTTGCGCCGCACCTGATCATGATCGAGCATCCGCGCCGTGATGACCACCTGTTTGATCCCGATGTGCCGGGCCACGGCTTCGGCCCGCTCGAAGTCAGTCCGGGCGGTCAGTTCGCTGCGCACGGTCACGGCCACGGGCGGCCGATCATGAGCGCCGCCCGCCCACGCGGCCTGGGCAGCGGCGGCCACAAGACCGCTGTCCACACCGCCCGACAGGGCGATCACCAGCTGATCGTCCGGGCCTGTTCGGTCGCGTATTGTCTGGACGAGTGTATTGAATTCCATACGACAACCTACCTCACGTCGGGGCAGGCGGCAACTTCTTCCCGGGCACTCCCGGCTTGGGTGTACTCACCCGGCCCGTAGCGTCAATTGGTCGAACCCGACAGGTTCGAGCCCCAGCCTGTCCAGGATCTCGCGCCAGTTGCCAGTGGTCAGCGAGGTAAAGTGCGCCTTCCACACGGGCGCGATGATGGTGGGGTCATACCAGCCCGCGATGGGCGGGTCCCCGGGTTCGATCAGGCCCGGTCGGCAGCACAGCTCGATGATCGCGTCGCTGTCCAGCGCATGGACCTCGTCTCTCAGCCAGGTTCTGAATGCGGACAGGCCGAAACCGCCTGCCGCCACATCCGGCCCCCACGCCCGCTCAGGCCAGCCCACGCCGATTGTTTTGCGGTCGAACATGCCGCACACGTTGAGAAATTTCATCCGCGTGGCGCTCAGGTCCAGCTGCGAGACCTCGGCGCACTTTTCGGGAGTGCGCAGCCAGCGGATGCCGTATTCCGAGGCCAGCTGACCGGCGATTTTCGTCAGGGTCGGCCAGGCGTGGACATTGGCCTGGCTCGACAGGTGCACGGGCCGCACCCCAAAGGCCAGCACCCGCTCGATCTGGGCGCGCCACTCGGCCTCCACATGCTCGTGTCTGACCAGACCCTGCGCATAGCGGGCAAAGAGCCGCGCGGCCGAACCGAGGAACGCGCCCCCCTCGTCCACCAGCGTGGCCCGACCCTGCCAATGGCCCACGGGCCTTCCGCGCAGGATGTCGAGATGCACGCCCAGGCCAATCCCTGTCAGCCGGACCGCGCCCTCGACGTCCGCACCGTTGGCCACGATGCCCGCCGCAGTGACCAGCCCCTGGCGGGCAAGGCGCGCCGCCGCCCTGGCCACCGCCGGGTGTGCCCCGCAATCGTCAATGGTCATGACAATCTTCATCCGGCACACTAGCCATACCGCCCGTGCCCCGTAAAGCCTTTCCCCTGTTGACTTCCCCCGTGGCGCTATATAGCCTGCTATCAACAAGGGCCTGCAACACGGAGCCTGCCATGCACTACGAACCGGACACCCTGTTCTTCACCCAGCTTTCCCGCTTTCAACGGTTGTATGCCCGCAGCCTGGCCGCGCGCCTGGCTCCACTGGGCGTTCACTCCGGATACCTCGGAGTGCTGCACTACCTGTGGCAGCGGGACGGGATCACCCAGAAGACCCTGCATGAACTGATGCCTGTCGAGCAGGCCACCCTCTCCAACACCCTCAAACGGATGGAGCGCGACGGACTGATCGCCAGGACCCCGGACCCTGACGACAAGCGGGCCCATGTCATCACCCTGACCCCGCGCGCCAACGCCCTCAAGCCCCAGGTGATGCAGGCCATCGGCGACCTCCGAGCCGCTGTCAACACCGGCTTGACCGTCAACGACCGCCGCTACTTCCGCCGCATCATGCGCCAGATGACCGAGTCATTGGAAACGGACCAGGAAGACGCCCCGGTCCTGCTGCTGGACGAGGTCGGCCCCTGAGAACAGTCCCGCGTGCGGTCTCCCGCAGGCTCCGGGACCTGACATCCCCCTCGATTGCCCGATCAGCAGCCTCCTGTACCGGGCCTCAAGGATGGCACGACCCTGAACAACCACACACAGGGCATCAGGCTCAACCACAATGCACCGCAAGCCCGACACAGCCCCTCGCGCGCAGCACCTTTCTCCTCTGTCACCTGTTTCTGCAACGAACCGCGCCAGCCCTAGCCGCGTTTCTGTTCCCTTTGAACACTGCCGTGGCAAGCACGTGCAAGGCACCAATTTTACAGCACTATTTTCTTTCACCGCTTGCTTGCCTTCAATACTTTTGCGCGACATTTTCTAGAGCTTACTGCGCATTTTTCCTGGGCAAATTCGCTTTTCATGACATTTTCCCATTATGTTTTCCGCTGGTTTCTGCTATAGACGTCCCTAACAATCCACAACGTCCCATAATGTCACGCCTTCGATCTTTCTGTGGAAAAACTCTAGAGTTTGCGTGACAGCGTTGTACTTTGTTGACAATCTTTGACTGACTGTGTCAAAGGATGAGCATCACGAATACGTCTGTGACATTATGGACAACAAAGACACCCTGAGGCCTCCGACCCTGCTCACGGTCCGCGAAGTGGCTGACCTGCTTCGGGTGCACCAGCGCACGGCGTACAGGCTGATCATTGACGGCCGCATCAAGGGCATCAAGATCGGCAGCCAGTGGCGGGTCGCAGAGTCGGCCCTGATGGAGTTCCTCAACGGGGGCTGGAGAGAATCGGCCGAGTCCCGGTCATCCAGCGAAGCCAAGTCGAAAGACGCGGCCAAAACAGGCCCAGAACAGCTAAAGCTTCCTTTGGACTAAGGAGAGAGCGCATGTCGAAACGATTTTCCAGCGGCCACGACACCGACCCTGTCCTGACGGTCAACCTGCCCAATGATTTCGGCGAGGACGCCTCGGTCACGGGACGTCTCATCGGCGAGGAGATGTATTTTGACGACACGACCGGCATGCTGACCATGGAGAAGCTCTACCGCGACGAGCAGGGGCGGCTTGCCTACGGCATCATCTCGGCCATCGGCCATGCGCGCGAGCGCCGGGCCTATCGCATTGAGGAGCGCGAGACGCACTGCATCGTGTCCAACGGAAGCCTGAACCTTGAATTTTCCTACGACCAGCTGTTCGAGCTGCTGGCCGTGGCCATCGACTCCGAGAAGGAGAGCGCCAGCAGGCAGGTGAGCGAGCAGGTGCGCCGCCGTCTGGCTGCCAACGAATAGCCCGGGCGTCCAGCCCTGTTTCTCGACATGCGTGGGGGGCCTTGCGGCCCCCTTTTCATTTTTTCCCGAAGTAGACTTCCTGGCCCGTGGCCTCCATGACCGAGGACCAGTAGTCCGAGTCGATGTTCAGGAAGCGCTTCTTGGACGTGACCAGATCCAGCGGCAGGTGGACCATGCTCGTCTTGACCTGGGTCACGACCATGCCTGTCTTGCCCGCCATGGCCGCATGCACTGCCTGCTGGCCGAGGAATCCGCAGTAGACCCGGTCGCCCGCGTTGGCAGGCACGGATCGGATGATGTAACTTGGGTCGATGAACTTCAAGGTCATCTCCAGGCCGCGTGAATCAAAATGGCTCTTGGCGCGCCGGGCCAGCAGGCCGCAGATGTCGCCCAGCACGGGATTGCCCGATGGGTCGGTGCGCTTGTCCTCCTCAAGCAGGTCCCTGCCCGCGCCCTCTGCACAGACGATGAGGGCGTGGCCGCGCGCCAGCAGGCGGCGCTCCAGGGCCATGAGCAGTCCGTTTTCCCCGTCCAGGGCAAAGGGTTGCTCGGGCACCAGAAGGAAGTTCACCTCCTGCATGGCCAGGGTGGCCTGGGCCGCGATGAACCCGGCCTCGCGCCCCATGAGCTTGACCAACCCCACCCCCATGTCCATGCCCGTGGCCTCCACATGGGCGCACTGGATGGCCTCGGTGGCCTTTTCCACGGCCGTGTCAAAGCCGAATGTGCGGGTGATGAAATTGATGTCGTTGTCGATGGTCTTGGGAATGCCGATGACCGAGATCTTGCGCCTGCGCAGGGCCACCTCGTCCATGATCGCCTTGGCCGCGCGCATGGTGCCGTCCCCGCCGATGACGAATAGCACGCTGATGTTCAGGCGCTCCAGGGCGTCCACGATCTCGGTCGGTTCCTGGGGCCCGCGCGACGAGCCGAGGATGGTCCCGCCGAACTGGTGGATGTTTGACACGGATTTTGGCGTCAACTCCATCAGGTCATAGCGGTACTTGGGGATGAACCCCCGCAGTCCGTTGCGGATGCCGAGCACGGTGCGCACTCCGTAGTGGTAGTGGCTCTCCATGACGATGGCCCGTATGACGTCGTTGATGCCGGGGCAGAGTCCGCCGCAGGTGACGATGGCGCACTTGGTCTTGGGCGGGTCGAAGTAGAGGTGCTGACGCGGTCCGGCCTTCTCGAATTCGAGGAGCATGGTCTCGTTGTCCAGCTCGGCCAGTTCCTCGGAGGTCATGACCAGGGAGAGCGGCCGCGATTCGTCCACGTAGCGCGGATGGAGCAGCGGGGTGGCAATCCTGGCCGGACCGAGGGTGGGGATGGTGGTGTCCGGGAGGGAGCAGGAGGTTTTGATCATGATTCCTTACAGTTCCTGGTTTGTGATGACAGACCATGATGACATGGTCGCGTTTCGCGTTGGACTTGGTTGTATACAGCAACGCAACACATCAGAAAAGCGTGTTTTTTGTGTTGCGGTCTACCACTGGGACAGAGCCGGTTCCGGCAGTTCGTCCACGGCTTCGAGCACATCGGCCGGGCTGGCTGTGGCGGCGCCCACCTGACCCACCACGATGCCTGCCGCGTAGTTGGCCAGGGTGCAGGCCGTGCGCAGGTCCATGCCGGCGGCCAAAGCCAGGGCCACGGTGGCTATGACCGTATCTCCAGCGCCGGTGACGTCAAAGACCTTGCGGGCAAAGGTGGGGATGTGGGTCACGTCGTCCGGCCCCTCGAACAGGGCCATGCCATCGCCGCCCATGGTGATGAGCAGGTTGCGGCAGCAGAGCCTGTCAAAGAGGGCGCGCCCGGCCCTGATCACGGTATCCTGGCCCTTGACGGGCAGACCGGCCCCCTCCCCCGCCTCCTTGGTGTTGGGCGTGAGCAGATCCACCCCCTGATAGAGGTCGTAATTGACGGTCTTGGGGTCCACCAGCACCAGCGGCCTGGGGTCGCACTGGGCCACCATGTCCATGAACCGGCCCATGAATTCCTCGCAGATGAACCCCTTGCCATAGTCCGAGAGAATGATCACCGGAAAGTCGGGCAGGACCATTTGCAGATGGTTGAAGAGCTGGTCGAGTTCCGCATCCTGAAGAGGCACGGCCAGCTCCTGGTCCACTCGCACCACTTGCTGTGTTCCGGCAATGATTCTGGTCTTTTTGGTGGTGGGTCGCGCCGGGTCGCGGATGAGCTTGGTGCGCAGTTGCGCTTTGTTGCAGAGACGGTCCAGCCGGGCGCCGTCCTCGTCTGTGCCCACGGTGGCGACAAGGAGCGCCTCGCCGCCCAGGGAGACGATGTTTCGGGCCACATTGCCCGCCCCGCCAAGGAGCGAGGTCTCGCGCTCCACCCGGACCACGGGCACCGGGGCCTCGGGTGAGATGCGGTCCACGGAACCGATCATGTAATGATCAAGCATCAGGTCGCCGATGATCATGACCTTGCTGCCAGCCAGCGCGTGTACCGCCTCGCGAATGATCTTGCGTTTCATGCCTTGGTAATCCTGATTTTTCTAGGTGAGTTCTCTTCGGGCCAGGGCGAAGGGCCGCCAGTTTCCGCTCCGCGCAACCGCATCGCTGAAGCGCGCCCACGGGCTCATTGGTTCATGTCCTGATCACAGCCCAATGGCGACCGACCATGGAGGGCCTGTGGCGCGGGACCGCATCGCGGGGCACAGGTCACGGCAGATCGACGCCCACCTTTTCCGCAAAGGACCGCAAATCACCCTGCGACCCGTAAGTAATTGTCACTTTGCCCTTTTCAATGGTTCCTGTGATGCGAACCTTGACGCCCAGCAATTTGGTCAGCGAATCCTGCGCGGCCCGAAGCTCAGGGGCCAGAGGGTCTGGCCGCCGGGCCGTGTCGCCCATGTCGGTTTTGACGGCACGCTCAAGCTCGTCTGCGCCGGGAAGCCGCCCGCTCCCCTTCCAGAACACGGCCTGGGCCTCGGCCTGCCGCACAGTGAGGCCGTTATCCACTATGCGCTTGTGCAGCTCGGCCTGGATCTTTTCGTCGCCCACGCTCATGATGGCGCGGCCGTGGCCAGCGGACACGGTTCCCGCCTGGATGTCGCGTCTCACCGCCTCGGGCAGGCCAAGCAGGCGCAACGAATTGGCCACGCCCGACCGGCTCTTGCCCACCTGCCGGGCCAGCTCGTCCTGACTCAGGCCGAACTCGCGCTGAAGCTGCTGGTATCCCAAGGCCTCCTCGATGGCGTTGAGGTCCTCGCGCTGAAGGTTCTCGATGAGAGCGATGGCCAGGCTCTCCTGGTCGGTCATTTCCCGCACCAGGGCCGGGATCTCTGCAAGGCCAGCCTGCCGGGAGGCCCGCAAGCGGCGCTCGCCCGCCACCAATTCGTAGTGCCCCTCACCCACGGTGCGCACCAGCACCGGCTGGAGTACCCCGCGCGAACGGATGGACTCGCACAGGTCATCCAAGGCGGCCTGGGCAAACTCGCGGCGCGGCTGATAGGGATTGGGGGCGATGGCCTCCACACCGATCAGGCGCACCTCGGCCGATGCCGACGTCTTCTTCTCGTCTTCACGCACACCGCCCAGCAGTGCGTCCAACCCTCGTCCCAACCCTCTGTTGCCTGCGACCATGGGCCACTCTCCTGTTCTTTCATCATGCGCCTTGCCCCCGCGAGCTTTAGCGCCTATAACGCCCCGACAACCACGAATCATCGGAGCACGCATGTCTGACCACATCACCGAACTTTACGACAAGGAAGGCACCCTCATAGGCGCCCTGATCTCCGGCCCGGCCTGGACCCAGGCCCGCCCGGCCGTGCTCGCGGCCCTGGGACTGCGCGACGTGGCCAAACCGGCTCCCCGACGCGAACCCCTGGCCGACTGGGAAACCCTCACCCAGTACTGGGACTTCGCCTACCCCGTGGACACGGATGTCCACTGCGAGCACTGCGGGAACACCACCGACGACTGGCGGGCCGACGAGCCGCGCAAATTCCGGCTGACCTCCGCCAACCTGGCCGGGCTGGTCTCCTTTTTGTGCGCCAACTGCCAGGCCAAGGTGGTCAAGAAGCATTTCAAGGACCAGATCAAGACCGAATGCACACCCTTCACGCCCGACAAGGACCGCACCAAAGAGGGCAGATACTGATCATCCGCCGAGCGTTCACGATGATCACGCCCAGCGGCGAGCAACATGCCACTGACCGCAAACCGGCCGATCACGCCCGACCCGTGGCGCTTTTGGCCACTTCCTGAGCCAGGGCGAGGTAGGCCTCTGCCCCGCGCGACTTGATATCATAGTTGATCACGGGCTTGCCGAAGCTCGGGGCCTCTGACAGGCGCACATTCCTCGGGATGATCGTCTCGAACAGGTGCTGGGGAAAGGCCTTGCGCACCTCGTTCTTCACCTGCCACGACAATCTGTTCCTCGAATCATACATGGTCAGTACCACGCCGAGGATGTCCAGGTCCGCGTTGAGGCGCTTGCGCACCAGCTCGTATGTCATGAGCAGCTGCGCGATACCCTCCAGGGCGTAATACTCGCACTGGAGCGGCACCAAAAGCTCGGTGGCGGCGCACAAGGCGTTGACCGTCAGCAGCCCCAGCGATGGGGGGCAGTCAATGAGGATGTAGTCGTACTCCTCGTCCACAACCACCAGCAGGTCGCGCAGGTAGTATTCGCGTCCCAGCTTGTCCACAAGCTCTATCTCGGCCCCCACCAGATCCTGCGTGCCAGGAAGGATGTCCAGAAACGGGATGTCGGTCTGGCAGATGGCCTTGCGTACGCTCTTGGGCTCAAACAGGACCGAGTAGATGTTCTCCCGCTTGTCCCCCGGATAGAACCCAAGCCCGCTCGACGCATTGCCCTGGGGGTCGAAGTCCACGAGCAGGACCTTTTTTTCCATCACCGCCAGGGAGGCGGCCAGATTGACCGCGGTGGTCGTCTTGCCCACACCGCCCTTCTGATTCGCTACAACGATTCTTCTCGCCACGGATTCCTCACTTGTGCGCTGCGTTTTCGCCCGAGATCCATGTTTCACGTGAAACACGCTGCGATGACGGGGTCGATGTTTCACGTGAAACACTCATGGCCGCGTCTTGCTTGTTCCTATGATGAATGGAAAACGAAGGCAAGAACCTTGGCCCGGAAAGGTCGGAAAAAACCCAAAAAAAACCCTTCGGAAGTCAGGGGAGTTCAACAGGGACAATAAAGCGGCGAAAAAGGAAGAAGGGGCCGCGTCAGGCTGCGGGCCGAAAAGCAAAAAAAAGGGCCCGGCATGCGCCGGGCCGGGGAGGAAGTTATGCCTTGTAGTAGTCTCGGTACCAGTCAATGAAGCTTCGGATGCCGACCTCGATGGACGTGTTGGGCTTGAAGCCAACATCGCGCACCAGGTCGCTCACGTCTGCCTCGGTGGCTGGCACGTCGCCGGGCTGCATGGGCATGTAGTTGTAGATGGCCTTCTTGCCGACCACCTCTTCTATTACCTCTATGTAGCGCGACAGCTCGACCACCTGGTTGTTGCCGATGTTGTACACCCGATAGGGCGCCGAGCTGGTGCACGGATCGGGCGAATCGCCGTCCCAGGCCGGGTTCGGGGCCGCCGTGTTGGCCACCACTCGGACCACGCCCTCGACGATGTCGTCGATATAGGTGAAGTCGCGGCGCATCTTGCCGTAGTTGAAGACATTGATGGGCTTGCCTTCAAGGATGTTCTTGGTGAAGAGGAACAGGGCCATGTCCGGCCTGCCCCAGGGGCCGTAGACCGTGAAGAACCGAAGGCCCGTGGTGGGCAGGGAATACAGGCTGCTGTATGAGTGGGCCATCATTTCATTGGCCTTCTTGGTGGCAGCGTACAGGCTCATGGGATGATCAACCCCACGGTGCGGATCAAGGGGCATATGGGTGTTGAGGCCGTACACCGAGCTGCTGGAGGCGTACACCAGATGCTCGACCCCGTTGTGGCGGCATCCCTCAAGAAGATTGAGGAAACCGACGACATTGGAGTCGATGTAGGCTCTGGGGTTTTCGATGCTGTAGCGCACACCGGCCTGGGCGGCCAGGTTGACCACATGGGTAAAGCGCTCAACCCGGAACAGTTCGCTCATGGGCTGATCATGCTCAAGGCTGATGTTCACATGCCGAAAAAGGGCGCTCTCGCCCAAAACGGCAAGGCGCGCCTTCTTAAGGTTGACGTCGTAGTAGTCGTTGAGATTGTCAAGCCCGACAACCTCGTGCCCCAGGACAGTGAGGGCGCGTGAAAGGTGGAAGCCGATGAATCCTGCGGCTCCTGTAACAAGAATCTTCATGAACGGTCTCTATTCCTTGGTTTTCGTACCTGCCAGTGCGGGCATCAGCACGTTGAGTATATCAAGCGGTATCGGAATTATTGTTGCGGATTTGCTCTCCGATGCCATCTCCCTCATGGTCTGCAAGTAGCGCAGCTGAAGGGCCTGGGGGTGGCGGGCGATGATCTCGGCCGCATCGGCCAGCTTGGTGGCCGCCTGGTATTCGCCCTCTGCGCCGATGACCTTGGCCCGGCGCTCGCGCTCTGCCTCGGCCTGCTTGGCCATGGCCCGCTGCATTTCCTGTGGCAGGTCAATGTGCTTGACCTCCACCGTGGTCACCTTGATGCCCCAGGGGTCGGTGTGCTGATCAAGGATCGCCTGAATCTGCGAGTTGACCTTGTCGCGGTGCGAGAGCAGGTCGTCAAGTTCGACGCCACCACATACGCTACGCAGGGTGGTTTGCGCAAGTTGCGAAGTGGCGAACATGTAGTCCTCTATCTCAAGAATCGCCTTGACCGGGTCCAGCACGCGGAAATAGATCACCGCGTTGACCTTGAGGCTGACGTTGTCCTGGGTGATGACATCCTGATGCGGCACATCAAGGGCCAGGACGCGCATGGACACCTTGACCATCTTGTCGAGAACCGGGATGAGGATGATCAAACCCGGCCCCTTGGCCCCGATGCATCGGCCAAGGCGGAAGATGACGCCGCGCTCGTACTCGTTGAGCACGCGAAGCGCGGAGACCACAAAGGCCACCACCAGGGCAAGAAGGATGATTTGTGGGATAAGCATGTTGCCTCCTGTCCGGAAACCGTTGGTATCCGGGTGTTAAGAGCCCAAGGGCCCTATTTCGAGCGTCAGCGCGCTTGCGGACAAAACCTGGACCTTCATGCCGCGCTGGGGGGTAAAATCCGTAGAAGACCGCTTTGCGGCCCAAATTTCGCCTCGGATTAAAATCTGGCCTGATTCGCCGTCCCAGTCCAGCACTTCCGCCTGCTGGCCCACCAGGGCGGGCAGGCCAAGGGGCCGCTCCACCCGGCGCGAACGGACCACCAGAAAGACCAAGCCTGCGGCTGCGCTTGAGACAACGGCCACCGGCAGGATGATAAAGGACGTGGGAATGGCCAGGGTGCCGTAGTCGTCGCGAAACAAGAGAACCGAGCCGATGAACATGGCTGCTGCCCCGGCCAGGGAAAGCAGCCCGTAGCTGACGATCTGTATTTCGAGCAGAAAGAGCAAAAGGGCGAAGCCGAGCAGGAGCAGGCCGGTGACGTCCGTGGGCAGCACGGACATGGCGTACAGGCCAAGCAGCAGGCACAGGCCGCCGAACACGCCGGGGAAGATGGACCCGGGATTAGTGATTTCGATGAACAGGCCGAGCATGCCGCCCATGAGCAGCAGATAGGCCACCTGGGGGTGGAGCAGCCAGGAGAGGAAAGAGTAGCGAAAGCCGGGCTCGTAGTCGCTGATCTGGATCTGCCCGGGATCAAAGGTGATGGTGGCGCCGTTGTGAAGGACGCCAGCCCTGCCCGCCTGCACCAAAAAGGCCCGGTCCGACTGCGCCACCATCTCGACAACGCGGGCCTCCAGGGCCTCGTTGGCGGTGATGGACACGCTCTCGGTCACGGCGCTTGAGTACCACTCGCTGTTGCGGCCGCGCGCCTCGGACACGGCGCGCACCAGGCTGGTGAAATCCTGGGTCACCTTCTTGGCCATGGTCCCGTCGATTTCTGCTCCGCCAAGTCCCACAGGCGAGGCGGCCCCGATGGTGGTCTGCGGGGCCATGCCCGCCACGCTGGACGCGGCCACCAGAAAGACACCGGCTGATGCGGCCCGCGCTCCGGCTGGACCGACCCACACGGCCACGGGCATGGGCGCGTTGAGGATGGTGGAAACCATGGAGCGCATGGAGTCTCCCAGCCCGCCCGGGGTATCAAGCACCAGCAGGACCATGGAACTGCCCTGGCGCTCGGCATGGGCCACCGCGTTGTCGAGCAGCTCGGCCTGGGCCGGGCTGATTGGCCCGGACACGGTCACCCTGGTCACGCCAAAGGGCTGGACGACATCGGATTCGGCGGCCACGGGCTCTGATTCGTCAGCAACAGCAGGCCAGGACAGCCCCAGGCTCAGGCCCAGGCCCAGGCCCAGAAAAACAAGCACGGCGGTTAAGGCCCGAAAGAGATGGCGCATGGCGACTCCGGGGTAAGAGGGTTTGACCCACTATACACGATTCGGGTTGCTGGGGAAGGGATCAGTCAACATCCAGGCGCAACGAAGACAGAACCTCCACGGCCATCTGCTGCTCATGGGGCAGGCGGCTCTTCAGCTCCGCCAGGGGCGGCAGGACATGGATGGTGACATGCTCAAGAAAAACCGTGGCGCAGCCCGCCTCGGCCTCGGGATGGATCACCCGCAGCGCCTCGTGCCCGAAGCAGGCGATGTGCTGGGTGCGCCACACCTCCCACCCCTTCCAGAACATGGCCCCGTCGGGCTCAAGCGCGCCATCGAGCAAGGAGGCCACGGGCCAGAAGGCAGTGGTCCCGCGCGGCCAGCGCAGATGGGTGATGAGGTTGCGCAGCACGCCTGCGCGTCGTGGGTCAGACTGGCCGGACAGATCAAGCCCAAGCTCCATGTAGGTCCAGACAATGCGCGGGGCCGGGGCAACCTTGGCAAAATACGAGGCCCACGGCTCGGGGAACCCGGGTCCACCCTGCGCGGCACGGGGACGGGTTGAGGACTGCGGCCGGGACGTGGGGCCGGAAGCGACTCTTCCCTGTCCGCCCTGCCGTGCCTGATGCGCCTGGACTGGCGGCGAAGGGGCCTGGACCGGGCACGGCGCGGAACCTTGGCTGGCCCCGATGGGGGCGCCATGGCCAGGCGCGGCATGACCGGGCGCGAAGAGGAACTGCAAGCCGCAATCCACAAAGGCGCGCAGATGCTCGGGCGTGTTCAATCGAGCGGAAGGTGATCCCATAGTCTCCAGGCAACCTCGGTTTTGGGCAGCACGGGCCAGGACTCGACGCGGCCGGTGGCATCAATGACGAACATCTCGTTGGTGGCGGAGCAGAACCCGCTCCCCTGCCGGGAAACATCGTTGGCGGCCATGAGGTCAAGCCCCTTGGCCGCGAGCTTGCGGGCCGCCTCTGCCCGGGGGTCGCCTGTCTCGGCGGCAAAACCGATGAGCCGCTGGTGGTCGGCCTTGGACTCGCCCATGGCCTTGAGGATGTCCGGGTTGGGCAGAAAGTTGACGCGCAGGTCCCCGGCCCCAGACTTCTTGAACTTGCCCGGTCCGTGCGGCTCGGGGCGGAAGTCGGCCACTGCGGCCGTGGCGCAGGCGATGTCCATTGAGGGCCACAGGTCGAGGCAGGCCTCGTGCATCTCAAGGGCCGTGCGCACAGGCACCACCCTGATGCCGGACGGAAAAAGGAGATCAACCGGCCCGGCCACCACCGTGACCTCGGCCCCGCGCAGGTGCGCGGCCATGGCCATGCACGCGCCCATGGTCCCACTTGAAGGGTTGGACCAGAAACGCACACCGTCCCAAGGCTCGCGCGTGGGGCCAAGGGTGACGAGCACCCGCCTGCCAGCATAGTCCTGGGGCGAAACAGCGCGCAGGGTGGCGGCCAGAATCTCTTCAAGGGGGGCCAGCCTGCCCGTGCCTGTGTCGCCGCAGGCCACGCCGCCGGACTCCGGGTCCACGCGGATGAAGCCGAGATCGGCCAGGGCATCCCAGTTGCGCCGGGTGGCCGGAGCCTGCCACATGCGCGGGTTCATGGCCGGGGCCACGATGCGCGGGCCGGGAAAGGCCAGGGCCTGGCAGGAGAGCATGTCGTCGGCCAAGCCGTGGGCCAGCTTGGCCAGCATGTTGGCCGTGGCCGGGGCGATGACCAGGGCGGCCGCATCCTGCCCAGGCTCAAGATGCCCAAAGGCCCCCTCGCCCTGCCCTGCCGGACCGAACATGGAGCCATACACCGGCGAAGCGCCCAAGGCCTCGAAGCTCAGGGGGGTGACAAACCGGGCACCGGCATCGGTCAGGGTGGCGGACACGGTCAGGTCGGCAGCCAGCAGGGCGCGCAGGAGATCAAGGGCCCGATAGGCGGCAATGGAACCGGTCACGCCCAGGTGGACGCGCCTGCCCATGAATCCGGCGAACCGGAAATGCGGCTGCATACCGTTACTTGTCCTTGGAGAGCGAGCCGTCCTTGACCTCCACCGCAATGATGGTGGTGGTGGCGGTGCCAAAGCCGTCGTCCACCTGGATGACGCAGCTCTTGTTGAACTTCTCGAAATTGAGGACCGAGAGCTTGCCCGCCTTGTTGTTGGAGACCAGCGTCCAGTTGTCCTTGGCCATGTTGTTGATGAAGTACTGGACCAACTCCATGACCTGGACGCGGCCCTTGAACTTCATGATGGCGGCCCGGAACTTGGCGTTGTCGAGCTTGTAGGACTCGTTCTCGACATACTTGATCTCCTTGGGGATCAGGATGTCGTCGAAATCGTAGTAGTAATCCGGCTCCTGATACTGGGTAGCCGTGCTGGTGGACGAGTCGGACCCGCCGGAGCCGCCAGAGCCAGTGGTAGCGCAGGCGGAAAGGCCGAAGACCAGGGCAAGAACAACAAGGAGTTTGAAGATGGAACGCATGGAATCCTCCTGGGCGTCTGAGTTTTAAGGGTCTAAACTGCGCCCGGACAAGAGGCCGGACAGGGACCGGAGGCTGTTGAAAAACGGCGATCTGCGTCGTTGCTCTAAAAGTTCAAACCCTTGCGTACCAGAAGTACGCTTCGGCCTTGAACTTTTTTCGCGCCTAGCATCTCTCCATTTTTGAACAGCCTCCATATTTTGACTATTTAAACAGTCTGACAGGGCTAGTCAGCGGCCTCCTTGAGCCGCTCGATCTTTTCCTGAAGGTACTTCTCCATGTCGCGCCGGTCCTTGCGCAGGCGGACCAGCTCGGATTCGAGGATTTGCAGCTTGGCCTTGATGTCCGAGGTGTCAAAGGAGAGCTTGAGGGCAATCTCCTCGATCTCGGCGTCCTTTTGCTCCAGCTCGCGGGTGCGGCGCTCCATCTCCTCGGAGATGACGCCCGGCCCTGCGGGCAGCTCCTTCATCCGCTTCTGGCTGCGGGCCAGGAGCACAAAGGCGGTCTTGAGCTTCTGGATGTCCTCGTTCTGGCGGTCTATGATCGCCTTCTGGTCGGCGATAATCTCCATGCAGGAGGCCACTTTGCCCATGACGCCGTTGAAGGAGGAGGCAAGCTCGGCGTAGACCTGGGTCTGCAACCCGCCCGGAGCAGGCTGGGCTGCCACTGATCCATCCACATCAAAGGTGCGGGGAAATTCGGCGCGCAGGGAATCCTCGATCTCGGCTGTGACCGCACCGTCGGCATAGAGCCTGGATATGCGCTCGAACACGGCGATGCTTTCCTCGGGATACCGGGTCACGCGACCGGTCTTGCGTCCACCGAGGAAGTCCTTGAAGAGCGAGGCGTATCGCCGCGCCGTTGGCGCGGGAATGCGGGTGCGTTTGGCGATCTCTGCCACGGAAAGCCAATTCATGACTCATGAAATACCATGAATCGGCCAAATATCAATCCAAAAGGGGAAAACCTGCGTAATGGGCTCATCAGCCTGTAATAATTAGACAACAAAAGGATTTGACTGATTCACGGCGTGGTGTAGGCTTTCGGGCGCACACCGCGCACGGAAGAAATGCATGGAAATACCCACGGACTACAGGCTCGACAGCTACGGCTACCACCTCCCGCAGGAGCGCATCGCCCAGGCCCCGGCCGACCGGCGCGACGGCTCGCGCCTGCTGGTGCTGGACAAGGTGGGGGGCGGACTGGAATCAGGCGGGTTCCACCAACTCGCCGACCACCTGCCGCCGGGCGCGCTGCTGGTGGCCAACAACTCACGGGTCATCCCGGCCCGGGTCTTCGGCAGCAAGGACACGGGGGGGCGCGTGGAATTCCTGCTGCTCACCCCCCTGCCGCTGATCAGCCCGGCCGCGGGCGATCAGCCGGGCTGGCACACGGCCCGGGTCGAGGGGCTGCTGCGCGCCTCCAAGGCCCCCAAGCCCGGCTCGGGCATCACCTTTTCCGATGATTTCAGGCTGAAAGCCCTTGAGGGCGGGACATTCGGCCGCTGGCAGGTGGAGCTGACATGGCGCGGCGACCTGCGCGAGCGCCTCGAGGCAATCGGCCACCTGCCCCTGCCCCCGTACATCCAGCGGCCGGACACCGCAGCGGACCGGGAGCGCTACCAGACCACCTACAACGACGCGGCCAAGGCCGGGTCCGTGGCCGCGCCCACAGCCGGGCTGCACTTCACGCCCGGGCTGCGCGCCGAGCTGGCCGCGCGCGGCTTCGGCTGGGCCGAGGTCACCCTCTATGTGGGCTACGGCACCTTCAGCCCGGTGCGCTGCGCCGACATCCGCGAGCACCGCATGCACTCGGAATACATCGAGGTGCCCCATGCCACCGCCCAAGCGGTCAAGGAGGCAAAGGCCCAGGGGCGGCCCGTGGTGGCTGTGGGCACCACCAGCGCCCGGAGTCTGGAGGGCATGGTCCGCGAGAGCGGGCGCATCGGAGAATTCCGAGGCGAAACAGACATTTTCATCACTCCGGGGTACGACTTTCAGGTGGTGGACGCCATGATCACCAACTTCCATTTGCCAGAATCATCGCTGATCATTATGATCGCGGCTCTGGCCGGAAGGCGGAGAGTCCTCGACGCCTACGGCCATGCCCTGGCACACGGGTTTCGCTTCTTCTCGTACGGAGACGCGATGCTTATCAAATAATTGCGGATACACTCCATATCCACTTGACTCAATTCAAACGGTCGGCCGCAACCCGCGGTCGAAACAGGGAGCGCTCCATGTCGCGAATCGAGGTTCGGGAGGACCGGTGCAAGGGATGCCTCTTGTGCACCACGGTCTGTCCCGTGGACATCATCGTCCAGTCCGACCGGTTCAACGTCAGCGGCTACAAGGTCGTCGAGGTGCCGGAGGAATTGAAGGCCAAATGTACCGGCTGCGCGTCCTGCGCCATGATCTGCCCGGACATCGCCATCACGGTCTACAAGACCCCCAGGAAGAAAGGGGGCAAATAGCATGAGCAAACAACCCGAACGCATCTTCATCAAGGGCAACGAGGCCATCGCACGCGGCGCCCTGGCCGCGCGGTGCAAATGTTTCTTCGGCTACCCCATCACCCCGCAGAACGACATCCCGGAATTCATGTCCTCGGAGATCATCAAGGCGGGCGGCGATTTCGTCCAGGCCGAGTCCGAGGTGGCTGCGGCCAACATGCTGCTTGGCGCGGGCGCGGCAGGCATCAGGGCCATGACCTCGTCCTCGTCCCCGGGCATGTCGCTCAAGCAGGAGGCCATCTCCTACATGGCCGGGTCCGAAATCCCGGCGGTCATCGTCAACATGAACCGGGGCGGACCTGGCCTGGGCGACATCGGTCCGGCCCAGGGCGACTACTACCAGTCCACCCGGGGCGGCGGACACGGCGACTACCGCCACTTCACCTTTGGCCCCGGCACCGTGCAGGAGGCCTACGACCTGACCATCCGGGCATTCGACATCGCCTTTGAACACCGCACCCCGGTGCTCATCCTGGGCGACGCCATCCTCGGCCAGATGAAGGAACCCATCACCCCCTGGGTGCCCGAAGGCGTGGACGACGAGGCCGGACGCGACTGGGCCATCACCGGCCGCACCAACGCCCGCGAGACCGCGCGCGAAAAACGGCTCATCAAGTCCCTGTTCCTGGGCGAAGGCGAGCTGGCCGGGCAGAACAGGCACCTACAGGCCAAGTACGACGCCTGGACCGACATGGCCGAGTGCGAACAGTTCGAGACCGAAGACGCCGAACTGATCATCTGCGCCTACGGCTCCATCGGCCGCATCGCCAAATCCACAGTGCGCGCCTTCCGCAAGCAGGGCAAAAAGGTCGGCCTGTTCCGGCCCATCACCCTCTACCCCTTCCCCAGCGCGGACCTCAAGAAGCTGGCCCAGGCGGGCAAGCGGTTCCTGACCATCGAACACAATCTCGGCCAGATGGTGGACGACGTGCGCCTGGCCATCCGCACCGTGGCCGACTCGGACTTCTTCCCCATCTACCCCGGCAACCTGCCCACCCCGGACGAGCTGGAAGCCCCCATCCTCGCCTGCCTGGAGGGTAAATAAATGACTGAGATGCAAGAAAAACTCGTCTTCTCCCGGCCCGAGAGCGTCATCGACAGGCCCACCCACTACTGCCCCGGCTGCCACCATGGCATCGCCCACAGGCTGGTAGGCGAGCTGCTCGACGAAATGAACCTGGCCGAAAATTCGCTCCTGGTGGCTTCCATCGGCTGCTCGGTCTTCCTCTACAACTACCTCGACGTGGACGCCGTGGAAGCACCCCACGGCCGCGCCCCGGCAGTGGCCACCGGCGTCAAGCGCGCCCGGCCCGACAACTTCGTCTTCACCTACCAGGGCGATGGCGACCTCGCCTCCATCGGCATGGCCGAGATCATGCACGCCGCCAACCGGGGCGAAAAAATCTGCGTGGTCTTTGTCAACAACACCGTCTACGGCATGACCGGCGGACAGATGGCCCCCACCACCCTCATCGGCCAAAAGACCACCACCACGCCCGCCGGACGCTGCATCACCCACGAGGGCGCACCCATCCGCATGGCCGAGATCATCGCCTCCCTGGGCGGCGTGGCCTATGCCGCGCGCGGCTCGCTGGACAGCGTCAAGAACATCAGTGCAGCCAAGAAACACCTGCGCAAGGCCTTCGACTGCCAGCTGAACGCCACCGGGTTCGG
Source organism: Pseudodesulfovibrio pelocollis (assembly GCF_030282845.1). Lineage (GTDB taxonomy): Bacteria > Desulfobacterota > Desulfovibrionia > Desulfovibrionales > Desulfovibrionaceae > Pseudodesulfovibrio > Pseudodesulfovibrio pelocollis. Next base: position 22,947 of record NZ_JASTWE010000034.1, read on the forward strand.
GTTCGTGGAGCTGCTCTCCGGCTGCCCCACCAACTGGAAGATGACCCCGGTCCAGGCCAACGAGAGGTTGCAAAACGAGATGATTCCCTACTTCCCGCTCGGCGTGTTCAAGGACATCTCCGAGGAAGGAGGGATCTGCTGATGCGCTACATGGACGCAATCATCGCAGGCTTCGGCGGCCAGGGCGTCATGCTCATCGGCAACCTGCTCGCCTACGCAGGCATGAAGGACGGGCTCAACGTCACCTACATCCCGGTCTACGGACCCGAGATGCGCGGCGGGACCGCCAACTGCACCGTGGTCCTGTCCGAAGAGGACATCGGGTCGCCCATCATCCACCGGCCAATATCACTCATAGCCATGAACCGCCCGTCGCTCGACAAGTTCCAGCCACGGGTCGCGGACAACGGCATACACATCATCAACTCATCCCTCATCGACATGGAACTGGCCGATACCAACCGCCTCAAATGCTACGCCGTTCCCTGCAACGAGATCGCCGACAAACTCGGCAATACCCGCATGGCCAACATGGTCGCCATCGGCGCTTACGTCCAGGCCACCGGCATCATCCCACTCTCGGCAGTCATCGACTCGCTCGAAAACGTCATCTCGCCACACTACCACAAACTCATCCCCGCCAACACCAAAGCCATCCAGGCCGGTGCCGACCACGTGGCCTAGGCGCGGAGACAATAGCCTCAACGAGAAAGGGAGCCGTCAGGCTCCCTTTCTCGTTGCATCCATGCCTCCGGCGGCCAGGGGGAAGGGGAGAGGGAAACCCTTTCAAAAGTTTTCCCCCGGAATCTCTCACCCCACCCCCACCCCACTCCCTCCGCCCACCTCTTCCAAATATCGGGCGGTGGTGGTGGCGCCGGTCAGGTCTATGGGGCACGGGGTGGCGGGGTGTGTCAGGGCCTGGGCGATGCGGGTGGCGAGTCGGGCGGGGTCGAGGTCGGCCGGGTTGAGCAGGCCGACGGTGCCGCGTTTTTCAAGGCGGCTGGTGCGCATGGTTTGTTCGCGGTTCTGGGTGAAGGGGAGAATGAGGCCAAAGGTGTTGGCGGCCAGCAGGTTCATGGTGGTGTTGTAGCCGCCCAGCGACAGGGAGAGATCGGCCGCGTCGAGGTGGGCGGGAAAGCGGCTGGTGAAGCGGCGGACGGTGATGTGCGGGTGGTCGGCGGCCAGGGTCTGGCAGCGGGCGTGGTCGGCCTTCGGGGCATAGGGGCCGGTGAAGGCCATGAGGGCGTGGGGGAGCGTGTCGGCCAGGAGAATGGAGGATTGGATGCTGGCCTGGATGAGTTCGTTGCCCACCTGGCCGCCGCCAGCGCTGGCGATTATGAGCGGCGTGGAGTCCAGGCCGAGTTCGCGGCGCAGGGCGCGGCCTGCGCCGGGTTCGGGCCGTGCGGCCACGTAGCCGGTGTAGCGCAAGGGCGGGACGATGTCGGCCACGGCCGGAAAGGTCTCGTCCAGGGTGATCAGGGTCGGGTCGGCGTGGACCAGGACGAGGTCGAAGTGCGGGTTGAGCATGTCCAGGACGCGGCGGGCGTACTTGGCCGGATCGGGCTTTTCCACCAGGATGTCACGCAGGCTGCATGCGGTCTTGCAGGGTCCCCACTCCCCTGCCCTGACGCCCTCAAGGATGGGCAGCAGCTCGAAGCGGAAGGCGCGGCGGCCAAAGGGGAAGAGTTCGATGAGCAGGACGTCTGGCCGGTATCGGGCCATGATGGCCCGGAAGCGCTCGATGCGGCGGGCGCGCACCTCGTCGAGGTCGGCGGCGGGTTCTGAGGGGATGAAGGACTTGAAATCCGGGGACATCATCAGGCCGGGAAGGCGCTCGTGGACCATGTTGGCCGGGGGGTCGAAGTCGATCTCGGCCCCGCCGGTGACCATGACCACCTCGTGCCCGGCCAGGGCGCGGACGATCTCGAGGGAGCGGAAGACGTGGCCCACGCCAAGCACGTGCTGGCAGTAGAAGAGGACGCGCATCAACGCTCCGGGGTTTCCGGTTCCCCCATGTCTGGATTGAGCGGGTCCGGCTCGGGGATATTCAACGAAGCCAGATTCTTGACCGAAGCAGCCAACGTATCGAACTCCATGTTCAACCGGGCCGGAGCCAGTTCGTTGTCCAGGCATTCGATGCGGTGCAGCCGGTACGGCTCGATGGGCAAGGACTCTCCGGGCAGGTAGTCCAGGCCGGACAGGGCGTAGGCCAGACACTTGAGCACCCCGTGGTGGGTGACCACCAGGACCGAAGCCCGGGGATGGGCGGCGGTGAACCCGATCAAGGCGTCGCAGGCGCGCATGAGCACAGCGTCGCGGCTTTCGCCGCCCGGCGGGGTGAAGCTGAAGCCGCGCTTTTCCTGTGCCGCGACCTTGGCCCGTTGCGCCATGAGTTCGGCCTTGGTCAGCCCGGTCCACTGGCCCCAGTCCTGCTCGACCAGGCCGGGATCGGTGTGCAGGGGCAGACCAAGGCGCTCGTTGAGGATATGGGCGGTTTCCACGGCCCGGGCCAGGGGGCTGGTCAGGATCATGGTAAACATGCCTTGCGGGAGCGATTGCGCCCAGGTGCGGGCCATGTCCCGGCCCGCATCGGACAGAGTTGTGTCGGTGCGGCCCTGGATGCGCGACTGTTGGTTCCAGTCGGTCTGTCCGTGGCGCAGGCAGTAGAAGGTGGTCATGGGGTCTGTCTCCTTGTGCTGACGATGCGCTCCATTGTCCGCGCCATTTCGAGATAGTTGACGGATGCGCCGTGGGCCTGGGTCGCGTGGGCTGCGGCCTGCGCCCCGAGCCGGGAGCGAAACGCGTCGTCGCGCACCAGGGCGACCACGCCCCGGGTGAAGGCGGCCTCGTCGGCCGGGGTGATCAGGCCGGACGTTTCATGGGCCACCACATGGGGCGCGCCCTCGTCGTCGGTGGCCACCACGGGCAGGCCGCAGCGCTGGGCCTCCAGGTAGACCATGCCCACGCTCTCGCGCAGGCCGGGGAAGGCGAAGAGATCGCCCGCGCTGAACACCCCGGGCAGGTCGGCCCGGTCCACCATGCCCAGGAATATCGCGCGCTGACCAAGGGCGGTATGGGCCATGGCTTCGAGCTCGGCCCGCATGGGACCGTCGCCCGCCACCACCAGCCGCAGGTCGCGCCCTTTGCCCATGGTCCGGGCAGCTTCCACGCAGACCCGGGCAGCTTCCGCGCAGGCCCGGATGGTCCACTCCACCCCGGTGGCCTTGACCCCGGGCCGCATCATGGCCGCGCAGACCGCCACCACGGTGTCAGGCCCGGCCTTCCACTCGGCGCGCAGGCGGACCCGGGCGGCCTCGTCGCGGGCGAAGAGCCCGTCGGGCAGGCCGGGACGCACAAAGGAGTAGCAATCCTTTGGCAGGAGTCTGGCGCACCCGGCCAGATCGTTGACCCGGTTGCAGAAGACATGGTCAGCGCGGCGCATGGTCCGCTTGTTGAGGATGTAGCCGGGCCAGGTGGCGAGGTTGCGGGCGCGGTTGCGGGCATAGGAGGCCTGGAAGAGGAAATAGGGGATGCCGAGCCGGGCCGAACCGGTGGGGCCGAAGATGTCGGGCACCTTGTAGTAGCTGCCGTGGGTGAGCCAGCAGTCCGCCCCGCGCGCGGCCTCGATCATCCGGCCCAGGGCGCGGACCGCTCCGGGCCAGTTGCCGGGCCTGCGATATATCTCCCTGGCCGGAAAGAACGGCAGCACCTCCACCGTGTGGCCAAAGCCGCGCAGGGCGTCGTGCAGGTCGCGCGCGATGGTCACGTCGCCCGAGACTCTCGGGTGATCCACGGGCTTGAAGGGGGTGCAAAAGGCTATCTTCAACGGCTGCTCGCTGGTTGGGTCGTGGCGCTGGCATTCCATTACACCAAAGACGCACCGGGTCCAAGGGGGGAATGAGCCGGGGGGGAATGAGCGGCCCGGGCAACGATCAGGGCGCGGGCGGCAGGGTGAAGATGAAGACCGAGCCTTTGCCCGGGGTGCTCTGGGCGGTGATGGTGCCCCCGTAGTGCTCCACGACGCGGCGGCAGATGGCCAGCCCCATGCCGCTGCCGCGCAGAACCGGCTCGTTCACGGTATCGCCTCGCACCTGATAGAAGGTCTCGAAGACCCGGACCAGCTCCTCGGGCGGGATGCCGATGCCGGTGTCGGACACGGCCACCCGCAGCCAGCCGGAATCCGTGGCCGAGGCCGACAGGCGCACCGTGCCCCGGCGGGAAAACTTGGCCCCGTTGCCCACCAGGTTGGCCAGGACCTGGAGCAGCCTGTCCGGGTCTGCCACCACCTCGGGCAGCGGTCCGGCCACATCGACCTCGAAGACCACCCGGCTGTCCATGAAATACCCCTTGAGCACGGGCGCGGCCTCCTCGATGAGCCGGGCCGGATCGAGGCGCTCGTCGCGCCAGGGCGCGCTGCCGGACTCGATCCTGGAGAGATCGAGGAAGTCGTTGACCAGCCGCGTCAGGCGCTCCCCTTCCTTCTCGATGACGGTCAGGTTGTCGCGGATGCGCTCGGCCCTGGCTCTGATCCCGTCGCCCGGGCCGTCGACACCCTCCACCAGGGGCATGAAGTGCTTGTTGAAATCCCGGCCGATGAGCTTGCAGAACCCGAGGACCGAGGTCAGCGGGGTGCGCAGGTCGTGGGACACGGTGTTGAGCACGGCGGTCTTGAGTTCGTCGAGCTTGGTCAGCTCCGCGTTTGCCTGCTCAAGCTCGCGCGAGCGCTCTGTGAGCTGGGCGGTGCGCTCGTCCACCAGTTCCTCCAGGGTGTGGTTGAGCCGGGCCAGCTCGGCCTCGGCCCGCCGGCGCGCGCGCACCGTGGCCAGCAACAGGACGATGGACACCAGCATGACCACCATGATCACGGTCACGGCCGAGATTTCCAGAGCATAGCGCCTGAACACGGACTGGGGCACATTGACCAGGGTGGCGTCCGGGGGAATCCGGTCCGGGTCAAGGCCGTGCCGCTTCATGGCCGCGTAATCGAACATGGGCCGATTGGCCTGCTGGGACACGGGCGCGAGGGTCTCTGCCCGCTCCCCGGCCATGATCCGCCCGGCCATGGCCGCGGCCAGCTCGCCCTGATGCTGGCCCGAGGCGAGCACACCTCCCACGATGCCCAGTCCATTGCCCCGGCTCAGCAGGAAATCCCAGAACCCGTAGACCGGGGCCGTTGATGCGCGGCTGATGTGCTCGATGGCCTCATCGTAGGTGTACCAGCGGCCGCGCCTGTCGCGATTGTAGCTGATGAACAGGCAGGCATGGTCCCTGGGCAGGGTGGCCAGGATGGCTTCGAGTTCGGGCAGGGAGGTGTCTTCGATCCAGGAGAAGCGCGCCTGGCCCTCGAACAGTGGCAGAATATCCTCTGTGGCGGCCCGGTTGATCCTGCCGGTGGTGGTCTCGTCGCTGATCAGGTGGATGGTGCCCACATCGGGCTGCAGGGCGAGGATGGTCTCCATGGTGCCTGCGATGTCCACGGCCTCATAGATCCCGGTGACGCCCTCGGGACGCTTGCCCTCCAGAATGTTTTCGTCGTTGACCCCGCAGAAGACCACCGGCGCGCCGCCGAAGAGGGTGGCCCGGTGGGCCAGGGCGAAACGGGCCGCGTTGTCGTCCGAGGCGATGATCACGTCAAAGCGGATGTCGCGGTACTTGAGCCGGTATTGTGCGACCAGCAGGTCAAGGTATTCGGGAGAATAGATATTCTTGGTGTCCATGAACTCCACATGGAGCCGGACAGGATGGTCCAGGACGGCCAATCCCTGCTCCACGCCCCGGGTGATGTCCGCTGTCCAGGTGAGCGCGAGGCTGTAGGAGTTGAGCAGGAGCACCCGATATTCGTGGTAGGCCCGGGCAGGCGCGGTGCCGGTGGATGGCAGCAGGAACAGGAGCAGGAGCGCGGCCGCGAAAAGCCGCCGTGGAGCCGCGCCCTTTGGTATGGTCTGCCACATATGCCTGTTCCTGTGTCAGTGGTGTGCCGATCTTGCCTACCACATAGCACGGAACAAGGGTTTGAGGCTACCGGATATCTGGGCAAAGGGGGGCCCGACCGCATCAGGGGCAGGGGTTACCGCTCGTCCGGGGGTGGCACAAAGGAGTCGTCGGAGTCGTCATGGCCGGGCCCATCGGCCGGGTCTGGCTCCAGGGCCGGGAGCGGTCGGCCTTTGCCGCCGGGCATGTTGGCCAGCCGGGCCTCCACCACCTTGGGGTTGGGATAGGTGATCAGGATGGAGCGCAGCAGCTCGCGGGCCGTGGCATAGTCGCGCTCGCTCTCGTGGATGTCGGCCAGCAGGAACACGGCCAGGACCCGGGTCTCGTCGTCGGCGTCGGGCAGGGCCAGCAGGCTTTCCAGGGCGCGGCGGGCCTGGCTGGGGTTGCCTATGAAGCTGTAGCTCTGGGCCAGCTCGTAGAGACAGCGCGCCTTGCCGTGGCCGTCCGTGGCCGAATCCGCGCAGTTCTCCAGGGTCATGGCCACGAGGTCGTAATTGCCCATGGAGCGGTGGAGCCGGGCCATGCGCAGCAAGGTGGCATAGGTCCTCCTGGGCGAGCCCTCGGCGTGGGCCAGGCATTTTTCCAGGGCTTCGATGGCCTTGGCCTGGTTGCCCAGCTGGGCGTACACATCGCCCAGTTGAAACATGATCTGCCAGGCCGCCCCCTGGTCCATGCCCAGCTCCAGATACATGGCTTCGAGCAGGACCACGGCCCGGTCCATGTCGCCCTTGATGGTCACGGCGATCTCGCTGAGCCGGTCCCAGGCCTCCTTGCGGAACTCGCCCTGGGGCTCGGCCTGGAGATAGCGCTCGTAGTCCTTTTCGGCTTCGAGATAGAATCCCTTGGAATAGGACTCGCGGGCACGGCGGATGTCCTCGTCGCCCGGGGAGCGGTCGTTCGAGCAGGCCACGGCGAGGAGCATCGCCGTGGCCAGCAGAATCAGCATGAGAATACGCTGCATCGGGTTCCTAGCAAGCTGTTGAAATACGGCGATCTGCTTTCAAGTCCTCGCGTACAGGAAGTACGCTTCGGCCTTGAGTTTTTTCGCGCCTGGCATCTCACCACTTTTTAACAGCCTGCATGTTTGGACTTTTTCAACGGCCAGCTAGGAGACCACGTCCTTGAGCTCCTCGTCCCCTTCCATGACCAGCTCGAAGCCGATGACGGTGTTGTCGGCGTCCATGCGCACGAGGCGCACACCCTGGGTGGCGCGGCCGCGTGTCTGACTGACCTCGGAGACGGACATGCGGATGATCTTGTTGGCCGAGGTCAGCAGGATCACGTCGTCGTTCTCGCTGACCATGCGCGCGCCCACGACCTTGCCGGTCTTGTTGGTCAGGCGCATGTTCAGGATGCCCTTGCCGCCGCGCGACTGCTGCCGGTACTGGTCGATGCCGGTGCGCTTGCCGAATCCGCCCGCCGACACGGTCAGCAGCTGGTCGCGCTCCGGGTCGCCGGTGACCACGCAGGCCACCACCTCGTCCTCACCGCGCAGGGCCACGCCCTTGACACCCGCCGTGGCCCGGCCCAAGGGCCGCGCATCGTTGATGTTGAAGCGGATGGCAGAGCCGTCGCGCGTCACCAGGATGCAGTCCACATCCGGCTCGATCTCGCGGACCAGCATCAACTCGTCGCCGTCGCGCAGGTTCACGGCCCGGATGCCCGTGGACCGGCAGTTGCCGTACAGGCCGATGCTGGAGCGCTTGATCATGCCCTTCTTGGTCACGAACAGGAAGAAGCGGTCGTCCGCGAACTCGCGCAGGGACAGGGCCGTGGTGATGTGCTCGTCCTTGTCCAGCGGCAGCAGGTTGGCCACGTGGCCGCCCTTGGCGTAGCGGCTGCCCTCGGGCACCTGATGCGCCTTGATCTTGAACATCTTGCCCTGGTTGGTGAAGAGCACCAGATGCTGGTGGTTGGTGGTCAGCATGAAGGTGTGGATGAAGTCGCCATCACCGGTCTGTACCCCCGCTATACCCTTGCCGCCACGGCGCTGGGCCGTGTAGTTGGAGAGCGGGGTGCGCTTGATGTAGCCGCGCTGGGACAGGGTGATCACGGTCTCCTCGTCGGGGATCAGGTCCTCGATGTCGATGGAGTCCGGGTTGGCCATGAGCAGTTCGGAGCGGCGCGGGGTGGAGTAGTTGGCCTTGATATCCTTCAATTCTTCGCGGATCACGGACTTGAGCACCTCCTCGTTCTTGAGGATGGAGGTGAAGTACTCGATCTTCTTGAGCAGCTCGGCCAGCTCTTCGAGCAGCTTGTCGTGCTCCAGGCCGGTGAGCTTTTGCAGACGCATGTCCAGAATCGCCCTGGCCTGGATATCGGAGAGGTCAAAGCGGGTCATGAGGGCGTCGCGAGCCTCGTCGGGCGACTTGGACGCGCGGATGAGCTTGACCACTTCGTCGATGTTGTCCAGCGCGATGCGCAAGCCCTCGAGGATGTGGACGCGCTTTTCGCACTTGTCCAGGTCGAACCGGGTGCGGCGGATGACCACCTCGCGCCGGTGGTCCAGGAAGTAGTCGAGGACGCTCTTGAGGTTGAGCAGCATGGGCCGCTTGCCCACTACGGCCATCATGTTGATGCCGAAGCTCGTCTCAAGGGGGGTGTACTTGTACAGGGCGTTGATGATGATGTCGGCAATGGCCCCGCGCTTGAGGTCGAGGACGATGCGGATGCCGCGCCTGTCAGACTCGTCGCGCAGGTCGGCCACGCCGTCGATGCGCTTCTCGTGCACCAGGGCCGCGATCTTCTCCACCAGGGTGGACTTGTTCAGCGCGTAGGGAATCTCCCTGATGACGATGGCGTCCTTCTTGCCCTTGCCTGCCTCTTCCACCTCGACCACACCGCGAATCCGGATGGAGCCACGGCCCGTGGTATAGGCGTCGTAGAGCCCCTGGCCGCCGTAGACCATACCGCCGGTGGGGAAGTCCGGCCCCTTGACAAAGGTCATCAGGTCTTCGACCGTGCAGCCCGGGTTGTCCAGCAGGTGGACGCAGCCGTCGATGAGTTCACTCAGGTTGTGGGGCGGGATGTTGGTGGCCATGCCCACGGCAATGCCCGTGGTGCCGTTGAGGAGCAGGTTAGGCACCTTGGTGGGGAGAACCGAGGGCTCCTGCATGGTGTTGTCGTAGTTGGGCCGGAAATCAACGGTCTGCTTCTCGATGTCGCCGAGGAACTCGGAGCACAGCCGGGCCATGCGCACCTCGGTGTACCGCATGGCCGCCGCGGCATCGCCGTCGATGGAGCCGAAGTTGCCCTGGCCGTCCACCAGGGTGTCGCGCATGGAAAATTCCTGGGCCATGCGCACCAGGGCGTCGTAGACCGCCGAGTCGCCGTGCGGGTGGTACTTGCCGATGACGTCACCGACCACTCGGGCGGATTTCTTGTAAGACCTGTTGTGGTAGTTGCCCAGGTCGTGCATGGCGTAGAGAATGCGCCTGTGCACGGGCTTGAGGCCGTCCCTGACATCAGGGATGGCGCGCCCGATGATGACACTCAGGCTGTACTCAAGATAGCTTTTCTTAAGTTCACTTTCGATGGAAATCGTGTCGTTCATTCTGCCTCCGGTTATGCCTTTGGTCTCTTGGCCTCGGGCTGTCCGGCAGACCCGCATCGGGCGGACCGCCGGGAATCATCCAAAATCATGACTTCGCAGCGCCGGCAAGGGGTGCGCGCGGGGAAACACTCTTACACGCGCTGTCCCCGGCTCGGCCCCGCAAGCCCTAGATATCCAGCTCCTGCACGGCCAGGGCGTTTTTCTCGATGAAGGCGCGGCGCGGCTCCACGTTGTCGCCCATGAGGTCCATGAAGATGTCGTTGGCCGCGGCCGCGTCGTCAATGGTCACCTGGAGCATGGTCCGCTTGTCCGGGTGCATGGTGGTTTCCCACAGCTGCTCCGGGTTCATCTCGCCAAGACCCTTGTAGCGCTGGATCTGCCAGCCGCGCTGGGCTTCCTCGATGACCGCGTCATAGAGCGCGAAAATGCCCGTGACGGGCTTTTCCGCATCCTTGAGGACCAGGGCGAAGTCAAACCCCTCGCAAGCCTGCTTGAGGTCATTGTAGGTCTTGTAGGCCTGCTTGTAGAGCTTGGAGTGGAAGAACTCCATGGCCAGACGGATGCGATGGCCGTTGGCGCTCTCAAAGGTGACGTAGGTGCGGTCCTTGTTCATCTCGTCATCGTGTTCGGTCTCGATGAACGCCTTGTAGCCCACGGCCTCGAAGCAGGTCTTGAAGGCCTCGTGGTCGTGGGTATCGAAGTGGGTGAAGCTGATGCGCTCCTCGTGGTTCATGAGGGCCTGGAACAGCCCTGGCTCCACGCCAACGGTCTCGGCCTCGGAGAACTTCTGCCGCACGAAGCGGATGGAGGCCATCATGTCCATGAGCATGCCCTCGATGAACCGCTTGCCCGACTGGGCCTTGACGATGACGTCGGTGCCCACCTTGTCCATGAGGAAGGTCTCAAGCTCAATTTCGTCCTTGATGAACTTCTCGAACTTGCCCTTGTGGGCGCGAAACAGCGGCGGCTGGGCAATGTACAGGTTCCCCCGGGTGATCAGCTCCTCATACTGCCTGAAGAAGAAGGTCAGGAGCAGGGTGCGGATGTGGGAGCCGTCCACGTCGGCGTCAGTCATGATGACTACCTTGTGGTAGCGCAGCCTGTTGTAGTCCTTCTCGTCCTCCTCATGGCCGATGCCCACGCCCAGGGCCGTGATCAGGGCGCGGATTTCCTTGTTGCCGAGCATCTTGTCCATGCGGGTCTTCTCGACGTTGAGGATCTTGCCGCGCAGGGGGAGGATGGCCTGATTCTTGGGGTCTCGGCCCTGCTTGGCCGAGCCGCCTGCCGAGTCGCCCTCGACGATGAATATTTCCGAGTCCTCGGGCCGCTTGGACTGGCAGTCGGCCAGCTTGCCGGGCAGGGAGTTGTCCGAGAGCGCGCCCTTGCGCCGCACCAGATCACGCGCCTTGCGCGCCGCCTCTCTGGCCCGGGCCGCGTCCACCACCTTTTCGATGATGAACCGCGCCTCCTTGGGATTTTCCTCGAAAAAGACGTTGAGCTTCTCGTAGATGACGCCCGCCACCAGACCGCTGGCCTCGGAGTTGCCGAGCTTGGTCTTGGTCTGGCCTTCGAACTGCGGGTCGGGCAGCTTGACCGAGATGACCGAGGTCAGCCCCTCGCGCACGTCGTCGCCAGTGAGCTTCTTGATGAGCTTCTTGGGCAGGTCGCCGTTTTGCACGTAGTTGTTGACGGCCCGGGTCAGGGCCGTCTTGTACCCGGCCAGGTGGGTGCCGCCCTCGATGGTGCGGATATTGTTGGCAAAGGTGTAGGTGTTTTCCTTGTAGCCCGAGGTGTATTGCAGGGCGAATTCCACGATCATGTTCTCGGACTCGCCCTCGCCGTACACGATCTCGCCGATGGTATTCTGGCCGGAGTTGAGGTCCTTGACATACTGGCGGATGCCGCCGTCGAACTTGAACTTTTCGTTGTCTCCGCTGCGCTCGTCCTTGAACTCGATCTCAAGGCCGGAGTTGAGGTAGGCCAGCTCCCTGAAACGTTTGCGCAGGGTATCGTAGTCGAACTGGTTGACCTCGAAAATATCCTCGTCGGGCCGGAAGCGCTGGGTAGTGCCCGTGGAATCGGCCGGGCCGATCTCCTCCAGCTCCTGGACCACGGCCCCACGCTCGAACTTGATGCGCCAGGTCTTGCCGTTGCGCTTGACCGTGGTCTCCATGAACTCGGAAAGGGCGTTGACGCAGGACACGCCCACGCCGTGCAGACCACCGGAAACCTTGTATGAGTCGTTGTCGAACTTACCGCCAGCGTGGAGCATGGTCATGGCCATCTGCACGGCCGGGATGCCTTCCTTGGGGTGGATTTCCACCGGAATGCCGCGGCCGTTGTCAGTCACGGTGCACGAGTTGTCCATGTGCAGGGTGACCTTGATGGTATCGCAATACCCGGCCATGGCCTCGTCAATGGAGTTGTCGATGACCTCGTAGACGAGATGGTGCAGGCCGCGGATGTCCGTGGACCCGATATACATGGCCGGGCGCTTGCGCACGGCTTCAAGCCCTTCGAGCAGGGTTATGGATTCGGCGGTGTACTGTTTGTCGCTCATCTAGACGTTTTCCTCGGTGTAGTAGGTCTCTTCCTGAATCATCATGGGCATGACGATCACGTTGTAATCGCGATCATCGGCACCGGTCAGGCCGCAGGGGGCCTCGGTGCCGGTCAGCGTGAACTTGACGGTGGGGGAATTGAAGTGGTTCAGAATCTCGATGAGGTTCCTGGTGGGAAACGCGACGCGCTTCATGCCGCCGGAAAATGTCGCTTCAATGGACTCGCGCGCCGTGCCTGTTTCCTGGCCCTGGGCCGAGATGATCAGCTCGCCCTCGCCAAAGGTGAAGTAGGCGCAGCGGTTGGAATCGGTGTTGAACAGAGCCACGCGGGACAGGGCGTCCACCATCTCCAACCGGTTGACCTCCAGGATGGAGACATTGTCGTCGCCAAGCTTTGCCAGGAAGTTGTGATAGTTGGGATACTGGTAGTAGGACAGCGGCAGGGTGAAGGTCTCGCGCTGGTCGCCGGTACGGAAGAAGAGCCGCTTCTGGCTAATGGCCAGCTCGATCTCGTCTGCCGTGAGCCATTTCTTGAGTTCTCCGAGATATTTCTTCTGGATCAGCACGCCTTCGTCAGGGAGCATGGCGTGGATGTCGTCGTTGACGAAGTTGAACATGGCGAACTGATGCCCGTTGAGGCCGCACACCTCGACCTTCTTCACGCCCATGACCTCGCGCGGGGCGAAATAGATGCAGGCGATGGCCTCCATGGAGTCCTCGTCCGAAATGCAAAAGGCGATCTTATCGATGACCTCGTGCAGGAAGTCGCCGGACCAGAAGACCGTGCCGTTTTCCGGGAAGCTCGAAAACTTCTGGAACCACTCGGGGTCGTTAACCGGAAACTTGTACTTCCTGGCCCGCTGCTCCACCAGCACGTTCTGCCCGGCCTCGTCGGTGCTCAGGGCCAGCTCGCCCTGGTCGTTTCTCAGCTGCTTGACCAGATCATAGAAGGCACGGCCCTGCACGCCGGCCAGGCCGTCCTGCTCGATGGATGCGGGGTAGGAACCCATGAACTCAAGGTTCGAGTCCGTGCTCATGATGTTCAGGTTCCCGTTCTCGCACTGCAACCAGATGGTGCGCAGGAAGGCCGCGCCCGTCTTGGCCGGGATGATGCTGGCCGACTTCTGCAAGCCTTCGATGATTTCATCTCTGTTCACTTTCAGTAACATAAATAATATCTCCTTGATTGAGATTTATTGTCTCGGTTCCTTTGTTCCTATCCAATGCAACATGCCGGAACGAAAATATATTTTAGGCACACGCCAAGGCACATTTCAGGAACCGGTTGTGCCCAAAACCCTGGTTTGCGGGCATGGGTCACGTCAGGCGACATTTATTCTTCAGCGTTTTCAACAGTTGTTTCAGTTCGAAGTCATCATCCTGCAATTGTTCTATTTTCTTGACCGAGTAGAGGACCGTGGAATGGTCCTTGCCGCCAAAGGCGCGGCCCAGGGCGGGGTAGGATGTATTGAGCATCTGACGGCACAGGTACATGGCCACCTGCCTGGCCTGGGCTATGTTCTGGTGGCGCTTGGTGCCCGTCAGTTCCTTGATGTTGACGTTGAAATGCTCACTGACCACGGTCATGATCTTCTTGGGCGTCAGATCGTCGCTGGCCTTTTCCTCGGTGTTGGACAGAATGTGCTCGAAATCGCGCTGGGTCATCTCTTTCTTGACCAGCTCCCTGAAGGCGAAGAGTTTGAGCAGCACGCCCTGAAGATATCGGAAGTCGCTGAAATGCTGGGCCAGGGTCAGGACCTGCTCCTTGCTCAGGGTCAGCCGCTTGAGGCGGCACTGGCGCTGGATGTAGCCCACCCGTATCTCAAGGTCCGGCTCCTTGAGGGTGACGATGAGCCCCCAGCCCAGGCGCGATTGCAGGCTCTCGTCAAGGAAGTCGCAACTGACCAGCTTTTCGCGGCAGCCGATGACCATCTGCTTCTTGTTGTCGTAGAAGTGGTTGAAGAGATTGACCACCTCCTGCTGAAAATGGGGATATTCCCTGATCTTCTGGAAATCGTCGATGAACAGGAAATCATAGTCGAAAAGATGGTTCCTGGCCCGGAAGGGATCGCCCTTGAAGCGGATGGTGTACATGGAGTGCAGTTCGTCCATGGAGCCCAGGAACAGGGTCGAGTGCTCATGCTTCTTGCTGATCTCGTTGGCCACGGAGCGGATCAGGTGGGTCTTGCCCGAGCCGCCCGGCCCGCAGATGATGAACGGGTTGAAGAGCGAGGCCGATTGCTTGGCCACCTCCCTGGCCGAGGCGATGGGAAAGTAGTTCTTCTTGTTGATCAGGAAGGTGTCAAAGGTGAATTCCTGACCAAAGGGAAAGTCGATGCGCTTGACCACCTCGGCGCGGTCGCCTCCTCGGGCGTTGTCGCCGCCGTTGTCGCGGTAGCTGACCACATAGCCGTTGCCAAGGAACATGTTCAGCTGCGCCTCGAACCGGTCCTGCACCTCGCTCTCGAACCACTTGGCGAAAAAGGCGTGGGGAAAGCCCACCACGACCCGCTTGCTCTCCTCCTCGTAGACAAGGTGCAGCGGGTCAAACCAGCGCTTGAGTTCCGTGTCGGTGCTGGTCTGAAGCAGATGTTGGCGCAGGGATTGTTTCACTCTGGATTTTTGCTGTCCGGGACGGTTGCGCAAGGTGTTGGAAAAACTGTGTAAAAAAGCCGTGGTTCAGGGTCTGGAAAATATCCCGAAATTTCTTCGATTCTATACCTCAAAACAGCGCCAAAGCCAAGCGTTCCGGGGCAGTTTTCCGGGATAAATCCATTGATTTGCGGACATATTTGGGACATGATGCGATTCCTGTTGAAAACACGGTGAAATTTGGCGGAAACGAGTCTGGAGGGAGCATGGGCCAGCATCAGGTGAACAAGACGATCCAGGAAATCAACGAGCGCATCCGCAAGGGCAAGGCCGTGGTGGTCAATGCCCAGGAGATGATCGAGATCGTCCGCAGGCAGGGCAAGGTGGCCGCCGCCCGGGAGGTGGACGTGGTCACCACCGGCACCTTCTCGCCCATGTGCTCCTCCGGCCTGCTCTTCAACATCGGGCAGCAGCCGCCGGTGATGAAGGTGTCCAAGCTGTGGCTCAACAACGTGCCCTGCTACTCCGGCATCGCGGCCGTGGATGCCTACCTGGGCTGCACCGAGCCCAGCGAGGACGATCCGCTGAACAAGGTCCACCCCGGCCGGTTTGTCTACGGCGGCGGGCATGTCATGGAGGACCTGCTGCGCGGCAAGGCCGTGCATCTGCGCGCCGAGGCCTATGGCACGGACTGCTATCCGCGCCGCGAGCTGGACAAGGACATCACCCTGGCCGATCTGCCCAGCGCGGTGATGCTCAACCCGCGCAACTGCTACCAGAACTACAACTGCGCCGTGAACCTGACCAGCCGGACCATCTACACGTACATGGGCCCCCTCAAGTCCAACTGCTCCAATGCCAACTTCGCCACCGCGGGCCAGATATCGCCCCTTTTCAACGATCCCTTCCTGAAGACCATCGGCCTTGGCACGCGCATCTTCCTGGGCGGGGGCATCGGCTACGTCATCGGCGCTGGCACCCAGCATGTGAGCAAGCCCCAGCGCAATGAACGCGGCCTGCCCGAGAACCCGTCCGGTACCCTGATGCTCAAGGGCGACTTCAAGCAGATGGACGCCCGCTACGTGCGCGGCCAGTCCCTGCTGGGCTACGGCGTGTCCCTGGCCGTGGGCGTGGGCATCCCCATCCCCATGCTCAACGAGGAGATGGCCCACTTCACCGGCGTGTGCGACGCGGATATCACCATGCCGGTCAAGGACTACGGCTACGACTATCCCAACGGCATCTCCCGCCAGCTGACCCGTGTCACCTTCGAGGAGCTGCGCAGCGGCGAGATCACGGTCAACGGCAAGAAGACCTCGACCGTTCCCCTGACCAGCTACGCCATGTCCCTGGAGGTGGCCGATGAACTCAAGAAGTGGATCGAGCGCGGCGAGTTCATGCTGACAGAAAAAGTAGAAGATATTCCCAGCTTTTAAGCTGTTGAAACGCTGAATAGCAAGGCCGCCGGAATGTTCCGGCGGCCTTGTTCATTTTTTTAGCGGGCCGGGTCTTCGAGGATGAGTTCCGAGACCTCGCGGCAGGTGTCTTCATCTGGCACAAAGGCGACCTCGCCGATGGTGACCACGGGCCGCATGCCGATGAGGGCGTTGAGGATGTAGGCGTGCTCTAACTCGGGCAGGGCATCCAGAGCAATGGGTCGGGGCGCTACCTGGATCGTGGTCCGGGCCAGCCACAGGCTGGTGGAGGCGAGCCGGTAGGGGGATTCGGTCTCGAAGAATTCGTCGCCCCGGCGAAACAGCAGCGCGCCCGTGGCCGTCTCCAGAAGCCGGTCCTCGAAATCGAGGAGCACGGCGTCGTCGAATCCGCGCTGCAGGGCCTTGTTCCTGGCCAGGTGGAAGAACATGGCGTTGGTGGTCTTGTAGGTGTTCAGCGACGAGACGTGCCGGTCCTCGCACAGGCACAGCCGGTACGCCTTGTACGGCTTGGGCTCGTAGGGCGCGGCCATGACCACCGGATGGGCCGGGGACTCCATGGGATAGAAGATGTTGACCCGGGCCGGGCTGCCTTCAAGGCCGTTGCGGTTGACCACCTCCAGGATCACGGCCTCGAAATCGATGGCCGCGTACTGCGCCCCGTAAGCGCGCAGCGAATGCAGGAGCCGGTCCAGGTGCAGGTCCAGGTGGCAGGGCTTGCGGCCGTTGTAGAGGATGGTCTCGTAGAATCCCGCGCCGTAGCGGAAGGCGGGCGCGGCCGGGTCCATGGGCACCCCCTGGTGGGTGAATTCGCCCTTGCGGTAGTGGATCATAATTCCTCCAGGGTCAGAAATTTTTCCGCCTTGGCCACGGTCTCCTGATACTCGCTTGCCGGGTCCGAGTCCACCACGATGCCGCTTCCGGCCCAGAAGTCCATGGTGGCGGCCCTGGCGTCGCACACCGCAGTGCGGATGGCCACGGACGAATCCATGTCGCGCTCCCCGCGTACCACAAGCATGGAACCGCAATACATCCCGCGCGAGTGCGGTTCCAACGCCTCGATGATGGCCATGGCGCTCGCCTTGGGGCACCCGGTCACCGACCCGCCCGGGAAGGCGTCAAGGAAAAGATCAAGGCAGTCCCGATCCTGGCGCAGCCGCCCGGTGACGTCGCTGTACATCTGGAGCAGCCTGTCCACCCGGAACACGGACTTGTGGGCCGACACGGCCACGGAACCCACCTCGCAGTTGGCCGAGATGTCGTTGCGGATCAGGTCCACGATCATGGACAGCTCCGAATCCTCCTTGGCCGAGCCGGTCAGCCGCGCCATCAGGGCCGGGTCCACGGTCCCGTCCGGGCCATACTCCCCATCCTCAAGGCGCAGGGTGCCCTTGATGGGCTGGGAGAGCACCTCCCCCCCGCGCACCCGCAAGAACCGCTCCGGCGCGGTGGAGACCACCCTCAGCGCCCCGGACGCGAACCAGGCATAGAACGGCGCGGGCCGCGTCTGCCACAGGCGCAGGAACAGCCCGGCCGGGTCCAGCCCGGGCCAGCGGACCCGGAACCGCGTCGAAAGGTTGAGCTGGTAGACATCTCCGGCCCTGATTAGGGCCAGGGTCTCGCGTACCCGGGCCTCGTAGGCCTCGCGTGGCAGCGACAGTTCTGCCCCGCCCCGCGTGCCTCTGCTCCGGCGGTCAGCAGCAATGGCGGCCGGATGTTCCTGCTCCAGCCGGGCAAGCCGTTGTCGCAGCCCGTCCACGGCCCGTTCCTCGCCCGCGACCGTCACGATGCCCGTGGCGTCGTCGTACTGCGCCGTGGCCGCGTACTTCTTGAGGTGTCCGAGGGGAAAGTCGAGCGGCTTGGCCGAGGCGATGCCGCGCAGGAGCATTCCGTAGTCATAACTGACAAACCCGAAGGCAGGCCCGGGCGAGCCGAAACAGAAATCCTTGACCTCGTCCGGCGTGGTCCGGGCCGAAAAGACCAGCTCGCCGGTCACGCCCGCCCCGATGAACGGGGTGGTGGCCGCCGGATGGCCGGGCACGGACAAAAGCACGTCCGCTCCCCGGCCGAAGCCGCCGTCGCTCTCGCGCACCAGCTCCGCAGCCAGGGCGTCGAACACCCGCCGGTCAAGACAGGTCGAGAAAGTCGAGGGCGTGGGCAATGAAGGTCCCCCCGTCGAAAGTCATGAAGGATTCCGGGTGAAACTGATACCCGAGCAGCCTGTCGGCCCGAGACCCGAGGGCCATGATCACCCCGGTGTCGTTGCGGGCCAGCACCGTGAGCCCGCGTCCCACCTCGGTGACGTGGAGCGAATGATACCGGGCCACGCACTGCCGCTCACCGGCCCAGTCGATGGCTTCTGCCCGGCCATGCACGCAGCCCGGCAGGGGGGCGGTGCGCCCGCCCCGCCACCGGTTGATGATCTGCATGCCAAGGCACACGCCCAGCACCGGCCCGCCCGCCGCCAGCACCCGGTCATAGGCCGGATAATCCTCTGGCCTGCCCGGACCGGGCGAGATGACCACCAGCTGAGCGTCAACCGTATCCGCTTCGGCCAATCGGGCATACGGCACCACGCGCACCACCGATCCGGGCACGGTCGCGAGCAGCAGGTGCTCCAGGTTGCGGGTGAAGCTGTCCGCGTTGTCCACCAGCAGGATGCGCATCAACGACCTGCCGCGCCTCGCCCTACAGCGAGGCGGCCGCCTTTTCTACCGAGGCTATGAAACCTTCGCGCGCCTGCCTGATCTTGTCGGCCACACCCTCGTCATTCAGGGCGATGATCTGGGCCGCCAGCCAGGCCGCGTTCTGCGCGCCCACCTTGTCAAGGGCCACCGTACCTACCGGAAAGCCCGGAGGCATCTGCACCGTGGCCAGCAGCGCGTCCATGCCGCCCAGGGCCGACGCGGACAATGGCACGCCCAGCACCGGCCGGATGGTCTTGGCCGCCACCGCGCCCGCCAGATGCGCCGCCAGACCGGCCGCACAGATGAACACCCTGCACCCGGCCGCCTCGTACTCGGCCACCAGCCGGGCCGTGCGCTCGGGCGTGCGGTGCGCCGACGAGACCGTGAACACATGATCAATGCCCAATTCCTTGAGCAGATCCGAACACGGACGCATCTTCTCCTCATCCGAAATGGAACCCATGAAAATCACAACCTGCGGCATGTCATGCTCCTTTGTGTGTATGGTGTGGTGTGCCTCCGGCGGCCAGGGGGAAGGGGAGAGGGAGAAC
>NZ_JASTWE010000035.1 GCF_030282845.1 Pseudodesulfovibrio pelocollis
AAAGTTTTCCCCCCGGCCCCCCCTTTCAAAACTTGTTGGGTCTACGCCGCCTGGGAGGCCTTAACTGGCCAGGAAGGGGCTGATGGCGGCGTAGGGGGTCGCGCGTCAGCGTTCATGTGCGCCTCTCTTTGAGAATTTCCAAGAAGAACCCTGTCTTCGCGCTTATCTATGCCATCTCCGCGTAGCGGAACCCCAAAAAGTTTAGGAAAGGAGAGGGGATGGGGGTCCAGGGGGAAGGGGCCGACATCGGGGGGCGATGTCGGCCCCTTTCGTCTTGGGGTGTGGGGACGGAGAGGGTTATGCCTTGGCGACTTGCACGAAGTGCTCCTGCATGGAGATGGCGCCGCCGGACTTGTCGTAGCGTCTGATGCCTCTTGGCATGAGCAGGTTGTCTGCCGCGCCCTTGCCCAGTGCGCGCGATTCGCAGGGCAGGGTGTGGCCGAATCCGTGGACCATGAACACCGCCTCGGGGTGGATGAAGTCGGTGACAAAGGCGCGGATTTTCGAGGCGTAGCCGTTGTTGCTCACGGTGACGTAGTCGTCGGTGGCGATGCCGAGGGTCTGGGCCTTGCCGGTGTGAATCCACAGGGTGTTTTCGGGCATGCGCTCGAAGAGCAGGGTGTTGTTGACCGTGTGCCCCTGGGTGTGCAGGGCGCAGCGGCCAAAGGTGATGCGGAAGCGGTCTGCGGGCGGCCGCTCGGGCGAGACATAGGGCTTGAGCGAGGGCATGCCGTCGGCTTCGAGCTTTTCGTCGATGATCTGGACCTTGCCCGAGGGGGTCTTGAAGGTGCCTTCCTTGACGGGCTTGAGCAGCGGCTCCTTGGTCAGGGAGACGATGCCGGTCTTGTCGAAGTCTTTGATGCTCACGCCGGTGCCTTCGAGCTGGAACTTCCAGATGTCCTCGATGGAGTCGTAGTCGAGTTCCTTGAGGCCCATGCGCTTGGCAAGGCCAGCGTAGATTTCCCAGATGGCCTTGGTGTCGTAGAGGGGCTCGATGGCGCGCTTGCGGATGAGGAAGCTCGGCTTGGCGCCGTTCTTGGACATGAGGAGTTCGTCGCGCTCGAGGTAGGGCGAGATGGGCAGGACCACGTCGGCGTACCAGGCCGTGTCTGACCAGGAGAAGGTCACGGCCACCAGCAGGTCGAGGTTTTTCCACATGGAGACCACGTCGTCCTTGTCCGGGAAGGCCATGAGCGGGTCGTGGCGCTGGGCGATGTATGCCTTGATGGGGTAGGGCTCGCCGCTGACGATGGCGTCGTAGGCGAGGTTGACCAGCCCCGGACCCTGGTCGTAGTGCTTGCGGCCTTCCATCCAGCCCACGCCGTCCACGCGCTTGCCTTCGGGCTTGGGGTAGAGCTCCATGAAGCTCTTGAGACCCTTGGCCCCGACATCGCCGGGCTTGACCATCAGCGGCATGCCGCCCTTGGCCCCGATGCTGCCGAGCATGGCGTTGATGATGTATATGGTTCGGGTCATGTAGAAGGAGTCGTCGTAGCGCGCCGTCATCCAGCCGGGATGCCAGATGACCGAGGGCGCGGCCTCGGAGAGCTGGCGGGCCAGATCGCGGATGGACGCCGCGGGCACGCCTGTTTCGGCTTCGGCCCATTCGGGGGTGTATTCGGCCACGAAGTTCTTGAGGGTGTCGAAGTCGCTGACCCAGTCGGCTACGAACTGATCGTCGTAGAGTTCCTCGTCGATGAGGGCGTTGATCACGGCCAGGTTGAAGGCGTAGTCCGTGCCGGGGCGGATGAGGTAGAAGTTGTCCGCCTTGGTGGCCGGGACATTGGCCCGGATGTCGATGACCGAGAGTTTGCATCCGGCGTCCATGCCGGTGAGCAGGTTGTTGACCTCGGCCACGTTGATGGCCTCGAAGATGTTGCGCTGTTGCAGGATGACGTGCTTGGCGTTCTTGAAGTCATAGGCCACGTCCTTTCGGCCGAAGCCGAAGACGGACAGGGCGGCGTTCTGGACGTTGCGCGCGCAGGCGGAGTCGTGGTTGTTGTAGTTGGGCGTGCCGATGCCGCGCAGGAAGGCGCGGTAGAAGTCGCGGAAGGGGCCGCCCCGATCGGAGAAGAGTACTGATTGCTTGCCGTGCTCTGCCTGGATGGCCTTGAGCTTGTCGGCCACGTAGTCAAGCGCCTCGTCCCAGGAGGCCGTGCGCCATTTGCCTTCGCCGCGCTCGCCCACGCGGATCATGGGGTGCTGGGGGCGCTCCTCGTCGTAGCTCAGCGCGGTGCCAGCCGCGCCGCGAGGACACAGGGAACCCATGATGCCCGGGGCATGGGGGTTGCCCTGGATGTATTCGGCCCTGCCGTCCACCACTTCGACCTGAATGGGGCAGCGCACAGAGCACATGCCGCATATGCTATAGACATATTCTTTCGTCATGGTATCCTCCTGAGGCACGGAAATGTGAGATGCTTTCAAGAACCCTGCAACCGCTTGCCGGACGCTAGCAACGGTTTTCGGTATTGAGCAACACTCTACCCGTATGTGAAAGATGGCACAAGCCGTTGTCGAAAAAAATAATACCAGGCCAGTATGAAAAGGTTTTAATTGGGAAAAATATCACAACCCCAGGTTCCGTTGACCGGGGCTGATTTTTGTCCCTAAGGGGTATCCATCGTCGAAGTTGCGCGGATTAACGCTGATTCAGAGGTGAGGATATGGCAATTTACAGGATCAAGTTCGACAAGAAAAGGTGCATCGCCTGTGATGCCTGCCTGATTCACTGCAAGGTGAAGAACAAGGTGCCAACCGGGCTGAGCTTGAACAGGCTCTTTGCCGAGGGACCCATTGCCGACAAGGACGGCATGCCAACGGCGAAGCTCAAGTACCAGCCCTGCCTGCACTGCAAGAAGCCGGAGTGTGTGCCGGCCTGTCCCACCGGGGCCATGTACCAGCGCGAGGACGGCCTTGTGCTTGTCAACATGGACCTGTGTGACGGGTGCCAGTCCTGCATCGAGGCGTGTCCGTGGGATGTGCCGGTCTTCAACAGGCAGACCGGCAAGATCATGAAGTGCGACTACTGTGTGGACCGGGTCGATGCCGGGGGTACTCCCGCCTGCGTCACCGGCTGTACCGCGTCGGCCCTCAGTTTCGTGCGGCCCGAGTAGCGTCGAGGATCACACCCGCCGCCATCCGGCGACGGGGGAAATTTACGGGGTTCAACACATCATCAGGAGGTAACCGTGTTACGTTCCAACAAAACTCTCATGTTGCTGGCTGTGCTGGCAGTGTGCCTCATGGCCCAGCCCGCCTGGGCGGACGCTTTGGCCGACGCCATCGCCGAGGCCAATCCGCAGGGTGAGCCCGGCTATCTGGGCATTCCCGGAGGTCCGCAGATCAACCTGATCATCGCCCTGCTCTGGGCGGTCTGGGTAGGCTGGATCTTCTCCACCGTCGGCGCGTTCGGCGGCATCATGGCCGGTGTCGGCCACATCACCGTCTTCGGCCTTGGCGACTACGCCAGCTCGTTCGGCAAGGGTGCCAAGCTCAACAAGCTGGTCACCGACTCCATCCGCGTGTCCAACCAGTGGATGGTCGGTTGCTCGGCGGCCCTGTCCTCCTTCAACTATTGGAAGGCCGGCCGTCTGGTGCTGCCCCTGGCCATCGCCCTGGGCATCGGCTCCATCGCCGGTTCCTGGCTGGTGCCCTGGCTCACCGCGGGCAAGATCAGCCTGAAGGCGTATATCGGGTACTTCGGTCTCTTTGTCCTTTTCCTGGGCTGCTATCTCTTCTATGAGACCACCCCCAAGGGACAGGCTGGCAAGCAGGCTGCCAAGAAGGCTGCCGACGCTTTCCAGAAGTCCGTCAAGGAGCAGAAGACCGGCGGTGCCGTGGACATGGCCGAGATGGGCGTCAAGGTGCAGAAGTTCACCCCCACCATGTGCGAATTCACCTTCTTCGGCGTCGAGTTCAAGTTCAACCCGCTCATTCCCCTGGTCGGCGGCTTCTTCATCGCGGCCCTGGCCTCGTTCCTGGGTGTCGGCGGCGGCTTCCTGCTGGTGCCGTTCCTGACCTCCGTGGCCGGGCTGCCCATGTACCTGGTGGCTGGCACCTCGGCCCTGGCCGTGTTCGTGGGCATGATCAACTCCATCGCCTCCTACATGTTCCTCGGGAACATCACCATCGAGTGGAGTCTCATCGGTGTCGAGCTGGTTGGTGTCGTCATCGGCTCCATCATCGGCCCCAAGACCTCCAAGTACATCCCGGACATCTGGCTCAAGCGCATCTTCATCGTCCTGGCCCTCTACGTGGGCATCCGCTACACCTCTCAGGGTTTCCTGGGATACAGCATCCTGCCTCCCTTCTAGGTCGGCGCGACACGTTGATGAAAACGGAGGCCGCCCGCTCGGGCGGCCTCCACAAAAAACACAGGGGAAGCAATGACCGGCATCGCCGTTTACCAGTTTCTCGACCCGTGGCTCATCTGGGCCTTCCGCATCGCCGACAATCCGTACCTGGGTTTCGCCGTGGGGATTTTCTGGCTCTGCCTGCTGACCACGGTCATCGGCGAACTCTGCATGGCCGGGGTCTATTTCCTCAACAAGAAGCATTTCGCGACCATCAACCAGAGCATGGTGCGCCACCACAATCTCTCCCTCCAGGCCCTGGGGGCCAAGGACAAGACCGCCTGGAAGGCTTGCAACTCCATCGCCAACGACGCCTTTGGCAAGAATTTCTTCTCGCGCATCGCGCTCTTCGCCTCGTCACTGTGGGTGGTGCCGTTCGCCATCGGCTGGCTGTCGTTCCGGTTCAGTTCGGTGGATTTCGTGCTGCCGTACCTGGGAGAGGTCGGGGTTTCCTTCCTCTTCATCCCGGCTTATATCGTCATCCGCGTGCTCTTCTGCCGCGCCAAGCCGGTGCTGCCCTTGTTCAGGCACATCAAGCGCAAGGTTGCCGAGAACGAGGGTGCCGAGATCCTGATGTCCTACAGCGATCTGGCCAAAAAGGAAGACGCCCCGGCTGTCGGCGGGCCGGTGACCGGAAATTCGTAAGAGGGGATTTGTCGGATGTCGCTTGCAGGGCGGGCGGTCCCGCTCGGGGCCGCCCGCCTTGTTTCATTGTCTGGCCTGGGCCACGTCCCGGACCAGCGCGTCGAGGTCCGAGGGGCCGATCAGGTAGTCCCGGTCCTCGGTGCGTACGCACAGGACCTGCGGCCGGTTGGCCACGATGACCGCCTCGCGGCCATTGACGAGTTCGACCACGCCGGAGCGGTATCCGGCGAACTGCATGAATTTCTTTGACTTGGCGATGGCGAATTCCGGGTCGAGCAGGTCGGCCTCGAAGGTTTCGTGCACTGCGGCCCAGGGGATGACCGCGCTGGCAAAGGGCGGCGCGGCCAGCAGGAGGCCCTCGTCGGCCACGGTGACGGCGGCGCGTCTGGGATTGACGAAGAGCATGTACCAGTAGAGCAGGGCAAGGGGGGCGACCACCACGATGAGGCAGATGGCCGTCCAGGTCAGGCCGGACCGGAAGCTCCAGGCCACGGCGGCGGACACGGCCGCCACAAAGGCGAGCAGGCCGATGGGGGCGAGGGGGGTGATGGGAATCTTGTGGATGCTGTGCATGGTGTCTCCTTGGGCTGGCGCGGATTCCCGGAAGAGTACTGACGAAGCGGCCCCTTGCCAAGCGGTATTGCCATTGGACCCGGGTGCGATTTGTTGTAGGATGGTCAGGGGGCGTTCGGGACAGGACGAGGAGTTGGCCGCAGGGTTGGCCGAATGACCACGGAACAAGCGAGGCGGACGAGATGATGACCAGAGCGGCCAAGTGCCTTGCGACGCTTTTCCTGGCGGCGGTCATGCTCATGCTGCCCGGGTGCGGCGACAGCGAGCCTGCGTTGGAGGTGGACCTGACCCGGCGCGAGCGGCTCGTGGCCCCGGAGCGGCAGAAGACCATCACCTATGCCTATCTGCCCCAGTATTCGCGCACCGTCTCCTTCCAGCGCCATCGCGCCCTGCTCGAATACCTGCGCGTGACCACCGGGCTGCCCCTGCATCAGGTGTTTCCCGACACCTTTGACGAGCACATCAAGATGGTCCAGCGCGGCGAGATAGACATTTCCTTCTCCAATCCCTTCGTCTACATCCAACTGGCCGAGCTGGGGTCCACTGCCTTTGCCAAGATCGTCGAGCCCACGGGCACGCCCGATTTCAGCGGGCAGATCATCTGCCGCAGCGACAACCCCACCATCAGGACCATCGAGGACTGCCGGGGCAAGCGGCTCATCGCCGTGGACCCCGGGTCGGCAGGTGGGTTTCTCTTCCCTCTCGGCCTCTTCTACGATCACGGCATCCGGCTTGACGACTTTGCCGAGGTGGAGTTCGCCCAGGGCAAGCAGGAGAAGGTTGTCCTGGCGGTACTGGCCGGGGCCTACGATATCGGCACCATCCGCAAGGGGACGCTGGACGTCGTGGCCGGAATAATCGATTTGAGCGACATCCGGGTCCTGGCCGAAACCAGGAACTATCCGGGCTGGGTCTATTCGGCCCGCCAAGGGTTCGACCCCGCTGACGTGGGCGTCATCGCCGAGGCCATGTTCTCCCTTGATCAGGCCAATCCCGAGCACAGTGGAATTCTCGGCGCGGCCGGAATGAGCGGCATCATTCCTGCCCACGACGCGGATTACGACCCCATCCGCGAACTGGCCGTCAAGGTCGGCATCAGGTAGGCGGGCGCATGCGTCTTTTCTCAAAACTCAAGTTTCGGACCAAGCTCAACCTGGGCATCTCGGCCATTCTCATATCCATGGCCGTGCTCCTGCTGCCGCTGGTGAGCAACATGACCGCCAAGATCCTGCTGGAGGAGAGCCGCAAGCGCGGATCAGCCCTGGTCGAGAGCCTCTCGGCCCGGGCCGTGGACCCCCTGCTGGCGCGCGACTTCCTGCGGCTGAAGAACATGGTGGTCGAGCAGGTGGCCGTGGGCGATGTGCTCTACGCCTTTGTCCAGGACAATCACGGCTTTGTGCTAGCCCACACCTTTGAAGGCGGCTTTCCGGTGGACCTGATGCGGGCCAACGAGGTGCCGGACTTCGCCTCGGTCCACATCCAGCTCCTGGCTGACGGCCCGACACGCATCTACGACTTCGCCTCGGCCGTGACCGTGGGGGACGAGCGGCTGGGCACCGTGCGCCTCGGGCTGTCCAAGACGCGCATCAACGCCTCGGTCAACCGGCAGATCACCATCATGGCCGGGCTTTTCGCCGGGGCGCTCATGCTGGCCACCATCATGGGCTCCCTGTTCGCTTCCCGGGTGGCGGCCCGGCTCGGACTTCTGCGCGAACACGCAGAGGCCATGCTCATGGGCAACCTCGACACCCAATCCGGCCCGGCCGATGGCTCCCACTGCTGGGAGATGCGCAACTGCGACCTCTCCTCCTGCCCGGCCTTTGGCGAGCGCCGCCGCCGCTGCTGGTACATCGCCGGAACCATGTGCCCGGACTGCAAGGACGAGAAGGGGCTGACTGCCTCGCGCGAGTCCTGCCACCTGTGCAAGGTGTACCAGCAGGCCGCCGGGGACGAGTTGCAGGATCTGGCCGAGACCTTCGACGTCATGGCCCTCTCCCTCAAGACCCACATCGACGAGCTGCGCGGGGCGGATCGCAATCTGCGCGAGCAGCAGCGCCTGATGCGCACCATCCTCGACGTGACCCCGGACCGCGTCTCGCTGGTGGACACCCGGCTGCGCTACCAGGGGGCCAACCGTACCTTTGCCGAGTCCGTGGGGCTCAAGCTGCACCAGATCGTGGGCAAGACGGATTTCGACATCTTCGACGAGCAGACGGCCGAGGCGAGGCACATGGCGGCCCGCGAGATTCTCCAGTCCGGCGAGCGGCTGGACACCCAGATGGTGGTGGAGGAGGCCGGAGAGCGGTGGTTCCATGTGGTCTGCATTCCGGTCCACGACGAGGACGGCCGCATCACCGGCCTGCTGCGCACCGACCGCGACATCACCGACATCAAGGGCTACGAGAAGCAGCTGATCCAGGCCCAGAAGATGGAGTCCCTGGGCCTGATGGCCGGGGGCGTGGCCCACGAGATCAACACCCCGCTGGGCATCATTCTGGGCTATGCCCAGTTGCTTCAGGAGGACGTGGCCCCGGGCTCCCAGATTCACCAGGACCTGGGCGTCATCGAGAAGCAGGCCAAGGTGTGCAAGAAGATCGTGGCCGACCTGCTCGGCTTCTCCCGCCAGACCCACTCCTCCAAGCGCGAGATGTGTTTCAACAATTCGGTCATGGAGGCCGTGACCCTGGTGCGCCATACCTTCGAGCTGGACCATGTGGACATCATCGCCCAGCTCGACGACCGCTTTCCCATCATCTACGGCGACCCGGAAAAGCTCAAGCAGGTCTGGATCAACCTGCTCACCAACTCGCGCGACGCCATGCCCGGCGGCGGGGTCATCGTCATCCGCACCCGGTTGGACACGCCGCGCGGCATCGTCTCCCTTTGGGTGGCCGATTGCGGCGAGGGCATCGGCGAGGATGTGATCAAGAAGATATTCGACCCCTTCTACAGCACCAAGCCGGTGGGGCGCGGCACAGGGCTTGGACTGTCCGTGTCCTTTGGCATCATCGAGGACCACGATGGCGACATCCACGCCCAAAGCCCGGTGCCCGAGGCGTTTGTCTTTCCTTATCCGGAGGGCCGCCAGCATGGGCCGGGCACGCTGTTCGAGGTCAACCTCCCCCTGGACCACGGTGAAGACGAACCGGCCAGGGCCGAGCGTCGGGACGCGGACCACGCCGGGCAGGACATATAAACGAAAAGGAGAAGGACGATGGCTGACATAATGGTACTGGACGACGTTTCCGATGCCGGGATGCTGGTCAAGCGCATCCTGGAGCGCAAGGGGCACACCGTGAGCGTGTTCACCGAGGAGGAGGACGCCCTGCGCCACGCGGCGGCCAACGGTGTGGACCTCGCCATCCTCGACATCAAGCTCAAGAAGATGACGGGCGTGGAGGTGTTGGAGGAGCTGAAGAAGCTCAGGCCGGGCATGAAGGCCATCATGCTCACCGGCTACCCGACCCTTGAGACCGCCCGCGAGGCGCTACGCCTTGGGGCTCAGGAATACTGCGTCAAGCCCATCAACAAGGATGAACTGGAAACCAAGGTGGCGGAAGTCATCGGGGAGTAGGAGCAGAATGCACGTCACACAGCTCTTCAAGCACTGGACGTATCAGGTCTTTGCCCCGGGCACGCTGCTTCGGCGCAAATACGAGGCATTCAAGTCCTTGCTCAGGCACGACGCCAGGGCGCTCGAACTGGTGGCCGACCTGGAGGAGCTGTTCTACGGCAAGACCCTGGCCGACAGGCAGCGCGCCAACTGGCTGGCCGCCCGCCTTGCCGAGTCGGTCAAGGTCATGACCGGCCAGCTGGTGGAGATGAATCCGACCCGCTACATGGACCTGCCCGAGTATTTCCGCAAGATCGACTTTTATGTGCGCATGGCCCTGGAGCTGGAGCAGCCGGAGGTGGGGCCGCCCTACATCCTCTCCCTGGAGGACGCGGCCGCGTTGCCCGGGCTGGCCGGGGGCAAGGCGGCCAACCTTGGCCGGGCCATGCGGGTGGAGGGCGTGCCCGTGCCGCCTGGGTTCGTGGTCACGGCCAACGCCTTCAATTACTTCATCGAGTTCAACGGTTTGCGCGACGACATCGAGAGCCGCCTGCGCGAGATGGTGGTCGGCGACCGCGATCTGCTGGCCCGGCTCACGGCCGAGATGCAGGAGCTGATCCTGGCGGCCGAGGTGCCCGAGGAGATCGCCCGGGGCATCCGCTTCGGCGTGTCCGAGATCATCTCGGGCGACGACCTCATCGCGGTGCGCTCCAGCGCCTTGTCCGAGGACGGCGACATCTCCTTTGCCGGTCAGTACGCCAGCGAGTTGAACATCCAGCCCAACGACGTGCTTGAGGCCTACAAGCGGGTGCTGGCGGGCAAGTACTGCCCCAGGGCCGTGGCCTATCGCATATCCAACGGCCTGACCGACACCGAAACGGCCATGGCCGTGCTGGTCATCCCCATGGTGGAGGCCGAGAATGCGGGGGTGGCCTACTCCCTGGACCCGGATTGCCGGGGCCGCGACCAGATCGGCGTCTACGGCGTGCGCGGCCTGGGCCATGGGCTGGTGGACGGCAGCGTCTCGCCGAGCAAGGCGGTGCTCACCCGCGAGGAGACCCCGCGCGTCAGCGAGGATTGCCTGCCTGACGAGGGCGGGCTGCCCGCGGCCGAGATCCTGACCGAGCTTGGGCGGGTGGTCATGCGCCTTGAGCAGGCCTTTGGCTGCCCCCTGGACATCGAATGGGCCGAGGACGTGACCGGCGCGCTGTACATCCTCCAGGCCCGGCCCCTGCAAAGCGAGCGCGAGGAGTTCGTGGCCGGGCACGCGCCGATTCTGGTCAAGCCGCTGGCCGAGGGGCTCGAGCGGGCGTCGTCGGGGGTTGGCTGCGGCCAGGTCTACTACGCGCCCACAGGCGAATCCATCGCCCGCATCCCCAAGGGCGCGGTGGTCATCACCCCGACCCTCAAGCCATCATTGCT
Organism: Pseudodesulfovibrio pelocollis; assembly: GCF_030282845.1. Classification (GTDB taxonomy): domain Bacteria; phylum Desulfobacterota; class Desulfovibrionia; order Desulfovibrionales; family Desulfovibrionaceae; genus Pseudodesulfovibrio; species Pseudodesulfovibrio pelocollis. The sequence continues at coordinate 10,549 of NZ_JASTWE010000035.1, forward strand.
GACCTTCATCGGCAACATGAGCGCGGTCATCGCCCAAACCGGCAGCCGGGCCAGCCATTTTGCCTCCGTGGCCCGCGAGACCGGGGTGCCGGTGCTTGTGGGCTCCATGGACACGGTGCTTGAGCCGGGACAGGTGGTCACCGTGGACGGCACCACCGGGGCCGTCTACGACGGCGTCGTGGATGAGCTGGCGGCCCGGGGCGACAGGGAGGCGGCCGTGTCCGAGCGCGTCACCCGCCAATACGCCAAGGTCATCCCCCTGACCGTCAAGCTCAACCTGACCGACCCCCAGGCCAGCGATTTTTCGCCCGAGGGGTGCCGCTCGATGCACGACATCATCCGCTTCTGCCACGAGAAGGCCGTGGGCGAGATGTTCTCGCTGGTGGACAAGAAGGGGCGCGGCATGGGCTCTGCCCGGCGGCTCAAGACTCAGCTGCCCCTGGTCATGTACCTGCTCGATCTGGGCGGGGGACTCTTCGCCAACGCCGCCGAAGGGGAGCTGGTCACGCCCCAGGATATCAAGAGCCGTCCCATGTGGGCGCTGTGGTACGGGCTTTCCGACTCGCGCGTGCAGTGGTCGCAGACCCTGACCCACATGGACTGGGAGGAGTTCGACCGCATGTCGGCCGGGATATTCAGCTTCGATTCCAGGCTGCTGGCAAGCTACGGACTCATCTCGGGCGATTACATGCACCTGATGATCCGGTTCGGCTACCACTTCTCGGTGGTGGACTCGGTCTGCGGCAACGAGCCAGGGGCCAACTACATCAACTTCCGCTTCAAGGGCGGCGGGGCGGCCTTTGACCAGCGTCTGCTGCGCCTGGACTTCATCGGACAGGTGCTGAGCCACTACGGATTCGAGGTCACGGCCAGGGGCGACATGCTTGACGCCAACTGCGCCCGGCTCGACGAGAACGGAACCCGGCGGCTGCTGGCCCGGCTGGGCTATCTCCTGGCCGTGACCCGGCTCATGGACATGCGCCTTGAGACCGACCAGGATGTGGCCCGGGAGGCGCAGCGGTTCATCGAGGACGCGGAGAGGCAGGATGACAAGTCACGGGCGTAAGCCGCTCTACCAGATCACCTGGGTCACGGACCACCTCGGCGTGGGCAACGCGCCCATGAGCCACGCCCAGCTTGAGTCCATCGCCAACCAGGGGGTGGACGCCATCCTCAACCTCTGCGGTGAGTTCTGCGATCTGCATGACATAGAGAAGGAGGCCGGGTTCGAGGTCCGCTACCTGCCCCTGGCCGACGAGGAGGCCCCGGACCTCGTCGAGCTTGAAAAGGCCCTGGCCTGGCTCGACGAGGCCATCTATCTCGGCAAGAAGGTACTCATCCACTGCCGCCACGGCATCGGGCGTACCGGCACGGTGCTCAACGCCTATCTGCTCCGGCGCGGGCTGGGGCATCGGCTGGCCTGGCTGGCCCTCAGAAAGCTCAAGTCCAAGCCCGCCAACTTCGTGCAGTGGCGTACGGTGCGCCGCTATGGCAAGCAGAGCGGGCAACTGACGGTGCGCGAGCCGAGCCTTGAATTCAAGCGGCTGGTGGACCTTTCACCCTTTTTCAACGATTATGAAGGGCTGGCTCAGAGGGTGGATGATCTGGCCGGGTTCAGCCGCACTGGCATGGCCTGCGGGCGGGACCACGACCAGTGTTGTCATACCCCGGTCCGGCTCAGTCTGGCCGAGGCCGTGCACCTGAGCCACCGCATCAACCTCGAACTGTGCTGCGAGGACAGGCTCGCGGTCATCGAGCGCGCTGTTGAGACCGCCCGGGCCGAGCGGCTGGTGGCCGTTGACCTGGGGCGTGAGCAGGAGAGCCTTGAATACTGTCTGTCCGAGGCCGGGGCGCTGTGTCCGCTGCTGGAGACAGGGCGGTGCCTGCTCTTCGACCACCGCCCGCTGCAATGCCGTGCCTTCGGGCTGGACGAGAGCGAGGACGGCGAGCTCTGGAACGATCTGCTCACCCCGGCCCTGGACAAGATCTCGGGCGAGATATGGTTCGCCTACACCGGGACCATGGTCGAGGACCGGTTGCCCCTGTTCTCGCTGCCCGACGTGGTTTCGGGCAAGTTCATGGAGTCGATCTTCAAGCTCATGCTCAAGACGGGGCTTTCCCAATGAGCCGCCCCGTCCCGCCCGATCAGGGTGAGGGGTGCGCTGCCTCGTGAACCGCTCCGGTCCGCCATCCTCCGCGCCGCTCCTGGCCGGACTGCTGCCGTGGCAAACCTGCCTGCTCGCCCTGATTGCGGGCATTTTCTCCTATTGTGCGCCTCTGGAGGCCGGGCTGGCCCTCCTGGTCATCGCCGTGGCCGATGCCGTGCTGCGCGGCAGAGCGCGCCGGGTGCCGCTGCTGACCCTGCTCCTGTGCGCGGCCCTGGGACTGGGCTACGCAGCCCTGCGCGCCCCGGCATCCCTGCCAACGCCGGGGTGGATGGAGGCCATGCGGCCCGTTCAGGTCAGGGGCGTGGTGGACCGGGCCGAGCCCCGGGAGGACCATCGGCTGCGCATCATCCTGCGCGACATGACCGTGCTCACGGATCAGGGCGAGACAGCGCTTCCGGGGCGGCTCGTCTGGAACTGGCGCAATCCGTCGCATCGCCCCTTGCCGGGGCAGCGGGTCGAGGCAATGCTGCGCGTGGTCCCGTCGCGCGGGTTCGGCAATCCGGGTGGCTGGGATTTCGAATGGTACTGGCTGCGCCAGGGGGTGCAGTGGCGCGGCTGGGTCAGCGGCAAGACGCCCCCCACCTGGGGCGAGCGGCCGGACGGTACGGCCGGGGCGGTCAAGGCAGCCCTGCGCGGGCTGGTGGCCGACCGGCTGCCGGAAACGCCGGGCGGGAGCGTGGTCCTGGCCCTGGTTACCGGCGACCGCTCGCGCATTGACGAGTCCACGGCCCGGGCCGTGCGCGCCGCCGGGTTGGCCCACACCCTGGCCCTGTCCGGGCTGCATGTGGGATTCGTGGCCGCCTTGGGCCTGGCGTTGGCCTGGCTGGCAGGGCGGTTGCGTCCATCCCTGCTGCTACGCATTCCCCGGCCCAAGCTGGCCGTGCTTCTGGCCGCGCCCCTGGTCCTCGGTTACGCCTGGCTCGGCCAGCCGTCGTCCTCCCTGATCCGCGCGGCCACCATGTATGCCTTCTGGGGCGCGCTGCTGCTCCAAGGGCGCGGGCGCGTGCTCATGGACGGCCTGTTCTTCGCCCTGGCGGCCATTGTGGCGGTCACGCCCCTGGCCGTGTTTGACCTGGGCTTGCAGATGTCGGCCCTGGCCGTGGCCGGAATCGGGCTCTTGTATCCACGCCTTCGGGGATTGGTGTACAGTGGCTCCGGGCGTGAAGGCCGGGGAACATGGTGGGCTAAGGCCCGGGCCGTCGCCGGATTCGCCCTGGGGATTCTGGCGGTCAGCCTGTGCGCCACGGTCAGCCTGCTGCCGCCCGTTTCCTGGTATTTCGGCACGCTCTCGCCCAACATCCTGCTCAACGTGGTCTGGATTCCGGTCCTCGGGTTCGCGGTCATGCCCCTTGGCATCGTGGGTGTGCTCTTGGCCGTGGTGCCGCCCCTTGCCCCCCTGGGCGGGTTTTTCCTGGGCTGTTCCGCCCGGATCACGGACCTGCTGCTGTCCCTGCTCGACGCCGTGGCCGGGGCCGGGCTGACCCCGGTCTATGCCGTGCTGCGCCCCCTGTGGCCGGAGACGGCCGGGTTTGGCCTGCTTCTCGTCGTGGCCCTGGCGGTCTGGTCCGCCCGGCGCGTTTCGGCGGGGCTGGCCGGGCTGGCAGGGCTGGGCTTCCTGCTCCTCACCGGGCCTCATGTGGCGGTCATGGCCGAGGACGCCCGTCCCGTGGTGCGGCTCGAACTCATCGACGTGGGTCTGGGGCAGGCGGCCCTTGTCTCCACGCCGGGCGGGCATCGCTGGCTGGTGGACGGCGGAGGCGGCTCGCGCGCCTTTGACATGGGCGAGGCCGTGGTGGCCCCCTATCTCACCCTCGGGCGGCCGCCCCGGCTCGACGGCGTGATCATGAGCCACCCGGACAACGACCACAGCCGGGGGCTCTCCTTCATCCTCTCCCGGTTCCAGGTGGGTGTGTTCCACACCAACGACATGCTGCCCGGCGGCGAATCGGGCCAGGAGATGCGCGCGGCCCTGGCGTCGAGCGGGCTGGTCCCGGTGCCCCTTGAGGCCGGACAGGCGGTGGACCTTGGCGCTGGAAAACGCTTCGAGGTGCTGCATCCGGCTTCGGGATTCCGGTCCAGGAGCAGCAACGAGCGATCCCTTGTCCTGCGCCTTGCGGACAATGAGCGGGGGCTGGCCATTCTGCCCGGCGACATGGAGCGGGCGGGCACGGCGGCTGTCCTCGCTTGTGGCATGGACCTGTCGGCGCAGGTGCTGGTCCTGCCGCACCATGGCAGCCGGTCGAGCCTGAGCCCGGATTTTTACCGGGCCGTGGGCGCCCGGGTCGCCCTGTGTTCGGACGGATTCATGAACCGCTTCGGCTTCCCGCACCCGGAGGTGGTGGAGGCCCTCGGCATGCCGGTGTACGCCACCTCGCGCCACGGGCTGGTGTCCGCCCGGTGGGCGGCCGACGGGTCGCTCTCGATCCATCCCCATCTGCCCTGATCCCGCGCTCTTTTTCGAGTCATTCCGGCGTGATTCAGACGCCACTTCGGTCCGGGCCGGGGCTTGCCAAATCCGGCCAATCCTGCGATATGACGTGAGTCCCGCGCCGTGCGACGGGTCGGTTCCGGGCACGGCGTGACACCAGCAATCAACGTGGGACGCATGACGAATCTTCGTACCAACGTCGTTGACGCCGTGGAGAGGATGCCCGCCTTTCCCAAGAGCGTGCATCAGGTGCTCAAGCTCGCCTCGGACATCAACTGTTCGCAGAAATGTCTGGTGGAGATCATCAAGAAGGACCCGGTCTTCACCCTGAAGATCCTGCGGCTGGTCAATTCCGCCTATTTCGGCCTCTCGCGCGAGGTCACGTCCATCAATCACGCCAGCGTCTATCTCGGCCTGAACACCCTCAAAAACGTGGCCCTCGGGCTGGCCGCGGTGGGGGCCATCCCCAGGCACCGCGTGGCCGGGCTGGACATGGACGCCTTCTGGCTCCATTCCCTGTCCGTGGCCACGGCCACCCGCTTGCTCGGGTCCATGCTCGGCGTGTCGCAGGACGATGTGGCCGACTACTTCGCGGCCGGGTTGCTGCACGATATCGGCAAGGTGGTGCTGGCCCTGTACATGGCCGGGGAGTTCGAGGACGTGGGAATCCTGGCGGCCCGCGAGGGCATGTCCATGTACCGGGCCGAGGAGGCCGTGCTCGGGACCACCCACGCCGAAGTGGGAGCCATGCTCGCCGCCCGCTGGAATCTGCCCGTGGACCTGACAGACTCCATTGCCCGGCACCACGCGCCTGACCGGGGAACGTCGTCTCAACTGGTGGACTGCGTGTTCGCGGCCGACCAGATCGTCAAGCGGCTGGCCTTTGGCTCGGCGGGCGACTGTGTGGTCGAACCGCTGCCAAAGTCTGTTCGGGCGCGGTTCGGCCTTGATCTCGACGGCCTCATCGCCGCGATGCCCACCCTGGCGGACGAGGTGGAGGAGGCGCGGGTGTTCATCCGGCTGGGAGAGGAGGACTGATGCGCCTGCGCTTTCGCGGAACACGGGGATCGGTACCCGCGCCGGGGCCGGACACCGTCCGCCACGGCGGCAACACCACCTGTATCGAGGTCCGCTCCGACGCCGACGACCTGATCATCCTTGACGCCGGAACAGGCATTCGCTCGCTGGGCATGGAGTTGATGGAAGAGCGGCCCGTGTCCTGCCACATCTTCATCAGCCACACCCATTGGGACCACATCCACGGGCTGCCCTTTTTCCTGCCCCTGTTCGCGACAGGCAACGCCATTACCCTCTATGGCCCGCCAGACCCGCTCTCCATGACCGGCATTGAGGCCGTGCTGGCCAAGCAGCTGGAATATCCACATTTCCCCGTGCGCGTGGCCGAACTGAGGGCGGACATCGACTACCGGACCCTGACCGACAGGCAGACCGTTGACCTCGGGTTCGCCACGGTCTCGACCCTGCTCATGAACCATCCGGCCATGGATTTCGGCTGCAAGGTGCGCTGCGACGGCAGGACCATCTTCTTCACCGGCGACCACGAGCCCTTTGGCAATATCTACGACCCGGGCGACGATGATTATGAGGAATACGGCCGTATCGTGGACGAGCGCAACCGCGCGCTCATCGACTTTCTGCGCGGTGTGGACGTGCTGGTGGCCGATGCGCAGTACACCGAGGAGGAGTACCGGAGTCGGCGCGGCTGGGGGCACTCCACCTTTGAGCGGACCCTGGCCCTGGCCCGGGACGCGGGCGTGGGCCGGGTCTGCCTGACCCATCACGAAACCACGCGCACCGACGACGAACTGGACGCCATCCTGAAAAGGCTGCGCGCAAGCGGGGAGTGGGGCGGGCTGACCTTTGACATGGCGCGGGAGGGTGAGATGGTCATTCTTTGAGCGGCCCGGTTTTCCCAAGGGCAATGGGTCGGAATGGTTGCTTTTCGCGCCAAAGAATGCGATGGATGTCCGTGGTTGCCTATTGTCAATATAGATAAACAGGAGGGGGGCCGATGAAAGCGCTGATCGTGGATGATGATTTTTACAGCAGGAACATGATTCACGAAATTCTTCGCCCTGTGGCCCATTGCGATATCGCGGTGAACGGCGAGGAGGCCATCGAGGCGTTTCGTCGCGGGCTGATGACCAAAGCCCCCTATGACCTGATCTGCCTCGACCTGCTTATGCCCGAACTGGACGGGCAGCAGGCCCTGCGCGAAATCCGCGCCATCGAGCAGGAGTTCGACGTGGCGCCGCGCAACGAGGCCAAGGTTATCGTCACCACCATGCTCGACGACGAGAAGGAGACCCACGACGCCTTCTTTCTCGGCGGAGCCACCGCCTATCTGGTCAAGCCCATCGAAGAGGAAAAGCTCCTGGCCGAGGTCAGGAGCCTCGGGTTGCTGTAGCGTTCCCTCGGTTCTCCTTTGTCCGCGCCCTGTGGTGTGCCCGAAGCCAAGCCCTCCGTGCCCGGCTCGGTGGGTATTTGTGTGTTTGAAGTTGGCGGGGTTTTGCTTTAAGGTTACTTTTTTCGCGACTCTTTCTTCCCGGCAGCGCCGGGTCCATCATACGCAGGACAGTGACGCATGAGCCAGATACTTGGTGTGAAATTCAATGACTACGGGCAGGTGTTCTACTACGGGTCCGGGCCTTTCGTGGTCCGCGAGGGGCAGCACGTCATCGTCAAGACCGACCAGGGCATGGGCCTTGGCAAGGTCATCCTCACCCGGCAGGCCCCAAGGGAAAACGAGACGCCGGACGGCGAGGCGCTCAAGGCCATCTACCGGCTGGCCAACGACAAGGACCTGGAGGCCGCCGCAGAGAACGAGCTTCTGTCCCGCGAGGCCTACCAGTACTGCCGCAAGAGCGTGTCCCGGCTCAAGCTCGGCATGAAGCTGGTGGATGTGGAGGTCTTTTTCGACCGCAGCAAGATGGTCTATTATTTCACGGCACCGGGCCGCATCGATTTTCGCGAGCTGATCAAGGATCTGGTGCGGGAATACAGAACCCGCATCGAGCTGCGCCAGATCGGCGTGCGCCACGAAACCCAGATGCTCGGGGCCATCGGCAACTGCGGCCAGATGTGCTGCTGCCGCCGCTTCATGCGCAAGTTCGTGCCCGTGACCATCAAGATGGCCAAGGAGCAGAATCTGTTCCTCAATCCCACCAAGATATCGGGCATTTGCGGCCGCCTGCTCTGCTGCCTCAGCTTTGAGCAGAAGGGGTATGAGGAGTTCCATCGCATGTGCCCCAGGGTGGGCAAGAAGTTCACCACGGCCATTGGTGCCGTCAAGGTGCTTCGTTCCAACTTTTTCAAGAAATCCGTTACGTTGCTCACGGAAAACTACGACGAGCGGGAAGTTTCCATTGACGAATGGAATGAAATAGTTAACAAGCCGCCCAGCGAAGAGGCCATGGCCGAGGCGCGCGCCCTGGTCGCGCGCGGACGGCGCTCCGGCCGCAAGCCGGTTCGGTCCGAAGCCGATCAGGATGGCGGGCGCGATGGTGCCGGGCCTGACGGTACGCCCGGCAGTGCGCCCGGTGGCGAGTTTGATGCGGCGTCGGGACTTGAAGACGATGCCGGAGCCGACGACACCGGGGACCTTTCGCCCGAAATCCTCGCCCTGGAGGATCGCGACCCGGACCAGGGTGGCGGGCGTCCCCCACGCGCGCCAAGGCAGGCGCGCCAACCCAGACCTGCTGGAGCTGCCGGAGCCGTCGGAGCTGTCGGGGACGACACCGACGGCGGAGCCAAGGTGCGCAGGCCCAGACGCCGCAAGCGAAAGCCTCCCAAAAAATAGTCACTCCCGAGGGCAGCGCATTTTCGGGACAAGGAGATTCGGTTTGGAACGTTTCTATATCACCACGCCCATCTACTACGTGAACGCAAAGCCCCACCTGGGGCATGCCTACACCACCACGGTGGCGGATGCCCTCAGCCGCTTCCACCAACTGATGGGCGCGGAGACGTATTTTCTCACCGGCACCGACGAGCACGGCGACAAGATCGTGCAGGCGGCCGAGGCCAACGGCCTGTCCCCCATGGAATACGTGGATGCCATCAGCGGCCAGTTCAAGGCGCTGTGGCCCGACATGAACATCACCAACGACGACTTTATCCGCACCACCGAGACGCGACACGTCAAGGTGGTGCAAAGCATTCTCCAGAAGGTCTTTGACGCGGGAGACATCTATTTTGGGGAATATGGGGGGCACTACTGCTTCGGGTGCGAGCGATTCTATACCGAGAAGGAACTGGTGGACGGCTTGTGTCCAGACCATCAAACCAAGCCCGAGTATATTGCCGAGAAGAATTATTTCTTCCGCATGTCCAAGTATCAGGGGTGGCTTCGGGAGCACATCAGGCAAAATCCCGATTTCATCCGGCCCGAGCAGTACCGCAACGAGGTCTTGAGCCTGCTTGAGGGCGGCGAGCTTGAGGATTTGTGCATCTCCCGGCCCAAGAGTCGGCTGACCTGGGGTATTGAGCTGCCCTTTGACAAGGATTTCGTCACCTACGTCTGGTTCGATGCGCTCATCAATTATGTGTCCGCTCTGGGCTATCCCGACGGCGACAAGTTCAGGAAATTCTGGCCAGCCGCCAATCATCTGGTGGCCAAGGACATCCTCAAGCCCCACGCCGTGTTCTGGCCGACCATGCTCAAGGCTGCGGGTATCGAGCCCTTCCAGTCCCTCAACGTCCACGGCTACTGGCTGGTCAGGGACACCAAGATGTCCAAGTCCATCGGCAACGTGATCGAGCCGCTGGCCATGAAGGACAGGTACGGCCTTGATCCCTTCCGCTATTTCCTGCTGCGCGAGATGTCCTTTGGCGGCGATTCCAGCTTTTCCGAGGAAGCCCTGGTGGGCCGTCTCAACGCGGACCTGGCCAACGACCTGGGCAATCTCTTCAACCGCACCCTGGCCATGACCCACAAATATTTCGGCGGCACCGTCCCGGTCCCGGTCATCGAGGACGTGGTGGACGCGGAGATCAAGAAGCTCGGGCAGGACGCCATGCGCGCCTTCCAGGCTCATTTCTGCGGGCTGCGCTTCTCTCGCGGCCTCGAATCCCTGTGGGAACTGGTGCGCGGCCTCAACAAGTACATCGACGCCACCGCGCCCTGGACGCTGTTCAAGGCGGGCAACAAGGACAGGCTTTCCACGGTCATCTACGTGCTCCTGGAGAACATGCGCAAGATCGCGGTCCACCTGTGGCCGGTCATGCCCGAGTCGGCCCAGACCATGCTCGCCCAGCTCGGCATCACCTTTGCCCGGGACAAGTTCAACTTGCCCAAGGAGCTTGAGGTGTGGGGTGTTCTCGAATCCGGGTCCACCGTGGCCGAGACGTCCAACCTCTTCCCGCGCATCGAACTGCCCGAGGCCCACGCGGTCGTGGCGGCCAAGGTCAAACCGGGAAAGGCCAAGGCGGGCAAGGCCAAGGACGACACGTCCGGCAAGGAAGCCCCGGCAGGCGGCGAACAGAGCAACGGCACCATCGAGTTCGAGGATTTCCAGAAGCTCGACCTGCGCGTGGGCACCGTGGTCGAGGTGGAGCCGCACCCGGACGCGGACCGGCTGCTGCTGGTCCGGGTCGACATCGGCGAGGAAGCGCCGCGTCAGGTGGTGGCAGGCATTGCCGAGTTCTTCGCCCCCGACGATCTGGTGGGCAGGCAGGTGGTCGTGGTGGCCAACCTCAAGCCGCGCAAGCTCCGCAAGCAGCTCTCCCAGGGCATGATCCTGGCTGTCAAGTCAGGTGATTCACTGAATCTTTTGACCCCATCGGGGGAGGTGGCCCCGGGCAGCCGGGTCAGCTAGCCGATTCCCTCGATCCGTTTTCAGCAGGCCGTCCCCTGGGGGGCGGCCTTTTTCGTGTGCCCGGACGCGCTGGCTGGCGGAGTTCTTGCATCCGATCCTGTGGACCTGTCAGGACGGCAACAAGCCGACGGTCCGGGGGTGAACCATGAGTTTGGAAAAAAGAAATGTCGAGGCCGTGGGGAACGGCGGTGGCGGCCGGTGTTCGTGGCGGGCCGTGGTCCGGTTGGGAGCGGCGTGGACCGTGGCCGGTCTGGCCGAACGAGTCGTCCGCGAGGGCCTGCGCTGGCTGGATTTCGACGATGCCATGCTGTTTTCCGATTCGACCCGGACGATTTCCCTCTGCCGCGAGATGCGACGGCGCGAGATCAATGTCCTGTGGAGCGCGCGGCTGGATGCGGTGCCGGGGCGCGAGGCATTGCGGGAGATGCGTCTGGCCGGGTGCCAGGTCCTTGACGCGCTCGGGCCGGAAGGGTCGTCGGGCCTGGATCGGGCGCGGGAGTTCGGGTTTGACATCCGGCTGCGTGGCGCGGAAGACGGGGCCTGCCCCACCGCGCGGACCAGCTACACCGTGGCCGAGCGCGAGGCCGTGGCCGAACTGCTGCCCGGCCTGCACGCCGCCCAGTTCGATCTGGCCGTGGCCTACTACCGGGCGCGCCGCTTCTCGGACGTCATGCGTCCCCTGGGCAAGGCTATGGTCCTGCGCTTCCCCATGAACGAGCTGTGTCTGAACCTGCTGGCTTGCCTGAGCGCGGCCCGGCACTACCCGGACGTGGCCGCCGGGCTGCTCGATCAGGCCGGACACGGCTGCCCCCATCCGGTGGTCTTTCGCAACCGGGGGCTGCTGCGGTCGTGGATGGAGAGCGGGGGAGACCTGCGGGGCGTGCGTCTGGACCTTGATCCGGCCGGGAGCCTGTGATCCTTCCGCCGGGGTCAATCATGCGTGGTTGCGCAGCTTCAGCTCCAGCGGGTGGGGGGCGAGGTATATCTGGTCCTTCAGGTAACGGGCACCGTATTTTCTCACATAGTGGTTCATGAGTGTCACGGGCACGATGAGCGGGATCAGTTCATTCCTGTAATTGTCAATAATCTCAAGACATTCCCGCTTTTCGTCAGCGGTGAGCATGGTCTTGAAATGGCCCAGGACATGCGTGAGCACGTCCGCGTGTTTGCGTGGTGTGGGCTTACGGGCCATGGCCTGGGCCAGCAGACGGTCATAGAGGTCGAAAAGCTCGTCGCCGGGCATGGTCCTGCCCCCGGCCACGAGGGCGCCCATCTGGCGGTAGGTGGGGATGTCGTGGGAGCGCAGCAGCATCTTGTGCCGGGTGTGGAAATCGACGAGATCCTTCATCCGCCTGCCGCCGCGCAGCACCGCGTTCCACCGGTGCTGGACAAAGACGCGCTCAAGGAAGTTGGCGCGCAGGTTGATGTCGTGCAGACGGCCGTCGTCCTCCACCGGCAGCAGGGGGAACCGCTCCATGAACAGCCGGGCAAAGAGGCCGGTCCCGGCGTGGCTGACGAGCTGCCCGCCGCCATGGGGGTACACCTTGACCCGGCCCATGCCGCTGGACGGTGACTTGGCCCTGAAGATGAAGCCGCACAGGTTGGCCTTGGCCAGTTGGTCGAGGGCTTCGCGGGCCCATTGGGTCATGCGGTCGGTCCAATCGGTGCCCGATTCGCGGCCAAGCAGCCTGCACGATTCGGGCGTACCCACGAGGCGGACCGCTTCACGCGGGACAGGCATGCCGCAACCGACCTCGGGACAGATCGGATGAAACTCGACACGGTCCGCCAGCAGGGATGTCACGTGGCGGGCATGGGCATGGCCGCCATCGTAGCGGACCTTTTCTCCCAGCAGGCAGGCGCTGATGCCGAGGCGAACGGGCTGGTCCATGGAATTTGCTCCTGTACCGTCAGACATGGTTGAGGAGCTTGAGTTCCGCCGGATCGGGATTGAGGTAGAACTGCTGCGTGAGGTAGGGCCTGTCGAACTTTCGCGCGTAGTGGTTGAGCAGGGTCAACGGGATGAGCAGGGGGATGCGGCCCGCCTTGTATTCGGCGATCCTCTCCAGCATCTCCTGCTTGTCGCGGCTGTCCAGGTTCTTCTTGAAGAATCCCATGGCGTGCATGAGTACATCCGCGTTCTTTTTGGGCGTGGCCTTGAGCGACAGCGAGCGGAAGAGCAGCGCGCCATAGGCGGCGAAGACCTCGGCCGTGTTGAAGACCGAGCTTTCGCCCAGCAGGTGCCCCAGCTCGCGGTAGCCGCGCAGGTCGTGGGCGCGGATGAGCATCTTGTGCCGGGTGTGAAAATCCACCAGCCGGCCGATCTGCATGCCCTTTGCCAGCATATCGCGCCAGCGTCTGAGGGCGAAGACCCGGCGGATGAAATTCTCGCGCAGCAGGGGGGTCTGGAGGCGTTCGTCCGTCTCCACCGGCAGCAGGGGGTGGCGCTCCACCAGCCGGGCCGTGAAGAATCCGGCCCCGGGTCGCGGCGGGCCGCCCGTGGTGGAGATGATTCTGCCCTGCATCAGGGCACAGGAAGGGGAGGCGTTCCTGACCACGAAGCCGCACAGGCCGTCCTCCTCCAGGTCGGCCAATACGCGCCCGGCCCAGGTGTTCATGCGCTCGGTCCAGTCCTCGCCCGATTGGTGGCCGATGAGCCGGATGGCACCCGCGCAATCCACCTGCCGCACCTTCTCGCGCGGGACGCCCATGCCGCAGGCCACCTCGGGACACAGGGGCACGAACTCCACATGCTTGGCCAGAGTGTCGGTGATGTAGCTGTCCCGGGCATGGCTTCCGTCATAGCGGACCTTCTCGCCCAGAACGCAGGCGCTGACGCCTATCCTGATCATGGTATTCATGGCTGGCTGACCTCCGGGGAATACGCAATGAATAGCACCCGGCGCGCGTCATGCACAAGAAAAAATCAACCCGGATGACGGGTTGGTCTGGATTTCGTGTCAGGGTGGATTGAGGCTGGCGGGAAGGGGGTGGGCGCAGATGACCGGAGCGGCAGCCTAGCTGGCCGTTGAAAAAGTCCAACCATGCAGGCTGTTCAAAAATGGTGAGATGCTAGGCGCGAAAAAAGTTCAAGGCCAAAGCGTACTTCCTGTACGCGAGGATTTGTACTTTTTGAATAAGCTTTCTGTACGGCTCGAAGACTCGCCTACAGTCGCTTAACGTCCGCAGGTCGCCGTTTTTCAACAGCCTGCTACGACGCCCTGGCTCGGGAGCCTGCGCAGCAGTCACAGGGCGTCACTTCCGCGGAGTTCATTTCGGCGGCCATGATCTTTCCCGCCAGACCGCAGCACAGAACCACCTCGGAGCCGCGCACGCGAAGGCGGCATCCGGCAGGGCCTCCAGCGAGCACCTCCACCGGGCAGCCGGGGGTCAGGCCAAGGGCCAGCATGCGCGAGCGCGCGCGCATCCCGCCGTCTATGTCGGCCACCCGGACAACCGTTCCGGCGGGGTATTCTGTCAGGGGCTTGACCATGGAATCTCCTTGAGGGTGAGAATAAGTATCAACCTCGGCCGTGTCAATGGGAATCGGAGGCCAAGGCGTCATGTCAGCCTTGGCCGGGGCGGGATTCCGGGTCCGGTCGCCCGTACAAAACCATTGCCTTTCAAGGGCCAAGGCTGTAAGTAAATGAGCTTGTCCGGCGGGTGGCGGCGTCGCCCGGCCGGGTCCGCGTGCCTAATGTTTTCTCCGATCTGAAAAGATGCCGTAACCTCAACTACTTCCACTAAGAATGCCCAAACGCACAGATATCAAAAAGATCATGCTGATCGGGTCCGGCCCCATTGTCATCGGGCAGGCCTGCGAGTTCGACTACTCCGGCACCCAGGCCCTCAAGGCGCTCAAGGAGGAGGGGTACGAGGTGGTCCTGGTCAACTCCAACCCGGCCTCGATCATGACCGACCCGGAGCTGGCCGACAGGACGTACATCGAACCCATCGAGCCGGAAACCGTGGCCCGAATCATCGAGAAAGAGCGCCCCGACGCTCTTTTGCCTACTCTGGGGGGGCAGACCGGACTCAACACCGCCCTGGCCGTGGCCGAAATGGGCGTGCTCGACCGGTTCAATGTCGAGCTCATCGGGGCCAACATCGAGGCCATCAACAAGGCCGAGAGCCGCGAGGAATTCCGCGCGGCCATGGAGAACATCGGCCTTGCCGTGGCTGAATCCGGCATCTGCCGGAGCATGGACGACGTACGCCACTGGGGGCAGGTCATCCCGTTCCCCATCATTGTTCGGCCAGCCTATACCCTGGGCGGCTCGGGCGGCGGCGTTGCCTACAACATGGAAGAGCTTGAGGAAATCTGCGCCAACGGCCTGGCTCTGTCCATGAAGCGCGAGATCATGCTCGAGCGCTCCATCCTCGGCTGGAAGGAGTACGAGCTTGAGGTCATGCGTGACCGCAAGGACAACTGCGTCATCATCTGCTCCATCGAGAACCTGGACCCCATGGGCGTGCACACCGGCGACTCGGTGACCGTGGCCCCGGCCCAGACCCTGACCGACGACGAATACCAGAAGATGCGCAACGCCTCGCTGGCCATCATGCGCGAGATCGGGGTGGAGACGGGCGGCTCCAACGTCCAGTTCGCCATCAATCCCGAAAACGGCGAGATGATCGTCATCGAGATGAACCCGCGAGTGTCGCGTTCCTCGGCCCTGGCCTCCAAGGCCACCGGATTTCCCATCGCCAAGATCGCGGCCAAGCTGGCCGTGGGCTACACTCTGGACGAGATTCCCAACGATATCACCCGCGAGACCATGGCCTCCTTCGAGCCCGCCATTGACTACTGCGTGATCAAGATACCGCGCTTCACCTTCGAGAAGTTCCCCGGGTCCGAAGACTACCTGACCACGGCCATGAAGTCCGTGGGCGAGACCATGGCCATCGGCCGCACCTTCAAGGAGGCGCTGCAAAAGGGGCTGCGTTCCCTTGAGACCGGCCACATCGGCCTGGGCAAGCGGTTCGAGGCCTGTGATGTCGACAAGAACGAGATCCTGCGCCTGCTGCGTCGTCCCAACTCCCAGCGCATTTACGCCCTGCGCAACGCACTGCGCTGCGGCATGTCTGTTGAGGAGGTCTTCGAGGCCACCGCCATCGACCCGTGGTTCCTGCGCCAGATCGAGGACATCCTGACCATGGAGCGCTCCCTGATCGAGTTCGGCCTGAAGCAGGGCGTGGACGCCGCCAGCGAAGGCATGGCCGAGATGCTGCGCACGGCCAAGGAATACGGCTATTCCGATGCCCAGCTGGCCGCCATGTGGCGCACCAGCGAGGACGCCATCCGGACCATGCGCAAGGAGCTTGGCATCATCCCGACCTATTATCTGGTGGACACCTGCGCCGCCGAGTTCGAGGCGTACACCCCGTATTACTATTCTACCTACGAGACCGGGGTGGAAAACGTCCGCGACGACGTGAAGAAGATCGTCATCCTCGGCGGCGGACCCAACCGCATCGGCCAGGGCATCGAGTTCGACTACTGCTGCTGCCACTCCTCCTTCACCTTGAAGGAGATGGGCGTGCAGTCCATCATGGTCAACTCCAACCCCGAGACCGTGTCCACCGACTACGACACCTCGGACAAGCTCTACTTCGAGCCGCTGACCTTCGAGGATGTCATGAACATCCTCGACTTCGAGAAGCCCGACGGTGTCATCGTCCAGTTCGGCGGGCAGACCCCGCTCAATCTGGCGCTGCGGCTGATGCGGGCTGGCGTGCCGCTCATCGGCACCAGCCCGGACGCCATTGACCGGGCCGAGGACCGCGAGCGCTTCAAGCAGTTCCTGAACAAGCTGAACCTCAAGCAGCCGCCCAACGGCACGGCCATGAGCATGACCGAGGCCAAGGAGATCGCCCAGGGCCTTGGGTTCCCGCTGGTGCTGCGCCCCTCCTACGTCCTGGGCGGCCGGGGCATGGACATCGTCTATTGCATGGACGAATTCGAGGCGTATTTCCGCGATTCCGCCCGGGTCTCGCCCGAGCATCCCACCCTCATCGACAAGTTCCTCGAATACGCCATCGAGGTGGACGTGGACGCCCTGGCCGACGGCGAGGATGTCTACATCGGCGGGGTCATGGAGCATATCGAGGAGGCGGGCATCCACTCTGGCGACTCTGCCTCGGTGCTGCCCCCATACAGCCTGAGCGCCGAGGTCATCCGCGACATCGAGCGGCAGACCGTGGCCATGGCCCGCGAGCTTGGCGTGGTCGGCCTGATGAACGTCCAGTTCGCCGTCAAGGACGGCGAGGTCTACATCATCGAGGTCAACCCGCGCGCCTCGCGCACCGTGCCCTTTGTGTCCAAGGCCACGGGTGTGCCCCTGGCCAAGCTGGCCACCCGGGTCATGCTGGGAGAGAAACTCAAGGATCTCAAGCCCTGGGCCATGCGCAAGAAGGGCCACATCTCGGTCAAGGAGTCGGTCTTCCCCTTCAACCGCTTCCCCAATGTGGATGTGCTGCTCGGACCCGAGATGCGCTCCACCGGCGAGGTCATGGGCATCGACCCGAGCTTCGGGCTCGCCTACATGAAGGCGCAGCTGGCCGCAGGGCAGAAGCTGCCCACCTCGGGCACGGTCTTCATCTCCGTCAATGACTGGGACAAGGCCAAGCTGGTGCTGGCTGCCAGAGATTTTGCCGACATGGGATTCCGGGTCATGGCCACCGGCGGCACGGCCGACTATTTCATGGAAAAGGGCGTGCCCGTGACCAAGGTCAACAAGGTCCACGAGGGCCAGCGCCCCCATGTGGTGGACCACATCAAGAACGGCGAGATCGATCTGGTCATCAACACCCCCTCGGGCAAGAAGACCGTGGGTGACGCCAGGATCATCCGCCAGAATACGCTGCTCTACAACATCCCCTACACCACCACGGTGTCGGGTGCCCGGGCCATCGCCCAGGCCATCCTCGAAATGCGGCAGACCGGCCTCAAGGTCGAGAGCCTGCAAACGTACTACGGCGGTTGAACACCGCCCAGAGAAGGCACATGAAAAAAGAGTATTGCGGGCTTTTCGGAGTATACGGCCACAAGGAGGCCGCCCGGATGACCTATTTCGGCCTGTACGCCCTGCAGCATCGCGGGCAGGAGTCGGCTGGCATCGTCACCTGGGATGGCGAGAAGATCCGCGAGCAAAAGGGCATGGGGCTGGTGGCCGACGTGTTCAACGAGCGGCACCTGAGCAAGGAACTCAAGGGCGACATCGCCATGGGCCACATCCGCTACTCCACCACCGGGGCCTCGCTCATCCGCAACGCCCAGCCCTTCATCGTCCGCCATGGCAACCTGCGGCTGGCCGTGGCCCACAATGGCAATCTGGTCAATACCTACGAGTTGCGCACCGAGCTTGAGCAAAACGGGTCCATTTTCCAGACCACCATGGACACCGAGGTCTTCGCCCACCTGATCATCAAGTACCTGCACGAGACCGAGACCATCGAGCAGGCCATCGCCATGGCCTGCGCCAAGGTGCGCGGCGCGTATTCCATGCTGGTCATGGCCAACGACAAGCTCATCGCCATCAAGGACCCCAACGGCGTCCGGCCGCTGGGCCTGGGCCGGGTGGGCGACCGCTACGTCTTTGCCACCGAGACCTGCGCCTTTGATCTCATCGAGGCCGAATACCTGCGCCCGCTGGAGCCCGGCGAGATCGTCACCATCCACAAGAACAAGCTGACCTCCTTCCGCTTCAACGACACCGAGCCCAAGCGCCAGTGCATCTTCGAGCTGATCTACTTTGCCCGGCCCGATTCCAACATCTTCGGCGACGTGGTCTATGAGCGGCGCAAGGCCATGGGCGTCATGCTGGCCAAGGAAGCTCCGGTGGACGCGGACTTTGTCATGCCGTTCCCGGACTCGGGCAACTACGCGGCCGTGGGCTATTCCCAGGAATCCGGCCTGCCGCTGGAACTGGCCATGATCCGCAACCACTACGTGGGCCGCACCTTCATCCAGCCCTCCCAGGATATGCGCGATTTCTCGGTGCGGGTGAAGCTCAACCCGGTCAAGAGCATGGTCAAGGGCAAGCGCATCATCATCATCGAGGACTCCATCGTGCGCGGCACCACCATCCGGGCCAGGGTGCGCAAGTTGCGCGAACTGGGCGTACGCGAGATACACCTGCGCGTCAGCTGTCCGGCCATCAAGCATCCCTGTTTCTATGGCATCGACTTCTCGTCCAAGGGCGAGCTGATCGCGGCCAACCACTCGGTGGAGGACATCACCCGGTTCATGGGGCTCGATTCCCTGCATTACCTGACCATCCCGGGCCTGCTCAACTCGGTCACCGACGACGACGCATGGTGTCTGGCCTGTTTTGACGGCAACTATCCCATCCCCCTGTCCGACATGATGGGCAAGGGCTGCCTGGAAGCCAACCCGGGCATCATCAAGGAATTCTGCTGATACGGAGCGCGATCATGACCTCAAGGTCCGACGGAACCGACTGGCTTGAGCTGGCCCGCGAGGTGCTCGACATCGAGATCGAGGGGCTGCGGACCGTGTCCGGCCAGCTGGGCGATAGCTTTGTGCGCGCCCTGACCGCCATGGCCGAGTGCCGGGGCAGGGTGGTCATCACCGGCATTGGCAAGTCCGGGCTGGTGGGGCGCAAGATCGCGGCTACCCTGTCGAGCACGGGCACACCCGCCTTTTTCCTGCACCCGGTGGAGGGCGCACACGGCGACATGGGCATGATCCGGGGTGAGGACGTGGTCCTGGCCCTGTCCAACTCCGGCGGCAGCGACGAGGTCAACGCCATCATTCCCACCCTGCGGTCGCTGGGGGCCACGGTCATCGCCATGACCGGCAACACCGCCTCGGCCATGGCCCAGCTGGCGGACATCACCATCGAGGTCCATGTGCCGCGCGAGGCGTGCCGCATGGGCCTTGCGCCCACGGCGAGCACCACGGCGCATCTGGCCGTGGGCGACGCCCTGGCCGTCTGCCTCATGGAGTGGAAATCCTTTGGCAAGGACGATTTTCGCAAATATCATCCGGGCGGTTCCCTGGGGCAGCGGCTGGCCATGTGCGTGGACCAGCTTATGCACACCGCCGACCTGCCCGTGGTGGACGACGGGGCGACCGTGGCCCGGGCCGTGGACGTGCTCAACTCCGGCGGCCTCGGGCTGGTGGCCATCGTCGATGCCCAAGCCGGGCTGAGGGGCGTGTTCACCGATGGCGATGTGCGCCGTCTGGTCTGCGCTGGTGGCCTGGACATGGACCGGCCCGTGGCCGGGGTCATGACCACCTCGCCGCGCCGGGCCGTGGCGGGCGAGTCTGCGGCCCATGTTCTGGACGTCATGGAGCAGCACCAGATCACTGTGCTGCCCGTGGTCAGCGAGGACGGGCGGCTGGTGGGCATGGTCCACCTGCACGATCTCCTGGGCAAGGGGGCGCTGCGTTTTTCCGGCACGGCCGGTCGTACCACGGAGCCAGCGGGGACGTCATGACCCGAATCCGGTCCGATGCGTCCGACACCTGCAGGCGGTGCTCGCTGCAAGGCCCCACCTGCTGCCGCATGACAGCGGGCCAGGAGGAGTTCTGCTTTCCGGTCTCCCAGATGGAGAAGGACCGGGTCCGCGACCACGCGCCCTTTACCGGCGGCTTCGTGCTCGCGCAAAATTCCGCGGCCTTCATCGACAATGTCCGTAGGCTGTTCCCTGGAGAGGACGACCTGATCCAGGCGCTTTTCCCGCCAACGGGCGAACATTACCGCCTGACGGTGGACACCATGGGCGCGTGCCGCTTTCTCGGTCCCGAGGGGTGCGAAATTCCTCACGAGGCCCGGCCATACTACTGCCGCCTGTATCCCTTCTGGGTGGTCGGGCGCGATGTGACCTTCTTCGATTCCGCCACCTGCCTCGCCCGGCGCGAGGAGCGGACGCTGCCACGAATGCTCAAATGTTTTGACACCAACAAGGCCTCGGTCACGGATCTTTACGGAAGGCTCCGGCTGGCCTGGGGGCTACCGCCCGCGCGCGGCGCGCGCAAGGTAAAAAAAGGTTTTTGATACCCATGAAAGTGCTCAAGATTTTGATTGTGTTGCTCACCGTTTGCCTGCTCGCCGGAGTCGGCGCGGCCTTTGGCTTGTATCACTGGGCGTCCAGGGACTTGCCCGGTTTTCGGAACATCACCGACTACAAACCGCCGCTGGTGACCACGGTCTACGCCGCCAACGACGAAGTGCTCGGATATTTCTACAAAGAAAAACGGTTTCTGGTCACGCTGGACCAGATGACCCCGTGGCTGCCCAAGGCATTCCTGGCCGCCGAGGATTCGAGCTTCTACCAGCACGACGGCGTGGACCTGACGGCCATCGTGCGTGCCTTTCTGGCCAACGTGAAAGCCGGGCGCACCAAGCAGGGCGGCTCCACCATCACCCAGCAGATCATCAAGCGCCTGCTCCTGACCCCGGAGCGCAGCTACACACGCAAGCTCAAGGAGGCGATCCTCGCCTTCCGGCTGGAAAACTACCTGACCAAGGAAGAGATACTGACCATCTATCTCAACCAGATATTCCTCGGGGCCAACTCCTATGGCGTGGAGGCGGCCTCGCGCACCTATTTCGCCCGTCACGCCACGGACCTGACCCTGGCCCAGGCGGCCATGCTGGCCGGGCTGCCCCAGGCCCCGAGCCGCTACAACCCGTATCAGAACTTCGATCTGGCCAAGCAGCGCCAGCGCTACGTCCTTGATCAGCTTCTCTCCCTTCGCTGGATCACCCGCGATCAGTACAACGAGGCCATGGCCGAGGAGATCGAACTGGTGAGCATGGACGACCCGTCCTGGCGGGTCGGGTCGTATTATCTTGAGGAGGTGCGCCGCTGGCTGGTGGACCGCTACGGCGAGGACGAGGCGTATACTGCGGGCCTGACCGTGACCACTCCCTGCAATCTCAAGCATCAGGCTGCGGCCGAGAAGGCGCTGCGGCGCGGGTTGCTCGATTCGGCCCAGCGGCGCGGCTGGACAGGCCCCATCGAGACCATCAGCCCCGGCGACGTGGGCCGCGTCCTCGATGAAGGGCCGCAGACCGTGGATGGCCTTGCGGACAAGGCCGTGCCCTTCAAGGTGTGGGTGGCCCAGGTGGACAAGGACAGGGCCACTGTCCGCTTCGGCAGATTCCACGGGGTCATTCCGATCAAGGCCATGTGGTGGGTGCGCGAGCAGGATGCCCGCAAGAGCCACGAGGACGTGCCCGGCCCCACCGACGCCCGCCGGGTGCTTAAGGAGGGCGACGTGGTCTGGGCCACTGTGGCCAAGGCACCCGAATCGCCCGAGGGCGTGTGGACGCTGGACCTGGAGCGCGAACCCGAGGTGGAGGGCGCCCTGGTCTCCATGAGGCCGGACAACGGCGAGGTGCTGGCCCTGGTGGGCGGCTACTCCTTTGGCCGCAGCCAGTTCAACCGGGCCACCCAGGCCAGACGCCAGCCCGGATCGGCCTTCAAGCCCATCGTCTATTCGGCGGCCATGGATAACGGGTTCACACCAGCCTCCATTGTTCTTGATGCGCCCATTGTCTATGCCAACGAGGCCTTGGGCAAGCTGTGGCGGCCCGAGAACTTCGAGGGCACCTACGAGGGGCCGACCCTGCTGCGTACCGCCCTGGTCAAGTCCAAGAACCTCGTTACCATCCGCGTGGCCCAGCGCATCGGCATCCGCACCATCATCGAGCGGGCGCGGGCCATGGGCCTTGAGAGCGATTTCCCCCCGGACCTCTCGGTGTCGCTGGGCTCGTCGGTGGTCACGCTGATGAACCTGTGCGAGGCCTACACCGCCTTTGCGCGCGGCGGGTCGTACATCAAGCCGCGCACCGTGCTCTCGGTGCGCTCGGCCTGGGGCGAGGAACTGTTCGCCTCGGTGCCCGAAGCCGTGGACGCCATCAGCCCGCAGACCGCCTACATCATGACCAGTCTGATGAAGGAGGTCGTGCGCGACGGCACAGGCTGGCGTGCCCGCGCGCTCAATCGGCCCGTGGCCGCCAAGACAGGCACCTCCAACGACGAGAACGACGCCTGGTTCATGGGCTTCACCCCCTATCTGCTCACGGGCGTGTACGTCGGCTTCGACGAGATGCGGCCCATGGGCAAATGGGAGACGGGCTCGCGCGCGGCCAGCCCGCTGTGGGTGGACTATCGCAGAGTGGTGGAGGAGGATTTCCCCTATCAGGACTTCCCGGAACCGCCGGGAGTTGTTATGGTCCGGGTTGACGGGGCCTCGGGTCGGCTTGCCTCGTCCGGCTCGGGCACGCAGTATTTCCTGCCCTTCAAGCTGGGCACCGAGCCAACCCAGTCCGCTCCGCCCGCCGGAGCGTCCGAGGACGCGGGTGGCTCGGCCGACGATCTCTTCAAGCAGATGTTCTGACAAGGAGAGCGCCATGGAACTTGACATCTATCAGGTGGACGCCTTTGCCGAAGAGGTCTTCAGCGGCAACCCGGCGGCGGTGGTGCCGCTCTTCGAGTGGCCAAGCGACGGGCTGATGCAGAGTATCGCCCAGGAGTGCGGCCAGTCCGAGACCGCCTTCTTCGTGCGCCGGGGCGAGTATTTCGAGCTGCGCTGGTTCACCCCGGAGTACGAGATCGACCTGTGCGGCCACGCCACCCTGGCCAGCGCCCACGTGCTCTACGAGTTCCTCGACTATGCAGACCCGGTCGTGGTCTTTGAGACCAAGAGCGGGCGGCTCTTCGTGGATCGCGATGAGGGCCTGTATTCCATGGATTTCCCGGCCTGGAGCGTGCGGCCCATCCAGGTGACCGAGCGGGTCACCCGGGCCTTGGGCGCGCGGCCCGCCGAGCTTTTCATGGGCGAGCGCGACATGATGGCCGTGTTCGAGACCGAGGAGCAGATACGCGCCCTTGAGCCGGACTTCCGCCTCGTCTCCAAGCTCGACGGTCTGTGCATGATCTGCACCGCGCCCGGGCTGGACTTCGATTTCGTCTCCCGCACCTTTGTGCCCCTCACCGGGGTGCCCGAGGACCCGGTCACCGGCTCGGCCCACTGCACCCTGGTGCCGTTCTGGGCGCAGCGGCTGGGCCGCTCGGCCCTGCGCGCCTGCCAGGTCTCGGCCCGAGGCGGGGTGCTCATCTGCGAGGACATGGGCGACCGCGTCAAGATTGCGGGCCACGCCGTGACCTTCATGAAAGGGACCATCATGCTTTGATTTCCCGGCGTCCGACGCGGAAGAAGAAAGAGGCCGGGAACAGTGTTCCCGGCCTCAATTTTTTTAGTTTTTCCAGCGGCTACAAGAGATCCAGCTTCCAGTTGAAGGTGCTGGTGCGCCTCGGTTTGGGCACGTCCTTGGGCCATTCCTCGACCATGGTCACGAAGGTCTTGAAGCCCGCCCGGTCTAGGGCGCGGTATTCCTCGCTCAAGTCCAGCTCCCAGGCCGGGAAGAGCCAGTTGGTCTGCCCGTATTTGCGCACGAAGAGAACCTCATGCATGGGGCTCTTGACAGGCGAGTCGAACCGGACCGGCTCGGCCAGGAAGCGCGACAGGCCAAAGGGCCACATGCCCTTGATGACCGCGCCCAGCGGCAGGGGAGTGTCGCGGGCCAGTTCGAGCATGTCCTCGCCGGACAATTCCGGGCTGACGATGGCCGACGAGCAGCCCAGGTCCTTGAGAACCTGGAGCGCGAAGCGGTTGGAGGCGTTGCAGAACGGCCCGGCCACCAGGGTGGCCTTCTTGCGATCCGTGAAGTACGCCGCCTGCCAGGGGGCGTTGATGACGAACTCGCGGGCGCCGTTCTTGGTCGCTTCCTTGATCAGGGCGCGGTATTTCTTGTCCTCGTCCGGCCAGATGACTGGCGGCAGCCACCACTGGACACGGCCGGTCTGACCCCGGGCCACCTTGCCCAGGGAGGTGCGTTCGAGCCAGTAGGCGGCCCGGCCGTTGATCCGGCCGCGCGGGGGCAGGCGGAAGAGGGAGACAACTTCCGGCTTGACCTTGGCCCGGGCGGCTTTTTTCGGCCCCTTGGGCACGAATTTCGGCTCGCTGGACTCCGGGGCCGGGAACAGGGCCAGCTCGGCCTCAAGTCCCTTGATCAGCTTGACCAGTTCCGGGTCGCGCCGGTCCACCAGGAAGACCTTGGTGCCGGAGGGCAGGGGCGGCCCCTGGTGCTTGGCCGAAGCTGGGATGTCCATGCGGCCGCGCTTGGGTACGCGACGGCGGATGGACAGGGTCCGGTGTCCGGGCTGGTCCTCGTAGCCCACGCGCAGGAGATCGCCGGGATGCAGATCCTCGCGGGGCTGGAAATAGAGCTTCTTCTGGTCGCGCTTGATCTCGCCCACGAGCCTGCCCGAGCTGGTCTCCTGGCCGGGCTGGATGGGCATGAAGGGGCGTTGGGGCAGGAAGGTGGAGTGGCTGGTGGGCCGCCCCAGGGCCTGATCGAGCAGGTCCACGGCCGCCTTCTTGGCCTGGGCGTCGTTGGGGTTGTCGCGCAGCAGCTGGTAGGCGCGCACCGTGTAGTAGACGTAGTGGGGGCCTTTCTTGCGGCCCTCGATCTTCCATGCCGCCACCTTGGGCATGTCCAGCAGCGGCTTGGTCAGCACATCCAGCGAGAGGTCGGAGCAGGAGAAGAGGCGCTCGGCGTCCTGCTTGCCCTGCTTGTAGAGGCGGCGGCAGGGCTGGACGCAGCGGCCGCGCAGGCCGGACTTGCCGCCCAGGTAGCTGCTCCAGTAACAGAGGCCCGACACGCAGTGGCACAGCGCGCCGTGGACGAAGATTTCAAGGTCCAGGTCCTTGGGGCAGGCCTCGGCCATGAGCTTGACCTCGTCAAGGTTCAGCTCGCGCGGGACCACCACGCGGCTGGCGCCGAGCTGCTTTGCCACCTCGAGCCCGGCCGGATGGCTCAGGTTGGCCAGGGTGGAGAGGTGCAGCTCGCCCTTGAATCCGGCTTGGCGGGCCAGGGTGAGCATGCCCAGGTCCTGCACGATGAGGGCGTATGGCTTGACGCTTTTCTGGAGCCGCTCCACGAGCCTGCCCGCGGCCTCGGGATCGCCGGGCTTGACCAGGGTGTTCATGGCAACGTATGTGCGGGTGCCGTGGTCGCGGCCCAGGCTTGCCAGTTGCGCCAGCTCGCTGATAGAGAAGTTGGTGGCCTGCATCCGGGCTGAGAAATGTTTCAGCCCCACATACACGGCGTCCGCCCCGGCCGCCACGGCGGCGAGGAAGGATGACGTATCCCCCGCGGGCGCCATGATTTCAGGTAAATGTTTCATACTCATAAGGGTATCGCATGTCCTTGAGGGTCTGCCGGAATGTTACGGTATTGGAAGTGTCCCCGGTCGGTCAACGGAAAAGGCCCGACGAATTCTTCGAAATACGCCTCTCCCTGCCCGATTGGGACAGGTGGAAGCCCGGCCAGTTCGTCATGGTCCGGCCCGTGTCCTGGGAGCTGGACATGCTCTGGGCCAGGCCTTTTTCCATTTCCTCGGTGGACGCGGACGGCCTGACCCTCTTCATCCAGAAGGTGGGGCGGGGCACGGCCCGCATGGCGCGCCTTGCGCCGGGCGATCAGGTGACCCTGTGGGGGCCGCTTGGCAACTCGTTCGCCGTGGAGCCCGACACGCCGACCCTGCTTCTTGCCGGGGGAATCGGCATCGCACCTTTTCGCGGTTATGTCGAGCGTCATCCGCACCCGGAGAATCTGCGGCTCTTCCTGGCCCATCGGCTCCCCCTGGAATGTTACCCTTACGACTTGCTCTCGGCGCAGGTGGACAGCCGGTGCCTGCTCGAAGCCCAGCCCTGTGATCTCGACCTGATCATCGCCGCCATGCGCGAGCTGATCGCCGAATACGCGGCCAGGGACGGGCTCATCCTCGCCTGCGGCCCGACCCCGTTCCTGCGCACGGTGCAGACCTTTGCCGCCGAGACCGGTGCGCGGGCCCAGGTGTCCCTCGAAAACCGCATGGCCTGCGGCGTGGGCGCGTGCCTTGGCTGCGTCGCGCCCGATGCCGAGGGGCATCATGTCCAGGTCTGCACGCGCGGGCCGATCTTCTGGGCCGACACGATCCAGCTCTAGTTTTCTCGACAGGGAGTCTTTTTCATATGGATATGCACGTCAGCTTCGGCGGCTTAAGCCTCAAGAATCCAGTCATGACCGCCTCGGGCACCTTTGGCTCCGGGCTTGAATTCGCGCCCTATGGCGACCTGAAGCGGCTGGGCGGTATCGTGGCCAAGGGCATCTCCCTTGCGCCGCGCGAGGGCAACCCCATGCCGCGCATCGCCGAGACGCCGTGCGGCATGCTCAACGCCATCGGCATCCAGAACCTCGGGGTGGAGGATTTCGTCAAGCGGACGCTGCCCTCGCTGCCCTGGCGTGATGTGGCCATCGTTGCCAATCTCTACGCCTGCGACGCCGCCGAGTTTGGCGAGCTGGCCGGGGTGCTGGCGGCTGAGGAGGGCATCGCGGCCCTTGAGGTCAACGTCTCCTGTCCCAACGTGCGCGAGGGCGGCATCGCCTTTGGTCAGGACCCGGCCCAGATCGCGCGGGTGACCGAGGCGGTTTGCAAGCGGGCCGGGAACAAGCCGGTTATGGTCAAGCTCTCGCCCAATGTCACGGATATCGCTGTCTGCGCCCGGGCCGCGGCCGACGGCGGGGCGCACATCCTCTCGCTGATCAACACGCTTTCGGGCATGGCCGTGGACATCCGCAAGCGGCAGCCGCGCATCGCCAATGTGCTGGCCGGTCTGTCCGGCCCGGCCATCAAGCCCGTGGCGCTGCGCTGCGTGCATCAGGCGGTGCGGGCCGTAAGCATCCCGGTGGTGGGCATTGGCGGCATCGCCAGCGCCGAGGACGCCCTGGAATTCATCCTGGTGGGCGCCCACGCGGTGCAGGTGGGCACGGCCAATTTCCTGCGCCCGGACTTCGCCTTTGGCCTGGCCGACCAGATGGCGGCCCTGCTGGCCGAGATCGGCGCATCAAGCCTCGACGAGTTCCGGGGCAGCCTGCGCCTGCCCCTGTGACCCGGCGGCCACGCCGCCCGAGGTGAACCCGCGCCATGATTGCGGGCATTTTTCCCTTGCCATGCCGCGCCATTTTGGTTAGTTACAGCCTCTCAAACGCGGAGAGGTGTCCGAGTACGGTTTAAGGAGCACGCCTGGAAAGCGTGTTTGGGGGGAACTCCAACGGAGGTTCAAATCCTCTCCTCTCCGCCAGATACCACAAGGGCTTACGGTGAAAATCGTAAGCCCTTTTTGCGTGTCGATTGCGCTGTGAGCGCCAAATTATGTGCCGCCTGTCTGCAACCCTGCGAAATCTGGCGTAAATGAGATATATTTCGAATGATTTGATTGACATGGAAGCTGATATCAACCTATGCATGAATTGAGTGTATGAGTGAAAGTGAAAAAGTTGTTGACAACTAGATTCGGGAAGCTTACTTGTATTCACACCAACCAAGAATCATGCCCATCCGGCCTTTTAGAGTTTTCTCTGACTGCGCATAGGATGGGTTATTTTTTGTATGGAATATTCTGACCCTGCGCTCACAGTATTCGATCAAGTCTTGAGGCTTAAGCAAGCTGGTCTTATTGTTCACGACGCTCAACGCGCGGAGCGATATCTTACTTATGTTGGGTTTCATCGTTTGATGAAGTACGCGTCCCCTTTTCGTTGCTCATGGGTATGTGGTTTTGAATTTGGGACCTCATTTGATAATCTGTTAGATTTGTATGTTTTTGACAGAAAGTTGAGGTTGTTGATTCTTGACGCTACCGAGCGGGTCGAGGTTGCTTTTAGGGCTGTAATATCAAACACGATGAGCCTTCATGGTGGGCCGCATTGGTACTTAGATCCATGCTACTTCTCTAAAGATGATAATTCTTCACTAATGCAGGACGTTGCCTTCGCAACAAATTTTTTTAGCAAGAAGAAGCAGGAAGGCGCATGTAAAGATTATTATTCAAATTA
>NZ_JASTWE010000036.1 GCF_030282845.1 Pseudodesulfovibrio pelocollis
GGTTCAAGGCCGAAGCGTACTCCGGGTACGCGAGGGTTTGAACCTTTTGAAGCAACGACGCAGATCGCCGTTTTTCAACAGCCGCTATCTATTGTAATAGGCCATCCACAGCCCTTCCATGACCAGATCCGGGCGCAGCTCGTCGATGGACCCAGCCACCTGGGCGATGGTGCGCGACAGCCCGCCGGTGGCCACCACAAAGGGGTCGGCCATGCGCGCCGAAAGCTTGGCGACAAGGCCGTCGATCATGGACGCGAAGCCGAAGACGAGCCCCTGGTTGAGGCACTCTTCCGTGCTTGTACCCCAGGAGAGGATGTCGCTCTCGACCCTGAGATCGACATTGGGGAGCTTGGCCGTGCCGCTGGCCAGGGCCGTGCGCGACGAGAGCACGCCAGGGCAGATGAGGCCGCCCTTGAAGGCGTTGCCCATGACGCAGGCCAGGGTGGTGGCTGTGCCGAAGTCGATGACGATGAGGTTTTCCGCGTCATAGGTGAGCCGGGCCGCCAGGCAGCCCACCAGGATGTCCGCGCCGGTCTGCTCGGGCCGGGCGTATTCGTTGGTCAGGTCGATGGGCAGGTCGCGCCCGGCAAAGACCGCCTCGCAGCCGAGAAAGCGGCGGGCCATGCGCAGAAACAGCGGATCGAGCGGCGGCACCACCGAGCAGATGACGCATGCCTCCACGCTTCTCGGGTCCACGCCCTCGCGGCTCAGGATCGACTCGACCTTGAGGCCCCAGTCGTCGTCGGTGTTGGCCGGGCGGGTGGGCAGGGTGTAGCTCTCGCCCAGGCCCGCGTCGTCGGCCAGACAGAGCTTGGTGTTGGTGTTGCCCGCGTCAACGAGCAGGACGGTTCCCATGGCTGCCTCCTTGGTCGTTTTATCCGGCCGGGCCAGCCCGGTCAGGCGCATTGTCTACCTGTTTCCCGTCAAATGGCAAGGCCCGCGCTCCTGCCGCCAGGAGCGCGGGCCGATGCGGTCGGAAGCGGCGCTAGAACCGCTCGAAGTCGTCCGGATCGTCACCCGTGGGCCTGCCTGGAGCGGCCCCTGTCAGCGGCTTGGGCGCACCCCTGGTGCCTGATGAAACCTGCCTGCCGCCCTTTCCGACGGGCAGCCCGGAGGCGGGTCTGGCCGTGGCCCGCGCCCTCACGGCCGGGCCATGATCCAGATGGAAGTAGTCGATGGCCTCGCGCACCTGGGCGGCGTGACCGGCCAACTCCTGGGACGCGGCGGCCACGTGCTCGGCCTCGGCCGTGTTCTGCTGCACCACCCGGTCGAGTTCCAGGATGGCGGCCTTGATCTGGCTGCCGCCGGAATACTGTTCGGCGCTGGCCGCAGCGATCTCCTGCACCAGTTCGGCGGTGCGGGTGATGTCCGGGACCATCTTCTCCAGCATCCGGCCCGCCTGCTCGGCAATGGCCACGCTGTTGCCCGAAAGCTCGCTGATCTCGGCCGCGGCCACGCCGCTGCGCTCGGCCAGCTTGCGCACCTCGGCCGCCACCACGGCGAATCCCTTGCCGTGCTCCCCGGCCCGGGCCGCCTCGATGGCCGCATTGAGCGCCAGCAGGTTGGTCTGGCGCGCAATCTCCTCGATGATGGCGATCTTGTCCGCGATGGAGCGCATGGCCTCCACGGTGCGGCCCACGGACTCGCCGCCCTGGCGGGCGTCGGCGGCGGCCTGCCGGGCGCTCTTCTCGGTCTGGCGGGCGTTCTCGGTGTTCTGCTCGATGTTGGAGGTCATCTGCTCCATGGAGGCCGAGACCTCTTCCACGGCGCTGGCCTGATTGGCCGCACCCTCGGACAGGGATTGCGAGGTTCCGGCCAGGGCCGCGCTGCCCTGGGCCACGTTCTCGGCACCTTCCTGCACCGAATCGACCACCCGGCGCAGCACCTCGCCCATGGAGTTGAGGGCCGCGGCCAGCTCCTCCAGCTCGTCGCGCGGGCCGCGCTCGTGCACGGGCAGTCGCTCAAGGGAGAGATCGCCGCTGTTGACGCTGTTCATGGCCGCCACCACCCGGCCGATGGAAACGCTGATAATCCGGGAAAAGTACAGGGTGACGAGGATGGCCGCCGCCAGCATGAACAGGCCCACCCCGGCGGACCAGACCTTGGTCTCGGTCAGGGCGGCGTCCACGGCCCGCTTGCCCGCCATGAACTCCTCCACATGGCCGGTGCCGATGATGACCCAGTCCCACGGGGCGAAGTAGGCGGCGGTGAGGTACATGTCACGCGGGGCCGAGGCACCCGGCTCGGTCAGGGTCGCAGCCAGGGACACGGGCGTGCCCCCCGCGCTCTTGGCCTCCTCGATCAGTTCGGCGTAGACCGCCTTGCCTGCCGTGTCGCGCACATCGAGGAGGCTGGTGCCCTCGAACCGGGCCTCGCGGTGCATCCTGACCGTGCCGCGCCCGTCGCCCGAGCCGCTGACCACGGTCAGGGCGCCGCTTGCGCCGATGACCACGGACCGGAAACCCTGGCGCAGCTCCTCCACACTCTCCTGGGGAATGCCCACATAAAGACAGCCGATGACCTTGCCCGCGTCGTCCCTGATGGGCCGGTACTGGGTCAGGTACCAGGCGCTGACCACAAAGGCCGTGCCCCGGTAGGTCTCGCCCGACATGACCGCCCTGGCCACCGGGCTTGAAGACGGAATATAGGTGCCCACGGCGCGCCTGCCGTCGGCCGCGCGGATGTTGGTGGCCACGCGAAGCAGGTCGCCCTGCTCGTTCATGGCCTGAAACACGGTGCAGGTGGTGCCGGTCAGGGCCATGATCTCGTCCACCATGGCCGTTGGCGTATTCGGGTCATAGTTCTGGCCGAACCACCGGCCCCCAAGGGCCATGGCGGGCAGCGACACGGTGCGCCGCTCGCCCGAGACCTGATTGACCGCCTCCCAGTTGACCCGCTCGTCGAGCTGGCCGATGGAGCCGCCCCGGGACACGATGTCCTGAAGCACGCGCATGTCGTTTTCCAGCTGCCGCACCAGGGTGGCGTGCTGGGTGGCCAGCAGGTTGCGGGCGTCGGCCACGGCCACGCCCATCTCGCTCCTGGCCTGTTCGTTGAACGAGTCGGTCAGCGTTCCGGCCACCATGGCGCTCTTCCAGAGAAGAATACCCAGTATCCCCGCCGTGGTCAGGCCGATCAGCGTCGCCCCGAGCAGTGTCATTCGCGTTCCTATCTTCATGAATCCCCCCGTTTTGCCTTGCTATACGCAAAAACCTCTCGCAAATTTTCCACACGGATTCATGCTACACCGAACTGCCTGTTTATACAATAGGTTTCGGAAAACATAACGACTCGGGGCCAAAACGCACGCAAGTTGGCACCCCCTTGCCATCGGTTCCGGGATTCCCTATGAAGTAGGGTGAGTCAAAAAAGGAGCACCCCATGAATCCGGCGTCCCTCATCCCCCTGGCGGAGCCCATCCCCATCCACTGGGCATGGTTCGACCTGCTGCTGGTGACCACGTTCACGGCGCACATCCTGTTCATGAACGCCCTGGTGGGCTCGGCGGCCATCGGTCTGGTCCATGCCATGCGAGGCGACAGCGGGCTGGCCAGGGAGGTGGGCAAGAAGGCACCGCCGCTCCTGGCCCTGACCATCAACCTGGGCGTGGCCCCGCTCCTTTTCCTCCAGGTCAACTACGGGCAGTTCGACTACGTCAGCACCGTGCTCATGGGCGGCTGGTGGCTGGCCGTGATCGCCGCGTTGATGCTCGCCTACTACGGATTCTACGCCTACAAGTTCGGCCACGACTCCCTGAGCCCGGCCCGACGCACCGCGCTGCTGGCCATCTCCCTGGCCGGAACCGTCTACGTGGCCCTGATGCTCTCCACCAACATGACCCTGATGCTGCGGCCCGAATACTGGCCGCAATATTTCGACAAGGCCGGGGCCGCCATGCTCAACTTCGGCGACCCCACCCTCTATCCGCGCTTCCTGCACTTCATGGTGGGCGCGGCAGCCGTGGGCGGGCTCTTCGTGGCCCTGCTCGGCCGATGGGGCAAGAACGACGTCTTCGTGGACGTGGGCATGCGCTGGCTGACCCGGGCCACCCTGGTCAACCTGGGCATCGGCCTGTGGTTCCTCATCTCCCTGCCGCAGGAAATCCTGCTCGCCTTCCTGGGCGGCAGCATCCCGGCCACGGTCACCCTGGTGGCCGGACTGGCCTGCGCGGGCATGCTCCTGGCCGCCGGATTTCGCAAACAGCCGGTGCAGGCCACGGTCTGGGCCGTGCTCACGGTCTTCTTCATGAGCCTGACCCGCCACTGGCTGCGCGCCCTGTTCCTCAGCCCCTGGTTCAACATCGCGGACACCCCGGTCACGGGCCAGTATTCGCCGGTGCTGCTCTTCGCCGTCTTCCTGGTGGCCGGGCTGGCCGCCATGGCCTACATGCTCAAACTCTACTTCAAATCGCGCGAGGGGAGGGCGTAACCCATGGAATATCCCATCTGGCAACTGACCACCCTTGGCGGCGGATTCTGGATCGCCCTCATCGCCACCCTGCATGTCTACGTGGCCCACTTCGCCATCGGCGGCGGCCTCTTCCTGGTGCTCACCGAGCAGGCGGCCTACCGCACGGGCAACCCGCACCTGCTCGAATACGCCAAGAAGCACAGCCGCTTCTTCCTGCTGCTGACCATGGCCTTCGGCGCGGTGTCGGGCGTGGCCATCTGGTTCACCATCGCCCTGCTCGCGCCCCAGGCCACCATCACCCTGATCCACAACTTCGTCTTCGCCTGGGCGGCCGAGTGGGTCTGTTTCACGGGCGAAATCGTCGCCCTGATCATCTACTACTACACCTGGGACACCATGAACCGCCGCGACCACCTCATGGTCGGCTACATCTACTTCATCTTCGGCTGGTTCTCCCTGTTCCTCATCAACGGCATCGTGGGCTTCATGCTCACCCCCGGAGACTGGCTCCAGACCAGGGATTTCTGGGACGGCATCTTCAACCCCACCTTCTGGTCGTCTCTGGTCTTCCGCACCTTCTTCTCGGCCGCCTGCGCCGGGCTCTTCGGCTTTGTCACGGCCACACGCATCATGGACGAGGAGACCCGCGTCAGCGTGCTGCGCACCTGCTCGGCCTGGACCATCGCGGGCGTAGCGGCCGTTGTGGTCACCGGCTTCTGGTATGTGGCCTCGCTACCCACCGCCCAGTACGAAATGATGTTGCTCAAGTCCCACCGGGTGGCCGGATTCATGAACTGGTTCTGGCTCACCGCCGGGCTGACCCTCTTGGGCGGGCTGACCATGGCCCTGCGCATGCCCCGGCGCATGACCTTCCCCCTGGCCATGGTCGTGCTCATGGCCGGACTCGGCCTCTTCGGCTCCTTCGAGTTCATCCGCGAGGCCGCACGCAAGCCCTACCTGATCTGGGACTACGCCTATTCCAACTCCATCATCAAATCCCACGCCGCGGTCATCAACCAGGACGGTGCCCTGGCCCGGGCCAGATGGACACCGCCCGACCTGCGCGACGGCATCACCGCCGACAACCGCATGGCTGCCGGGGCCTTCCTCTACCAGCTCCAATGCGCGTCCTGCCACTCCATCGGCGGCCCCATGAACGACATCCGCAAACGCACCGCCATGTACGACACCGACGGCATGGACTCCTTCATCTCCGGCATGGGCAAACTCAATCCCTACATGCCTCCCTTCCTCGGCACCCCCGGCGAACGCGCCGCCCTGGCCGCCTACATCGCCGAGGATCTCAACGGCAATGCCCCCCTGGCCCGCACGGCCGTTCCGACCCCGGAACCCGCCGCACCCGCGCCCTTCAACCCGGACGAGGACACCCATGTCCTGCTGGCCTGGACCGACCAGGGCATGACCTTCTACGCCCAGACCGATCTCTGGACCCTGCTGCCCCCGGCCATCACCCTGCGCGCCCAGCTCATCCTGCGCGACCCGCTGCCCGAGGTGGTCACCAGCGGCGTGACCCTGACCTTTGCCGTGGACCCCGGCTTCGAGGGCAACACCCTGACCGGCTCCCTGGCCCCGCACGAAGACGGCGGCCGCTTCGAGGCGACCCTGAACGTGCGCCCCTACGCGGACGGCGCGTTCAACCCGCTGCCCATGGCCACCATCGAGGCGCGCGACGCCGGCGGCCAACTGCTGGCCACCACCCGCGTGGCCCTGCCCGTGAGCGACCAGATGGGCTGCCGCAACTGCCACGGCGGCGACTGGGCGCGCCACGACTCGGGCGTGTCAACGGCCACGGCCGAAAACATCCTGGCCGTGCACGACCGCATGAACAAAACTGACCATGTGGCCCGCTCAAGAAAAGGCCCCATCCTCTGCGTGGAATGCCACGACGACCCGATCCAGAACGCCCGAGGCGCGGGCGATCGGCCCAATCTCTCGGCCGCCATCCACGGCTCCCACGCCGTCTACCTGGCCGGGCGCGATGCCGAAGACTCCTGCCTCAAGTGCCATCCGCAGAACACCCTGCGCGGCCTCCACGCCGAGGCCGGGCTCGACTGCGCCAGCTGCCACGGCCAGATGGAGGACTTCGCCATCGCCCTGCTCAAGGGCGAGCAAAGGGCAGGCAAACAGGGCGCAGACAAACTCCTGACCCTGCTCACCCCGCGCTCGGTCAACTCGGCCGACGAAATAAACCCGCGCGCTCCCTGGCTGGCCGAGCCCGATTGCCTGACCTGCCACAGGGACTACACCGCGCCAGACACCATAGACGCCTTCAACGCCGAAAGCTCCGCCGAACTCTACTCCACCCGACGCGACGACCTGGGCGCGGTCTACTGCGCGGCCTGCCACGGCGCACCCCACGCCATCCACCCGGCCACAGGACGCGACTCGACCCAGCCCGTGCAATACACCGGCAAACCCCAAGCCCTCGGAGCAAACGGCTCCTGCTCGGCCTGCCACGAGTTCGACATGGAAGACGCCGCCCACCACCCCGGCATGGGCGTGGAATAGGGAGGATGCCTCCGGCGGCCAGGGGGAAGGGGAGAGGGAAACCCTTTTCGAAGTGCCCTTGAAGTGTTCTAGTTTTGATATTGCTAAAAGGCCTTTTAGCAATATCAAATGAAAACGGTATGTTGACTTATTTGCTGTACGTGTTACCAGTAGGCCTCTTGCTGCTTTTCTAGAGTAGAACGGATGGAGGCGGTGTGGATAAGAAAGAAGCGATTTCGTTAGCTAGCCAGAAACATCATGCAATCAGTAGTGAAAACTGCAATTTTGCGAAAATCAATGCAAGTAAGCCTGTTTGGTGGGTGGATCCAAGAACCAACAGTGAGGCATCAAGGTGGTTTTTGCTATATGCCCCTGGTTTTTTGTATGTGTTGGAAATCCCAAGGGGCATAATAAACTTTAGTAACTTTAGAAAAAAAGATGAAAAATCGGTTAGTGTTGAGATAGCAACTGCCGACTTCATTGATGTAAAGTCAAATGGCACAAGGTATAATTTTACAAAACATATTATAGATAAGATTCATTGTGCGTATGCAGGTAGTCCTGCTGCTTCAATGGGACCTGTACGAAGAGCAAGCAGCTGGCCAAAATGGTCCTTGCCCAGTGAAAATGAAATACTTCTATTGGCAAAATCCACGATGCCGTTTGTTCGCTTTTTACATCCTGATATTGTTGAACTGATCGTAGCTGATAACGAAAGACGTCGAGATACTTGGGTAAAGCAATTGAAGGATTGTGGAATATCCAAAGAAATGTACCTTTGGGAATTATCTCCTTGTGCCTTTCCTGGAATTCGGCGCTATGCTGGAAGCAAAGAGATTGCCCAGTTTCGAGGAAAAACAAAGGAACATAGGGGACAGCCAGAATATGCATTGAGCCTTGACGATAATGATTTTCCGAAACAGATATGGTCCCATGTCTTTCGCGGAAAGCCTTTTCAAAAATTTGGGCCAGATGGGTATTCATTGGCGCATTTGGTCGACCATAAGGCGTATAGGAATCGTTGTGACGATGAATTTAGTTGTGAATCGGGGAATGATTTTCCGAAGCGATTGTTTGGCCTATATACAAGTGTTGCCAATACGGTCTACATACCTTCGAATTTTTTGAAACCGACGGACTTCGATGGAACGATTCGAATGTTACTTCAGCGCAAGGCATATGATCTTTATGGAGCTGTTTGTAATCTGGTACCCCCCTTGATGACGATAAAGGAATCACCATCTCCGTCATGGGATATTGATCAATTTGATTGGGCTGAGCCGGTAGGTTCGCTTTCAGGCGTAGAAGGCTTTTTGGCCTATCGCGCAGAAGTTATCGATGGTTTGCTGGAGAAGTGGAAATCTTCGGTGGCTGGTTCGTGAAAGTTGCCCTTGAGTTGTCCGAAATGTATTGAAGCGAGACGATTGTTCTTCATATGAACAAGAGCTTGAGCAGTCCGAGAGCATGACTTTTGGCACCCTTCCACCCGCCTGCGCCGCAGCGCTGTCTTGCGTGCGGGCGAAAATGCGGGTAGGTGATGGGAGTGGGTCGAACCTGGCCCGGGGACTGTGTATTTTTCCAAGCGATGGTCGGAATGCCCAAGCTCAAGACTTTGCTCATCCATCCTGATCCAGAGGTCCGCACCGCGCTGCGCGATGTGCTGGAGGATGTGCGCTTCATCCAGGTGCTGGGCGAGGCGGTTTCGGCCTTTGAGGCCATGGAGATGCTGGAGGCGATTCCTTACGGCGTGTTCTTCGTGGCTGTTGATCTGCCGGGCGGGGCATCGGGCATCGAGATGGCCCAGATGCTGGCCGGGCGCAAGCACAAGCCCGCCCTGGTCTTCATCTCCGATACCGAGGCCCATGCCTATGCGGCCTTTGAGCTGGGGGCCACGGATTATCTGCTCTGGCCGCCTCCGGCCGGGCGCATGGCCCGGACCGTGGACCGGCTCCAGAATTTCAAGACGCGGTTTCGCGAGGTGCCCGCCCCGGCCAGTTATGCCGCGGACCCGGACGACCCGGAGGACGAGCGCGAGCACACGGTGCAGCTGCCCCTGCCCGAGGAGGAGCAGGACTCGTTCCTGGCCGCGCTCAAGTCCGCCTGGAACCAGACGGGCGGGCGCAGGCTGGAGATCGAAAAGCTGGCGGTATCTCAGGACGGCCGCACCATTCTCATCCCCTACGACCAGATCATCTTTGTCGAGGCCTTCGAGGACTACTCGTACGTGCACACGGCCAACCAGAAGTTCTTGTCGTCGCACCGGCTCAAGAACCTGGAGGACAGGCTGGAGCCGCACCGGTTCTTCCGTGTGCATCGCAAGTATCTCGTCAACCTGGACATGGTCACGGAGATCGCCAGCATGCCCGGCTCCAACTTCATGCTGCGCACCGCGGGCCGCACCCGCATCGAGCTGCCCATCAGCCGCCGCCGCATCGCGGAGTTGAAAAAGGTCATCGGACTGTGACCGTTCGCCCCGCCGCAGGAACCGCTGGCCGAATATAGCGGGCATTGCGGCGGCATCGTGCTATCAATGAGACTCGCTGATTGTTTTTGGCGGCGAGGAGGAAACAATGGATCAGTCAGGCGCACTTGACAGCTTGCTTACCGAGGAGCGGGTCCTTCGCCCGCTGCCCCAGCTGGTCATCGAGGCCAACATCAACCCCCAGGAGCTGGAGGCGGCGCGCAAATTCGCGGCCATGGACCCCCTGGGCTACTGGGAGGAGGCGGCCGACGAACTGGACTGGTTCAAGAAGTGGGACCAGGTGCTCGACGACAAGGACGCCCCGTTTTACCGCTGGTTTGCCGGGGCGCGCTGCAACATCGTCTACAACGCGCTCGACCGCCACATCGAGACCGCCAACAAGAACAAGCTGGCCCTGATCTGGGAGGGCGAGCCCGGCGACTCGCGCAAATACACCTATTTCGAGCTCTACCGCGAGGTGAACCGGTTCGCCAACGCCCTGCGTTCCCTGGGAGTGCGCAAGGGGGACCGGGTGGTCCTCTACATGCCCCCCCTGCCCGAAACCGTCATCGCCATGCTGGCCACGGCCAAGATCGGGGCCATCCACTCGCTGGTCTTCGCGGGCTTTTCGGCCAAGGCGCTGCGCCAGCGCATCAACGACTGCCAGGCCAAGCTGCTCATCACCGCCGACGGCTTCTACCGCAACGGCCACATCATCAACCTCAAGGAGACGGCGGACGCGGCCCTGGTCGGCTCCTGCGCAGACTGCGTGGAATCCATGGTGGTGGTGCGCCGCTGCAACATCGGCGTGGAAATGTCCGACGGCCGCGATTTCCACTACGACGATCTGGTCCGCCAGGAGCGCAACGAGGCCCCCACCGAGGTCATGGATGCGGCCGACCCGCTCTTCCTGCTCCACACCTCGGGCACCACGGGCAAGCCCAAGGGCATCGTCCACTCCCACGCGGGCTACATGGTGGGCGTGCACCGCACCCTGACCTCTGTCTTTGACATAAAGCCCACGGACATCTTCTGGAGCACGGCCGACCCGGGCTGGGTCACGGGCCACAGCGCGGGCATCTACGGCCCGCTGCTGGCGGGCACCACCTCGGTCATGTACGAGGGCCACCCCAATTATCCCCAGGCCGACCGGCTCTGGTCCATCGTGGCCCGCTACGGGGTGACCATCTTCTACACCGTGCCCACCATGATCCGCATGCTCATGCGCTTTGGCGCGCAGTATCCCAAGCAGCACGATCTCTCCAGCCTGCGCCTCCTCGGCTCGGTGGGCGAGCCCATTTCGCCCGAGACCTGGATATGGCTCTACAAGAACATCGGCCGCAGCGAATGCCCGGTGCTCGACACCTGGTGGCAGACCGAGACCGGCATGTTCATGATCGCGCCGCTCCCCATCTCGCTGCTCAAGCCCGGCTCGGTGACCAAGCCCCTGCCCGGCGTGGAGGTGGATGTGGTGGACCGCGAGGGCAACCCCATGCCGCCCGGCAAGGGCGGACTGCTGGTGGTCACCAAGCCCTGGCCCGCCATGATGACCGGGCTGTGGAACGACGACGACCGCTACAAGGAATACTGGACCAAAATCCCGGGCGTGTACTACGCTGGCGATGTGGCCAGACGGGATGAAGACGGCTACATCTGGATGCAGGGCCGCGCCGACGATGTCATCAACATCGCCGGGCACCGCATCGGCTCGGCCGAGGTGGAGGCCGCCTTTGCCGCCCATCCGGCCGTGTGCGAGGTGGCGGTCATCGGCATGCCCGACCGGATCAAGGGCGAGGCGGCCAAGGCCTTTGTGGTCCTCAACGACGGCTTCGAGCCTGACGACGGGATGATCAAGGAACTCAAGCGCACCGTGCGCAACGAGCTTGGCCCGGTGGCCGTGGTCAAGTCCGTGGAGTTCCGAAGCGAACTGCCCAAGACCCGCTCGGGCAAGATCCTGCGCCGCGTGCTCAAGGCCGAGGACATGGGCCACGAGATCGGCGACCTGACAGGCGTTGACGAAGACTGATTCCCACACGCCTGAAACGCACTGAGCCGCCGGTTCCCTGATTCGGGAGTCGGCGGCTTCGGACGTTTATCAACAGCCTGTTAGGCGGTCATGGACACGAGCTGCGGCATGGCGTCTGCCGGGACGGCACCGTAGGCGGCAAGGGCGGCCCTGATGGTGCCCCGCGAAGGCGCGAGGGCGTCGAGATTGCTGGTGATGTCCTGAAGCTGGGCAGCCTCGTCCATGTCCTGCCTGAGGGATTCGAGGAGCGCCTCGGTCAGGTTCGGGACGTTCCCGGCCGAAGCCGGGGCCTGGGCAGAGCGCAGAAAGGTCCGGGCAGCGGCTTCGGTGTCGGCCGCGCCCATCTGCACGGCCAGGAACTGTTCGTTTCGACCGTTGTCGAAATAGGCGTTGAGCTGGCCGTTGACGCCCGCATTGAACCGGGCGATGGCCTGGTCTCCGGCCGCAAAGCCCTGGGTGCGGTCGATGAAGCGGAGCGTGTCGAGCAATCCCTTGCCCAAGGTCTCCTCGGTCACGGTGTCGGCCGTGGCGGCCATGAGCATGCCCGAGGCCGCGGCCCCGGTCTCGTTGCCGAAGCGCTCGCGCACCCAGTCCAGGCTGGCCGCCAGGGAATTGCGCAGGGAGGTGGCGTCCCGCTCCTGGCCGGACTCGTCGAGCCCGGCCTCCATCCGCCGGATGATCTCGTCGGCCGTGGTCTGGCCCAGGGTCTGGGGAGCCGTGCCAGGCAGGGAGCCGGGACGCACCGAGTAGGCCGTGGCCGCAGTGGGGCCGACGCCGGAGCGCAATCCCTGCACGCCCCAAGGGTTTATATGGCTCGCCTGGATGATCATGTCCGTCTTATCGGCCACTGCCCCGCATTCTTTACGGCACTGCGACGGAAAAACGGACCCGGGGCGGGCCAAGGCGTTTTCCGTACGTGTTGACGGAATTCGCCATTGGCCCATGGGGCACAATTGGTTGAGCCACATCTGTTGCAAACGTCATGGCCCAAATCGGGACAGCTTATTAGATGTTTTTTATAACAACAGAACACCAACCACCTAACGATTTTCCAACCCTTTCTCTGCGCGTTGATTCCGAATGAAATCCCTATTGTCGACGATATGTTTTTTTAAATCTTCCAATCCAGACAATACGAATGCGTAAATTTCTTCATTACTGTCCTTATCTAGAAAATAGTATTGATTGTCGTTGTGCCATTGAACTGCCTCATCAATAGTCGCAATCCATTCATCAATGTCGCCCCCAATATACTGATTCAATGGTGTTCCAACGGTATGCATTAAAGCGGAGAACAGGGCAGGGTCTCCTGACGGCTTGAGCGAAGGATTGGCTTGCAAGTACGCTCTGTAACGAATTTGTCCTATATAAAACCATTTGACTCCCTCCCGCTTTTCCCCTTCCGAGAACAATATGCCAGCGCGTGTAAAATAGGTTGCAGGGTGTCCGTTGAGCATCGTGCTTTCCACTTCCGAAGCACTCATGTTTGAGAGTTCTGAAGGTTGCACGATGTAGTCTGAACTCATATTCTTTTTCGCAGAAGTGCAACCAACGACAAAGAGACAAAGCGAAATCAAGACAAATCGTTTCATGTGTTCTTCCCTAATCAAGAGCATTATTTGAGAATCCCCCGAGCACTATGCTTTGGGGATTTGATCATGTGTTTCAGGCTTCGGCGTTTCTGGGAAACGTCGCGGGTCCTGTCGGGCCGCGCGGGATCAGCCGACCACTTCAAATCCGATGCGGGTGATGGCCTCGGCCATGGCCGGTTTGTCGATGGGGCCGTTGCCCGTGGGCTCGGCATAGGTCACGTTGCCCGAGAGCAGGTCCACGCGCACGTTGGTCGCGCCCAGCGCTTCAAGGGCCTGGGTCACGGACTTGACGCAATGCTGGCAGCTCATTCCCTTCACTTTGATCACTGGCATGGGGTCTCCTTTGCTGCTGACCGGACGGGCTGCCCGCCCGATGTTACCCTTTGAAAAAGCGCAGGCGCAGGGCGTTGCCCACCACGGTGACCGAGCTCATGGCCATGGCCGTGCCCGCGATCATGGGGTTGAGGGTCGGGCCGCCAAAGATGTGGAGCACCCCGGCGGCCACGGGCAGGCCGATGACGTTGAAGGCAAAGGCCCAGAACAGGTTCTGCTTGATGTTGGTCATGGTGGCCCGCGACAGGTTCAGGGCCGTGAGCAGGGCGCGCAGGTCGCTCTTGATGAGCACCACATCGCCGGACTCGACTGCCACGTCGATGCCCGAGCCCATGGCCACGCCGATGTCCGCCAGGGCCAGGGCCGGGGCGTCGTTGATGCCGTCGCCGACCATGGCCACCTTGCGCCCTTCGGCCTGGAGCCGCTCGATCTCGGCGGCCTTGCGGTCGGGCAGCACCCCGGCGATGACCGTGTCGATGCCTGCCCGCTCGGCCACCACCCGGGCCGTGACCTCGTTGTCGCCGGTGAGCATGATGGGCGTCAGCCCGGCCCGCTTGAGGGTTGCCACCACCTCGGGCGTCTCGTCGCGCATGGCGTCGGCAATGGCAAAGATGGCGTTGAACTTGTTCTCGCTGGCAAAGTAGACCACGGTCGCGCCCTGCTGCGCATAGTGGCTGATGGCGTCCACGGCGAACTGGTCGTCGTCCAGGGTGATGCCGTTGTCCTCCATGTAGGCGCGGTTGCCGATGAACACGGTGCGGTAGCCGATGGTGGCCCGGATGCCCTTGCCCGGCACGGCCTCGAAGGCATCGGGCGCGGGCGGGTCAAGCTCGAGCTTGCGGGCGTGGCGCATGATGGCCTGGGCCAGGGGATGCTCGCTACTGCTCTCGGCGGCGGCGGCCAGATACACGGCCTCGGTCTGGGCCATGGTGCCCCGGACCATGGTCACGGCGGCCAGCTCCGGGCGGCCGTGGGTCAGGGTGCCGGTCTTGTCGAAGACCACGGTGTCGAGGCCGCCCGCCTCCTGGAGCGCCCGGCCCGACTTGATGAGCACGCCAAGCTGCGCGCCCCGGCCAGTGCCGACCATGATGGACACCGGCGTGGCCAGCCCCATGGCGCAGGGGCAGGCGATGACCAGCACGGCCACGAAGATGCGCAGCGAAAAGGGAAAGCCCGCCCCGCCAACGAAATACCACGCCAGCCCCGAGGCCACGGCCAGGAGCATCACCGCCGGAACAAAGTAGAAACTGATGCGATCGGCCAGATTGGCGATGGGGGCCTTGGACCCCTGGGCCTCCTGGACCATGCGGATGATGCGCGCCAGCATGGTGTCGCGGCCCACGCGCCGGGCCGTGACCGTCAGGGCGCCGAAGGTGTTCAGGGTGCCTCCGGCCACGGTGTCGCCAGCCGCCTTGCCCACGGGCATGGGCTCGCCGGTGAGCATGGACTCGTCCACGCTGGAGCGGCCGTCGGCCACCTCGCCGTCCACGGGAATGCGCTCGCCCGGCTTGACCAGCAGTGTATCGCCCGGCTCCACCTCGTCCACGGGCACGGTCACCTGCTGACCGTCGCGGATCATGGTGGCCGTGTCCGGGGCCAGCTGCATCAGGGCGCGGATGGCGTCCGAGGTCTTGAGCCGCGACCGGGCCTCGAAATACTTGCCCAGCGAGATCATGGCGATGAGCACGGCCGCGGACTCGTAGTAGAGATCCATGGCCAGATGCACGGCACCATCCGGGTCTGCCACGAGCATGGCCGCCGTGTTCCAGAGCGAGTAGACAAAGGCCGCGCCCGTGCCGATGGCCACCAGGGAGTCCATGTTCGGCCCGCCGCGCAGCAGGGCCGGGATGCCCTGGAGGTAGAAATTGCGGCCGGACCAGACCACGGGCAGGGTCAGCCCCAGCTGGACCAGGGCAAAGGTGACGGGGGCGTGCATGGGGTCGAGCCAGCCGGGCAAGGGCATGCCCCACATGTGGCCCATGGAAAGGATGAGCAGCGGCAGGGCGAAGAGAAAGGCCGGGACCAGTTCGCGTTTTTGCGCGTCCAACCGCTCCTGGGCCTCCCTGCGCCGGGTCTCGAACCGGGCGCTCGCCTCGCTGCGGGGCTGGGTGGTGAACCCGGCGTCGGCGATGGCCTGGCGTATGTCGCGGCGCGAGATGCTGGCCGGGTCAAAGAGAAAGGTGCCGGAGTTGGTGGCCAGGTTGACCGAGGCCGAGTCAACGCCCGGCAGCGCCCCGGTCACGCGCTCGATGCGGCCCGAGCAGGCCGCGCAGTGCATGCCCCCGATATCGAGGCTCAGCTCCTCAAGTCCTGTGCCT
Organism: Pseudodesulfovibrio pelocollis; assembly: GCF_030282845.1. Taxonomy (GTDB): domain Bacteria; phylum Desulfobacterota; class Desulfovibrionia; order Desulfovibrionales; family Desulfovibrionaceae; genus Pseudodesulfovibrio; species Pseudodesulfovibrio pelocollis. The sequence continues at coordinate 15,646 of NZ_JASTWE010000036.1, forward strand.
TCGGCGCTCCCGGCCGGAAACTGCGCCTCGAACCCGAGTTCGACAACGCGCCCGGCCACGGCTTCCAGGGTCGTCACCTCGGGGTCAAAGGTCATGTCCATGGTTTCCGAGGCGAGGTTGACCGAGACGGCCTCCACGCCGTCCATGCCCCCCACCGCGCGCTCGATGCGGCCCGAGCAGGCCGCGCAATGCATGCCCTTGATCTGTGCCTGTACTGATTTCATCTGCGGGTTCCTCGTATGCTTAGCGGGGTCTATAGTGCGCGGGAAGACGCGCCTTGGCAAGCCGGGAGGGGAAAATGATGGTCGCGGCCAGCGGCCGATAGGCCGGAGAACGCCTACAGGGCCGAAGTCTTCAGGATATACTCCACGACCGTGTTCGCGCATTCGTCGAGGTCCGCCTTCTCGGTTTCCAGTAGCAGATTCGGAACGGACGGGGCCTCATACGGGGCGGAAATCCCGGTGTAGTTCTTGATCTTTCCCTCCCGTGCGAGGCGATAGTAGCCCTTGGTGTCGCGCCGCTCGCACTCCTCCACCGAGCAGGAGATGAACGCCTCATGGAAGTCGTCCGGGCCGACGATCTCGCGCACCCGCTCGCGGTCGGCGCGAAGGGGCGAGATGAAGGCGCACAGGCAGATGGTGCCGTTTTCCAGGAAGAGCTTGACCATCTCCGCGATGCGCCGGGTGTTCTCGGCCCGGGCCTCGGGTGAGAAACTCAGGTCGCCGCACAGACCATGGCGGACGTTGTCGCCGTCAAAGACCTTGACCCGCACGCCCCGCTCGAACAGGCGCTTTTCCACCTCGTGGGCAATGCTGGACTTGCCCGAGCCCGAAAGCCCGGTGAACCACACGGCAAGGGCCTTGTGGCCGTTCAGGCGCTCCCACATCATTCGGTCCACAGCCCCCCTGAAGGGACGGATGTTCTTTTCGGATTCCACGCGGTCTTCCTTGTTCTCACGGCCGTGCCGGATTCTGGCACGCCCCTTTGGATTATTCCGTTTGCAGGAAATCGGCCACGAAGTCGCCCAGCGCCGTATAGCCGATCTCGTTATAGTGCGTCCAGTCCGTGGGGCCGTGAATCACGTCTTTCAACGCCGCCTGTCGCATGGCCGGGCGCGCGTCCAGAAACTCCAGGCCGAGTTCTCCGGCGATGGCGGCCACCTGGGCGGCCAGCGCGTCGCTGCGCCTGTTCAATTCGGCCGGGTCCGCTGTCATCTCGTCGCCCTCCCACACCACGCGCAGGGGGGATTCGGTCTCGTAGCATACCGGCGGCGAGGGCAGGTAGACCACAACATAGCGGCTTTCGCTGAAAAACGCGTGCGACTGTCTGAGCGCCCCCTTAAGCAGGCAGAGGGCATCGCGGTGCTGCGCGTCGGTCAAGGCAAAGGCGCTGCTGAACAGCGGCGTGGCCACAGGCGTTTCCCGGCCGTTGACGAGAACCCTGTTGGTCCCGGTGTCCTGCGTGTCGTCGAACTGCGGAACCTTTTTCCACGGCTTGTAGTAGACCATGCGGTAGAGCATGTTGGCAAACAGCAGGCGGTCGCCGAACTTGTCGGGCACGCCGGACGCCTTTTCGGCGATGAACTTCCCAAGGAACGTGTCGAGTTCCCGCTCATCGCAGGGATTGTCGTTTTCAGGACGGTAATACTTGTTGATGAAGGTGGTGTTGTCCGTGAGATCGTTGCCTTCATAGAAATAGTAAAGGACCGTTTCCGGTGATGGCAGCGAAAAGCCCGCGTTTCGGATATAGCGCACGGAGTGTATCGGATTGACGCATGCCCCGTCCACGCTGCCCGCGCCGGGCACGCCGAAGACGAAGACATCCTTGCCCAGGCGGCGGTGGATGGTGTTGGCGCTGTGATATTCGGTCATCAGGTCCCAGCCCTGGCGATTGAACCAGTCTCCGGCTCCGGCGGCATAGGAGTCGCCCAGCAGGGCGATGTATTCCCCGGACGGGACCGTGCCTTCGACGCTGGACTGGATCAGACGGCGGGTATCCCTGGTCCCGTAGTGATAGTATTTCTCGGGAAGGTGCGGAAAAATTTGCGGAAAGACCAGAAATTCGATGACTGCATAGGTCATGAGGACGCTGCCCAGGACCAACAGTGTATTGGCGATTCGGCTGCCGACGGATTTCAAGGCGCGACCTCCTGACATGCATTGGCTGTTTCCCTGACGGGTTTGCCGCCAAGACGATGGGACCGAAGGGCTGTAGGATGGCCCGTCCAGAACGGTTCGCCATCCGGGCACGGCCTTGGCGAACACAACATCATGGGGCTGAAAACCATGGCTGGCCCATTTTGTCCAGCGCTTTGGCGCGGTGAAGGCGCTGTCCTGGTCAGGACAGGAAGGGTCAGACCACCGAGGCGAGCATGGTGCCGGGCGGCAGGTCGGTATCGCGGGCGGCGCTGGCGTAGGCGGCCAGGGCGGCCCTGATGCGGCCCGGGGACGCCTGGCCGACGGCCTTGGCGCCTGAGACGGCCCGGTCGCGATGATCGGCCCCGCTGAGCCCCAGGTTGGCGCGCAGGGTGGCCACCTCGGCCTGGGTCGAAAAGGCTGCGGCCTGCTGCCGTGCGCGGCGCGACTCAGGCGAGAGGGCGGTATCGACCACCACGCTGGAGGATTCGTAGTCCAGTCCGAACCGGCCCAGGCGAAAGCCGAGCGCGGTGGTGGTCACCGTGGCCCCGGGCCTGTCGGTCACCGCCTCGCGCCGGGCGGTCCCGGCGTTGATCTGGTACTGTTCCACGGCGTGGGACTGAATCCGCACGACTCCCCCTGCTTCGGCCCCGGGCATGAAAAAAGCCGGGGCGCGTTCATTGGCAGCCCGGCCGTCCCTGCGGCTTGGAGCGTGGGCCACTGGCCCGCTCCCACCGCGCTCTCTCCAGAGGGACCCGTGGTTTTCCGCTTCCCGTCCATGGGAATTGGCACGTGATGATAATGGTCTTTGATGATCAGGATACCCGGTCCGATCGGTTTTGACAAGCCCGCCCGCGAAGGCTACTACCTGTGGCTTTGCCACACGGCCGCAACGCCGTGCCCCACGGGGAATCGTCATCAACCGCAGCCAAAGGGTTTCCATGGGCTACACCATCCTCGAAAAGCAGGAGCTGATCCCGGGCCAGACCACCATGATGGTCATCGACGCCCCGCAGATCGCTGCCAAGGCCCGGCCGGGCAACTTTGTCATGCTCAGGGCGTCCGAACGCGGCGAGCGCATCCCCCTGACCATCGCCGACCGCGACAGCGCGCGCGGCACCATCACCATCGTCTTCCTCGTGGTGGGCAAGACCACGGCGGAACTGGCCGCCCTGAATCAGGGCGGCGAAATCCTCGATGTCTGCGGCCCGCTAGGGCGGCCCACGCATATCGAGAACTCGGGCACAGTGGTCTGCGTCGGCGGCGGCACGGGCATCGCGGCCATGCACCACATCGCCAAGGGCCACGCCGAGGCGGGCAACCGGGTCATCGCCGTGGTGGGCGCGCGCAGCAGGAACCTGCTCCTTTTCTGCACCGAGCTTTCCGCCTTCTGCCCGGAGCTGCGCGTGGCCACGGACGACGGCTCGGCCGGGCACAAGGGATTTGTCACCGAGGTGCTCAAGGACATCCTCGACTCGGGCGAGACCATCGCCGAGGTGGTGGCCATCGGGCCGGTGCCCATGATGGAGGCGGTCAGCCGCGTGACCCTGCCCTATGGCGTGAAGACCACGGTCTCCCTCAATTCCATCATGGTGGACGGTGTGGGCATGTGCGGCGCGTGCCGCTGCACCGTGGACGGCAAGACGCTGTTCGCCTGCGTGGACGGCCCCGAGTTCGACGGCCACGCCGTGGACTATGCCGAGCTCAAGGCCAGGCTGTGGCAGTTCAGGGAGCAGGAGCAGGGGGCCATGGAACGATTCAGCAAGGAGTGTCGGTGCGATGGCTGAGATGAAGACCAAACGGAAGATCAGGCCCCGGGTGGCCATGCCCGCCCAGGACGCCCTGGCCCGCGCCGGGAATTTCAACGAAGTGGCTCTGGGCTACTCGCGCGAGCAGGCCCTGGTGGAGGCCGAGCGCTGCCTCCAGTGCAAGACCCCGACCTGTCAGGCGGGCTGTCCGGTGGAGATAGATATCAAGGGCTTCATCACCGCCCTGTGCGACGATGATCTGGCCAAGGCCTACGACATCCTCCGGCAGACCAACTCCCTGCCCGCTGTCTGCGGCCGGGTCTGCCCCCAGGAGCACCAGTGCGAGGGCGCCTGCGTCCTGGGCCGCAAGCACGAGCCCGTGGCCATCGGCCGCCTGGAGCGCTATGTGGCCGACGCCTTCATGCGCCAGACCGGGGATACCCCCGACGCCTGCCGGGCCGCCACGGACCTCGACGCCTGCATACCGTCCCGTCCCGAGCGCCGCGTGGCCTGCATCGGCTCCGGCCCGGCCTCCCTGACCGTGGCCGGGTACCTGGCCGGTCGCGGCATCAGCGTGGACGTGTACGAGGCCCTGCACGAGCCGGGCGGGGTGCTGGTCTACGGCATCCCGGAATTCCGGCTGCCCAAGGCGGTGGTGGCGCACGAGGTGGACGGGCTCAAGGCCCTGGGCGTGACCTTCCGCTGCAACTGGGTGGGCGGCAAGACCATCACCATCGACGACCTCTTCGACCAAGGCTACGGCGCGGTCTTCGTGGGGGTGGGGGCCGGGCTGCCCCGCTTCCTCGGCATTGCCGGCGAAAACCTGGTGGGCGTGTTCTCGGCCAACGAATACCTGACCCGGATCAACCTGGGCCGCGCCTACGACCACCTCAACCACGACACCCCGGCCTATCACGCCCGGCGCACCGTGGTCATCGGCGCGGGCAACGTGGCCATGGACGCGGCCCGCACCGCCCTGCGCATGGGCTCAAGCGAGGTCTCGGTGGTCTACCGGCGCAGCGAGGCCGAGATGCCCGCCCGGCGCGAGGAGATCGAACACGCGGTGGAGGAAGGGGTGCGGCTGCGCTGCCTGTGCGGCCCGCTCTCCTTTCACGGCGACAACCAGGGGTGCCTCAAGGGGCTGACCGTCCAGAAGATGGCCCTTGGCGAGCCCGATGCCTCGGGCCGGTGCAGCCCGGTCTGCCTCGACGGCCAGACCGAGCAGATCCCCTGCGACATGGCCGTCATCGCCGTGGGCACCCGGCCCAATCCCATCCTCATCGAGGCCACGCCCGACCTGGGGCTGAACAAATGGGGCTATGTGCAGACCGACCCGGACACGGGCGAGACCTCCATCCCCAACGTCTTTGCCGGGGGCGACATCGTCACCGGCTCGGCCACGGTCATCTCGGCCATGGGCGCAGGCCGCCGCGCCGCCCAAGAGATCGCCCGCAGGCTGCTCTAAAACGGCGATCTGCGTCGTTGCGTCAAAAAGTTCAAACCCTCGCGTACAGGAAGTACGCTTCGGCCTTGAACTTTTTTCGCGCCTAGCATCTCACCATTTTTGAGCAGCCTGCATGTTCTGACTTATTCAACAACGAGACCCTTGGCTTGCTCCCTTTCCGCCCACAAGGCCCCGCCCGGCGAAAACCGGGCGGAGCCTTGTCACGTCTGTTTGGCAGGAACGGACCGCCAGCGCTACCAGTCCACCGGCAGCCGGACCTTCTGGCACGCCTTGTTGGTGAAGTAGATGTGGCCGTGCTCGCGGCCGTGCAGGTAGAGGTCGCGGGTGGCGGCCACGTCGTCGCGGCAGTACTCGGTGATCAGGTCGAGGCGGCCCTCCTTCCACCATTTGAGGGCCATCAGGCCGTCGGCCGTCTTGCCCCCGCCCAGGGTGGCCCGGGCCACGTTGTCGAGCTTGAGGCGGTAGCCGAGGCGGTTGTTGATCTCCACCAGCAGGTCGAGGCTTGGCAGGCTGCGGAAGGCAAAGGGATGCAGGCCGCCCAGCACCGCGTAGTCGAACTTCACATGATTGAAGCCGATGATCAGGTCAAAGGTCCGCAGCCGGGCCACCAGCCCGTCCAGGTCGTCCTGGCCGTAGTCGAACATGGCCTCCTCGCCCGAATCCCAGACGCAGGCCACGGACACGCCCATGCGGTCGGCCCGGTGCCAGCCGCCCACCTCGTCGGCCGAGAAGCGGGTCTCGATGTCGATCACTCCGAAGCGCTCGGGCGCGGGACGGCGCGGCGTACTTGGCGAAAACGGGGCGGACAGGGTCATGGTCACCTCCTTGGCTTCGGTGGCGGGCGATGCGCCCGTGCGGATGGATTCGAGCACATAACGGGCGGCGCGCTTGTCGATGGGCCGGTTGCCCGAGCCGCATTTGGGCGAGTGGACGCAGGAGGGGCAGCCGGTCTCGCAGGGGCACTCGTCGATGGTGCGCAGGGTGGTCAGGAGCAGTTCTTCGGCCTGCTCGAAGGCCTGACGGGTCAGGCCCGCGCCGCCGGGCATGCCGTCGTAGATGAACACGGCCGGGCCGTTCACCTGGGGGTGCATGGGGGTGGAAATGCCACCAAGGTCGTTGCGATCTGTCATGACCAGGAGCGGCAGCATGCCGATGGCCGCATGCTCGAAGGCGTGGATGCCGCCCATGAAGTGCAGGTATTCTGTCTCGCACCCGATGCGCACGGTGTGGGGAATCTCGAACCACATGCCCTCGGTCTCGAAGCGCAGGGGCGGCAGGTCGAGCGGGGTGATGCCCAGCAGCTTGCCGCCGCGCACGGCCCGTTTCTCGTACCCCGTGATCTGCTCCGTGACCTTGAGGCGGCCGAAATGGACTCGGGTGCCAAGGCAGGCCCGGGTGCCGAGCACCTCGAGAATCTCCGTGTCCTTGCTGCCGCGCGGGCGGGTGTAGTAGCCCACCCGGGCGCGGCGGGCGCGCACGGCCAGGGCGCCCATGTCCATGTCCTCGATGACGTAGGTCTTGCCCCGGTGCAGATAGACCGCGCCCGGATGCGCCTCGCGAAAGGCGCGGTGGGCGTCCAGGGTGCCGATGACCGGTCGCCTGCCCTCGCCCGACTCTGGGTCCTCGCCCGTGATGTCCTCGATGTGCATGGACCGGCCCGCGCCGCGCAGGTCCACATCGCGATGGGGCCGCTTGCGAAGGGTGACGATCTCGCCGGGGTGCCCTGACGGGGTGTCGGCCACCTCGCAGAGATGGCCCGCCGCGATCAGCTCCTCCACCCTGCGGCCCACGGCCTCCTCGCGCAGAAAGGTCTCGCCCCGGCGCAGGGTCAGTTCGGCCGCGGCGCAGATCAGGTGGCGGTCCATGATCACCGGGTTGTGGGGATTGAGCACGGCCGATTCGGGCGGCCGGGCAAAGAAGTCCTCGGGGTGGCGCATGAAGTACTGGTCCAGGGCGTCCTCCTGGGCCACCAGGGCGACCACGCTGTCGCGCGTGGTGCGGCCCACCCTGCCGCCGCGCTGCTGGGTGGCCATGATGGAGCCGGGGTAGCCGACCATGACGCATAGGTCCAGCCCGCCGATGTCAATGCCCAGTTCCAGGGCCGAGGTGGAGATGACGGCCAAAAGCTCGCCCGAGGCCATGCGCGCCTCGATCTCGCGCCGCTCCTCGGGCAGGAACCCGGCGCGATAGGCCGAGATGCGCTCGCGATACTCACCGCCGCGCTCGCTGGCCCACAGGGCGATGAGCTCGGTCAGCTTGCGCGACTGGCAGTAGACGATGGTGCGCATCTCCCGGGCCAGGGCCGAGCGCAAAAGCTCAATGGCCGCCTGGGCGGGCGAGCCCTCGGGGTTGATGAAGAGCATGTGCCTCAGGCCCCTGGCCGCGCCCGATTCGAGCACGGGGTGCGCGTCAAGGCCGGTGAGCATCCGGCACAGCTCCACCGGGTTGCCGATGGTGGCCGAGGAGAAGATGAAGGTGGGCCGCGCCCCGTAATACTCGCACAGCCGCAGCAGGCGGCGGAAAACCATGGCCATGTGCGAGCCCATGACCCCGCGATAGGTGTGGACCTCGTCCACGATCACATAGCTCAACCCCGCCAGGAATCCGGCCCAGGCACCATGGTGGGGGAGCATGGAGAGGTGGACCATCTCCGGGTTGCTCATGACCACGTTTGGCGGCGTGTCGCGGATCTTCTTGCGAAAATGGGGCGAGGTGTCACCGTCGTAGATGGCGGCCGTGGGCCTGTGCCCGCCCGGACCCACCGGAAGCAGCCCGGCCAGCTCGTTGAACGCTTTAAGCTGGTCCTGGGCCAGGGCCTTGAGGGGAAAGAGATAGAGCGCCCTGGCCTCGGGATCGGCCAGGCAGTGATCCATGACCGGCAGATTGTAGCACAGGGACTTGCCGCTGGCCGTGGGCGTGGCCACCACCACATGACGCCCGGCCCGGGCGAGGTCCACGGCCTCGGCCTGGTGCGCGTACAGGGTGTCGATGCCCGCCAGGGCCAGGGCCGCGCCCATGGCCGGGGACCAGGGACGGCGCGGGTTTGCATGACGCGCCGCAGCGCCCTCCACCACGCGGTGGTGGGCCACCTGGACGGCCATGCGCTCGGAGTCGAGCAGCGCGGCCACGTAGTGCGCAATCGGGTTGTCCACAGGGCCGAAGGGTAGTATGGGGAAGGAAGTGAGGCAATATAATTGTCACGGGGCGGGCCAGGACACACACTGCCCTCTGGAGGATCGCGAGAGCATGAACAGGACCATTGCCGACAAGAACGACAACGGGGCCCGCCAGCGCATTCTGGTGGTGGACGATTCGGTCTCGGTCCGCTTCGCCCTGGAGAAGCACCTGTCCGAGGCCGGATTCGAGGTGGCCCTGGCCGAAGATGGCGAGGAAGCCCTGGGCAAGGCCGTGGAAGGCGAGTTCGATCTGATCATCACCGACGTGGACATGCCCAGGATGGACGGATTCGAGCTGTGCCGCCGCCTCAAGGAGGAGTTCAAGACCTCCTCAATCCCCATCATCATCCTCTCCACCCGCGATTCGGACGAGCGCGTGGAGCAGGGATTCCGCGTGGGCGCGGACGCCTATCTGGCCAAGGGCGACGACATCCGCGAGAGCATCGAGCGCATCAAGGACATCGTCCGGGCGCGCAACTTCCTGACCGGCAGCAAGGTGCTGGTGGTGGACGACTCCTCAAGCATCCGTCTTTTCCTGCGCGTGGGCCTGACCGAGAACGGCTTCACGGTCAGGACCGCGGTCAACGGCCGCGAGGCCCTGGACATGCTGCCCGGGTTCCGGCCCGACCTGATCATCACCGACCTGATGATGCCCGAGATGGACGGCTTCGAGCTGTGCCGGGCGCTGAAGCAGTCGGAATTCGCCGCTGTGCCGGTCATCGTCATGTCCACCATGGGCGACAAGGGCATCATGCGCCGCCTGATGCGCGAGGGCGCGGCCTCGTTCCTGATCAAGCCCTTTTCCGTGGCCCAGCTCTCGGTGGTCATCGAGGAGATTTTCTCGTCCAATTTCCGGCTCCTGCTCGAGGAAAAGGAGCGGTTGCAGACCGAACACCGGCTGACCCTGGCCGCCATCGCCAGCCTGGTGCAGGCGCTGGAGGCGCGCGACAGCCTGACGCGCGGCCACTCCGAGCGGGTCGCCCTGGTGGCGGTGGGCATCGGCGAGGAAATGGGCTTCAGCCCGCCCGAGCTTGAGCGGCTGCTGCTCATCGGCAGGCTCCACGACCTGGGCAAGATCGGCGTGCGCGACGACGTGCTGCTCAAGAAGGACTCCCTGACCAACACGGAATACGAGCACGTCAAGGCCCACTCCAACGTGGTGGCCGACATCCTGCGGCCCATCCAGAGCCTGCACGACATCCTGGAGGTGACCACCTCCCACCACGAGCGCTGGGACGGCAAGGGCTACCCCGACGGCCTGGCCGGAGAGGACATCCCGCTCAAGGCGCGCATCATCTCCGTGGCCGACGTATACGAGGCCGTCACCTCGGAGCGCCCCTACCGCGATTCCATGCCCCGGGCCGTGGCCGTGGACATCATCCGCGACGAGCGCGGCAAGCAGCTCTGCCCCACCTGCGTGGACGCCTTCCTGCGCTGGTACGAGCGCACCGGCGGCGTCATCGACCTGCCAGAGGATTATCGGCAGCACTGAAAAAGGGCGGCCATGCCGCCCGCTCATCGCCCTCCTTGCGCCTGCGACTCCCCGTCAGGCCAATCACTCCCGCGCGGCACCCATGCGGATCATGCGCAGCACGTCATATGAGTGGCGGCCCTCAAGGGCGTCGTGGACCGGGGTCAGGGCGTTCACGCCCTTGTCGCGGAAGGCGGCGAAGGTGTCGAGGATGCGGCTGATCTCGTCGTCGGGCAGGGCCACTGCCCGGCGGTAGTCGAGGCGGCCAAGGGCCACGGCCTGCGACAGGTGGTTCCAGACCGAGCCGGGCTTGAGGCCGCGCCGCGCCGCCACAGCCTCTGCATCCCCCAACGCCTCGAAGAGGGCCAGGGATTCCTCGGCCGTGGCCGTCAGCTCGGTGCTGGCGGGCCGCTCCAGCCGCTGCTGCCGCTTGGCCACCAGTTCCGGCGGAATCTCCGGGGTGGTGGGCGGGCGGCCGTACTTGTCGGCGTGGTCGCGCAGGCAGTCGAGAAAGGTCTGGCCGAAGCGGGCCAGCTTGACCTCGCCCACGCCGGTCATGCAGGCCATGGCGTCGAGGTCTTCGGGCCGGTAGCGGACCATGTCGAGCAGGGTCCTGTCCGGGAAGATGGCATAGGGCGGCACGCCCTGCTCCCCGGCCACGCCAAGGCGCAGCTCGCGCAGGGAGTCGAACAGGGCCTGGGCCTCCTGGTCGGTGAGCACGTCATCTGCCGCCACCGGCCTGCGCGTCTTGGCGGCCCGGGCCGTCACCACCGGATCGGTGCGCAGCCGCACCCCGGCCTCGCCGCGCAGCACGGGCCAGGAGCGCTCATTGAGGGTCAGGGCGCTGTGTTGCTCCATGTCCACGGTCAGCAGGCCGGACGCGGCCAGCTGGCGGTAGACCGATTTCCATTGCTCCAGGGTCAGCTCGGTGCCGATCCCCCAGGTGGACAGCCCGGTGTGGCGGAAGCGGCGGGCGCGCTCGCTCTCCTTGCCCACCAGCACCTCGGCCAGATACGCGGCCCCGAACCGCTGGCCCGTGCGATAGATGTTGGAGAGCGCCTTTTGCGCGGCCACGGTGCCGTCCCAGGTCTCCACGGGGCTTAAGCAGGTGTCGCAATTGCCGCACGGCGCGGTGTGCTCGCCAAAATAGCCGAGCAGGGCCTGGCGGCGGCACCCGGCGGTTTCGAGAAAGGCGAAGAGCGAGCCGAGCTTGGCGTGCTCCACCCGCTTGCGCGTCTGGTCTGCCTCGCCGGACTCGATCATGGAGCGCAGGATGGCGATGTCTTGCAACCCGAAGCAGAGCCAGGCCGAGGCGGGCAGCCCGTCGCGCCCGGCGCGGCCCGTTTCCTGGTGATACGCCTCCAGGCTCTTGGGCGGCTCCAGGTGGCAGACAAAGCGCACGTTGGGCTTGTCCACGCCCATGCCAAAGGCCACGGTGGCCACCATGACCATGCCCTCGCCGCGCATGAACCGCTCCTGGTTGCGGTGGCGATCCTGCTTGGAGAGCCCGGCGTGGTAGGGCAGGGCGGTGATGCCGTTCTTTTCGAGAAAGGCGGCGGTCTGCTCCACCTTCTTGCGGCTTAAGCGGTAGACGATGCCCGAATCGCCGGGGTGATGCTCGCGGATGAAGGCCAGCAGCTGGCGCTGGGGGTGCGCCTTGGGCTGCACCGCGTAGCGGATGTTTGGCCGATCAAACCCGGTGGCAAAGACCTGGGCCCGCTCAAGGCCGAGATTGCGCACGATGTCGCGCTGGGTGGGCTCGTCGGCCGTGGCTGTCAGGGCCAGCCGTGGCACGTCCGGGAACCGCTCGCCGATGACCGAAAGCTGCATGTATTCCGGCCGGAAATCGTGCCCCCACTGGGACACGCAGTGCGCCTCGTCGATGGCGAAGAGGCAGGGATTGCACCGGGCCAGCAGATCGAGAAAATCGGGTCGGCAGAGCCGCTCCGGGGCCACGTAGACAAGATCGAGCTGGCCGCTGACCAGGGCCTGCTCCACATCCCGGGCGTCCTGCGGGTCCAGGGACGAATTGAGACAGGCGGCGCGCACGCCCATCTGGGTCAGCCCCTGCACCTGATCCTGCATCAGGGCGATGAGCGGGGAGACACACACCCCCACCCCGGGCCGGAGCATGGACGGAATCTGGTAGCACAGCGACTTGCCGCCGCCGGTGGGCATGAGCACCAGGGAGTCGCCCCCGGCCATGACATTGTCGATGATGGGTTGCTGTAGGCCGATGAAGTCGTCAAAGCCGAAGACCGAGCGCAGGATTTCGATGGGTGAGGACATAGGCGGTCACCCTAGGTCATCGCTCCCCGGAGCGCAAGGAAGGGGGCGCGGTGCCTCGGGATGCTTCAATTGTCCAATGTCAAACAAGTAATGATTATGGACTGTCTTCGAGGAAGGGCTATAGAGTGGCAAACAGAGGGTCAAGGTCTTTATATTTGGGGTTGGTCAGGAGGCTTTCAATTTGTGACTTCGTGACAAATCTATTAACCATTTCTTCTAATTGTCCCCAAACGCGCTTGGACCACTGATAGTATTCTTGCCTGGAGCAAGAAGGAGATAGTGGTGGAATGAAAGGAAATACTCCTGATAATGTTGTTATGACATCTCCAAACTGGAAGTTGGCATCATTGCTTTCTTCTGAAAATTTAAATACTACCCACAACTTGAACGCTGTTATGGCGTTTCGATCCTCTTTTGTCACTTTATTTGAAGTCTCTATGCCGAAAGATTCTGCAAGAAAAACTCCACATAGCAGAATGTACTCTGTATGACATTCACGCAGAGTAATTGTATTTTCTTTATCTAACTTTGCGTGCTTGATAAAGTTTTGAGGCTTCCTGAATTCTTTCCATGCGATGCTCTGCTTCTCTTTAGAAAGAGGAGCCCACACACGTTTGAGAATGTCAAACCCCTCGTGTGGAGAGTCTTCCGACAAGTCGTGAAGAACCTGGTACGCTGCCGCAGCTAAAGTGTGCACGGCGACTAATTTCCCATTGCCGAAATATAAATCGATCGCACTTGTAAGCTGATCCAGAGCAGCATCAAATTTGGATAATGTGATTTCTGTACCCATGCTGCCTCCCCTTGCTCGCCAAGAACAGAAGCCCTTAGCTGACTTTGATAGTGGAGAAAATCGCTCATTTGATTCCTAATATAAAAACAACTATAGCCCAAGTGCTTCTGCAAAAAATGCCGTGCCGGAACGCTTCGCCTACAGGTGGGTCCCTTCCGCCGTGGAGATGGTCCGGCCCGCGCCCGGGGTCTTGGCCTCCAGGTGCGCGGGCAGCAGGTACTCGGGCAGCAGGAAGCGCTCCAGGGCTGTCACCAGCTGGGTGTGGTCCACCAGGGTGTCGAGGCAGGGGCCGTGGGGCCGCTCGTTGAGCACGCCGTACACGGGCAGGGGATAGGCGTCCTGAATGCCGCTGGCCAGATCGCGGTAGCAGGCCACGGCGATGATCATGCGCGGCCGCATCTGGACCACGATGCGCCGGGCAATGGTGCCGCCCGTGGCGATGGCCAGGTTGACGCCGTAAGCGTCGTGCAGGTCGAGCAGCCCGGCGATGGGGCACAGGCCGCACCGCTTGCAGTTGTTGATGTCATAGGTCAGCCGGTGGCCGCACCGGGAGCTTTGCAGGCAATGCGGCATGAGCAGCAGCACTTCCTCGGGCCGGTAACGCCCCGCCTCGGCCTGGACCAATTCATTGTTGACGCTGATGAAGGAGAGCATGATGGACTGCTTGTCCACGCCCAGCAGCCGCCCGAGCAGGACCATCACCGGCAGGAAGAGCTTGACCGTCAACCCCCGGAAGCGATCGGCTCCGGGCAGCGGCCGCTTGGTGACGATGTTCAGGAACAGCCCCCAGTAGGCCACGGACACGAAGCCGATCAGCCCCACCACCAGCGCGCCCAGCACCCAGGACGCGGCCGGATGGATGTTGGCAAGGCCCAGGTAGGGCACCACCCACAGGGCGGCCAGAAAGAGACAGAACACGAAGCAGGTCCCGCTGATCAGGCCGATGAAGAGCCGCTTCCTGGCTTTGCGTATGCTGCGGGTCGGGTTTGCCATGGCTGTGTCGGATTGCTGGGGAGTCATCAAAGTCAGGGTAGCACGCCGTCGAAGTCGAGACAATGACGCGATGTCTGGCGGGGCTACCGGGTGTCCTGGTCGCGCATCAGGTTCGACACGGTGTCCGCCACCGCGTCCACCGTGAACCCGGAGCGGAACATGACCGCGCCGCCCTCGTCGCTGGCCGGTCGCCACTTGGCGAAATTGGCCTCGTTGTCCAGATAGACCACCAGCCGTGGCGTGTTCCAGGCGCAGGCCAGATGCGCCGGGCCGGAATCGTTGCCCGCAAAGGCCCCTGCCCTGCGGATCAACTCTGCCGTGGCCGCCATGGAGCCGGTATAGTAGTGGACGGACTCCCCTTGGGGAATGGACCGCTCCACGTCGGGCCGTTCGCCCGGCATGCAGATGACGAAGACCTGCATCTGCCGCGAAATGTGCGCCACCGCGCCAGACCACACCGACAGGCTCCAGCCCATGCCGCCCTGGGAATCGCCAGTGGGATGGACCACAAGGTATCCGCCCGGCTGCGCGCCCGCCCCGGCCAACAATTCGCGCACCTCGGCCTCGGCGGCTGGCACGGGATGGAGCCGGGGGCGCTCCAGGACCACGGGCCTGCCCAGCGCGGCCGCCACAAGCTGCGCCCGGCTGTGCAGCCGAGGCACAGTCATGTCCTCGTCCACCCGCACATGCAGATGCTGCCACGAGCCGCGCAGGGTGTATCCGGCGCGCAGGCCCACCCCGGCCAGCCGGGCCAGCACCTCGTTGCGCACGCCCCGGCGCAGGTGCAGGGACACGTCGTATCGCTCGCGGCGCAGGGCGCGCACCAGCCGGAACTGATCAGTCAGCGAGTCGCGCTTCTTGTTGAAGAGGTGAAACGAATCCACACCGGGATCAGAGCCTACCAGATCAAGGCCCGCGCGATCCACCACCATGCCCACGAAACAGCCGGGATACGCACCCTTGAGCCAGGAGGCAACAGGCATGTTGAACAGCGTGTTGCCGATCATGCCGTTGTTGAAGAGAAGAAATCTGTTCGGGTGGCCTGTCACGCCTTCGCCCCTACCTGCATTTCTTCATGTAGCCGCAGGCAAAGGCCGTGGCGCTCATGGCCTTGCGCCCCTCGGGCTTGACCTCGGACGTCAGGTAGACCTTGTCCGCAGCGGCGATGCCGAGCCTGCCGTCCATCTCGCCCAGCACCGTGCCGGGCGCGGCCTGCGCCGCCTGCTCCGACACCTCGCCAGGGGTCACGTTCAGGCGCAGGGGCTTGCCGTCCGGGCCGGTCCAGTCGAAATACGCGCCCGGCCACGGATACATGGCCCGAATCTGGTTATGGACGGCCTGGGCGGGCCGGTTCCAGTCGATGAGTCCCTCGCCCTTGTCCAGCTTCCTGGCATAGGTGGCCAGGGCATCGTCCTGGGGCGTGAAGGTGTAGGCACCGGTCTGCAACCGGGCCAGGGCCTCGCAGATGCAGATGCCGCCGAGCTTGGCCAGCTCGTCGTGGATGGTGCCCGCATGGTCGTTGTGGCCGATGCGCAGCGCCCGCTGGACCATGATCGGCCCGGTGTCGAGCCCGGCCTCCATCTTCATGATGGAAATGCCGGTGACCACCTCGCCCGCCTCGATGGCCCGCTGGATGGGCGCGGCCCCGCGATACTTGGGCAAAAGCGAGGCATGGACGTTGAGCGGATACAGCGCGGGCACGTCGAGCACGGCCTGGGGCAGGATCAGCCCGTAGGCCGCCACCACCAGCACGTCCGGCGAAAGGGCGCGCAGCACCTCGATGTCCGCAAAATCCTTGAAATTCATCGGCTGGAACACGGGCAGCCCGCGCTCCGCGGCCACCTCCTTGACTGGCGAGGGCCTGCACTGCCTGCCGCGCCCGCACGGCCTGTCCGGCTGGGTGTACACGCCCACCACCTCTGCCCCCGCAAACTCCAGCAGGATACGCAATGTCTCGGCCGCGAAATCCGGCGTGCCCATGAAGACCGTGCGCAGCGGCCTCAAGGTCGGCTTGGCTACGCTTTCCATTTGACCGCCTTTTTCCTGTACATGGCCC
This sequence comes from Pseudodesulfovibrio pelocollis, assembly GCF_030282845.1. Taxonomy (GTDB): domain Bacteria; phylum Desulfobacterota; class Desulfovibrionia; order Desulfovibrionales; family Desulfovibrionaceae; genus Pseudodesulfovibrio; species Pseudodesulfovibrio pelocollis. Next base: position 31,772 of record NZ_JASTWE010000036.1, read on the forward strand.
GCTTCAGCCGACCGGCCCGGTCCGCGATGGTGATGCCGTCCAGGTGGTCGATCTCGTGCTGGAGCACGATGGCCAGAAATCCGTCGGTGTCGATGCAGACCGGCTTGCCGTCCGGCCCCATGCCCGTGACCTTGACCCGTTCCTTGCGCAGCACCGTCCCGGTGAATTCCGGGCAGCTCAGGCACCCTTCCTCGGACTCCACCTCGCCCTCGCACTCCACTATCTCGGGGTTGATCAGCACGCGCAGATCACCGCGCAGCTTCGGCCCGGTCTGGTCCACGCAGATGAGCCGGATGGACCGCCCCACCTGGGGCGCGGCCAGACCCACGCCATCGCCCTCGTACATGGTCTCGATCATGTCCTCGATGAGTTGCCGCAACTCCGGCGTGACCTCGGCCACTGGCTCGGCCTTGCCCGCCAGGATGTCGTCAGGCCATGTGCATATGTCGAGTTTCATTATGGTATGCCTCCGGCGGCCAGGGAACCTTTTGAAAAAGGCTCCCTGGACCCTCCAAAACTTTTTGGCGCTCCGCCGCCCGGAAGGGCAGGCGGAAACGGATGAAAAAGACGGCGGCGGAGAGGGCGTTGCAAAGCTAGGCCGCGCCGCTGCCGTCCGAATCAGTACAGAAATAATCCCGAAAGAGCAAAAGGCGAGAGCGGCAGAAAAAAACATCCGGTTTTTGCGACAGCTCTCATCGCAAGCCCGGCTCCCTCGCCCCCGCGCGACCCCCTACGCCGCCATCCATCCCTTTCTTGCCCGGCTACCCTTCCAGGCGGCGTAGACCCAAAAAGTTTTTCCCCCGGAATCTTCCTCCCCTCCCCGCGCCCCTACCCTTCCTTCTTCTCCCGCAGGCGGATGCCGAGTTCGCGGAGTTGCTTGCTCGGTACTTCGGACGGGGCTTCGGTCATGAGGCAGGTGGCCTTTTGGGTTTTGGGGAAGGCGATGACATCGCGGATGGATTTGGAGCCGGTGATGATCATGATCAGCCGGTCGAGCCCGAAGGCGATGCCGCCGTGCGGGGGTGCCCCGAATTTGAGGGCGTCCATGAGGAAGCCGAATTTTTCGCGCGCCTCGTCGCCGTCGATGCCCAGGGCGGCGAACATGATGCGCTGCTGTTCGGCGGTGTGGATGCGGATGGAGCCGCCGCCAACCTCGTAGCCGTTGATGACCATGTCATAGGCGCGGGCCAGGGCGTTGCCCGGGTCGGTGGCCAGGGTGGCCATCTGGTCGGGCTTGGCCGAGGTGAAGGGGTGGTGCCGGGCCACGTAGCGTTTTTCGTCCGGGTTGTATTCGAGCAGGGGGAAGTCTGTGATCCAGACGGGCTTGAAGACCTTGGGATCGATGAGGCCGAAGCGCTCGCCCAGTTCGCAGCGCAGGTTGCCCAGGGCGGCGTTGGCGATGTCGGCGGACCCGGCCTGGAAGAAGAGGATGTCGCCGGGCTTGCAGTCGGTACGCTGGCGCAGGGTGGCGATCTCGTCTTCGGAGAAGAACTTGACGATGGGCGACTGCCACTCGCCGTCTTCCTTGACCTTGATCCAGGCCAGCCCCTTGGAGCCGTAGATCTCGACGAACTTGGTGTAGTCGTCGATTTCTTTTCGGGACAGTTCACCGCCGCCGGGCACGACCATGACCTTGACCAGTTCGGACGAGGCAAAGACCTTGAACCCGGAGTTTTTGAAGGCGTCGGTGATGTCGATGTGCTTGAGGCCGAAGCGCAGGTCGGGCTTGTCCACGCCATAGTCGCGCATGGCGTCGGCGTAGGTCATGCGAGGGAATTCGTCGGGCAGGGCCGCGCCGATGGTCTCGGCGAAGATTTTCCTGACCAGTCCTTCGGCCATGTCCTGGATCATGGCCTCGTCGGCAAAGCTCATCTCGATGTCGATCTGGGTGAACTCGGGCTGGCGGTCGGCGCGCAGGTCCTCGTCGCGGAAGCATTTAACGATCTGGAAATAGCGGTCCATGCCCGAGACCATGAGCATCTGCTTGAAGAGCTGGGGCGACTGGGGCAGGGCGTAGAACTCGCCCTGGTTGACCCGGCTGGGCACCAGGAAGTCGCGCGCGCCCTCGGGGGTGGACTTGGTCAGCACCGGGGTCTCGATTTCGAGGAAGCCCAGCGCGTCGAGGTAACGGCGCACGGCCTGGGCGGCCTTGTTGCGGATGACGAAGTTGCGAGCCAGACTCGGACGGCGCAGGTCGAGAAAGCGGTACTTGAGGCGCAGGTTCTCGCCCACCTCGACCCGGTCCTCGATGGGAAAGGGCGGGGTCTCGGAGGTGTTGAGGAGCTTGTATTCCTCCACCTCGATCTCCACCGCGCCGGTGATCAGGTTCTTGTTGGCCATGCCGTCCGGCCGCATGCGCACCACTCCCTTGACCGCCACCACATATTCGGCGCGGATGGCGTGGGCGCGCTCGTGCACGTCCGCATTGCCTTCGGGGTTGAAGACCACCTGGGTCAGCCCCTCGCGGTCGCGCAGGTCGAGGAAGATGAGCCCGCCGTGGTCGCGCCGGAACTGGACCCAGCCCATGAGGCAGACCCGATCGCCCAGGTCGGCGGCTGTCAGTTGGTTGTTGTGGTGGGTGCGCCGCCAGCCAGCCAGATCCTCGATGACGCGAAATTCGTTGTAGTCTCTCTCTTCCTGCTGTTCAGCCATGTCTGCTCTCTCCGGGTGTATTGCGTGGGGCCGCGGACGGCTTTTGTGTTGTTATTCAGCCTTGATGCGCGCCAGATATTCGGCTCGCGACACGGTGGTCTGCTGGCCGTCGCCGACCATGGGCTTGACGGTCACGGTGTTGCCTGCCAGTTCATCGCCGCCCATGATCAGGCAGACCTTGGCGCCGGATTTGTTGGCCGCGCGCATGCGGCTCTTCATGGACCCGCCGCCATAGGCGACCTCGCCGCTTTGCCCGGCGTCGCGCAGCTGCTGGGCAAAGAGCATGGCTGCGATGGCCGCGGCATTGTCCACCACGGCTAGGTAAAAATCCGGAGCCGGGGCTTCGAGGCGCTCCAGGAGCAGGGCGAGCCGCTCCATGCCGCAGGCGAATCCCGTGGCCGGGCAGTCAGGGCCGTCGAGGCTCCTGATCAGCCCGTCGTAGCGGCCGCCGCCTGCCACGGCGGTCTGGGCGCCGATGTCGTGGCTCGACACCTCGAAGCAGGTGCGCACGTAGTAGTCGAGCCCGCGCACCAGCCGGGGGTTGAGTTCGTAGGTCACGCCCGCGCCGTCGAGGATGGCGCGCACGTCGGTGAAGTGGGTCTCGCACTCGGCGCAGAGGTGGTCGGTGATGGCCGGGGCGTCTTGGACCAGGGCCTTGCAGTCGGGCACCTTGCAGTCGAGGACGCGCAGGGGGTTGGTATCCATGCGGCGGCGGCAGTCCTCGCAGAAATTGGCGCGGTCCTTGGAAGTGTAGTAGTCGATGAGCGCCTGGCGGTAGGCCGGGCGGCAGTCATGGCAGCCAAGGGAGTTGAGCTCCACGGTCAGTTTGTTCAGGCCCAGCGTGTTGAGAAAGGTGCGCAGCATGAGGATCAGCTCACCGTCGGCCTGGGCCTCGGGCGCGCCGAATATCTCCGCGTTGATCTGGTGGAACTGGCGCTGGCGGCCTTTCTGGGGCCGCTCGTAGCGGAACATGGGCCCAAAGGTGAAGAACTTTGACACCTTGCCCGGCTGGTGCGTGCCTGACTCGATGAAGGCGCGGACCACGCCCGCCGTGGCCTCGGGGCGCATGGTCAGGGAGCGGCCCTTGCGGTCCGGGAAGGTGAACATCTCCTTGCCCACCACATCGGTATCCTCGCCGATGGATTTCTGGAACAGCTCGGTCTTCTCAAGCACCGGGGTGCGCAGCTCGCCAAAGGCGTAGCGCGAAAAAATGTCGCGCGCCACGGTTTCCATGCGGGTGAAGACGGCCGCATCCTCGGGGAAGATGTCCGCAAACCCTTTTATTTTCTGAATCTTCGCCATGTCGCCTTCAATGGTGTGAAAAATTCATGTGGCACGAACCGAATTTGGTTAGTCTATCCCGGCCGGATTGTCAAAAAGAAGGCTGGCCCCAGCCTGTAGGATTCGCATCGGGCAATGGCCCCCTTCGCCATTTTGGATTTGACCTTGCCGGTAAAGTCCACCACTCTTCGGGTCGGAGGAACCCATGCCCATCACCACTGCCTGTACCATGGACTGCGGCGACGCCTGTTCGCTGCTCGTGGACCCCGAGGCCCGGACCATCCGGGGCAATCCCAAGCATCCATTTACCAAGGGCTTCTGCTGCAAGAAGGGGGGCCGCTACTTCGACCGGCTCGACGCCGAGGAGCGCATCACCACCCCGCTGATCAAGCGGGACGGGCAGTTCGTGGAGGCCAGCTGGGACGAGGCCCTGGGACTGGCGGCCGAGCGACTCGATGCGGCCAGAAAGAATCCGGCCTCCATCCTGCACATCCACGGCCACGGCTACCGGGGTGTCCTGGCCAAGGCCAGCTCCATCCTGTTCGCGGCCCTTGGCTCGTCAACCACGCGCGGCACCCTGTGCGACAACACCGGCATCACCGCCTCCATCATGGATTTCGGAGCCCTGGACCACAACGATCCCGAGGATATCCTCTGCGCCAACCGCATCGTCAACTGGGGCCGCGACGTGCCCCGCTGCTCGGTCCATCAGCAGGCCCTCATGGCCCGGGCGCGCAAGCAGGGCACCGAGGTGCTGACCATCTCGCCCGGCGGCGACAGCGCAGCCGAATTCTCGGACATGACCATCCGGGTGCGGCCCGGCTCGGACCGGTTCCTGGCCGCGGCCGTGCTCAAGCTCTTCCTCGAAGCGGGCGACCTCAACCCCTGGGTGCTGACCCGCACGGCCAACTGGCCCGCCCTGCGGGGGCTCATCGACGGCCTGACCTTCCGCGACCTGTGCCGGGCCTGCGACGTGACCGACGACGACGCCGAACTGGTCTACGACTGGTACGCCGACCCGGGCAACGTGGCCACCCTGCTCGGCTGGGGATTGCAGCGCTATGACTTTGGCGGCGAGAACGTCCGCTTCATCAACGCGGTGGCCATGCTCTCCGGCAACGTGGGCATCAGCGGCGGGGGCGCGTATTACAACATCTCGTCTGGCCGCAACCTCGGCACCTGGGCGCATCTGGTCAAAGGCGGCCAGCCCGGCGCCACGCGGCGCGAGCTGCTCATCAACGACTTGGGCGCGGAAATCCGCCGGGCAGACCCGGCCGTGGAGTTTGTCCTGATCGACGGCCACAACGTGGTCAACCAGGTGCCCGACTGTCTGGCCGTGGCCGATGCCCTGCGCAGGCCATTCGTGATGGTGGTGGACGGATTCATGCACGACACGGCCATGCTGGCCGATGTCATCCTGCCGCCCGCCTTGATGTTCGAGCGCGAGGACGCGCTGGGCTCCTTTGCCCACAACTGCGTCAACCACTGCGCCGCCGCCGTGCCGCCGCGCGGCCTCTGCCGCCCGGACTTCGAGATCATGACCGAACTGGGCGCGCGGCTGGCCGAGCCGATCATCCTCCCGGACGCCGACACCTGCCTGGGCGAAGGGCTGAAAAAGTCGGGCATCACCCTGGACGAACTGCGCGAGCACGGGTTCGTGCGGGTCGATCACCCGCGCGTGGCCTTTGCGGGCATGGCCTTTGCCCACCCGGACGGGCTCTACCGGTTCCCCGAAACCCTTTCGCCCGAGATGGAGCGCGACCCGGACCATCCCCTGCAACTGCTGACCCTGGTGCGCGGCGAGTCGCTGCACTCGCAGATTCCCGAGGCTGATCAGGCCGGTTTTCCAACCGTGTGGATCGCCAAGGACAACCCGGCCTTCGCCGCCCTGAACCCGGCCTTGGACGCCTATCTAGTCACCCCGGCCGGAGCCATGCGGGTGAATGTGGAGACCGCGCCGGGACTGCATCCGGTCGCCGTGATCATGCGCCGGGGCGGGTGGATGAAGTACGGGCACAGCGCCAACGTCATCATCGAGCCGCGCATGACCGACATGGGCGAGGGCTGCGCCTACTACAGCCAGCCCTGCCGCCTGGAAAACCGCTGACCCGCAGTGGTCTGCCCACGCCAGCCGCTGCCGGTCCGACGCGATGCCCTGCCCTGGCTCGGGCTGCGCGCCTGAAGTTCCGCCAGCCCCTCCCG
>NZ_JASTWE010000037.1 GCF_030282845.1 Pseudodesulfovibrio pelocollis
CGACGAGGCCATGATCCTCGAAGGCTCCAGCCGGGTGACCGGCAATGTCCGCGCCAATGACTACGACATCGACGGCGACCGGACCACGGTCAGCGAAGTCAACGGCGAGGCGGGCAATGTGGGCACCGTCATCCAGGGCAACTACGGCACCATCGTCATCAACGCCAACGGGAGCTACACCTACCGCCCGGACAACTCTCTTGACGCCGTCAAGAGCCTTGGCCGGGACGACACCCTGACCGAGGAATTCTCCTACACCCTTTCCGACGGCAGCCTGACCGACACCACCACCCTGACCATTACCATACAAGGGGTCAACGACGCCCCCGACCTGAGCTTCAGTGGCGCGGACCAGACCCGCAACTACGTGGTCAACGGCAGCTTCGAGGACGTGGTCATCGCCCCTGGCGACTGGGCGCAGGGCCACACGCCCGAGGGCTGGGACAAGGTGGCCGGAGACCGCTGGGAAGTCATGAGCGGCGAGCGCCACGGCATCATCGGAGCCACGGACGGCGACAACGTCATCGACTTCGGCGTGGGCAGCAGGGCGGCCCTGGTCATCTCCCAGACCATAGGCGATCTCGAGCCTGGCCAGTATGTCATCGAGCTTGACCTCTTCGACCGGGGCTCCAACCTGGGCGAGGCGGACAGCGGCAACATCGACGTGCTCTGGAACGGCGAGAGCGTGGCCTCCTTCAACCCAGGTGACACCGCCTGGGAGACGGGCCGCGTCATCATCACTGTGGGCGACGAGGGCAGCGGGACGCTGACCCTGGCCTCGCACAACGCCGACGGCTACGGCAACGTGGTGGACAACGTGCGCATGTACGCCATGACCGAGGCCCCGGGCGGCGCGGTCACCGTGGTCGAGAACAGCGCCACAGGCTCCTACGTGGCCTCGGCTCTGGGCGCAGACATCAACGTGAACGACACCCTGACCTACGCCATCGGCGACAGCGACGGCTTCCCCGGCGAGGCGGCCCCCTTTGTGATCGACCCGGCCACCGGCGTCATCACCCTGGCCCCGGGCGCGAGCCTGGATTACGAAGCCAAGCAGAGCTACACCATCAACGTCACGGTCAGCGACGGCGATCTCGCCACCACCCGGCAGCTGACCATCAACGTGGCCGATGTGGACGAAGCGCCCGTGGCCGTGCCGGTCAGCCTCGGCGAACTTTACGAGGACGGCGACGGCGGTGCCGGGGCCATCACTATGAGCGCCGCCGACCTCATCGGCAATTCCTACGATCCCGAGGGCCGCGCCCTCTCGGTGGAGAACCTGACCCTGACCCAGGGCCAGGGTGACCTGACCGCCAACCCGGACGGCACCTGGACCTTCACCCCGGCCCAGGACTGGAACGGCGAGGTCTCCTTCGGCTACGTCTTGAGCGACGGTGTGAACACCACGCCGCAGACCGCCAGCCTGACCGTCCTGCCCACCAATGACGCGCCCATCATCCAGTTCGCTGTGGCCGCGCCCGACACCGGCACCAACCTCATCGTCAACGGCAGCTTCGAGGAGCTGGTTGGCGGCGGGACCATCGCACCCAAGGACTGGGCCAACGGGGTCGCCCCGGTGGGCTGGGACAAGGTGGCTGGCGACCGCTGGGAAGTCATGAGCGGCGAACGCCACGGCATCATCGGCGCGAGCGACGGCGACAATGTCATCGACACGGGCGTGGGCAACAGGGCGGCCCTGGTCATCTCCCAGACCATCGACAACCTTGAGCCGGGCCAGTACCTCGTCGAACTCGACCTCTTCGACCGCGGCTCCAATCTGCGGGAACCGGACAGCGGCAACATAGACGTGCTCTGGAACGGCGAGATCGTGGCCTCCTTCAACCCGGGCGACGACGCCTGGGAGACGGGCCGCGTGCTGATCACCGTGACCGAGGCGGGCAGCGGCACCCTGACCCTGGCCTCGCACAACGCCGACGGCTACGGCAACGTCATCGACAACGTGCGCATGTACGCCGTGACCCCGGCCGAGGGCGACGCGGTCACGGTGAACGAGAACTCCCCGGCCGGCACCTTCGTGGCCAGCGTGGTGGGCGCGGACATCGACTCCATGGGCCTGACCTATTCCCTGGCCGACCCGGACGACACCTCGCCCTTCACCATCGACCCGGCCACCGGCGTGATCACCCTCAAGGAAGGCGCGAACCTCGACTACGAAACCACCGCATCCTACACCGTGGAGGTCACGGTGAGCGATGGCGAGTTGACCACCACCCGGCAGCTGACCATCAACGTGGGCGACGTCAACGAGATTCCGGTGGCGGGCGACGACGAGCTTGGCACGATCACCGTGACCGAGGGCGTGGTCATCGATCTGACAACCCCTGACTCGGGCGTCAATACAACCCAAGTCCAGACACAATGGGCGGCTCAGGGAGTGGCCGTGCGCGCCCTGACCGGTGACGGAATGGATGCCGGCTCCTGGAGCGACGCGAATCTGGGCACCAAGAACGTAAGCTTCAGCGTGGACGGCACGAGCTACGCCTATTCCGGCCTGGGCGTCAGCGCGCCGGGCAACATCGACGGCGGCGAGGTGGACCTGCTCGACGGCAGCCACGACACCCACACCGAGTTGCTGGCCGTGTCCTTTGACAAGCCCATGCAGAGCGTGACCCTGGAGCTGTCGGCCCTGTTTGGTGGCGAGGGTGCCCCCTACGACGGCGGACACACCGAGATGGCCCGCGTGGCCGCCTTTGATGCGGATGGTGCGCTGCTCGGGTATGTGGACGTGCAGGGCACGGTCAACGGGCTGGCCACCGTCACCCTTGATGTCACCGAGCAGGGCTACGGCCTGCCAATCGCCACCGTGGCGGTCATGCCCCTTGCCAACGACGCGGGCCTGTCGGGCAACAACTCCGACTTCCTGTTGCGCAGCGTCAGCGGCGAGTCCATGGCCGAAGTCTCCGGCACTTTCCTCGAAGACGAAACCATCACCCTGGACGGCAGCATCCTGCTGGCCAACGACTTTGACCCGGACGGCGATCCCCTGACCATCACCGAGGTGGGCAACGCCACCCACGGGACGGTCAGGCTTGAAGGAACCCAGGTGATCTTCGAGCCCGAGGCCGACTACAACGGCCAAGCCACCTTCACCTACACCGTCAGCGACGGCCGTGGCGGCTTCGATACCGCCACCGTGACCCTGAACATCACGCCGGTGAACGATGCTCCCACCCTGGACCTGAACGCCACCGAGCAGAACGCGGACTTCGCCGCCATCTACATGGCGGGCGAGGCCCCGGTGTCCATCGCCGGCACTATCGCCATCAGCGACGTGGACTCGGCCATGATGAGCAAGGCGGTCATCACCCTGACCAACGCCAGACCCGGCGACGTGCTCGACACCGACGGCGTCTCCGGCCTGTTCGTGGATGTGGACGCCACCACCGGGGGGCGGATCGTGGTCACCCTGAGCGGCACGGCCACGGCCGCCGAGTACGAGAGCGCCATCAAGGCCATCACCTTTGCCAACACGGCCGACGACCCGGGATTCGGCACCCGCCAGATCACCGTGCAGGTAACCGACGCCGAAGGTGGCCAGTCCCTGGCCAGCAACACGGCCACCAGCGCCATCCGGGTGAGCGAGCCGGGCATGGTGGTCATGGATGTCAGCGGCCAGGAGGTGGTCTTCGCCTCCCAGGACGCGGGCTACACCAACATGCTCGGCATCTACACCCTTGATGACCAGGGCAAGCCCGTGGACCCGGAGATCATCCTCTTCAACAGCAAGACAGCGGTGCCGGGCAACGTGCTCAAGACCTTTGCCGGAGACGACCGGATCAGGTTCTTCCTGATTCCCGACGTCACGGCGACCACCGTGCTGGCCACCGACTCCCTGGACTTCGTCTGGTCAAACGGCCAGTGGGAGCTTTCCGTCACCAGGGACGGGGCCAACTCCTACACCAACGTGCACTTTGACGATCCGGCCCTGAACCCGGCCGGAGAAGAGCCCGGATTCTGGTCCTCCTTCATCGGCGAGAACGGCCAGGGCCTGGAACCGAGTCTGGACAACGTGGGCCAGACCCTGGGAGCCGGGTTCACCGTCGATCCGGGTGAGGCCGTGGAAGTCCGCATGGACGACCAGTTCGCCGGACAGGGCAACGGGCCGAATCAGGATTCCAATCCATACAAGAAGAACGGCGCAAACGACGATGACGACGACTTCAACGACCTCGTTGTCACCGTACGCGGCACCGAGGACGGCCACTTCATCGGCGGCGGGGGCGACGACTACGCCTTCGGCGGCGCTGGCAACGACACCCTTGAAGGCAACGCGGGCAATGACACGCTCATCGGCGGCAGCGGCAACAACCTGCTGGTGGGCGGCCCCGGCGACGACCTGCTCATCGGCGGCATCGGCAACGACACCTTCAATCCCGGCAGCGGCCGCGACGTGATCCGCACCGGCGACGGATTCGACACCATCATCATCGACCGCTCGGTCCTGGCCGACGGCGGCGGCGAGATCACGGTGGAGGACTTCTCCGTGGGCATGGACGCCCTGGACCTGCGCGACGGCATGGAGGTCCGCGACATCGCCTTCGGCACCACGGCCGACAACATCAGCTACGCCGACGTGCTCGTGGGCAATGATGCGGATCAGGTGGTCATCAAGCTGCTGGGAGTGAGCCAGACCAACCTCTCCGGCCACCAGAGCGCCGTCACCCACGAAAACCACGTGGACGACCTGCTCCAGTACATGATCGACTCGGGCGGCAACGGCAACCACTAGGCAACGCCAAAAGCCCCGGCCTCCCATGGAGACCGGGGCTTTTCCGCACCTTCGCCCTTGCCTTGCGCCCGAAATAACTATACCTAGCATGAATACATTTACACACCTGAACCCACTTGAAAAAAACGACATGAAACACTCCCTGCTGATACCGCTTCTCATGGCTCTCGCCATGGCCGTTGCCACCCCTGCCCGGGCCGACATCGACGGCACCACCACCCTGAAGGAAACCGTGGTCGACGCGGTCAAACAGCACCCGCAGATCAAGGCCATGCTCTTCAACCGCGAGGCGGTCTCGCGAGACCTTTCGGCCGCCCTGGGCCGGTTCTTCCCGTCCCTTGACCTGTCGTCCCAGTACGGGTTCCAGCAGTACAACAGTTCCACGGCCCGCAACCTGGGCAACGAGGACCGCACCCGCACCGCCGCGGACTCCTCCCTGACCCTGACCCAGAACGTCTTTGACGGCATGGGCCGCCTGAGCACCTACCAGGGCTCCAAGGCCCGCCTCGAATCCACGGAAAACCGCCTCTTCGACATGGTGGATTCCATTGCCCTGAGCGCCATCCGCGCCCATTTCGACGTGGTGCGCACGCGCAAGCTGGTGACCCTGGCCGAGGGCAACATCACCGACCACCAGTCCGTGCTCGAATCCATCGCCGAGCGCGTGGCGGGCGGAGCAGGCAGCAAGGCGGACGAGATGCAGGCCCGTGGCCGTCTGGCCCGCGCCGAGACAACGCTCATCACCTATGTTGGAGAACTGCGCGCCAGCGAGGCTGAATACGTGCGCCAGACCGGCAAGACCCCCGGCTCCCTGGCCGAGCAGGTCTTCACCCCCGAGTATGTCCCGGCCTCCCTCGATCAGGTGCTGGAAACCTCCATCGCGGCCAACCCGAAGATCAAGGCCCGCAAGGCGGACGTGGAAGCCGTCACCCAGGACCGCGATCTGGCCCGCTCCAGCTACTACCCGGACATCGACATCAAGGTCAGCTCACGCTACACCGACCACCACGACGGCTCGTCCACCTATCTGCGCGACGACCGGGCCATGCTCGCCATGTCCTGGAACCTGTTCAGCGGCGGCAGCGACTACCAGTCCTCCCAGGCGGCCAATGCCCGCATCAGGCAGGCCCAGGAAGACCTGCACGACACCACCGACGAACTGACCCGGCAGGTGGCCACCACCTGGGCCGAGTACAACACCGCCATGGGGCAGGTGGACAAACACCAGGAAGCGCTCCAGTACAGCATCGAATCGCGCGACATGTACCTGATGCAGTTCAACGTGGGCCAGCGCTCGCTCCTTGACGTGATCGACGCCATCAACGAGGTGTTCACCAACAGTGTGCTGCTCGAAACCGCCCAGAGCAACCGCGACTTCACCCTCTACAAGTTCCTCAATCTCCAGGGACGGCTGGTCAAGACCCTCGAAGTCTCTGAGAGCACCTACTCCACTCTGCCCCAATAGTCCCTGCGACCGAAATCACCCTGACGGGAAAGGGGCACTGCCATGCGGCGGTGCCCCTTCTTGTTTTCCTGAACCCCCAAAGCGGTCCCTTGGTTCAAACGACCCGGCCGCCTACTCGTCAATGACGCGCAGGGTGCGCCACGGCCCCTTGCGGAAACGGGTCATGAACGTGGCCGCCAGGGCCGTGACATAGGCCAGCAGACAGAGCCAGGGTGCGTGGATGTCCACCATGTCGAAGTGATTGAGCAGCACCAGCGGCCCCACCATGCAAAAGACCGAGGCCCCGGCCATGGTCAGCATGATGAACCGGGTGTCCCCTGCGCCCTTGAGCCCGCCCATGTAGGTGATGGCAATGGCGTCCAGCAGGCAGAACACGGCCAGATAGCGCATCAGCACAGTGCCCGAGGCCAGCACCGGCGCAAAGTCGCTGGCCGTGTCGCCCCGCGCCTGGAACAACTCGATGAACGGCCCGGGAAAGGCCACGAAGATCAAGCCCATGGGGACCATGTAGACCAGGGCGATGTGCAGTACGCTCTTGGTGGCGTAGGCCGCCCGGTCCGGCTCGCCCCGCCCCATGGCCTGGCCCACCATGATGCTGGTGGCCACGTGCATGCCGATCATGGGCAAAAAGGCCAGGGTGTAGACCGAGATGGCCACGTTGGTGGCGGCCAGCTCGGTGGGGCCGATGCGCCCGACAATGAAGACAAAGAAAGTGATGGCGAACATGTCGATGAAGAACTGCACCCCGCCGGGCAGGCCGTAGCGCATGAAACGGCCGAACAGCGCGCGGTCGATGCGCCAGGCCGAGCGCACCCGGAAGCGTTCCTCGTTGGCCCGGGTGAAGGTCATCAGCCCGAAGCAGACAGCGGGCAGGGTGAACGCGACCAGCGTGGCGATACCCGCGCCCGCAATGCCAAGCTCCGGAAAGGGCCCGATGCCGTTGATCAGGCAGTAGTCCAGTGGGATGTTCAGGGCCATGGCCGCCATGTTCACGACCATGACAGGCTTGGTCAGCCCCCTGCCCGAAAAAAAGCAGGAGAGGCAGATGCCCACCAGGAAGGGGCCGCCGCCCAGGGTCAGGATGCGAAAATAGACCACCTCCAGCTCCCGCACCTCTGGCGGATGACCGGCCAGGGCGAAGAGCGGCTCGGCCACGAACCAGAGGGCGGCCAGGAAGAGCCCGGACGGGACACAGAACCACAGCCCCTGCCACAGGGCCGCGCCCACACGCTCGTGCCTGGTGGCCCCGGTATACTGGGAGACGAACACGCCCACATACTCTGCCACGCCGAAAAAGAACGACAGGAAGAGAAAGGCCGCGACGCTCGCGGGCAGCGAGGCGGCCAGGGCGGCCATGGAGTAGCTGCCCAGGAAGACGCGGTCGGTAAAGGTCATGACCGATGACGAAACCATGCTGATCACCAGCGGCAAACCCAGCACCAAAGCCTGTCTGTAGCCGTTGTCGGCCTTCCAGCGTTCCATGAATTGCATATGATCCTCGGCGGGATGAAGACGGCGAGCGGGACGGTGGACCCGTTTGCAAAGCCGATATCAATACATGAATGGCCACTCACTTGCAAAGCACTTTTTTGCCCATACCACGAGAAAGGCCCCGGCGCATCCACGCCGGGGCCTCGCACAACCAGATGAGGACCGGGATTACGCCTTGGGGGCCAGGAACCGCTCGCCCGCCGGACTGGCGACCACCCCGGCCAGGGCCTCGACAACGGCGGGGTCGAACTTCGATGCCTCGCCCTTGAGAATCTCCAGCGCCTGCCCGGGCTCCTTGGCCCCGCGATAGGCCCGGGGACGGATCATGGCGCAGAACACGTTAAGGGCCGAGAGGATGCGCGCCGACTGGAATATCTCGTCACGATTCAATTTCTTGGGATACCCGCTGCCGTCGTCGCGCTCGTTCATCTGGTAGATGGCCATGAGCACGCCCTCGGCGATGTCGATATCCTTGAGGATGCGGTAGGCATGATCCACATGCCCTTCCATGACCTTCATCTCCTCGTCGGTGAGCCTGCCCGGCTTGGTCAGGATCTCGTTGGGAACGAACATCTTGCCGATCTGCGAGAGGTTGGCCGCGGTCTCGATCTCGGCGATGTCCATCTCGGGCAGACCCATGGCCCGGGCCACCTCCACCGAGAGCCCGGCCAGCAGCCGGGTGTGGCCGCCCAGATAGGGATCGGCCGCCTCGATGGTGGCCCCCAGCGCCTCCATGGCCCGGCGGATGAGCCGCTTGTTCTTCTCCTGCACGGCCACGAACTCGGTGATGTCGCGGTACACCTCGACAATGCCCTGGCACACCCCGTCCTGATCGCAATAAGGCGACTTGGAAATCTGGAACTGGTGGCGCTGCGAGCGCAGAAAGACCGGCTCGTTGATGGTCATCTTGCGCTGCTCGGCCCGCACGGCCTCGTCCACGGCGGACAGCCGCTTGGCCGTGTCAAACCCGAAGACAGCGGCCGAGTCCATGCCGATCAGCTCCTCCTTGCTCCGGCCCACGGCCTGGGCAAAGGCGTCGTTGACATAGGTGTAGCGCCCGGTTGCGTCCTTCAAGGTGATGAACTCGTCGATGTTGGCGTTGATGGAGTCGATGAACCGCTTCTGCTCGTCGATCAGCGCGGCCAGGGCCTGGAATTCCTGGGCGATGCGCTGGCTCTGCACCCCGGCCAGCACCCACCACGCCAGCCCGGCGATGAGCAGGGCCGTGAGGATGCCAAGGCCAGCCACGATGGTCACGGTGCGGGAGAAGTTCTCGATGGGGGCCATGGCCGCCGCATGGTCGGCCTCCTGCACCACCCACCACTGGGGGCCTTCCACCCGCACGCCCAGCGAAAAGACCGGCTGGTCGCGGTCCGACAGGCTCTCGCGCGCGCCGAATGGCAGATCGCCCGCCTCGTCCAGTTCCAGCCGGGCGGTGACGTCGGTGAACCCTTCGGCCGTCCAGGGCGTGACCTCGCGGTAGCCGCCCTCGGCCCGCTGCATCAGCCGGGTGCGCTCCCCCTTGGCCGACAGGGCCGAGTTGGAGAGCAGTTCGGTGACCTTGCCCGTCACCTGCCTGGTCATCATCAGCGCGCCGATGGCCTCGCCCGCCTCGTCGTCCGGCGGGAACATGGGCACGTAGATGTCCATCTCAAGGCCCTGGCCCGTCCTGCGCAGGGGCGAGAACCGGGGCTCCTTGGACGAAACGGCCTCCCGGGCCAAGCCGCGCTGGATGTCGGTCATGGGCGGCAGATGGCCGTCGGTGGCGATGTAGGCATCGCCGCCCCGGGTCAGGATGCGGGCGTTGAGAAAGCCGGAATAAGTGGAGAACTCGCGCAGCATGTTCTGCATCATGGGCAGTTGGGCGGCCAGCTCCGCGCCCTGGCCCTCGGCCAGTTCGCCAGATCCGGAGCCGAAAACGGCACCCAGGTTGTCGCCCACGCTGTCCACCTCGGCCCCGTACAGGCGGAAGAGGTCAGACTTGATCAGCCTGTCCCCCTGGCGCGACAGCTCGGAGAGCCACGCCTGAAACACCTCGGCCCGGCCGTGCGCCAACAGGTCGAGCCGTTTCTCCTGGTTCTCCAGCCCCTCGGCGCGCTTGTCGCTCACCGCCTGGCCCGCCAGGAACAGGATGCCCGCCGAAATCACCAGGACGAACGCCATGACCACGCCGATCTTGACGCCCTGTCCGGCCCCGCCGATGCTCTTCGGCACCTCGGATGTTGTCTGTGCTTGTCTGGCCATCATCTGTCTACTCCATCTGGTTGTGTTGTTCCGACCGCCCCGGGGGGCGTCCGGGATCATTGCTTCGGTTTGGTGTAGGTGGTCTTCCCGGTGGGCGGCACATGCATCCAGCGGAACCGCTCGTTCACGGAATACTGGGGCATGTAGTGCTTGTACTTCGCATGGGAGAGCACCATAACGGTCTGGTTGTCGAGGACATAGGCATCGCCGTCGAGATAGACCACCAGCACCGCATGCCCGATGTTGCGGATGGTGTCCCGAAGGGCCACGATGCGCATGTCGTCGCCGGTGAAGCCAAGCTCCTTGAGGGCATAGAACTTGGCGATGGAATAATCCTCGCAATCGCCGGATTTCTTCATGAATTCAGGAGGAGTGGCCCAGTAGTCGCTCTGGCCGTAATTGGCCTGATCCAGCCTGTAGGGCCATTGGTTGAAATACTTGTTGACCGCCTTGACGCGGTCCATGGGCGGGGCGGACGCGATCTCGTTCTTCAGGGTCTGCCAGCTTTGGCGGGCCGGAACACCGGCCATGGACGGGTCCTCGAAGAACCCCTTCCACCCCTGCATCTTTTCGAGGACGCCCGTCCACTTGGGCAGTTGTGAGATGGGTCCCTTGAACTCCACGGTGCCGAAAAGCAGCGACGGGGACGGGCCGCCCTCGGCTGCCAGCGCCACGCGCCCCCCGAGGGCCAAACTCAGGACCAGCAGCGCGACGCACCACCCCCAGGGAGTCCGGCATATGCGGGTGGCGCGGACCATGAGCGGATCAGCGTTCGCGCAGCGCGTTCTGTTTGGCCTTGAGTATCGGCTTGAGCAGGTAGTCGAGCACGGATTTCTTGCCCGTGAGGATGTCCACCTGCGCGGTCATGCCGGGAATGATTGGCAGCCGCTTGCCGTGGTACGTCATGGCGTTGTTCTCGGTGCGCACCCTGACCACGTAGAAGCTCTCCCCCTTCTCGTTCTGGATGGTGTCGGCGCTGATGTGCTCCACCGTGCCATCAAGACCGCCGTAGATGGAGAAGTCGTAGGCCGTGATCTTGACCTGGGCCTCCTGCCCGGGGTGCAGGAAGGCGATGTCCGAGGGCTTGATCTGCGCCTCCACCAGCAAGGTATCGTCCAGGGGGATGACCTCCATGATGGATTTGCCGGGCTGGACCACGCCGCCCAGAGTATTGATGAGGATGTGCTTGATGATGCCGCGCACAGGCGAGCGCACGTCGGTGCGCGTGACCCGGTCGCCGCCCGAGGCCAGGGTCTCGTTGATGGAGAGCAGTTCCTGCCTGCGCTCGTTGATCTCGGCCAGGGCGCGGCTG
Source organism: Pseudodesulfovibrio pelocollis (assembly GCF_030282845.1). Classification (GTDB taxonomy): domain Bacteria; phylum Desulfobacterota; class Desulfovibrionia; order Desulfovibrionales; family Desulfovibrionaceae; genus Pseudodesulfovibrio; species Pseudodesulfovibrio pelocollis. The sequence goes on from NZ_JASTWE010000037.1 coordinate 11,263, forward strand.
CGCAGCTCGGCCCTGCGCTGCTCGATGCGGCCCTGAGCCTCCTGGGCCGCCCGCTTGACCCTGGGGATGCCCAGGGTCAGGGCCTCCACGTCGCCCTTGAGTTCGAGCACCCGCTGTTCCAGAGCGAGATAATCGAGTTCGGAGTGGATCTGCCGCTCCACCAGCGGCTTGGCGATGTTGCGCTGCTTTTCGGCCACCTCAAGGCTCTTCATGAGCTGGCGCCGCCGCCCCTCCATCTCGTTGACCTCCTGCATGCGCTGCTCGTACTGGTCCAGAAGCAGGCTCAGCTCGATGGCCGACTGCTGCCGCTGCGCCTCGAAGATGCGGTACTGGTCATCCACAAGCTGGGGTGCGCGCTCGCGCAATTCGTCGTCAAAGACCGGCTCCACGCCCTCCACCTCGGCCAGGAGCCGAGCGATGGCCGCCCGGTGTTCCAATGCCTTGGACATGGCGTCGCGGTAAAAGCTGGCCGCCTGCTCGTTGCTCAGGCGGCAGAGCAGATCGCCCTTTTCCACCACCTGGCCCTCGATGACGAAAATTTCGCTCAATATGCCGCCTTCGAGGTTCTGGATCTCCTGCACCCGCTGCGAGGGGATGACCTTGCCGAACCCGCGCGTGACCTCGTCGAGCACGGCCAGCCAGGCCCACAGCAGAAAGCCGCAGAACATGACCATGATGGAGATGGAGACGATGTAGGCCATCCTGCGGCCCCGGCCAAACATGGCCTGGTCCACCTCGGACATGTACAGCAGTGTTTCCCGTTCGAATCTGTCTTTGGTCACCGCGTCCTCACATGGAAACCTTGATCTTTCCTGACTTCAGCCCGTCGAGCACGGCCTGCTTGGGGCCGTCCACCACCACGCGCCCCTTGTCCATGATCACCAGCCTGTCCACCAGATCGAGCATGGAATGGCGGTGGGTGATGACGATGAGGGTCTTGTCCTTGACATAGGGTTCGAGCATGGCCTTGAGCCGGTATTCGGACTGGTTGTCCATGTTGCTCGACGGCTCGTCCATTATCAATATCTCCGGGTCTGGCAGGATGGCCCGGGCCACGCACACCGCCTGGCGCTGGCCGCCCGAGAGCGACGAGCCGCGCTCGCCCACCATCATGCCGTAGCCCGCCGGATGGTCGCGCACAAAGTCTGTCACCCCGGCGATGTCCGCCGCGTACTTGATGGACTGGTCGTCCGCCTCGGGCAGGCCAAAGGCGATGTTGTCGCGCAGGGTGCCGTAAAAGAGCAGCGAATCCTGCGACACGTAGCCCACCTTGCGCCGCAGGTCGGCCACATCCATCTGCCGCAGGTCGATGTCGCCCACCTTCACCGAGCCGCTCACCGGCTGGTAGAGCCCCACGCACAGCTTGCCCAGGGTGGACTTGCCCGCGCCGGTGCGGCCCACGATGCCCACCTTGTCGCCCGGCTTGATCCGCAGGTTGACCTCGCTCAAGACCGCCTTGTCCGTGCCGGGATAGCTGAAGGAGACGTTCTCCAGGGTCATGGAGGGCTCCACCGTGCCATAGTGGAAGGTCTCCTTTTCCTCGGGCCGCTCGCTGGGCATCTCCATGAGCAGGTCCAGCGCCCCCAGGGCCATGCGCGACTGCTGGAAGCGCGAGAGCAGACCGGCCACGGCGCTCAGGGGGGCCATGGCCCGGCCCGCCAGGATGTTGCAGGCGATGAGCCCGCCCACGGTCAGCTCGCCCTTGGCGATGAGATAGACGCCGATGATGATGATGGCCACGCTGACCACCTGGGTGATGAACATGGAAAAGGAGACCGAGAGATTGGCCATGACCTTGGCCCGGCTGTTTGACAGGGCCGACATGCCGACCACGTTTTCCCAGCGCGCCTGCATCCTGCCTTCGGCCATGCTCGTCTTGATGGTTTCGAGGCCCTGGACGATCTCGAAGAGCAGCGCGTGCTTCTGGGTCGATTCCTTGTAGTGCTTCTCGATGATGTGCTGGAAAGGTATCTGGAGAAACAGCCCGAACAGGATGACGATGGGCACGGCCACGAACACGGGCCAGGCCAGCGGCCCGCCGATGTAGGAGATGACCCCGATGAACAGGAGCAGAAAGGGCATGTCGATGAGGGCCACCAGTGAGCTGGAGCTGAAGAACTCGCGCAGGGACTCGAACTCGCGCACGTTGTTGGCCACGGCCCCGGCCGATTCGGGCATGTGGTCGAGCCGGGCGGACATGAGGTGCTGCATGATCCGGCTGCCGATGAGCACGTCCGCGCTGCGCCCGGCCACATCCACGAAATAGCTGCGCAGGTTCTTGAGCAGGAAATCGAAAAGGTAGGCGATGCCGATGCCGATGGCCAACGCCCAGAGGGTGTCCAACGCGTTGTTGGGGATGACCCGGTCATAGACGTTCATGACAAAGAGCGGCGCGGCCACGATGATCAGGTTGGTCATGATGCTCGCGCCGATGACGTGACGGTAGATGGGCCAGAAGCTGAGCAGCACGCCCCAGAACCAGCGCTTGGTCTGGACCAGCTTCAGCCCGCTGACGCGTTTGTCCAGCGTGCCCTTGCGATGGCAGAAAATGGCGTAGCCGGTGTACTCCTCCTCCAGGACGGCCAGATCCATCTCGGTCTCGTCCATGCCGTGGCCGGGCACCATGACCCGCGCCTTGTCCTCCTCGGTGTCCAGCAGTACGCAGGCGTTGCCGCCGCGCAGGAGCAGGATGCAGGGCAGCACCAGCTTGGTGATGTTGCGCACGCCAGGGCGGTGTACGGTCTTGGCCGCGATGCCGATGCGCTCGGCGGCCCGGACGATGGAGGCGGCGGTGATGACCCCCTCCTGCTGGGGGATGCCCGCCTTGAGGGTGGCGGAGGACACGGGCTTGCCCATGAGCCGGCTGATGATGGACAGGCAGATGACCAGCGGCGGCTGAAAGTCGATGTCCTTGGGCGAGAGACGCTCGTCGCTGGACAGGTCCGGGGCCGGGCCGCCCACGGCACCCGGGCCGGGTCCGGTCACAGGACCTGGCTCCGGCGTGGCGGCTGCCTGCGCCTTGCCGCCCGTGGCCGGCCCACTGGCCTTGGCCGGCCCACTGGCCTTGACCGGTCCGTCGGCCTTGACCGGTGTGTCTCCGGGCGCGCCCGATGACCCGGGTGCGGGGATTTTGGTGTCGTCTGATGCCATGTCGTCACGTCTGGGTACGGGTGATGGCGGGAATGCCGAAACCCCGGATGCGCGGGCACCCGGTCAACCCCTCATTTCGGGTTGTTCCCAACCTTTCCTCTGGGCCGCGTTTTGTCAAGCGTCATTTCTCGATTAATGCCAAACATCCCGGCCGGTTTGCGCGGTTTTCCACAGCCTTTGCCGTGGAGATTCCACGGGTTGTCCGCCACGGCGGCCAGCCTGGGCCGATCAACCTGTTTTTGCGGCCTACCCTTCCACGGTCACCGACACCTTGCCCAGGGCATTGCCCGAGGCCCAGTGGCGATGCGCCAGGGCGATCTCGGTGAAGTGGAAGCGGCGCTCGTCCAGAAGCACGGCCAGCACGTCGTCGTCCACCAGGGCGGCCACCTCTTCGAGGATACGGCCATAGGCGGCGCGGCCCTGCCCCGTGATCAGCGGCAGGAGCATGAAGACCACGTGCAGGGAGAGCCCCCGGGCGTGCATGACGCTCAGGTCGTGAGTGGAACGGGTCGAGGTGGAGACCACCTGCCCGCCCAGGGCGGCGGCCCGGAACGAGGCGTCGAGCACGGCCCCGCCCACGGTGTCGAGGACCACGTCGAATCCGCGCCCGCCGGTGAGCCCGGCCACGTAGTCGTCCACCGAGGTGGCCCGGTAGTCGATGGGCGTGGCCCCCAGGGCCTCCACCACGTCCGCCTTGCCGTTGCCCGAGACCGTGGCGCAGACCTCGGCCCCGGCGTGAACGCCGAGTTGGACCGCGATATGGCCCACCCCGCCCGCTCCGCCGTGGACCAGCAGGGTCTGTCCGGCCGAGAGGCGCGCCCGCTCGAACAGGGCCAGCCAGGCGGTGATGGACACCAGCGGCAGGGCGGCGGCGTCAACAAGGTCCATGCACTGCGGGGCCGGGGCAAGCAGGGCCTGATCTGCCACCATGAACTCGGCCAGCGCGCCGGGCATGTCGCCAAGCCCACCCGCACAGCCAAAGACCCGGTCGCCGGGACGCAGGCGGGTCACGCCCGGACCCACGGTCTCCACCGTGCCAGACACGTCCATGCCCGGCACTGCGGGCAACTCGGACGCGAAAGTCAGGGCGGTGCCAAGGGTGGCGATCTTGTGGTCAATAGGATTGAGGCTGGACCCGGCCACCCGCACCAGCACCTCGCCCTCGCCAGGTTCGGGCCGGGGCAGTTCGCGCTCGGCAAAGGCGTAGTCGTCGCCGTGTCGTTCAAGGACCATGGCCTTCATGTCGCACCTCCGCATTTTTTGATGCTCGGCTCGTAACGGGTCGCGGACCGGGAAATTCGTGTCAGACGAGGGAAAGCAGGGCCTCGGCCAGCCTGTCCGGGTCGAAACGGTCCGGCTCGTCGCCCAGCAGAGGCGTATCGATGACCCGCAGGCCCGAAGCTGACAGCGCGGCCCGATCCAGCCCGCCAGGGTAATCCGCCCGGCCATCCACCATAATATGGTCAAGCACGCTGCCCGCACCGGCGGGCCCGCCGCTGGCGGCCAAAATGCGGCGCAGCAGGGCCACCTGTCCGGCCACGGTCTGGCCGAGCAGCTCGGGGTCGCCGACCGGGTTGGGCACGAACACCTTTGGCCCAGGGCAGGCGACCACGGCCCGGCCCACGCCCTGGGGCAGCAGATTGGCCAGCACGCTGGTGAAGAAGCTGCCCACAGGATAGCAGATCAGGTCCGCCCCGGCCACCAGCCTGGCCACTTCGCCGTCAATGACCACGTCCACGGGCGCGGGGTCGTCCGGGGAGCCGGTCAGCCATATGCGGGCCACGGGCGAGGAGATGGGCGCGCCCTCCTTGCCCGTGAGCCGGTGCTGGCCCGTCACCACAGTGCCGTCCGCCAGCCCGGCCGCCAGATGCAGGTCGCCCTCCACCACGGGCCGGACCAGCCCGCACGCGCCCATCAGCCGGGCCACCTCGTCGATGGCCGGGGCCAGCCTGCGGCCGTGGGCCAGCCAGCGCGCCGTGAGGGCGAGGTTGCCGATGCTCGCCCCGCGCAGGTCGAAATCCTCGGGCATGGCCGCCAGGAACTCGCCGAGCCAGCCCATAACGAGGCCGCGCGTCGGTTCCGGCACCAGGGCCGCCAGCACGTGCGCGCCCCCGGCCATGCGCACAAGCTCGGTGCGCAGTGCCGGGCCGGACTCCCGCCGGGAGAGGCGGCAGGTGAACAGGGCGTAAAGCTCCCGCACGCCCGGCTGGTCGAGATCGGCCAGGGCCATGAGCCGGTTGCGGATGTCGCCCACTGCGGGCATGCCAAAGGCGCGGCGCAGCACCGCCGAGCTGCCGCCCGAGTCAAAGGGTGTGATGACGTGGACCGAGCGGCGGGTGTGGCGGATCAAACGGCGCGAGGTCTCGCGCAGGGCCGTGCCGCCGCTGAAGAAGAGCAGACGAGGCCCGAGGGCCGAATCGTGCGCCGGGTTGCGTCTTGCTGATGCCGTGGTCGTGGGTCGGTCCATCAATCCTCCGCCCGCTCTGGGCACCGGTCATTGTGACCTGAACCGGCGCGCATGACAACAACCGCTGCCGTTCATTTCCTGATTTGCACTTTGCGGCCACAGTGCTATGCTCGGAACACGGCGTCGCAGCCATGGCGCAAACCGGCGGAAACACCGGGCTGGACAGGGCTTGCTGCCCCCTTCAGCTTTTTCATTGACATCTCGGGCCGTGACCCATAACACCCCGCTTTCGGCAGACGCGCGGCGCGACATGGCTCCATGTCGGCCCTTGACGGGGCAACAGCCCGAAATTCTTGGTATGCGAGGATTTATGAGTGGCACATACACTACAAAGATGGACGGCTGACAAGTCCAGAGAACTCTACGGAGTACGTGAATGGGGCGCGGGATACTTCGGTATCTCCGATGCGGGGGATATGCTGGTCACTCCCGAGCCCGGCCGGTTCGACAAGGCCGTGAGCATCCCCGAGGTCATCGCCGGAATCCAGGAGCGCGGCCTCGACATGCCGGTGCTCCTGCGCATCGAGAACATCCTCGACACACAGATCACCCTGATCAACGAGCGCTTTCGCTCCGCCATGAGCAGCCTCGGCTTCAAGGGCTCCTATCTTGGCGCCTATCCCATCAAGGTCAACCAGCAGCATCAGGTGGTGGAGGCCGTGACCCGTCACGGCAAGAAGTATCACCACGGGCTCGAGGCGGGCAGCAAGGCCGAGCTGGTGGCCGCCATGGGCATGCTGCGCGACACCGAGGCCGTGCTGGTGTGCAACGGCTACAAGGACGAGGAATTCATCGACCTCGGCCTGCACGCCACCCAGCTCGGATTCACCTGCATCCTGGTGGTGGAGATGCCCGGCGAGCTGCCGCTGATCATCGAGCGCTCCAAGGCCAAGAAAGTCAAGCCCATCCTCGGAGTGCGCGTCAAGCTCTCGGCCCAGGCCAACGGCCTGTGGTCCGAATCCGGCGGCGACCGCTCCATCTTCGGCCTCAACGCCACCCAGATCATCGACGTCATCGACCGCCTCAAGGAGGCGGACATGCTCGACTGCATGCAACTGCTCCACTACCACCTCGGCTCCCAGATTCCCAACATCCGAGAGATCCGCAACGCCGTGGCCGAGGCCAGCCGCGTCTACGCCGGGCTGGTGGTCGAGGGCGCCAACATGCGCTATCTCGACCTGGGCGGCGGTCTGGCCGTGGACTACGACGGCACCCAGACCAACTTCATGAGCAGCCGCAACTACACGCTGGACGAATACTGCGTGGACGTGGTCGAGGGCGTCATGACCGTGCTCGACGAGCAGGGCGTGGATCATCCGGTCATCGTCACCGAGTCGGGCCGCGCCGTGGTCGCCTACTATTCCATGCTCCTCTTCAACGTGCTCGACGCGGCCCGGTTCGAGCCCGACCCCCTGCCCGATGTCCTGCCCGAGGACACCAACATTCACATCCGCCACCTCTTCGAGACGTTGCAATCCCTCAACCTGCGCAACATTCAAGAGTGCTTCAACGACATCCTCTACTACCGCGACGAGGTGCGCCAGGCCTTCAGCCACGGCAAGATCACCTTCCGCGAGCGCGCCCAGGGCGAGAACGTCTTCTGGGAAACCATCCGGCGCATCGCCACCCTGTCCAAGGACCTGCCCTCCCTGCCCCACGAGCTGGAAGGCATCGGTCAGGCCCTCTCGGACATCTACTACTGCAACTTCAGCGTGTTCCAGTCCCTGCCCGATGCCTGGGCCATCGGCCAGCTCTTCCCCATCATGCCGGTCCACCGACTGGACGAGCGGCCCACCCGCGAGGGCATCCTGGCCGACATCACCTGCGACTGCGACGGCAAGATCGACCGCTTCATCGACCGCCAGGGCGTCAAGCGGACCATGCCCCTGCACGACCTCAAGGAAACCGACGAGTACTACCTCGGCGCGTTCCTGGTAGGCGCGTACCAGGAGACGCTGGGCGACCTGCACAACCTGCTGGGCGACACCAATGTCGTGACCATCAGGGTGCGCGACAACGGCGAGTTCGACTTTGTCAGCGAGCTTGAGGGCGACACGGTGGAGGACATCCTCTCCTATGTGGAATACGACACCAAGCACCTGCTGACCAGGTTCCGCGAGACCGCCGAGAACGCCGTTCGCGACGGCCGCATCACCGCCGGACAACGGCGCGCCATTCTCCAGGCATACAAGACCGGGTTGCAGGGATACACCTACTTCGAACGGTAAACCGCCCCGCGTGCGGGCGATTTTTCTGGGAGGGAACAGTCATGTCCAAGGTATTGATCATTGGCGCTGGCGGCGTCGGCAGCGTGGCGGTGCACAAGTGCGCCCAGGTCCCCGAGGTGTTCACCGAAATCCATCTGGCCAGCCGCACCAAGTCCAAGTGCGACGCCATTGCCGCGTCCGTGCTTGCGCGAACGGGCGTGACCGTGCCCACCTACGCCGTGGACGCGGACAACGTGGCCGAGACCGTGGCCCTGATCAAGCGGATCAAGCCCGACCTGCTGGTCAACCTGGCCCTGCCCTACCAGGACCTGCCGCTGATGGACGCCTGCCTCGAAACCGGCGTCAACTACCTGGATACCGCCAACTACGAGCCGCCGAACGAGGCCAAGTTCGAGTACAAGTGGCAGTGGGCGTACCGGGAGCGCTTCGAGCAGGCCGGGCTCATGGCCCTGCTCGGCTCGGGATTCGACCCGGGCGTGACCAACGTGTTCGCGGCCCACGCCATGAAGCACCACTTCGACGAGATCCACGTGCTCGACATCATCGACTGCAACGCGGGCGACCACGGGCAGGCGTTCGCCACCAACTTCAACCCAGAGATCAACATCCGCGAGATCACCCAGCGCGGCCGCTACTGGGAGCGCGGCGAGTGGGTCGAGACCGACCCCCTGTCCTGGTCCATGAGCTACGACTTCCCCGAGGGCATCGGCACCAAGAAGTGCTACCTCATGTACCATGAGGAGTTGGAATCCCTGGTCATGCACATCAAGGGGCTCAAGCGCGCCCGCTTCTGGATGACCTTTGGCGACCAGTACCTGACCCACCTGCGCGTGCTCGAAGGCATCGGCATGACCTCCATCGAGCCGGTGGATTTTGGTGGCCAGAAGATCCAGCCGCTGCAATTCCTCAAGGCCGTGCTGCCAGAGCCCGGTTCCCTCGGGCCGCTGACCAAGGGCCGCACCTGCATCGGCAACGTCATGAAGGGCGTCAAGAACGGCCGCGACAAGACCATGTACATCTACAACATATGCAGCCACGAGGCCGCCTATGAGGAGGTCGGCTCCCAGGCCATCTCCTACACCACCGGCGTGCCCGCCATGATCGGGGCCATGATGATGCTCACCGGCAAGTGGACCGGCAAGGGCGTCTTCCACATGGAGCAAATGGACCCCGACCCGTTCATGGCCGCACTCAACGCCCACGGCCTGCCCTGGACCGAGGTGGAACTGTAGTGGACGGACGAAGCCGATACCGCTTCGACCCGGCCGGGGTGCAGACCCCGTGCTTCGTGGTGGACGAGGGGCTGCTGGCCGACAACCTGACCGTGCTCGCATCCGTGCGGGAGCGCGCCGGGTGCAAGGTGCTGCTGGCCCTCAAGTGCTTTGCCATGCACAGCACCTTTCCCCTGCTGGCGGCCAGTCTCGACGGCGTGTGCGCAAGCTCGCCCCACGAGGCGCGCCTGGGCCGCGAGGAGTTCGCGCCCCACTGCGCAAACGGCCGGGGCGAGGTGCACACCTTTGCCGCCGGGTTCAGCGAGGCGGACATTCGCGACCTATGCCAGACCAGCGACCACATCGTCTTCAACTCCTTTGCCCAGCTTCGGCGCTTCCGCCCCCTGGTGTGCGAGCTGGCTCAGGAGAGCGGCCGCGCCATCGAGCTGGCCCTGCGCATCAACCCCGAACATTCCGAGGGCGCCACCCCCATCTACGATCCCTGCGCGCCGGGCTCGCGCCTGGGCATACGACGCGCCCACTTCGACCCGGCCGACCTCGACGGCGTGACCGGCCTGCACTGGCACAACCTATGCGAGCAGGACGCCGACTGCCTGGAGCGCACCGTGGCCGCTGTCGAGGCGTCCTTTGCCAACATCCTGCCGCGCATGCGCTACGTCAACTTCGGCGGCGGCCACCACATCACCCGGCCCGGCTACGACGTGGATCTGCTGGTGCGCATCATCACCCGGTTCAGGGAGACGTGGGGGGTGGAGGTCTACCTGGAGCCGGGCGAGGCCGTGGCCCTCAACGCGGGCTATCTGGTGGCCACGGTCCTCGACGTGGTCAAGGCGGACATGGACATAGCCATCATGGACTCGGCCGTGCCTTGCCACATGCCCGACGTCATCGAGATGCCTTACCGACCCCACATCGTCGGCTCGGGCGAGCCAGGGGAAAAGGCGTGGACCTGCCGCATCGGCGGACCTTCCTGCCTGGCCGGGGACGTGGCGGGCGAATATTCCTTTGACACACCCCTGGTGACTGGGGATAGGCTGGTGTTCACGGACATGGCCATCTACTCCATGGTCAAGACCAACACCTTCAATGGCATCCAGCTGCCCTCGATCATGCTTTTCCGGCCGGACCCCGGCGAGATGCGCACCATCCGCCGCTTCGGCTACCAGGATTTCAAAAACCGCCTGTCATAGGAGACGACCCATGGCACCGCATTTTCTGGAAGGGGAGATTCCCAACGAAAAACCGGACAAGGCCGCTGTCCACATCATTCCCGTGCCCCTTGAGAGCACCACGTCCTATGGCGGGGGCACGGCAGCCGGACCGGCGGCCATCCTGGCGGCCTCGCAGCAGCTGGAGCTGTGGAACGGCTCCCGGGTGCCCGCCTCGGGCGGCATCCACACCGCCGAGCCCGTGGACTGCACCAAGGAGATAGCCAAGACCCTGGACCGCATCGAGGACGCCGTGGCCTACGCCCTGGAATGCGAGGCCCTGCCCCTGGTCCTGGGCGGCGAGCACACCGTCACCCTGGGCGCGCTGCGGGCCATGAAGCAGAAATACGGCCGCTTCGGCGTGGTCCAGTTCGACGCCCACGCCGACCTGCGCAACACCTACCAGGGCTCGCCCTTCAGCCACGCCTGCGTCATGCGCCGGGCCATGGACGACCTGCGCGTGCCAGTCTTCCAGGTGGGGGTGCGCGCCATGTGCGCCGAGGAGGCGGATTACCGCAAGGCCCAGTCCGTGGCCTGCCTCGACGCCCGCAAGCTCCACCTCAAGGGCATCCCCACCCAGGTGCTGCCCCCGGATTTTCCCGAGCGCATCTACATCACCTTTGACGTGGACGGCCTCGACCCGTCCGTGATCCGGGCCACCGGCACCCCGGTGCCCGGGGGCCTGGGCTGGCACGACGCCCTGACCCTGCTTGAGCGGATCACCGCGGGCAGGCAGGTCATCGGAGCCGACGTGGTCGAGCTGGCCCCGGCTCCGGGCGACCACGCCTCGGACTTTGCCGCCGCCCAGCTGGCCTACTGCCTGCTTGGCATGAGCCTGCCGCGCGACTAGGCATCTCCTTCCACCACGCCGCTAAAGACATCTTTCGACGACATCAGAAACGACGCCCCGGCCGGACTCACCGGCCGGGGCGTCGCCCGTTTCTCCCGGCTTTCCTGGAAAAGTCGCACTGCCGCAAATGCCCGCCCCCCTAGGAGTGCGGCCAGATCGACGGCCAAATATCGCCGACCGGGGCATGGACACCGGGCCAGCCTTGTGTCAAGACTTTTGGCTAGCCGTCTTCCTCGCGGACGTGGCGACAACGCGATCATCGAGGACGGCACCCTGAGCGAAGTCCTTTCACGCGGCCTTGGCCCAGGGCTCGACAATGGCCACCACTGCGGGCCAGCCCCGCATTTCGCCATGAACCCGTCCACCGGCACAGCCAGTCCGCCCTCCAGACGCAACCGCGTCAGGACCGCGACATTGACTGAGCCGACAATCAACGCCCGGTCGCTTCCGCGACACGAGAGAACGCCGGATGGCGGTGGACCGTCTCACGGACACTTCCCCTGCGGCGCTGAACAAGGACCCGGTTCATGCCGGCCATGGTCGATACACGGTCGTCGCCAGCGGGCCTATGCGCAGACCACGGGCTTGCCGCCACATGAGGCGGCCCCGCAGGCGCGACGGCTCACGGAATACCCATCCAGCCAAGGAGATGAAAATGGCACTGTTCACCAAAGAGGAAGCGCTCAATTACCACTCGACCGGACGCAAGGGAAAGATCGAGGTCGTCCCGGTCAAGCCCTGCGTGACGCAGAAGCACCTGTCCATGGCCTACAGCCCGGGCGTGGCCCAGGCCTGTCTGGCCATCGCCGAGGACGAGTCCAAGTCCTACGAGTACACGGCCCGGGGCAACCTGGTGGCCGTGGTCAGCAACGGCACCGCCGTGCTCGGCCTGGGCAACATCGGCGCGGCCGCAGGCAAGCCGGTCATGGAGGGCAAGGGCGTGCTCTTCAAGGTCTTTGCCGATGTCGATGTCTTTGACATCAACCTCAACGTGACCGACCCGGACAAGATCATCGAGATCGTCAAGGCCATGGAGCCCACCTTCGGCGGCATCAACCTCGAAGACATCAAGGCCCCGGAATGCTTCTACATCGAGGAGCGGCTCAAGGCCGAGATGGGCATCCCGGTCTTCCACGACGACCAGCACGGCACGGCCATCGTCACCGCCGCAGGCATGATCAACGCCCTGGAGATCACCGGCAAGAAGGCCGAGAACCTGCGCGTGGTCGTGTCCGGGGCCGGAGCCTCGGCCATCGCCTGCACCAACCTCTACAAAAGCATGGGCGTGGACCCCGAGAACATCGCCATGTTCGACTCGCGCGGCCACATCAACAAGAGCCGCACCGACCTGAACGCCTCCAAGCAGGCCTATGCCACCAACCGCGAGTACAGCTCCCTGGCCGAGGCCATGAAGGGCGCGGACTGCTTCCTGGGCCTGTCGGCCAAGGGAGTGGTCTCCAAGGACATGGTCAAGTCCATGGGTGAAAGCCCCATCATCTTCGCCTGCGCCAACCCCGATCCAGAAATCACCTACAACGACGCCAAAGAGGCCCGGCCCGACGCCATCATGGGCACCGGCCGGTCCGACTTCCCCAACCAGGTCAACAACGTGCTCGGCTTCCCCTTCATCTTCCGGGGCGCCCTTGACGCCGGGGCCACGGCCATCAACGAGGAAATGAAGCTGGCCGCCGCCCGTGCCCTGGCCGATCTGGCCAAGGAGCCGGTGCCGGACTATGTCTGCAAGGCCTTTGGCGTGGATTCCCTCACCTTTGGCATTGACTACATCATCCCCAAGGCCCTTGACCTGCGGCTGATCGAGTACGTGTCCGTGGCCGTGGCCCGGGCCGCCATGGAGACCGGCGTGGCCCGCAAGACCCTGAACCTGGACGACTACGGCAAACAACTGCGCCAGCGCATCGCCGATTCCACGGCCCGCGTCAGCGCCTTTGTCGGTTCCTACAACCTGGACATCTAGCCCGATACAAACGGACGGGGTTGTTGCGGCCCCGTCCACCCCTCTCTCATGAGGGGGTGCCAGCACTGGGTTTTCTGTGTCCGATCACCGCGGCAAGCGCGCCGCAAGCATGAGAGAGAGGTAGAATGAGCGCTGAACCCGTTGAGAGCGGCCGGGGGAAAATCATCGGATTTTTCCTCGGTCCCATCGTCTTCGTCCTGATCCTGATCCTTCCGACCCCGGAGGGAATGAACCCGGAGGCATGGCGAGTGGCCGCCGTGACCGCACTGATGGCCATCTGGTGGATCACCGAGGCCATTCCCATCCCGGCCACATCGCTGCTGCCCATAGCCATGTTCCCCACCCTGGGCATCATGAGTTCGGCAGCGTCAACGGCCCCCTACGCCAACCATCTCATCTACCTGTTCATGGGCGGCTTTTTCCTGGCCGTGACCATGGAGCGGTGGAACCTGCACCGGCGCATCGCCCTGCATACCATCAGGCTCGTGGGCACCAGCCCGGCCCGGATGATCATGGGCTTCATGATCGCCACGGCCTTTTTGTCCATGTGGGTGTCCAACACGGCCACGGCCATGATGATGGTGCCCATCGGGCTGGCCGTCATCCAGCAGGCCACGGGATTCGACTCCCGCACCCTGCGCGCCTGTCCCCACGACGGGCCTGAGTTCAACTTCGGCAAGGGGCTGATGCTGGGCGTGGCCTATGCGGCCTCCATCGGCGGCGTGGCCACCATCATCGGCACCCCGCCCAACACCATCATGGTCGGCATGATCGACAAGATGTTCGGCGTGCAGATCAGCTTCGGCCAGTGGATGCTCTTTGGCGTTCCCCTGTCCGTGACCATGCTGGCCCTGGCCTGGGTACTGCTGACCAAGGTACTCTTCCCCACGGGCAACATGGAACTGGCGGGCGGCCGCACCATCATCGAATCCGAACTGGCCAAGCTCGGCCCCATGGCGTCCGAGGAAAAGAAGATCGTCATCGTCGGCTGCTTCGTGGCCACCTTCTGGATGGCGCGCGAGTTCATCAAGGACCTGCCCTTCATCACCTCGGTCATGCCCAACTTCGGCTACATCCACGACGCCACCATCGGCATCATGGGCGCGCTGGTCCTCTTCTGCATCCCCACCAACTTCAGGAAGGGCGAGTTCCTGCTCGACTGGAAGACCGCAGTCAAGATTCCCTGGGACGTGATCCTGCTCTTCGGCGGCGGCCTGGCCCTGGCCAACGGCTTCGCCAAGACCGGACTGGCCGGATACATCGCCGCCCAGCTCGGCGGGCTCGACGGCGCGAGCATCCTCGTCTTCGTCAGCGTGGTGGTGTTCATGACCATCTTCCTGACCGAAATCACCTCCAACACCGCCACCGCTACCCTGCTGGTGCCGATCATGGGCAGCGCGGCCATCGCCATGGGCGTGCATCCCTTTGCCACCATCGTGGGTGCCTGCGTGGCCGCCTCCTTCGCCTTCATGCTCCCGGTGGCCACCCCGCCCAACGCCGTCATCTTCGGCTCGGGCTGCGTGTCCATCAAGCAGATGGCCAAGGCGGGCATCTGGCTGAACATCGTGGGCACCATGCTGATCACGGCCTTCGTGGTCTACATCCTGCCCGTGCTCTGGGGCGTTGATCTCAACATGCTCCCCGATTGGGCAGTGATGCCGCAGTAACACCAATTCCGCGGGCGGCCGCCCCCAGGCCGCCCGCGGACATCCCACCCCCGATTCCCAGCCCAGCCCCGCGCACCTGGGATAATGGCCGAGACAGGCCGCCGCATCACCCCGCTCCAACCTGCCAGCAACACTCTGCGCAGCCGTCCCCACCCAGAGCCCGCGGCCACATATCATACTTAAGCGCTCTGAATTAATGCACCGGCTTGACCTACACGTTAGCTTTGGTTATCCCTTCAGTGTTACAAGAATCATTTCCGTAGCAACCAAGTGGAGCCCAAGCGCTTCGCTCACAGCACGAGGTCCGACCATGCGCGCGACACCATACCTGCTTTCAATCCTGGGGGCGGCGCTGATGCTGCTTCCCGTCTCTCCGGCCCTGGCCGGAGAACGCACCATCACCGATTCCATGAACCGCGAGGTGTCCATTCCTTCCGAGGTGAACCGGGTCATCTGCTCCGGCCCGGGCTGCCTGCGGCTCCTGACCTACCTTGAGGCCCAGCACATGGCCGTGGCCGTGGACGACATCGAGGCGCGCAGGCGCAGCTTCGACGCCCGCCCCTACGCCATGGCCAATCCGCAGTTCAAGACCCTGCCGGTGTTCGGCCAGTTCCGGGGCCACGACAACCCGGAGCTGATCCTCACCCTTGAGCCGCAGCCCCAGGTCATCCTCAAGACCTTCCCCACCCGGGGACACGACCCGGTCGAGCTGCAACAGAAGACCGGCATCCCGGTGGTGACGCTGGACTACGGCACCCTCGGCAGCCAGAGGCAGGCACTGTACCAATCCCTGCGCACCATGGGCGAGGTGGTGGGCAGGCAGGACCGGGCCGAGGCGGTCATCACCTTCATGGAGAGCCAGATCGAGGATCTCAAGCAGCGCACGGCAGACATCCCCGAGCAGGACCGCCCGGCCGCGTACATCGGCGGTGTGGCCATGTCCGGTCCCCACGGATTCCAGTCCACCGAGCCGGGCTACCCGCCATTCACCTTCGCGGGCGTGCGCAACCTCGCCCACCGCGAGGGGCTGACCGGCAAGGCCCTGACCCACGCCAACGTGGCCAAGGAAATGATCGTGCAGTGGAACCCCGAGTACCTGTTCCTTGATCTCTCCACGCTCCAGATGGGCGACAAGGCAGGCGGGCTGCACGAACTGCGCACCGACCCAGCCTACCGCACCATGGCCGCCGTGCGCGATGGGAAGGTGTATGGTCTGCTCCCCTACAACTGGTACAGCCAGAACTTCGGCTCCATCCTGGCCGATGCCTTCTACATCGGCAAGCTGGTCCACCCGGACCGGTTCGAAGATGTGAACCCGGCGGCCAAGGCCGACGAAATCTACACCTTCCTGCTGGGCAAGCCCTTGTTCGAAGAAATGAACGGCATGTTCGGCAACTTCGCCTTCATCCAGGTGCCGGTGAACTGACATGCACTTCTCCGACGGCCAGGTTCCCGCCGAATACCGTCGCTACATCGGCTGGAAGAGCGCGGTGGTGCTCGCCACGGCCGTGCTCCTCGTGGGCGCGCTGATCACTGGCATCTCGGTGGGCGCGGCAGGCATCCCCATCCCGGACGTGGCCCGCAGCCTGGCCGGGCTTGAGGTGCCCCGGCGCATCGACGCCATCGTCTGGAACATCCGGCTGCCCCAAGCCCTGACCGCCATCGTGGGCGGTGCCGGGCTGGCCGTGTCCGGCGCGGTCATGCAGTCCATCCTGCGCAATCCGCTGGGCTCGCCCTTCACCTTGGGCATCTCCCACGCGGCGGCCTTTGGCGCGGCCCTGTCGGTCATGTTTCTGGGCGGCGGGATCAT
Source organism: Pseudodesulfovibrio pelocollis (assembly GCF_030282845.1). Lineage (GTDB taxonomy): Bacteria > Desulfobacterota > Desulfovibrionia > Desulfovibrionales > Desulfovibrionaceae > Pseudodesulfovibrio > Pseudodesulfovibrio pelocollis. The sequence goes on from NZ_JASTWE010000037.1 coordinate 27,850, forward strand.
GACCTCCACCAGCGCCGACGCGGTGAACATCACCAACCCCTACATCACCACCGGGGCGGCCTTCCTCTTCAGCCTGCTGGGCGCGGGCGTCATCATCATGGTCTCCCGCCTGCGCGGTGCCACGCCCGAGGTCATGGTCCTCACAGGCGTGGCCCTGGGCGCGCTCTTCACCGCAGGGACCATGTTCCTGCAATACTTTGCCGACGACGTGCAACTGGCGGCCATGGTCTTCTGGACCTTTGGCGACACGTCGCGCGCCTCCTGGAGCGAGCTTGGGGTGATCACGGCCGTGACCCTGGCCTGCTGTGCGTACTTCCTGACCAACGCCTGGAACTACAACGCCATCGACGCGGGCGACGAGACCGCGCGCGGCCTGGGCGTGCGCGTCGAGCTGGTCCGCGTGGTGGGCATGCTCCTGGCCTCGCTGGTCACGGCGGTGATCATCGCCTTCCTCGGCATCATCGGGTTTGTCGGGCTGGTGGTGCCGCACATGGCGCGCCGGGTCATCGGCTCGGACCACCGCTTCCTGCTGCCCGCGTCCATCCTGGGCGGAGGCCTGCTCCTGCTGGTGTCCGACACGGTGGCGAGGCTCCTGCTCGCCCCGCACCTGCTGCCGGTCTCGGTGCTCACCGCCTTCATGGGCGCACCGGTCTTCATCTGGCTGATCATCCGGGGGCAGCGGGCATGATCCTCGACATCAACGGCCTCGCCTTCACCTACAACAGCCACCCGGTCCTCGAAGGGATGGAGTTCTCCCTTCAGGGCGGCGAACTGCTGGCCATCCTCGGCCCCAACGGCGTGGGCAAGACCACCCTGCTCAAATGCATCAACGCCATCCACCGGCCCATGCAGGGCACCATCCTCGTGGAGGAGCGCGACGTGCTCGCCATGCGCCCGGCCGAGATCGCCCTGAACATCGGCTACGTGGCCCAGCGCAGCGAACCGGCCCGGCTGACCGTGTTCGACGCCGTGCTCATGGGCCGAAAGCCCCACATCCGCTGGCGCGTGACCGAGCACGACCTTCAAATCGTGGAATCCGCCCTGCGGCGGCTGCGCCTCGACGCGCTGGCCATGCGCCACATCGACCAATTGAGCGGCGGCGAGTTGCAGAAGGTGGCCATCGCCAGGGCCATGGTCCAGGAGCCTCGCCTGCTCTTGCTCGACGAGCCCACCAGCTCACTGGACCTCAAGAGCCAGGTGGAAATCCTGACCATGATCCGCCGGGTGGTGGACGAGCACCGCATCGGGGCCATCATGACCATGCACGACCTGAACACCGCCCTGCGCTACGCGGACAAGGTCCTCTTTCTCAAGGACGGGGTGATCCACTCGCGCGGCTGCGCCCGCGAGGTGACCCGCGAGGTCATCGAGGAGGTCTACGGCCTGCCCGTGCACATTCACCACGTCCACGGCCGCCCGCTCATCGTCCCTGTCCATGACCACTCACCCGCAACACCGGAGCACCACCATGCCCTGCCGCATTCCCACTGACCAGATAGCCAAGGCCATCGACTTCCACGGACACGAATGCCCCGGCCTGCACATCGGCATCCGGGCCGCCGAACTCGCCCTGCGCGAACTGGGCCACAGCCGCGACATCGACCTGGTGGCCGTGTGCGAGACCGACATGTGCGGCGTGGACGCCATCCAGGTGCTCACCGGCTGCACCTATGGCAAGGGCAACCTCATCCACCGCGACCTGGGCAAGATGGCCTTCTCCTTCTTCGACCGGGCACGCGGCACCGGCCTGCGCGCCCTGCTCGCGCCCGAGGCCCGGGGCGGCATGGACACCGAAATGGGACCGCTCATGGCCAAGAGCGGCGCGGGAACGGCCACGGCCGGGGACAAGGCCCGACTGGCCGAGCTGCGCACCGACCTCCAGGAACGATTCATGGCCCTGCCCCTTGAGGAGATGTTCACCATCGCCCCGCTGACCATGGACGCGCCACGGCCCGCCAGAATCCTGACCAGCCAGGCCTGCGAGCAGTGCGGGGAGTTGACCATGGAATCGCGCACCCGCAGGCTCGGCGGCCAGACCCTGTGCATTCCCTGCTTCGCCGAGCAGGACCAGAAAATCTGACCCCGAATGCGCTGACGAAAAAGCCCCGTCCACTGAAAGGTAGGCGGGGCTTATTGTCTGGATGACAGCATTAGGCGCAAATGCACAAAGTGATTTCAGACGGTTGGACGACAGCTAGTCAGCAATAAAGGCCGCCACATCGCGGCCTTTATTGTTTGGAAGGCGTTTATTGTTCGCGCTTGCGCTGTTTCATTTTCTCAACAATAGCTTCAATCGGCTCGACCTCCAAGGCCTTGCGGATGGCGTCGATGGCTTTTGGCGAGTAGTGCTTGTGGCATTGGGAACCCATCTTGAATTCCTTGTAGCAATGCGGGTCGTCCTTCAGTCCAAGGTAATTGATGACGCTCAAAACTTGGTGACGATTCAGCCCGAGCTTTTCACCCAGCTTCGTTGCCATCAAGCTGTAATAACCGGTCGAGTCCGTTGTCTTCAGCGCCACAACAGAGGCACCAGGCGTCCCCTCTGCCACTAGGCGGGTTTCAATGCCTTCCTTTTTGGAGAGGCGAAGTGCAATGGACGGCCCTTCGCCGTCTGTTATGATGTTGATGGCTGCGACCCCCTGAAAGACTGTTGCCCAGTCTTCGCCAACTTGAAGCCGGCGACAGGCCTTGTTCAACTCCGCGTTGCTCGGTTGTCCCTTCTCGCCCTTAATCGTAGTGTCCAGAATCGCTAGGGACCGCAACCGCGTAACTGCTTCCACGCGCATTCTCTTCCCCGGCGAAAGGAGCTTCCGAATTTCTTCGATTTCGTGGTCGAACAAGGTGATAATGTCTGTCGGGGCGATAGTGGAAACAGGTAACACCCGCTCCGGCAAATGGTCCGAAAGCTCCTGCTTGAAGATGCTCTTCAGCAAGTCGCGAAAAAGAGTCACGCCGGACTGGGCATGCACGTAAAGTTGTGCCTCCATGATGTCGAGCAGGTGATGTTGCGCTGCATCCCGCAAACCGTTGATGGCTTGGAGAGTGACGGCTTGTTCGTCAGACAGAAATTTGATGGCCCCCTCGCTTACGCCCTTGCGGACGCATGCGTCGAAGCCAATGGTATTCCTAGCCTTCGGCTCTCGAATGGCACCCCCACGGGCCAAAATTGCGGACTTGAGGAGCATCTCGAACGCATGGTCCAACTGGATCAGGACTGCATTGACCCGACCTCGGTCATTGGGTCGGTTGAACAACTCAATGCTCAAAAGGAGTGAGTCATAGGCCCGTTCCAGCAGTAGCCGTGCTTCTTTCTTCATGCGTGAGCCTCGTTAATCTGTATATTTTTGAACATTAGGCTCTATGGTGCCATAATGCTGCTGAATGAAGACCAGCTATTCAAGCACCAACCTGAATTCCACGGAGATGAAATCAAAGACCAGATGGTAGCTCAGGTGCCTGAAAAACCGCGACGAGCCGTAGATGACGCCCCACTCGGTGCGGTCAAAATCGAGGTTGGCGATGATGGTCAGGCGGTCCGGGTCGAGGTTGCGGATATGGGCCGGAAAGGCGATCTCGTTGCCCACGCCGCACAGGGAGAGCGTTCCCTGGATCATGGCGTTGGGCCGGGTGGCCTGGGCTTCATCGGCCAGCCGCACGGCCGTGGTGGTGAACACGGCCTCGGGGAACATGGCCGTGAAGAAGAAATCGTCGGAATGCAGGTGCTTTTCCAGCACGGGCTGCAACTCGCCGCCCGCCAGGTCCAGGTTGGCGATGGTGGTCATGTCCATGACAAAGCGGCCCCTTGGCCCATCGCCCGCGCAGTCGAATTCACCGGAGGCGAAGCGCAGGGTGCCGTGATGCGTGCTGTTGACGTTGCGCCCTGTCCAGCGCAGGATCGATTCGTCCGGGCACAGCCGGTAGGTCCTCGATTCCAGGGTCGGCACCGGATGCGGCGGCTCCACCTCGTCCGGGGCAGTGCCCGCCAGGGATCTTCCCTCGGCCCGCCATACCTCCAGGCCGCCGTGGAACACGGCCACATCGGTGTAGCCCTGCCGGGCCAGCTTGTCGGCCGCGGCCAGACAGTCGCGCGAGTCCGGCCCCGCGCCGTAGAGCACCACGGGTACGCCCATGGAAGGCACCAGGGCGGCCACGGTTTCGCAAAAAACCATCTCGTACACGCAGGCGTTTATGGCGCCGGGAATGTGCCGTGCCGCGAAATGCTCGGGCGGCAGCGTGTCGATGAGCACCCCCTCGCCCTGCTCGACGAACCGGGCCACCTCGGCCGCCTCCAGCCGCTCCACGAACTGCGAATCCATGCGCACCCCCCTCCTGCCCGGCAACGACGCCGGGAATAGCGGTTTGCCCCAGTATATCAGGAATCGGGCCGGGCGCAACCACCAAGGGCCTGATCGAAAACAGGAAGGCGTGAAGAATCACGAAACCAAGGCCCCGCACGGAGCGGGGCCTTGGTTTCGAAGAGAAAGGCCCGGAACGAAATCAGAACTTCTCGAAGTCGTCGTCCATGTCCAGGTCGATGCCACCGCCCCCGGCCTCGGGCTGGGAGGCGGGCTTGGCGCTTTCCTTTGGCCTTGATTCGGGCTCAGGGCCGGGCTTGGGCTTGATCGGGGCCTGGATGGGCGGCCGCACCGGAGTGGCCGCAGCGAGCCTCGGAGCGGCTGGCGCGGGCCGCGCCTCGGTCTGCCGGACCACACGCGCCCGGGTGGGTGCGGGCCGTTCGAGGGAGGTCCGGCCGGGCGAAGAGCCCTCGGCCAGGGTGAAGAACTCCATGCCCTGCTGCAACCGCGCCGCGTGTTCGGTGAATTCCTCGGCCGTGGCCGCCAGCTCCTCGGCCGAGGCCGCGTTCTGCTGGATGACCGTGTCCAGTTCCTGGATGGCCTTGTTGATCTCCTGGGCACCGGCGTTCTGCTCGATGCTGGCCGCCGATATTTCCTGCACGAGGTCGGCAGTCTTGCGGATGTCGGGCACCATTCTGGCAAGCATGTTGCCCGCCTCGTCAGCCTTGGCCAGGGTGGCGGAAGACAGCTCGCCGATCTCCGACGCTGCCGTGCCGCTGCGCTCGGCCAGTTTGCGCACCTCGCTGGCCACCACGGCGAACCCCTTGCCTGCCTCGCCCGCGCGGGCGGCCTCGATGGCCGCGTTGAGGGCCAGCAGATTGGTCTGGCGCGCTATCTCGCCGATGATGGAAATCTTCTCGGCGATATGCTTGATGGAGTCCACGGCCTCCATGACCGTGTCGCCGCCCTTCTGGGCGTCCAGGGCCGACTGGGCGGCCATCTTCTCTGTCTGGCGCGCGTTCTCGGTGTTGCGGCCGATCTGTCCTATCATCTCCTCCATGGCGGCAGAGACCTCCTCCACCGAGGCGGCCTGCCGGTTGGCCCCGTCGGACACGGACTGGGCCGAGGTGGTCACCTCGGAACTGCCGGTGGCGACCCGGTTGGCCCCGTCCTTGGCCCGGCCCACGATATCGTGCAGCCGGTGGATCATGGCTGAGAGGGAGGCGGCCAGACGGCCCGGCTCGTCGTTGTATTCCACGGATATTTCACGGGTCAGGTCGCCCCGGGCCACCTGGTCGGCCAGCTCCACCGCCTCGTTGAGGGGCCGGATGATGGAGCGGGCGATGAGCAGGCACAGCGGCAGGACCACCAGCAGGAAGACCGCGAAGGAGCCGCCGCCCATGCCCAGGACATAGGTGGAGACCAGCCCGTCGATGTCGGCCGCGATGGCCGTCCGCTCCTCGTCCACGTTGTCCAGATAGACGCCGGTGCCGATCCACATGCGGGTGCCGGGGATCAGCTCGGCGTAGGAGAGCTTGGGCTGGTCGCCCTTGCCCGGCTTGGGCCAGACATAGGTGACGAAGCCGCCCCCGGCCCGGGAGACCTTGTCCAACTCCACCACCAGGGCCACGCCGTCCTTGTCCTTCAATCCGGCCAGGTCCGTGTCCTGGAGCTTGGTGTTGGTGGGCAGGGCCACGTTGATGGTCCCTTCATAGACGAAATAATACCCGGACTCGTCGTCCTCGAAGCGGATGGGCGCGATCAGCTTGCGGATGAGTTCCTTGCGGGCTTCCTCGCCCTCCACGCCCTTGAGGGCCTCGGCCACGGCCACGGCCATGGAATGGGTCGCCACATGAAGCTTGCGCCGCTCGCCTTCGAGCATGGCTGCGGCAGACCGCTCCACACCCACATCCTTGACCCGCGACACGCCGTTGTAGGCTGTCAGGGCAAAACCCACGGTAAACAGGACAATGGCGCAGATGAGCAGGATCATGCGGGCGTTAATGGTGACTTTTCTCAGCATGGGCACCTCCGGGCGCACTTCTTTGAATCGAATCCAATGCGTGGTTATATCACCAAAATCTGCTTCCGAAAAGTGGGCCAGCGTTATTTATAACGTCTTCAGTCGTCAGCCGAGCCAATGGAATCAGGACGTTATAATTGCTGATTCCTGTCCGAATCTCTGTTACGGTGTGAGCCATTGACTCAAGCAGGAGACAACATGCCGGGCGACATGAACAAGACAGGAATGGACCCCGCGACCGGACGCGCAGCGCCCCGCACGGAAGAAAATGGGGAGGCATGTCCCGCGAGGCAGGCAGAGGGTCAGGCCAAGGAACGCGACGACTCCTGCTATCGGCAGATGATCGACGGCCTGCCACAGATCATCTACGAGGTGGATATCTCCGGCCGCCTCGTCTACGCCAACACCTTTGCCCTCAAGTGTTTCGGGTTCGACGCGACCGACCTCGCGCGGGGGTTGCAGCTCCACCAGATACTCCATCCGGATTCCGTGGACCGGGCCAGGGCGGGCATCTCCAGCGCCCTGCGCGGCACAGGCTCAAACGGCGAGGAATACCTCGCCATGCGCAGGGACGGCAGCACCTTCCCCATCCGGGTCTATTCCCAAGGGGTCTTCAAGGACGGCCGGGCCACGGGCGTGCGCGGCGTGGTCATCGACGTCACCGAGACCAAGCGCGCCGAGGCCGCGCTCCTACTCAGCGAACAATACTACCGCACCCTCTTCGAGCACACGGGCTCGGCCATGATCATCTTCGGGGCCGACGCGGTCATCCGCCGCTGCAACTCCCAGTTCGTGGCCCTGGTGGGCTGGCCCGCGGCCGAGGTGGTGGGCAGGAAGCCCTGGAATGTCTTCGTAGCCCCGGAAGACCTGAAACGCGTTCGCGACTACAACCGGCGCCGCCGCCTCGGCGACACCACGGTCCCGGACGACTACGAGATAACCATCCTCACCCGCCGGGGCGGACGCAGGCGGGTCCATCTCTTTGTCCAGGCCATCCCGGACACCGACGACATCGTCTGCTCCCTCATCGACATCACCGACCGCGCCCGCATGGAGCGCGCCCTGCGCGAAAGCGAACAGCGCTACGCCCTGGTGGTCAGGGGGTCCAACGACGGCATCTGGGACTGGGATCTCGACACCGGCCGGGTCTTCTACTCGGCCCGCTACAAGGCGATACTGGGCTACGCCGGGCGCGAGTTTCCCGACACCCTGGACGCCTGGAAGAACGCGGTACACCCCGACGACCTGGCCCATGTCGTGGCGGCCAACGCCGCCTGCGCCGAGGGGCGAACCGACCAGTTCGAGGTGGAGTTCCGCATGCGCCACAAGGACGGCTCCTACCGCTGGATCCAGGGCCGGGGTGCCAGCGCCCGCGACGAGTCAGGCCGGATATTCCGCCTGGCCGGAACCCACGCAGACATCACCCGGCGCAAGCTCAACGAGCATACCACCCAGGCCCTCTACGACATATCCAAGGCCATCGGCACCACCGACACCCTGCAGGAACTCTACGAGACCATCCACGCCGTCCTCGGCCGGGTCATCGACGCCACCAACTTCTTCATCGCCCTGCACGACGAGCCGGGCGACCGCGTGGTCTTCTCCTACTTCGCCGACGAAATGGACGAACTCTACGACATCCGCAACGTCAGCAACCCCGAGACACGGGGGCTGACCGTGCACATCCTGCGCACCGGCAGGCCGCTCTTCCTCTCCCAGGCCGCCCCCATCCCGCCCGAGGACGCGCGCAACATCGGCGTGGTGGGCACGCCCGCCGCAGTCTGGCTGGGCGTGCCCCTCAAGCTCAAGGGCCGCACCCTCGGGGCCATGGCCGTGCAGCACTACAGCAACCCGCGCCACTACACCGACGCGGACGTGACCTTTCTGGAGGCCGTGTCCGAGCAGGTGGCCCTGGCCATCGAGCGCAAGTCCAACGAGGAGGAGCTGACGCGCTTCAACAACGAACTTGAGGACATGGTCGAGCAGCGCACGGCCGAACTGCGGGCCAAGGCCGCCGAGCTGGAAACCGCCAACCAGCGGCTGACAGAGCTTGACCAGATCAAATCAGCCCTGGTCTCGTCCATCTCCCACGAGCTGCGCACCCCCCTGACCTCCATCCGGGGCTTTGCCAAGCTCACGCGCAAGGACTTCGTGCGCCACTTCCAGCCCCTGGCCGCCAACCCGGCCCAGGAGGCCAAGGGCGAGCGCATCCGCCAGAACCTCGGCATCATCGAGACCGAGGGCGAGCGCCTGACCAGGCTGATCAACGACTTTCTGGATATCAACCGCATCGAGGCGGGCAAGGCGGCCTGGAACGACGAATTCCTCAACCCGTGCCGGGTGGTGCGCCAGGCCGTGGACGCCCTGGCCGGGGTCATCGCGGCCCGGCCGGGCATCGACTTCCGGCTCTGCCTGCCGCCCGTGGCCCCTCTGATTCACGCCGACCCTGACAAGATCCAGCAGGTGCTCATCAACCTGATCAACAACGCCTGCAAGTTCACCCGCAGGGGCAGCATCGAGGTCACGGTCAGCGGCGGCGTGGGCAGCCTGACCGTCACCGTGGAGGACACGGGCATGGGCATCTCGCCCCAGGACCTGCCCCACATCTTCGACAAGTTCTACAAGGCCCGCTCGGGCGACACGCTGATCACCGAAGCGCCGGGCACCGGGCTCGGCCTGGCCATCTGCAAGGAGATCGTCGAGCACTACGGCGGCACCATCCGTGCGGATTCCACCCCCGGCCATGGCAGCACCTTCACCGTCACCCTGCCCTCGGTCCACGGCTCGGAGACGGCCTGTGAGTAGCCAGGGGAGAAGAATGGGGCAGGGGAATAGGGAGGGGGTGCGATGTCAGGTGAATGCTATCTCTGTCCATCAGGACCAAAGACAAAACCATGTAAACGGGAGGAAAACACTACTAGCAAAATGAAGAAATTGGCTGACAGTATGCTTCCCAAATCGAAATACGACTCTTTCAGGTGATAGGGGGCTATGAGGCAAAAGAACAATATACATGCTGGAACTAGAACATTGACGATAGCTGCACAAAAAATGGTAGCCCGCCTAGCCTTGGACAATGGAAAATTCATGCGTATATTCTTTAATAAAAAAATGCTTGCCAAGAACACCGGGACTATCATTGGCAAAAACAGACCAGGAGGCAAAAATTCAAAATCAGAATACTCGAAAATGATAAGCACAAAAAACGCCGACAGCATAAATCCTATGGCCGTTTGGAAGAGTAAGTACAAATACAACCCCACCCGTAAAACAGAAGAAATTGTCGCTACAAGCTCATTCATCCAGCCACCCTCGAGAATATTAAACGGCG
>NZ_JASTWE010000038.1 GCF_030282845.1 Pseudodesulfovibrio pelocollis
TCAATCTGCGCATGCTCATGTACTCGGCCTCCCTGGCCCCGCACCTGACCGCCGCCAGCCCCCTGGCCCGCAGTGCCGGGGCCTACCTGCTCACGGACCAGGCCTATGCCGTGTCCATCGCGCGTTTTGCCGCGCCCGGGGCAAGGCCGGTCAACAACTACGCCTACTACACCGGCGCCGGACTGCTCATGTGGACCGGGTTCAACCTCTGCACCGCCCTGGGCGCGCACCTGGGGGTCCTCATCCCTGCCGCATGGAGCCTCGATTTCTCCATTCCCCTGACCTTCATCGCCCTGGTCATCCCGGCGGTCCGCGACCGCCCGGCCCTGATCGCGGCCCTGGCCGCCGGAATCACGGCCTGCCTTGCCGCCACCCTGCCCTTCAACCTCGGCCTGATCCTGGCCTCGGCCACAGGCATCGCCGCCGGGTACTTGGCAGAGCGACGCAGCCGCAGAACATCCGTCAGAAAGGAAGAACACCAATGATCGACATGTCCACCTACTGGATCATCGTGCCCATTCTGGGCCTTGGCACCTACCTGATCCGGCTCTCCTTCATCCTGCTCATGGAGCGCATCCCCCTGCCCGGGGCGGCCCACAGGATGCTCCGGTTCATCCCGGCCTCGGTGCTCCCGGCTTTGGTGCTGCCCGCCGTGCTCTTCGGCAAGACCGGCACCACCCCCCTGGCCGACCCGGCCCGAACCGGCGCGGCCCTCATCGCCATGCTCGTGGCCTGGAAGACGCGCAATACCCTGGCCACTATCGGCGCAGGCATGGCCGCCCTGTGGACCTTGCAGGCGGTGCTGTAGCAGCGCGGGATATGCCTCCGGCGGCCAGATTTCGCTCTGCCGCAAGGCGAGGTTGGGAGAACCAAGGCGTTGAGAGCGGCGGAGATGGCGTGGATGCGCAAAAAGTATCCCTCTTCTTGTATTGTTTAAAGACGCCCATCCCGCGCGGACGTGCGCCCCTCTGCGCCGCCATCCTTCCTCTCTTCCCCCGGCTCTTCCCCCACCCGCCACCCTCCCTCATATCCGCTTGGATTGCGGGGGCAAACGTGCTAAAGCGGCGTCCACGAGCTTTTCCCGAAGGAGAGAACAGGGCCATGAGAGCAAGAATACATCTTGAGAACGCGCTGCAAAAGGTGCTGGCCGACCGGGGTTTTGCGTGGCCGGACAAGGCCGTGATCGAGCCGCCCAAGGACAAGCAGTTCGGCGACATGTCGGCCAACGTGGCCATGATGCTGGCCAAGCAGGCGGGCAAGCCGCCGCGCGCCATTGCCGAGGAGATCGCCACGGCCATGGCCGACGACCCGCGCATCGCGAAAATCGAGATCGCCGGGCCGGGCTTTCTCAACTTCACCTTTGCGCCCGGTTTCTGGCACGAGACCATCGCGGCCATCCGCGAGGCGGGCGAGGGGTATGGCGCGTCCGATCTGGGCCGGGGGGTGCGGGTCCAGGTGGAGTATGTTTCAGCCAATCCCACGGGACCGCTGCACATCGGCCATGGCCGGGGCGCGGCCCTGGGCGACTCCCTGGTGCGCATCCTGGAGAAGGCCGGACACGAGGTGGAGGCGGAATATTACGTCAACGACGCGGGCCGTCAGATGCTCATCCTCGGCTCGTCCATCTGGTACCGGCTCAAGGAGCTGGCAGGCCGCGACGTGACCGAGCCCGAGGACTACTACCGGGGCGACTACATCATCGGCATCGCCCGCGACGTGCTGGCCGCCAATCCGGGCATTCTGGACATGGACGAGACTGCGGCCGTGGAAATCTGCAAGGATCACGGCATGAACGACATTCTGGACGGCATCCGCGAGGACCTGCGGGCCTTTGGCGTGCGCCACGACGTCTGGTTCTCGGAGAAGAGCCTGGTGGCCGACGGGCTGGTGGACGAGACCTTTGCCGACCTGCGCGCCAGCGGGCTGGGATTCGAGCAGGACGGCGCCTTCTGGTTCCGCTCCACCCGGTTCGGCGACGACAAGGACCGCGTGCTGCGCAAATCGAGCGGCGAGACCACCTATTTCGCCTCGGACATCGCCTACCACGACCACAAGTTCAAGCGCGGCTTCGATCTGGTGGTGGACATCTGGGGCGCGGACCATCACGGCTACGTGCCGCGCATGATGGCCGCCTGCGAGGCCCTGGGCAAGAAGGGCGGGCTGCACGTCATCCTGGTCAATCTGGTAAACCTGCTGCGCGATGGCGAGCCGGTGGCCATGTCCACCCGGGCGGGCGAGTTCGAGACGTTGAAAGACGTGGTGGACGAGGTGGGCGCTGACGCGGCCCGGTTCATGTTCCTGTCGCGCAAGTCCGACTCGCGGCTCGACTTCGACCTGGAACTGGTCAAGCAGAAGACCATGGACAACCCGGTCTACTATGTGCAGTACGCCCACGCGCGCATCTGCTCGCTCTTTGCCAAGGCTGCCGGGGCGGGCGTGAACGCGGCCGCGCCGGACGAGGCGTCGCTGGCCCTGCTCGACACCGAGTTCGACATGGACGTGCTGCGCCTGCTCGACCAGTACCCGGACTATGTGGAATCCGCGGCCCGCGCCCAGAGCCCGCACCTGATCAGCAATTATCTCCAGGAGCTTGCCTCCACGCTGCACAGATACTATACCAATTGTCATGTCCTCTCGGCAGACCCTGCCGTGGCCTCGGCCCGGTTGATGCTGCTGGGCTGCGTGGCCGGGGTGGTCAGGGACGGCCTGGGGCTGCTCGGCGTGAGCGCCCCGCAATCAATGTAGCGAGCGCGAGGGGGCAAGGAAAGCATGGCAGACAACGGCGCAACGCCGCCCAAGGTCAAGATTCCCAGGCAGAGCAGGCCGGGCAGGACATGGGACTTCTCCCTGACCCTGCCGGGCATGATCAGCGCCGTGGGCGCTGGCGTGCTCGCCCTGACCTTCTTCTTTGTCATGGGCATCCTCATCGGACGCGGCTACCGGCCCGAGGCGGATGTGCCCAGGTTGGGCCAGATCATGCCGCGCACCGAGCACGGCCAGCTGGCAGAGGACCAGCCGCCGCCCACGGTGCTCCAGGCCGAGGAGCTGGAATACCCCGAGCGGCTCAGGGCCGCACCCGACAAGATCATGGACATCCTGCCGACACCGCCGCCCCCGGCGGCTGCCCCGGCACCACGGCCCCAGCCCCCGGCGGCGACCCAGGCGCAGACCGCACCGGCTGCCACCACGCAGACCCAGGCGGCCCAGCCCCCGGCACCGCAACCGAGCGCGCCCCAACCGGCCGCGCAGGGCGAGCCTGTCTTTGACTACATCTATCAGGTGGCCTCATTCCGCCAGCGGGACATGGCCCAGGCCCTGGCCGACAAGCTGGGTGCGGCAGGACTCAAGGCGGGCGTGGAGTCGGGCGATGTCAACGGGACCACTTGGCACCGCGTCCAAGTCTTCCACCACGGCACGGCCGCGTCCACCGAGACCATGCGCGCCACTCTGGCGAAATTCAACATCGACAAGCCCCTGCTCAGGAAAAAGACCGCCCGCTGACACCGGCCAGCCACAAGAACTCGCGCCCGCCACGATGCTGATCGTGGCGGGCGCGAGCTTTTTCTGAAGACGGCCCCGGACAGGACCCGCCACCCCTCGGCGGGCGGCGTATGCGATCAGTAGCGCCGCCCTGCCGCGAACCGGCGGACCGCCCACGGCAGCACGGCCACGGCGGCCAGCACCAGCACCCACACCCGGCCCGACGCCAGGGCGTAGTCACCCAGAGCATCGGCCAGGGGGCGGCCCAGAAGGACCACCACCATGAAGAACTCGAAAGCCACGGTCAGCCCCAGCCAGACGACCCCGGCCAGCACGGCCTGAAGCGTGGAGGCCAGCGGCCGGACCCGGCCGAGCCACAGGGCATAGCCCGCAAAGAGCAGCACGGCCGTCAGGCTCGAGACCTGATGCGCGGCCAACTCGGACAGATACGGCCCATAGAGAGTCTCGCGGATCACGCCGTTGAGCACGGCAAGGCCGAGCATGGGCAGCCAGGCAAGGGCATAAACGAGAAGTGTCATCATAATATCCTGCACATGAGAAGAGGCGGACCTGACGGCCCGCCCCGAAGCGTTGTCACGTTGTGGGCCGTCCGGCCGGGGGTCAGTGCTTGTGCGCGGCCTGCCAGGCGGTCCCGTCGGCCTGACCCGGGTCGGCCTGGCCTGCATCGCCGTCCTGGTCCGCTTTGCCGGGCCCGCGCCGGAACATGCGCCGAGCCAGATAGATGAACGGGGTGTCCAGGGCGGCCACGGCCACCTTGATGATGTAGGTGGAGAGCATGATCTCCCAGAACACGTTGATGGGGAACATGCCCCAGAAGGCGATGGTGCAGAAGATGGCCGAGTCGAGGAACTGGCTGACCACGGTGGAAACATTGTTGCGCAGCCAGAGCATGCGCCCGCCCGTGCGCTCGCGGATGGCGTGGAAGGCCCAGACATCGTGCATCTGCGAGACGAGGTAGGCGACCATGCTGGCCAGGGCGATGCGCGGCATGAAGCCGAAGAGCGCGGCCAGATGGGGCTGGGCAAAGTCGTCGGCCGCAGGCTGGAAGAGCAGGGCGATCTGCATGTAGGCCACCATCATGACCAGGGCCACGAAGCCGAGCAGCACGCCCTTGCGCGCCTCCTTCTTGCCGTGGAACTCGCTCAGGATATCCGTGGCCAGGAAGACGCTGGCGTAGAGCACGTTGCCCAGGGTGGTGGTCAGCCCGAAAAGCTCCACGGTCTTGAGCACCTGGATGTTGCACAGCAGCAGGTTGAAGACGATGAGGCCGAACAGGCCCACCCGGCCGAACAGCCGGTACACCACCAGGACCATGCACAGGTCAACAAGGGCGAAGGTGATCCAGAGCGTTTCGTTCATGGGGGTTGCCTAGTCCCGAACCCGGGACAGGTCAAGCCCAAATTGGGCGATCGAGGCAGCCTCGCACGGCTGCACGGCTTGCCCTGCGCCCCCTGATATGGCAATGATGGCACACGGCATACGACCGTCCCGGAGTCCGGGGAGGGGCCACGTGGATCGAGGATGAACCCTTGTCGCGCGGTCACGGGCAATCTGAACCGTGCGCGGCACGGGAGGCGGGATGACCATGTTCACACGAATCCGAAGCCACCTTTGCAAGGCCGCCCTGGCGGCGGCCCTGGGCATGGCCCTCTGCGCCGCGCCCGCGTCCGCGCAGGAGGCACATTTGCTGCGCATCGGCACCGGCGGGCTGCTCGGCGTCTACTACCCGGTGGGCAACGCCCTGGCCGGAGGCATCACCCTGGCCCTGGGGCCGGACATCCTTGCCGTGGCCCAAAGCTCCGGCGGCTCGGTGGTCAACATCCGGTCCTTGCTCGATCATGAGCTTGAGGCCGGGCTGGCTCAGGCCGATGTGGCCCTCAGGGCCTTGAACGGCCAAGGCTCCTTTGCCGGTGAGACCGGGGGAGAACGCTTGCGGGCCATTGCCAGCCTGTATCCCGAGCGGCTCCAGATCGTCGTGCGCAGGGACTCGGGCATCAGGAGCGTCAGGGATTTCCGGGGCAAGACCGTGTCCCTGGACGAGACCGGGTCGGGTACCCTGGAGGTCATGCGGCTGGTCCTTGAGGCCAACGCCATTTCCGAGAAGGATTTCGACCCCGTATACCTGAAACCCGAGTTCACCACCGACCGGCTGACAGCGGGCTCGGTCCACGGGGTCTGCCTCGTGGCCGGGACTCCGACCCAGGCCTTTGCCGGGATTTTGGGCGAAGACGCCCTGCTGGTCCCCATTGACAGCGAGACCGCCCGGCGAATCAACCGGCTCCACCCGGCACTCGTGCCAGGGGTTATCCCCGAGGGAACATACCCCGGCGTACCCGAGACCCTCACCGTGGAGGTCCACGCCCTGCTGCTGGTCACCGCGGACATGGACGAGGCCATGGCCTACGCCCTGACCCGGGCCATCTGGAACGAGAAGACGCGCGCCCTGCTGCGCGACGCCCATCCCCTGGCCCGCTCCATCGCCATGGAGTCGGCCACCCGCGGGCTCTCGGTCCCGCTGCATCCTGGCGCGCTGCGCTTCTACCGGGAGCAGGGCCTGTCCCCGGCCGGGGGTTCGGCTCCGTGAACCCGCCTTCCGTCTCCTTCGGCCCGGTGCGCTGGGCCGTCTTTGTCGCCGTGGCCGGCACGGTTCTGGCCGTCTGGCTGTACACCAACCAGACCCTGCGCTCAGTGGAGGGCGCGCTGCCCACCATCCTGCTGGCGCAGATCGAGGACTTGAGCCGAATCACCGACAGCCTGGGCGGGCTGGTGGCCGACGCAGCCATGACCCGGCTCGCCCCCTCTCCCGCAGCCGTGGCCCGGCTGGCCGAGGGCATCGACAGGGCATATGCCGACCTCGTCGCCCTGCGCGACACCTACGTCTTCGACAATCTGGTCCAGGCATCGGTTTTTCACGCCACCGTGGCCCCGGCCCTGGTGGACGCCGGGCAATGGCTGACCCACGGGGTGTCGGGCCACGCGCCCGACTCCGCCCTGACCCTGACCGTGGTCCACTCCAGACTGCGCGACACCCTGGTCAAGGCGTCGGCCGAGCGCTACGCGTCCCACGACATGGCCCGCGCCATCCTCCAGGACCAGCGGGCACGGCTTGAACGCTTCATCCGAGGCGTCAACATGCTCCTGCTGGTCACGGTGCTGGTGGCCCTCCTGACCCTGGCGCTGATGCTGCGCCAGCAGAAACTGCTGCGCCGCGAGGCCAAAGTCCGCAAGGAGCGGGAGTCGCTGATCGCCATTCTGGAGTCCACCAGCGATCTGGTGTCCACAGCCACTCCCGACGAACGGTTGACCTACCTCAACGGCGCGGGCCGCCGCATGCTGGGTTGGGACGCCGACGAGCCCCTGGCCGACAAACGCATCCCCGACCTGCATCCGGCCTGGACTCTGAGGGTCATCAGGGACGAGGGGCTGCCTGCGGCCGCAGCCCAGGGCTCGTGGGAGGGCGAGACCGCGCTGTTGCGCCGCGACGGCCGCGAAATCCCGGTGTCGCAAGTGATCCTGGCCCACAACGCGGCAGCGGGCGAGCCGGAATTCTTTTCGGCCATCATGCGCGACATCACCGAGCGCAAGCGGGCCGACGAGGCGCTCAAGGCCGCCCATGCGGACCTGGAACGCCAGGTGGCCGAACGCACCCGCGACCTGGAGGCCAAGGCCGCCGAGCTCGAAAGCGCCAACCGCGAACTCGTGGCCCTGGACACCCTCAAATCGAGTCTGGTCAGCACTGTTTCCCACGAACTGCGCACCCCGCTGACTTCCATGCTCGGCTTTTCCAAACTGGTGCGCAGGGATTTCCTGCGCCACTACCGCCCACTGGAAGACGGCGACCGGCAGTTGGCCGAAAAAGGGGAACGCATCGAGGCCAACCTGAACATCATCGCGGAGGAAACGGACCGCCTCGCCCGCCTCATCAGCGACATGCTCGACCTTGCCCGCATCGAGTCAGGCCGCATGGACTGGGCCGACCGCCCCACGGACGTGGCCGAATGTGTTCGGGCGGCGCTGGGCAGCATGCGCGGTGTCTTTTCCGAGGACTCCCCGGTGAGCCTGGACCACCACATTGAACCGGGCCTGCCCACGGTCATGGCCGACCCGGACCGAATCACCCAGGTGGTGGTCAACCTGCTGGCCAACGCGCACAAGTTCACCCCCAAGGGACAAATCTCCGTTCGGGTCTGGGCCGAGGGGCGGGGCAGGGACCAGGCAGTGTGCCTCAGCGTGGAGGACACGGGGTGCGGAATCCCCGGCGATGACCGGGAAAGGATCTTCGAGAAATTCTATCAGGCCGATGCCTGCGGCCTGACCGACAGACCTCCCGGCACAGGCCTGGGTCTGACCATCTGCGGCCAGATCGTCGAGCACTACGGCGGGCGCATAGACGTGGAATCAATGCCCGGCCGGGGCAGCCGGTTCGTGGTCCGTTTTCCGGCCATGGAAGGTTCCGCCTAGCTGGCCGTATATGGGCCCGCAGCGCACGACACACACCCGCTGATCACCGCGCACGATTCTCACGACGGCTCCCTGAGCCCGAGCAGGCCGCGCTGGCCGATGTTCTTGATGAAGGCCGTGACCCCAAGCTCGGCCTCGCGGGGCTGGAGGCCGTAGTGGGCGGCGAACGCCTCGGCGATTTGCCGCACCGAGCGCTCGCCATCGATGCACTCCCAGACAAAGGTACCCATCTCGTCGAGTTCGAGCCGCTTGATCATGGGCCGCTTGTCCCACAGGTTGACCTTTTCGGCCAGCCGCCCGAACCACGGCTTGACGGCCAGGGGATACGAGAGGCGCAGGAATCCTTCTGCGGTGGTCTCGGCCCGGACCTCGGTGCTGCGCACCGGGACCATGTTCAGGGCCTCGGACCGTGGGATGGTCGGCATGGGGGCGCGTTTTCTAAACCAGCTCATAGGATTCGACCATGGCCGCGAAGGGCGCATCGGCCACCGGGTCGGCACCCGTGGCGGTGACGGCCAGGATGTGGTTGGTGCCGGGCGGCGTCCAGACCCGGCCCCGGGCGTGGCTCTCCCGGCGCAGCAGCCTGCGCCCCGGGGAAGTGGCGGCCAGCCCGTTCCAGGACACTGCCCCAGATGACCCGGCCCCGGCTGACCCGGCCACGGCCAGACCGGCTGGTGGCGGATCGGCCAGGGTAGCGGCGGCCCACTCGGCCAGTTCCCGCCCCTTGAGCAGGACGCTTGCCGGGGCAAAGCGCTCAAAGGTCAGACGCGTGCCAGGCCCCTTTCCCGGGGCGGTGCCCCCTGAGCGGCCCGGATTTCTCGGCCGCCAGTAGCGCACCGAGTAGTGGCCGGGCCGGAAGGAAAAGCTGTCGAGGACAAAGGCGGCCGGAACCCGGCCGCGCAGGCCGAACATGCAAAAGGGCACGGTCCGGCGGCAGGCCGGGTCGCTGGCCTCGGCCCGGGACACGGTGTGGTCGCGCAACGAGGCGAGCACGGTGGAGGCCAGGGTCTCGGCCCCCTCGTCGCCCTGGTCGTGCATGAAGAACTGGACCAGGGCGGCCAGCCCGCTGCCCGGGCCGTGCAGGGCCGCGCCCATGCCGCGATGGCCCCCGGCCTGCCAGACAAAGCTGCGCACCCGCAGGCCGGAGTAGCCCAGGCTCTCCACGGCCTCGCGCCAGGACGCGGGCGGCTCGTCATCGTCCACGGCCCGCACGGCCGCGTCCTTGTGCCCCTTGGCCAGCCGTTTGAGATGCTTTTCAAAGGAAAATCCGCCCGCCACAGTCCGCCACTTGAGTTCGCACAGGGGGCGCGAGCCGCTGCCAAGGGTCAGTCCGTCGCGCTCCAGAATCACGGGCTCCCAGTCGTCGGGCACGGTCAGACCCACGCCGTTCCAGTGGTATTCGGCCATGCTAGCGGGGGATGAAGTCGTCCAGGCTCCTGATGGCCGTTGGGGCGCGCCGGGCCTGCCTGTCAGAGGCGGTCAGGAAACACTCGTACTCGGCCTGCACGCCGGATTCCAGGGTCATCTTGATGGACACGCCCGGCCGCATCTCCTTGTCCCGACTCCACATGACCATCACGGACATGGCCTGCCCGTCGCTGGAAAAGTCCCACTGCCAGGCGATGACGTTGCGGAAGGCGTCGCCCTGGTAGCTGCCCGGCTTGCCGAAACGGGCCGTGTACTCCTTGACCAGCTCGTTGAAGAACTTCTGGCTGGTCTCGTGAAACTTCAGCTTGACGCGCAGCAGTTTTCGCTCGCCCAGGCAGTTGCCATGGGTCAGGCTGCCGCCGCGTATGCCGGGCACGGCATCGGGCGAGAGGTTCATCTCGGTCAGGAAGGGGATGTCAGGGATGATCAGGGCCGGGCCCTCGCAGTGCTGCTCGTAGCGGGCCATGTCCTGGCCGAGGGTGAATCCCGCCAGGGTCAGGGGCAGTTCCCCGGCCAGACACGGTGTGGCGGCGAGCATCATGGCCAGGAGCGTCAGCGCAATCGGTTTCTTCATCGGCAAAACCCCCTTGCTTGAAAAAGGCTTGTCCGTCCCGTGGACGGTATCATATGATTAAACGAGAAACTCACGCTTGGCAAAGGGATAGAACGGATGCGCACGGGAAACCGGCACCGGAGACAGCCATGACCCTACGGGCGGCTACATATTTCCTGCTGGCCCTGGCTGGCGGCGCGCTTTACGGCGGACGGGTCTGCCCGCTGCTTGAGGGACTGACAGCCCCCCGGCTCTGGCTGCTCCCCCTGCTCCCCCTGGCCGCAGCCATGCTGGTGCGCGCTCTGGCCCTGCGCCCCCTGCTTGAGCTGCGTCATCCGGCCCTGCGGGCGCGGCTCCAGCTCGGCCTGGACCTCGGCCTGTTCACCTCGGCCGCCCTGGCCACGGCCCTGGCCGTGCAACTGACCCACGGCTTCGGCCTCATGGGCAGCGGCCTGAAGATGGCGCTTGGCGTCTTCACCGTCGGCGTGTTCGCCAGCTTCGACCTCGCCCTGGAGCGCGAGCGCGAAGTCATCAGCACGGCCAGACCCCGCACTGGCCCGGCCCGCGAACACTCGCCGCCCGGCCGCGTTGTCTCCATCGCCAGCCAGTTCATTCTGGTGACCACCACCATCATCCTGCTCGCCGCGGCCGTGCTCCTGGTCGTGCTCATGCGCGACATCCAATGGTTTTCCGAGCAGGGTCTCGGCCCGTTGTCGCTGCCCATCCTCGGCCCGGCCGTGCTCGGCGAACTGCTCCTGGTCATGGGCACGCTGCTGGTCCTGACGGTCAACCTGGCCGTGTCCTACGCCCGCAACCTGCGCCTGCTCTTCGCCAACCAGACCGCCGTGCTCGAAGCCGTGAGCCGGGGCGACCTCTCCCGGCGGGTGCCTGCGGTCACCTGCGATGAAATGGGCGTCATCGCCGCCCACACCAACACCATGATCATCAGCCTGCGCGACGGCCAGCGCCTGCGCGACGGCCTGCACATCGCCAAGGAGGTGCAGCAGAACCTCCTGCCGGGCTCGGCCCCGATACTGCCCGGCCTGGAGATGGCCGGGGCGGCCGTGTTCTCCGAGGAGACCGGGGGAGACTTCTTCGACTACATCGGCTGCGACGACGAGGTCTGCGGACGCATCGCCGTGGCCGTGGGCGACGTGTCGGGCCACGGCATCGGCGCGGCCCTGCTCATGGCCGCCGGGCGCGCCCTGGTCCGCCAGAGCGCGGCCTCGCCCGGCTCCCCGGCTGGCAACATCACCACCGCCAACCGCCACCTGGCCCGCGACATCGACGACACGGGCCGGTTCATGACCCTGTTCTTCATGGTCCTCGACCCGGCCAGCGGCGAGGCCACCTGGGTCAACGCGGGCCACCAGCCGCCCCTGCTCCACGATTCGGCCGACGACTCCTTCCGCCAGCTGCGCGGCCGCGACATCCCGCTGGGGGTGGACCGGCAGTGGCGCTTCCACCAGGAGACCATGCCCCTGCCCGGCCCGGGCCAGACCCTGCTCATCGGGACCGACGGCCTGTGGGAGGCCCAGGACGCCCGGGGCGAGATGTTCGGCCCGGAGCGGGTGCGTCGGGTACTCCGCGACAATGCGGACGCGGGCGCCCAGGCACTGGTCCGCGCTCTGCTCGCCGCCGTGGCCGACTTCACCGGCCCCACACCCCAGGACGACGACATCACCCTGGTGGTGGTCAAGGGCGTGTGACGCCCGGTGCCACCCGGCGCAGGATTTTCTGGATTCCCGGCCCGAAAAGCCGTATTGGCTGCCCATGGCGCAGACACACCCGACACCGGCCGACGTGGCCGCCGCCGCCCGCAGGCTCGGCCGTCCCGTGCAGGACGCCCAGGCCTTGGCCCTGGCCGATTACCTGGGCCAGTTGGTCAAGTGGAACGCCAAGATGAATCTGGTGGGGCCGTCGGACTGGTCCACGGTCTTTGAGACCCTGGTGGTGGACAGCCTGTATCTGGCCGATTTTCTGGAAGGACTGAACCTGGGCGTTGCCCCGCTGTGCCTCGACCTCGGGGCCGGGGCCGGGCTGCCGGGCATTCCCCTGCGCCTGCTCTGGCAGCGAGGCGACTACTGGCTGGTGGAGAGCCGCGACAAGCGGGCCACCTTCATGCGCTCGGCCGTGGGTCGGCTCGGCCTGCCCGCCACCCACGTCTTCCACGGCCGGGCCGAAGAGGCCCTGGACAAACTCGACCGCCACGGCCACCACGCCACCGCCGACCTGATCGTCAGCCGGGCCTTCATGCCCTGGCCCGAGCTGCTTCCCTTTGTGCGCCCCATGCTCCACCCCGGCGGCGCGCTGGTGATTCTGGCCAACACCCCGCCGCCGCCCGAGCCGGAACTGCCCGCAGGATGGTCCCTGGCCGATGTGGCCAGCTACCCGGCCGCCGGGAAAACCCGCTTCTTCTGGTCCCTGCGCGCGGCGTAAACGGCACGACGCAGAGACCTTCTCCCCTCAGCCCTGTCTGGTCCCGCCCTCGGCCCCGTCTTCGGCCTCCAGGGCCGCGCCCACGCCCTCCTCGCTGGTCAGCGAGGCGTAGGCATCCTTGAAGATGAGCTTGGTGGCCAGCACGTCGGCCTGTTCCCCGAGGTCCATCAGGGTTTCCAGAAACTCGATGATGGCCAGCCGCCGCTCCTCCTCGCCGTGCTCGAATTCAAAGGCGCAGTCGCCGCTGGCGAAATAGTTCTCCACCCGTTTGAGATAGTCGATGTCCAGCATGGGTCCCTCTGTGTCAGTCGTGATGGTATGGCATGTTCTTCAGAATGGTGGCGGCCCGGTAAAGCTGCTCCAGCAGCATCAGCCGGGCCAGCTCGTGGGGCAGGGTCATGTCGCTGAGCCGGATGCTCGCCCGCGCCGCCGCCCTGACCTCGTCCGACAGGCCGAACGGCCCGCCGATGATGAACACGGGCCGCTGGTTGGGCGCATCGGTCCACTTCTCCACAAAGGCGGCAAGCTGGCGCGAGGTGAGCCGCTCGCCGTGCTCGTCGAGGATGACCGCCACATCGCCGGGCGCGAGCCGGGCCAGGATGGCCTCGCCCTCCTTTCGGCTGCGCTCCACGGGCGGCAGCTTGCCCGGGCCGTCCCTGATCACGGCCTCGTCGAGCTTGAAGAACCGAACGAGCTTCTTCCAATAGTGGTCGCATCCGTCCCGGGAAAAAGGCTCCTTGAGCTTGCCCACCCAGATGAAACCGATCCTGCTCATGGTCCGTCACACGCTCATGAGCTCAGCGGAAAGCGTGTTGTCCCGGTATTCGATACGCACGAATCCGCCGCCCGCCAGCATGCCCGGGTTGATGACCGTGGTTTCGCCGATGCGGTCCACGGCCCTGGATTCATGAATATGGCCGGTCAGGACCAGGGCCGGACGCGCACCCTCGATAAAGGCCCGCACGCCAGGACTGCCCACATGCTGGCCGTTACCCAGCCGGTCCACCCCCGAGGCGTGGGGCGGCTCGTGCACGGCCACGATCAGGGTGTCGAAGTGTGCGGCCAGGGCGTGGGTGGCGTCGAGCCAGCCGGTCAGGGTCTCCTCGGCCACCTCGCCCGGGGTGCCGAAGGGCGTTGGCGTGGAATAGCCCACGCCCATCAGCCCGAGGCCCGGGGCCAGTTCGCGCGCCCGCAGGTGGATGTCCATGCCCCGTTCGGCCAGCCGGGCCTGGACCGCGTCGGTGTCCATGTTGCCCGGCAGGGCCAGGATGCGCGGGTTGATGGCCGCCACCGCGCCGATGACCCGGTCAGCCGATTCGCGGCCGCCCCGGTTGGTCAGGTCGCCGGTGATGATCACCCCCTGCGCCCGGCCCAGGCCGGGAATGGAGCCGAGCACGCCGGTGCTCTCGTGGATGTCGCCAAAGGCTATCCAGTACACGGCGCCGCCTCCCCTATTTCCTGCCTTCGGCGGCCACGGCCAGCCGGGTCAGTTCGGCCAGCCGGGTGTCCACCAGCCGATACAGGGTGCCGGTGGGATACTGACCGTTCTTGCCCCGCACCCCGCAGCGCATGCCGGTGAGCAAGAACATGGCCTCCTCGATGGTGCTGACCGGGAAGATGTGGAACCGCCCCTCGTCCACGGCCTTGACGATCTCGTCTTTGAGCATCAGGTTGACCACGTTGTCCGCGGGCAGGATGACGCCCTGGCGACCGGTGAGCTTGCGGCGGCGGCAGACCTCGAAGAATCCCTCGACCTTGCGGTTGACCCCGCCCACGGCCATGACCGCGCCGGACTGGGAGACCGCGCCGGTGAAGGCGCGTGAAAGGTTGATGGGCACGCCGGACAGGGCCGAGAGCAGGGAGGCCAGCTCCGCGCCCGAGGCCGAGTCGCCCTCGATGCCCGCATAGGACTGCTCGAAGCACAGGGAGCCGGTCAGGACGATGGGCTTGTCCTGGGCAAAGAGGCGCACCAGATAGGACTTGATGATCATCATGCCCTTGGTGTGGATGGGGCCGCCCAGCTGGGCTTCGCGCTCCAGATCGAGAATGCCGCCGTGGCCCACGCCCACGGTGCAGGATATCTGATGCGGCAGGCCGATCTCGTAGTCGCCGAACTGGGTGACAGAGAGCCCGTTGGCAAGGCCCACGGCCTGGCCCGTGGTCTGCACCTTGATCACCTGCCGGTCGTACTCGGTCATGAACTCCTCTTCGTAGAGGTTGACCCGGTAGTCCTTGGCAGCCACCGCCGCAGTGAGGTCGGCCGAACCCACCTCGCTCCGTCCGGCCATCCGGGCCAGGGCCGAGGCCTCGACCATCCGCTCGCGCAGCAGGGGGATGTAGAGGGAGAGCCGTTTCTGGTCCTCCACCAGCCGGGAGCCGAAATCCACCAGCCCGGCCATGGCATCGCGGGTGAAGGGGAGCAGCTCCGACTCGACCGCGATCTGGCCGATGACGTGCAGGTAGTTGCGGATGTTGGCGGCGTTTCGCGTAGCCGCATGCTGCATGTGCGCCTTGAGCTTGAAGAACTTGTCGAAGCGGTCGTCGTTGTAGAGCAGGATTTCGTAATGCTCTTCAGTGCCGATGAGGACGACCTTGAGCCGCAGATCAACGGGCGCTGGCTGCAGGGTGCGGGCCCGGACCTGGTCCGGGTCCACCGGGTCCTCGATGCGCGAGTGGCCCGAGCGCAGGGCGCGCAGCAGCCCTTCCCAGGAATTGGGATTGGAGAGCAGGTCCTCGATGTTGAGGACCAGGAAGCCGCCGTTGGCCCGGTGGATGGCCCCGGCCTTGATCAGGGTGAAGTCCGTGTACAGCGCGCCCATCTCGGCCTCGCGCTCGATGGAGCCGAGCAGGTTGAAGGCCGTGGGATGGTCCTCCACCACCACGGGCGCACCCTTGGTCTTGCCGTTGTCCACGAACAGGTTGACCTCGAAGCGGGTGAAGAAGTCCTCGCCGCCGGGCGCGCTCTCGGGCAGGAGCCCGGCCAGGGCGTTGTCGCGCGGCATGAACTGGTCCACGTTGTCGATCACCTCGTCCTGCAGGGCCTGGAAATACTCGGGCAGCCCGTCCACGACCTTGAACCGCTCCACGACCTTGGCAAAGCTCTCGTCGAGCACGGCCTTGGCCGCCTCGCGCTGGAGGTCCACCTCGGACTGGCGCATGTCCGCCTCGTTCTGGTTGATCTTGCGCAGGATGGCGCTGACCCCGGCCAGCAGTTCCTCGCCCTTGGCCTTGAGCTTCTTGCGCAAGCTCGGGCTCAGGGTCTCGAAGTCCTTGTCCGAAACCACCTGACCGTCCACGATGGGCGAAAGCGTCAGCACGCCCTCCTCGTCCAGGCTCAGGCTGAAGCTCTCCTTCTCGGCCGTGGCGTCCATCCTGCTGAAGAGTTCCTCCCGTTTCAAATTGTACTTCTTGACCATCCGCTCGTGCTTCTTCTGGAAGGCCTCCTTCTCGAAGCGGGCCGGAATCTCCTGGCGGATGTGGGCCATGGCCTTGTGCTGGGCCTGCTTGAACTTGCGCCCCTGGCCGGCAGGCATGCGCACGGCGATGGGGCTGTCGTTGTCCTCGAAGTTGTAGAGATAGACCCAGTCGCACGGCGTCTCGGCCCGGGCCGCAGCGGGCTTGAGAAAGCTCATGAGGAAATAGGTGCGGCCCATGTTGGGCTCGCCCGAGACATAGACGTTGTGCTCGTTGCCCTTGATCTCAAGGGCCAGGGACAGGGCCTGGATGGCCCGGGGCTGGAACTTGGCGTGGACGTTGCGCTGGGGAATGTCGGCGCTGGTGGCGAAGGGTATCCGGGCCGGGTCCGTGGCGGCCCGCAGCCTGTCGCCGCGCAGGCCCTTCACTGGGGGAGTGACGGTGTTGCTCATTGGCTGCTCTCGTGTTCGTGGTGCGCGACGAAGCCGCCGCAGGGCGAAGATACGGATTTTCCCCCGCGATGTCACCCCGCTTCATTGCTCGGGGATGGGAGCGACGGCGACCCGGCGCGCGGGCGCTACTGGATGTAGTTGGGCAGGTTGAGATACAGGTTGATCGTGTAGGTCATCATCTTGTCCATGATCCAGGGGAAGGCCACCAGCAGGGCGATGAAGATGGCGATGATCTTGGGGACCATGGTCAGGGTCATCTCCTGGATCTGGGTGGCCGCCTGGAGCACGGAGATGAAGATGCCCACCGCCATGCCCACGCCGAGCATGGGCAGGGCGATGGTCAGGGTGATCTCGATGGCTTGCCGGGCGAAACCGACCACGAATTCAGGCGTCATGACGCACTACTCCCCGGGAACAAGGACGCGCCCGGTCACTGAAAGGTGTTGACAAGGGACCCCACCAGCAGGTTCCACCCGTCGATGAGCACAAAGAGCAAAATTTTGAACGGCAGCGAGATCATGACCGGCGGGAGCATCATCATGCCCATGGCCAGCAGGATGGAGGCCACCACCATGTCCAGGATGAGGAACGGGATATAGATGAGAAAGCCGATGGTGAACCCGGTCTTCAACTCCGAGATGGTGAAGGCGGCCACCAGCATGATGGTGCTGACCTCGTCGCGATTCTGGGGCCGGTCTTCCTTGGTGATGGTGTAGAAGATGGAGAGGTCCTTCTCGCGGGTGTGCTTGAACATGAACTCGCGGATGGGCACCTGCGCTCGATCCAGCGCCTCGTCGAAGCGGATTTCCTCGGCCAGGTAGGGTTGGAGCGCGGTGTCGTTGACGGCCTTGCCCACCGGCATCATGATGACCACGGTCATGAAGATGGCCAGCCCGGCCATGATCTGGTTGGGCGGCATCTGCTGGGTGCCCATGGCCTGGCGCAGGAAGTGGAAGACGATGATGATGCGGGTGAAGGAGGTCATGGTCAGCATGATGGCCGGGGCCATGCTGAGCACGGTGAGCAGAAAGAGGATTTCGAGCAGGGTGGATATTTCTCCCGGCTCGGCTTGGCCAGCGGCCAGCTCCATGGTCAGCTTGGGAATGACCGGGTCCTGGGCCAGGGCCAGCCCGGGCAGCAATGCCAGACCACCCAGCGCACAGGCCAGAAGCGTCAGCACACGGCGTCCTTCACCCATTGTCATTCATCCTTTCCCCGGGTCGGGGATGTCCGCTTCCTGAGCAGGTCCGCAAAGCTCCCCGGGCCGGACCGATGGTCCCCCGGGTCGGCATCGTCCTCGCCCTCGTCGATGTCATCGGTGGCCAGCAGGCTGACGCGCTCATCGGTCACGCCCAGCAGCAGGTCGCGGCCGCGAAAGCGGACCACGGCCACGCTTTGGCGGGTGCCAAGGGCCAGCCGGCTCATCAGGCGCGGCGAGTCCTTGCCGCCATGGGCGCCCCAGCCGTGAAAACCGATGCGCCTAAGCAGGTAATAGGCCAGAAAAATGACGCCCAGCATCAGGCACAGATAGCCCAGGGTGGTCAGGATGGTGGCACCTGAATCCACCATGGGCAGCGCCATGGGCACGGATGTCGCGTTGCCCTGGGCCACGGCGCTATCCAAGCTGCTTCACCCGCTCGATGGGGCTGATGATGTCTGTCAGCCGAATGCCGAACTTCTCGTTGATGACCACGGCCTCGCCACGGGCCACGAGCTTGCCGTTGACGTATATCTCAAGGGGCTCGCCCGCCAGCTTGTTCAGCTCCACCACCGACCCCTGCCCCAGCTGGAGCAGTTCATTGATCAAAAGCTTGGTGCGGCCCAGCTCGGCCGAGACCTCAAGGGGGATGTCGAGGATGAAATCAAGGTCGCGCTTGCCGCCGGATGCGGCACCCTTGGACACGCTGCCCATGTCCTTGAACTCGTAGTCATGGGTCTGGGTGGAGAGAAACGCCTGCTCCTTGTCGTGCTTGACCTCTTCCTGGGTGGTCTCGGCAAGGGCGGCCGCCCACTCGTCGGCCAGCGCCTCGTCGTCGCTGGCCACATCGGCGCTGGCTGCCTCGGAGGGATCGGGCACGTCGTCGCCCTCAAGCAGCGCATCGGCCCATTCCTGTGCCAGTTTGTCCTGATCTTCGGCCATGTCGTCACCTCGCGAAAAACGTTGTGCCCGTCAAAAAACATGACGGCCCGGAAAGGCCCTTGCAAGAGACGTGCTACTGGATGACCATCTCCGTGATGTAGACGCGCAGGACCGTGCCCCTTCCGAGAATCTGGTTGAGTCGGTCAACGATCTCCTGCTTCATCTCCACCTTGGCCTTCATGGTGGAGAGGGAGTCGTAGCTCTTGCTCGAGAGCAGCAGGAGCAGGGTGTCCCTGATCCTGGCCTCGTTCCTGAGCAGGTCGCTTGCGACCTTCTTGTCGCGCACCTCCACCTCGATGCCCAGCTTGAGATAGCGCCGCCCCAGCGGATCGGCCAGATTGACCAGGAAGGTGGGCAGGGGCACCAGCTGGCCCTCCAGCGAATCGGGCAGCGGATCGGCCGAGCCGCCGCGCTCCGCGGTCTGTGCATCGTCGGACGGGGCAAAGAACATGGTGTAGCCGAAATACCCGCCCACGCCGAGGAGGATCAGCGCCACGGCGATGATGATCCACTTGAGCTTGCCGCTCTTCTTTCCATCCTGGACAACATCTTCGTCAGCCATGGTGGCCACCTTTGGTTTTTCCGGTTTGGTCTTCTCTTCCTAACGCGATTTCGCGATGTTTTCCAGACAAAGTTAAGAGCGCTCCAGGGGGCTACTGGTACCCGCCCACGGGCCGGGCCGTCTTGAGCAGCACCTCCACCCGGCGGTTCATGGCCGAGGCCGCGGGGCGGCCCCGTTCGTCCAGGGCCGGGACATCGCTGCCGTAGGCCGAGAGCGAGAAGCGGCGCGACGGGACGCCCGAGTCCACGAAAAAGTCGAGCACCGCCAGGGCACGGTCGGCCGAAAGGGCATAGGGATCGCCCCCGCCGTCCGTGGCATCGGTGTGCCCGGAAACGTTGACCGGGGCGGCCGTGTGCAGCAGCAGCGGAACCAGCCCGGCCATGAGCCGCTCGCCCTGGAGACTCAGGCGCGACTCGC
Organism: Pseudodesulfovibrio pelocollis; assembly: GCF_030282845.1. Classification (GTDB taxonomy): domain Bacteria; phylum Desulfobacterota; class Desulfovibrionia; order Desulfovibrionales; family Desulfovibrionaceae; genus Pseudodesulfovibrio; species Pseudodesulfovibrio pelocollis. Next base: position 19,368 of record NZ_JASTWE010000038.1, read on the forward strand.
CCGAGCCGAAGAGCAACTGATCGGTAAAGACCAGGGCCACGCCCTCGGGCCGGGCCAGCACCTCCAGATTCCGGTCCAGTTCCGCCTTGCTCAGTTCCTCGGGCAGGTTGTCGTCGGGAAAGAGCAGGTCCTTGATGCGCTGCTTCTTGTTGATGACCTCCCACGGCTTTTCCATCAGGTCCACGACGAGTCGCTCCTTGACATCCACCCGGCCCGAGCCGCGCTTGTCGAGCAGGCCCAGGTCGGCGGTTTGCAGCGTCACCCGCGTCAGGATGGCGTTGTCCATGGACGACATGGTCAGGATGAGCACGAAAAAGGTCAGCAGCAGGGTCACCAGATCGGAAAAGGTGACCAGCCACAGGGCCAGCGGCGGGCAGGGCGGATCTTTTTTCTTGCCGAGCATGGCTACTCCACCCCGGGCAGGGGCCGCAGGTCGAAGCGGAAGCCGTCGATGTCGATGGACTCCACCGGGGCGCGCACCACGCCGTCCAGGGCCTGGATGCGCTCGCCCGCATCGAGGTTGCGTTTGTCGAGGACGATGTCCACCCGGCGGTTCCTGGCCCGGCTCTCGGCCGTGGCCTGGGTGTAAAAGGGCATGTACTTGCCAAACCCCTCGACCCGGAGCATCTCGGGCCGCATGCCCCGATCGATGAAGTGGCGGTAAACGGCCAGGGCGCGGCCAAGGGACATCTTCCACGACAGGTCCGGGTGGCGCTCGTCGTCACCGGGCTGGTAGTCGGACCCCAGCTCGTCGCGCAGCATGGAGGTGTGCCCGGCCAGCAGCAGCGGATACTGCACCTGGGCGAGGACGGGCATGAACCCGTCGAGCACGGCGCGGCCCGCGTCGCTCAGGCTCACGGAGTCGGGCCCAAAGAGCAGGCTGGCGTCGATGGACAGGATCTGGACAAAGCGGTTGGAGCGGAAATTGATGTCGTCGTCGATGTTCTCCCACTTGAGTTCCTTGAGGGGCTCAAGGTCCCCGATGTCGATGGGACCGGGTTCCACGGTGCGCCGCGTGTCCTTGCGCGAAAAGACCTCGTAACTTTCGTCGTGCCAGCCAAAGGTGCCGATGATGGAGCCGAGCGCCACCAGCTTGCGGCGCGGATCGATGTGGGACATGGAGACCAGGAGCACAAAGAAGGTCAGCATCAGGGTCATGACGTCCGAGAAGGTGATCATCCACGGCGGCATGGAATCGCATTCCCGTTTTTTCTTTTTCTTGGCCATGTTCCCGGTCTCCCTGGCGGGCGCGAACCGCTAGTTGGTCACGACCCTGTCCTTGGGCGGCAGGTAGCTGTTGAGCTTTTCCTCGATGATGCGCGGGTTCTCGCCCTTGGAGATGGAGAGGATGCCCTCCATGATCATCTCGCGCAGCAGGATTTCCTCCTTGCTGCGCGCCTTGAGCTTGCCCGCCATGGGGTTGAAGACGAGGTTGGCCAGGATGGCTCCGTAGAGGGTGGTCAGCAGGGCCACGGCCATGGCCGGGCCGATGGTGGACGGATCGCTCATGGTCTGGAGCATCTGCACCAGGCCGATGACCGTGCCGATCATGCCCATGGCCGGAGACAGGGTGCCCAGCACGGCCACCAGGTCCGCGCCCGTGGCGTGGCGCTCGCTCAGGTAGGATATCTCGGTTTCGAGGATTTCCTGGATGGTCTGAGGCTCCAGGCCGTCCACGGTCAGTTGCAGCCCCTTGCGCATGTAGTCGTCGTCGATCTCCTTGATCAGCGGCTCCAGCGAGAGGATGCCCTCGCGCCGGGCGCGGTTGGCGTAGTCCTTGAATCGGTCGATGATCTCCCGGGGCGTCTCCAGGCTCGAAAAGAACGTGTTCTTGACCACGCCCACCAGACCGATGACGTAGCTGATGGGATAGTTGACCATGGCCGCGCCCAGGGTTCCGCCAATGACGATGAGGAACGACGGCACCGATACGAAAATGATCAGGCTCGACCCGGTCAGGATGGCCGAACACACCAGACCAAAGGAGAGAACGATGCCGATGACGGTTCCGAGATCCATACCCTGCCCTTTTGCCTTGCCTCGTTATTGCCTGGGCTCCCGCGCCCCGAAAATCCTCGTACCGATGCGGACCATGGTCGCTCCCTCCTCCACGGCGGCGACAAAGTCGCCGGTCATGCCCATGGAAAGATGGGGCAGCGAGCGACCCAGCCGCCCCTCAAGCCTGCCGCGCAGATGCCGCAGCCGGGCGAACACCGGGCGCGCCCGCTCCGGGTCGTCGAAAAAGGGCGGCATGGTCATCAACCCCTTCAGCCGCAGCCCCGGCATGGCCTCGACCGCCTCGGCCAATTCGGGCAGCCCGGCCTCGTCCACCCCGGACTTCTGCTCCTCTCCGGCGATGTTCACCTGAAGAAGAATATCCTGGACCACGCCCAGTTCCGAAGCCTTCCTGTGCAGCGCCTGGGCCAGCTTGCGCGAATCCACGCTGTGGACCAGGGCGAAATTTCCGGCCACGAACCGCGCCTTGTTGCTCTGCAACCCGCCGATGAAGTGCCACCGAAGCGGCAGATCGGTCAGCGCCTCGCGCTTGGCCAGGGCCTCCTGCACGTAGTTCTCGCCGAAATCCACCTGCCCGGCCTCGGCCAGGACGCGCACGTCCCCGGCCGGGTGAAACTTGGAGACCGCCACCAGGGTCACGTCCCCGGGCTCACGCCCTGCCCGGCGTGCCGCCCGGGCCAGCTCCTCGCGGGCCTGGGCCGCCCGCCCGACCAGCTCGATCCGTCTGTCCATCATATCTCTCAATGAATCCGGGCGTTAGGCTCATCCGCCTTATCGGCCCGTTTTTCCTTTAGCTTAATGAATTAATGAAAAAAGCGCACATTCACGCCCCGCCATGTGTCCATACCATGAGACAGCACGCGGTAACCACCCGAATTCTCGCAAAAAACCGCGACATCTTCCATTCCTTTTTTGCCGTGAAAATTCTAAACTTTTTCTATAGTTACCGCCTCTAAGACTGGTCGGACAAATAAACCTGCGCTTGTCATGGGCGCGTCGGCTGTGTCATAGGTCATGGCATTACAAGCTGCCACATACACCAGACACTCCGAAGGCCCGCCATGAACGAACGCTATCTGCATACCTTCCAGTACGGCATGACCGCCCAGCTCAAGGAGCTCCCCCTCGACGAGGTGGTCCTGTACGTCCGCAACCACATCCACAGCTTTCTCCTGGACGAGGCCGTATGCTTCTGCTTCATCGACCGGCTGGCCAACGACCCTGCGGCGGCAGGGCACGAGACCGCGCGCACGGTCCTCCTCTATCTGCTCGACAAGGCGCTGCAACTTCGGCCCTTCCGGCTCGGGCTGCTGGAGGCCGTAACCCGGCTCACCGGCAATCCCCAGGTCAGGCAGCGCATGGATGTGGTGGCCCAGCACATGCGCGAAAAGGAGACCTACGACCTCATCACCGGGCTTGACCTCAAAACCGACGCCGAGGAGGCCGGGGAATTCCTGGCCACCCTGATAGGCGCCTGCCCGGACCATGTCCCGGCCGCCCAGTACGCCCTCTACGTGGGCCGCCATCTTGGCGTGCCAGCCGAACCGTGGCTCGAGAGCTTCGTCTGCCCCGAGCCCCTGCGCCGCGACTGGGACGCGGCCCTGTTCAACCACCATGCCGCGCTGTGCGACTTTGACCAGGCCATGGCCCTGTGGCCGACCCTCAACCACACCGCCCTGCGCGAGACGAGTCTGAACCTGGCGGCCGCCATGTTCGTGGCCGCTGGCGACACGGGCACGGCCATCCGGCTGTACGAGAACTCGCTGCGCCAGGACCCGCGCCAGACCCCGGTGCGCCTGCGGCTGGCCCAGCTGCAATCGCCCTTTGCGGCCGACGCCTCGCTGCTCGCCCGACGCAGGGTCAACATCTGCCTGTATTCCTGGAACAAGGCGGACATGCTGAGCCAGACCCTGGAAGGCCTGAGCCGCTCGAACATCGGCCCGGCGCGCATCGACGTGCTGCTCAACGGCTGCACCGACCACAGCCGCGAGGTGGTGGAACGGGCGCGCGCCCTGTTCCCGCACAACGAGTTCACGATCCACGACCTGCACGTGAACATCGGCGCTCCGGCCGCGCGCAACTGGCTGACCAACCTGCCCGAGGTGCGCGCCTCGGACTACATCGCCTTTCTAGACGACGACGTCACGGTGCAGGAGGACTGGCTGGCCTCCTTCCTCACCGTGGCCGAGACCGACCCGAAAATCGGGGCCGTGGGCTGCAAGGTGCTCCACCCGGGCCAACCGGCCATGTACCAGTATCTCTTCCGCTACGTGGCCATCGCCGACCACGGGCTGCTCAAGATGAGCCTGCACGCGCCCGAGCACCAGTACGACACCGGCATTTACGACGTGGTGCGCGAGACCAGGAACGTCATGGGCTGCCTGCACCTGCTGCGCACCAGCGCCCTGGCCGAAATCCCGGCAGGCTTCGACATCCGCTTCAGCCCCTCGCAGGTGGACGACATCGATCACGACATCGCCCTGTGCCTCAACGGATACCGCATCATGTACTGCGGCCCGGTGGCCTGCATCCACCACCAGTCAAGCGGGGTCAACGCGACCAAGGTACAGTGGCGGCCATCCTCCGTGGGCTCCGTCATGGGCAACGACATCAAGTTCTACTTCAAACACTTCGATCACCTGCCCAGGCTCAAGGCCCTGGACAACCTGAGCCTCGACCTCGGCGTGCCCCTGCCCGAGTTCTAGGGGGCCGTCGTGCCCCCCCTGGCCGCACCTTCGAGGGGGGCAGGGGCCGGGCTGCGCGGCGCATTTCACCCATTATCAATATAGAGAGACTTGACGAAACACCCGGTCAGCGGGCATAGCACCCCCTCGAACCAACCACATCGGGCCGCGCAGGCTGCCCGCATCCCCTGAAAGGACGACCAAGGGTTTCCATGCCAAAAGACCTGATCATCGTTGAGTCCCCGGCCAAGGTGAAGACCATCAGCAAGTTCCTGGGCAAGGACTATATGGTGGACGCCTCGGTGGGCCATGTGCGCGACCTGCCCACCCGCGACCTGGGCGTGGACGAGGAAAACGGGTTCACCCCCCGCTACGAGATCATCCAGGGCAAGGAGGACGTGGTCAAGCGCCTCAAGGCCGCGGCCAAGAAGGCTGGCACCGTGTTCCTCGCGCCCGACCCGGACCGCGAGGGAGAGGCCATCGCCTGGCATGTGGCCGAGCTGCTCAGGCCGGTCAACAAGAACATCCGGCGCATCCAGTTCAACGAGATCACCGCCCGCGCCGTCAAGGAAGCCCTGGAAAACGCCCAGGACCTCAACGAGAACCTCTTCGACTCCCAGCAGGCCCGGCGCATCCTGGACCGGCTGGTGGGCTACAAGATTTCCCCCATCCTGTGGAAGAACGTCAAGCGCGGCATCTCGGCCGGGCGGGTCCAATCCGTGGCGCTCAAGCTGCTGGTGGAGCGCGAAAAGGAACGCCGCGCCTTCAAGGCCGACGAATACTGGCCCTTCAAGGTGCTCCTCGAAGGCGAAAACCCACCGCCCTTCTGGCTTGAACTGCACAAGCTCTCGGGCAAGGCGGTCAAGCCCGGCGTCAACCACGTCGCCACCGCCGACGAGGCCGAGGCGCTCCAGCAGGTCCTCGAGGGCGGCCAGTTCGCGGTGGAATCCGTGCAGGAGAAGCAGCGCAAGCGCGACCCCCTGCCGCCCTACATCACCTCCACCCTGCAGCAGGACGCCAACCGGCGGCTCGGCTTCTCGGCCAAGCGGACCATGTCCGTGGCCCAGCGCCTCTATGAGGGCGTGGAGCTTGGCAAGCGCGGCACCACCGCCCTGATCACCTACATGCGTACCGACTCGGTGCGCATCGCCAAGGAGGCGCAGGAGACTGCCAGGGAGCTGATCATCGACCGTTTCGGCGCAGACTATTATCCGCAGAAAACCAGGAATTTCAAGACCAAGGGCGGGGCGCAGGACGCCCACGAAGCCATCCGCCCGGTGGACGCGACCATCACCCCCGAAGAGGTCAAGAGCGTGCTGCCGTCCGAGCAGTACCGCCTCTACCGCCTCATCTGGCAGCGGTTCGTGGCCTCGCAGATGGCGGCCGCCAACTTCTGGGACACCACGGTGCTGGTCAAGGCCCCCAAGACCCAGTGGCGGGCCAAGGGCGAGCGCATGCTCTTCCCCGGCTTCCTCGCGGCCATGGACAAGGCCGGGACAGAGGCCGAAACCGAGCTGCCCAAGCTGGCCGAGGGCGAGACCCTGCGCCTGAACGAGTTGAAGAAGGAGCAGAAATTCACCCAGCCGCCGCCGCGCTTCTCGGAAGCGTCGCTGGTCAAGACCCTGGAAGAGCTTGGCATTGGCAGGCCATCCACCTATGCGGCCATCATCTCCACCCTGCTCGATCGCGAATACGCCCGCCAGGAAGAGAAGCGGTTCGTGCCCACCGAGCTTGGATTCATCGTCTCGGACCAGCTCTCCGAACACTTCGTGGCCCTGATGGACGTGGGCTTCACCGCGCGCATGGAGGGCCTGCTCGACGACGTGGCCGCTGGCAAACAGGACTGGGTCCGGCTGCTCAAGGACTTCGGCGACGACTTCTACCCCATCCTGGACAAGGCGCGTGCCGGAATGGCCCGCTCCCAGCAGGAGACGGACATCGTCTGCGAGAATTGCGGCAAGCCCATGGCCATCAAGTTCGGCCGCACCGGCGAATTCCTGGGCTGCACCGGGTTCCCCACCTGCCGGACCATCAAGAACTTCACCCGCGACGAGGATGGAAGCATCCGGGTCGTGGAGCGCGAGACCCCCGAGGAAACCGGGGTGGAGTGCGACAAGTGCGGCCGTCCCATGGCCATCAAGCAGAGCCGCCGGGGCGAATTCCTGGGCTGCACCGGCTACCCGGACTGCAAGAACATCGTCAACTTCGAGCGCGACGCCGAGGGCAAGATCACCGTGGTCGAGGCGGACAAGCCCAAGGTGGTGGGCACCTGCCCGGACTGCGGGGGCGAGCTGCTGCTCAAGAAGGCGCGCACCGGCTCCCGGTTCATCGCCTGCTCCAACTACCCGGACTGCACCTATGCCGAGCCCTTCTCCACGGACGTTCCCTGCCCGGTGGAGGGCTGCACCGGCGAACTGGTGGAAAAATCCTCGCGCCGGGGCAAGATATTCTACTCCTGCTCGGCCTACCCCAAGTGCGACTACGCGGTCTGGAACTGGCCAGTGAAGGAGCCCTGCCCCAAGTGCGACCACCCCATCCTGACCAGCAAGACCACCCGGGACAAGGGCGAGCATCTGGCCTGCCCCAAGAAGGGATGCGGCTTCACCCGGCCTCTGGGTGAAGCGCCCGACGAGTCCCTGGACGACCCGGGCGACAACAGGCCTGAGGAGTCGGACGACTTCGGCGACGACAAGGCATAAACCCGACACCTTTACTCCGGGCGCGGTTGTCCGTATGGTTCTCTCATGGAGGACCATCATGCCCGACACCCTGTTTTCCCGAATCATCGGACGCCGCCAGTGCCTGCGCGCCCTGCTGGGTGCGGGAGCTGGCGTCCTCGCCTGGCCCGGGCTGGCGGCCCGGCCCGGTGCCGCCAATGCTTCCGCCACCCCTGAAGCATCCCGTTCCACACCCCGCTCAACGGTGGTCATCGTCAAGACCGATGACCGCGCCAAGGGCATCCGCGCGGCCATGGCCCACTTCGACCTGAGCCGCTTCCAGGGTGCCCGCATCGCGCTGAAGGCCAACTACAACAGCGCCGATCCTTTCCCTGCCTCCACCCATCCCGACACCCTGCGCGCCCTGATCGAGACCCTGGCCGAGACCCGGCCCGCGTCCATGACCCTGGCCGAGCGCAGCGGCATGGGCGATACGACCCAGGTGCTGCGCTCAATGGGCGTGCGCTCCCTGGCCGAGGAGCTGGGAGTGGAGGTGGTGGTCATGGACGACCTGGACGCGGCGGGGTACGTCCTCTTCCGGCCCGTTGGCAGCCAGTGGAAGCGCGGCTTCCTCCTGGCCCGCCATTTTGCCGAGGCCGACGCGGTGGTGCAGACCTGCTGTCTGAAGACCCACCAGTACGGCGGGCACTTCACCATGGCCCTCAAGAACGCGGTGGGCGCTGTGGCCAAGCACGACCCGGGCGACGGCTACAACTACATGACCGAGCTGCACCGCTCTCCGCTCCAGCGCTCACTCATTGCCGAAATCAGCCTTGTCTTCCGCAATGATCTGATCATCATGGACGGCATGAAGGCGTTCATCACCGGCGGTCCCCACGCAGGCCGCGAGGTCTCGCCCGGGGTGATCGTGGCAGGCACCGACCCCGTGGCCGTGGACGCGGTGGGCGTGGCCATCCTGCGCATGCACCCCACCACCGACGCGGTCAGGACCGGCCCGGTCTTCGCCCAGGAGCAGATCCGCCGCGCCGCCGAACTGGGCATCGGCGCACCCTCGCCCGAAGATATCGTACTGGCCCCCATCGGCCCGGGCGCGGACGGGTTCGTCCAGCGGGTGCGGGAGATTATGGCGGCGTGAGGGCATACCCGATCATTCAGATCCTCGAAGCCATGCGCAAAGCCCGGCCCGCCACTCTTGGCGGGCCGGGCTTTGCATGTTCCCGAGGGGGTCGGACTGCTACGGCTCGCCCTGGCGCTGGGGCGGCTCGTTCCCGGCTTCCGGTGTTTCATCAGTGTCGGGATCGGCCGGATCGTCGGTCGGGATCGGCATCTCCTTCCAGCGGTTTCTGGCGTACACGGCGTTGACGATCCACAGGATGGGGTTGAACAGCAGGATGATGCCAACCACCCAGGCCCATTTCCTGCGCTTGAGGATGTAGAAGTACGGGATGATGGCCAGCGTGAAAAAGATCAAGGCCGTCAGGGTCTTCTCGTCATCCACTGCCGGACCCACGACAAGCATCAGGGCCAGCAGGCCATAGGTCAGCATGCCCATCAGGCCGGTGTAGTACCCCCACTTGTACGGCCTGGCCCCGGGGTATTTCTGATGGAGCTTCTTGTCCAGCAGGAGCGCCAACGGGATGGCAATGAGCGCGCAAACCAGGGTCATGGCATAGCGTACAGGACTGTCTTCCATCACAAACTCCTCACAGGGTGCGGCTGTTCATATCGCATTCGCATCGCGGATCGACGCTCGTTCAATGGCAGAGCCAACAAAACAAACTTCACCGCCGATGTCCAGATGACTCGCTTGTCTTTCGCCCTGCCGCCTTCCGGCCCCTTGGCCGCAACCGCCCGCCCCTGGCCCCGCAAACAACAAAGCCCGGCCCGCCTTCATGGGCAGATCGGGCTCGTCGTGTCCAAGGAAACAGCCAGTTAGCGAGTCTCGGCAATGACATCCCAGGTGGCGCCCTGGGGGGTGTCCTTGACTTCCACGCGCATGGTGGCCAACTCGTCGCGGATGGCGTCGGAGCGGGCGAAGTCCTTGTCCTGGCGCGCCTGCTGCCGGGCGTCGATCAGATCCTGGACGCGGGCCGGGTCAATGCCCGCCCTGGCGGCGCGGCTGTCGCGCAGCTCGGCCAGGAACCCGGCCGGGTCGCTGCCGAACACGCCGAGCACCTCGCTCCACGTCCGCATCACCGCCTTGAAGCGGGTGAAGAAATCGCGGCCACCCTCGGACTTGCGCAGGTTCTTGTCCTCGACCACGCGCCCGGCCAGACGCACGGCGGAAAAGATGTGCCCCAGCGCCCCGGCGGTGTTCATGTCGTCTTCCATGGCCTCGGCCCAGTGGCCCTCGATGACGTCGAGCTCCTCCACCAGTTCGGTCGGGAACGGCGACTTCTTCCAGCTGGTCTTGGCCAGTTCCGTGTCCACCTGGGCCAGGGCCGCGTAGACGCGGCGGATGCCCTTTTCCGCCTCCTCCAGCGCCTCGAAGGAGAAGTCGAGCGGGCTGCGATAGTGCATGGTCAGCAGGAAATAGCGCAATGCCTCGGGCATGAACTTGTCGAGAATGTCCCGGATGGTGAAGAAGTTGCCCAGGGATTTCGACATCTTCTCGGAGTTGATCTGGACGAATCCGTTGTGCACCCAGTAGTTGGCAAAGGGCTTGCCCGTGGCCGCCTCGGACTGGGCGATCTCGTTCTCGTGGTGGGGGAAGGACAGGTCCTGGCCGCCACCGTGGATGTCCAGGGGCAGGGGCGCGTACTTCTCGCTCATGGCCGAGCATTCCAGGTGCCAGCCCGGACGGCCCGGCCCCCAGGGCGAATCCCAGGACGGCTCGCCGGGCTTGGCCGCCTTCCACAGGGCAAAGTCCAGCGGGTCCTGCTTTTCCTCGCCCGGGTCGATGCGCGCGCCCGACTCCAGTTCGTCGATGTTCCGGCCCGAGAGCTTGCCGTAGTCGGCAAAGGAGCGGACCCGGAAATAAACATCGCCCGAGGGCGTGGCATAGGCGTTTCCCTGGCTGATGAGCTGCTCGGTCAGGGCGATCATCTCCGGGATGTGCTCGGTGCAACGGGGTTCCACATCGGCCCGGAGCACGCCCAGGCGGTCCATGTCCACATAGAACTCGCCGATGAAGCGCTCGGCCACTTCCCCGGCCTCGGCCCCGGTCTCGTTGGCCCGCTTGATGATCTTGTCGTCTATGTCAGTGAAATTGCGAATGAAGGTGACATCGTACCCCTTGTGGCGCAGGTAGCGGAAGAGCACGTCAAAGACCACGCTGGAGCGGGCATGGCCGATGTGGCAGAGGTCGTAGGCAGTGATGCCGCAGACATACATGTTGACCGCGTTGCCGTTGGCGGGGATGAATTCCTGCTTCTTCCTGACCAGGGTATTATAGAGTCTCATTCAAATGCTCCGTTCGCAACAATCAGCTTTTATTGATCATTGATTAGATGTCGCGCTCATAGTCCGTGGTCACGGAGACGTTGAGCAGGTGCAGGTTCTCGTAAAAATCGCGGCCCATGAAGAAGTAGAGCACTGGCACGGGCTCGTCGGGCCGGGCCGATACGACCACCCTGCCCGGCTCGGCCACGAACTCGGCCAGCCCGAGCAGGGCGCGCTCGGCAACACCGTTGCCCTCGCGGGCGCTATAGCGTGCCATGGTCGAGATCTCGGCCAGAATGCGCTGACGGGCCTCGTCCGGGGAGATGCCCAGCAGTCTGGCCGAGCTGCGCAGCAGCATGGTCACCATGGCATGGTCCTCGTAGATCAGGTCCACGTTGACCAGCCGCAGCCCCAGGAGTTTTTCCACACGCAACTGGTCCAGGTCAAGGCGGTCCACGGTGCCTGTCAGCGACACCTCGCCCAGTTCGGGCGCGGAGAGCGACAGGGTGCGCACGGTCAGGGCCTGGCTCGCGGGCGCGTAGGCATAGTCCACGGCCAGATCGCCGCGCACCTCGCGCACGCCCATGGAGAGCAGGGGCGCGGCCCAGGTGCCGAAATTGGCCGGGGTGACGCGCATCAGCACCCCCCGGGCCTGGGCCGCGGCAAAGTGGGGCACCGGATTCTTCTGGTCAAAGGAGCTGAAGCGGACCTCGTCGGCAGATACGCGCTGGCCGCCCGGCAGGGCCGCCTCCACCCCTTCGAGGATGACGCTTTGGTCCGAGAAGCGCACCGAAATGTCGTCGTAGGACACGATCAGGCCCGGCACGTCGCTCACGGCCTGGTTGAAGGCCCGCTCCACCTCGTGGTTGACGAACCAGTAAAGCCCGGCCGCGCAGATGGCGGCGAAGACCACAAGGGAGATGAAAAATTTGCCCAGCCCGGACACGCCCGCCTAGACCTCCCGCAGGGCCGAGACCACGGCCACGGCCTTGATCCCCTGCTTGCGGCCGGTGAAGCCGAGGCTTTCCTCGGTGGTGGCCTTGACATTGACCCGGTCCACCGGGAGTCCGAGCAGCCGGGCCGCGTTGACGGCGATGGCTCCGGCGTGGGGCGCTATCTTCGGTATCTGGGTGATGATGGTCAGGTCCGCCTGGACCAGCCGCACCCCGGTCGCCTCGGCCATGGCCAGTATCTCGCGCAGGAGCACGCCGCTGTCCGCCCCGGCGAAGCGCGCGTCCGTGTCAGGGAAGTGGGTGCCGATGTCGCCGCCGCCAAAAGTGCCCAGCACGGCGTCGGCCAGGGCGTGAAGCAGCACGTCGCCGTCCGAGTGGGCGACGATGGTCGGGCCGCCGGGCACGGGCACGCCGCCCAGCACCAGCGGCCTGTCGCCCTCGGTGCCGAAGCGGTGGACATCGTAGCCCCAGCCCACGCAGGGGATGGTGGCCCGGGCCTCGGCCAGCCGTTTCAGGTCCTCGGCCGTGGTGATCTTGATGTTGCCCGGCTCGCCGGGGATGATGGCGACGCGGATGCCCGCCCCGGGCGCATGGGCGGCCATGCGCTCCACCATGCTGGCGTCGTCGGTGACGTCCCAGCCATCGGCCGAGGCCAGGGCGTGGGCCTCGCGCAGCAGTCCGGTCGCAAAGGCCTGGGGGGTCTGCACCGCGCGCAGTTCGGCCCGGTCCAGGGTCTGGACCACGCCCTCGGTGCCGGATTCGTCCGTGGCCGCGCGCTTGATGGTGTCGGGCACCTGGATGGCAGGAACCACGGCCCGCTCGCCCCGGTGCAGGGCATCGATGAGCAGGGTGATGGTCCGGGCCGAGACGAATGGCCGGGCCGAGTCATGGACCAGCACGCCGTCGCAGCCGGGCGGCAGGGCGGCCAGACCGTGGGCCACCGAGTCCTGCCGCCGCGCCCCTCCGGCGCACACGGCCCAGTCCAGGCCGAGATTCTCGCTGCGGAAGAACTGGCTCACGCGCTTTTCCATGGCCGCCACATCCCCCTGCGGGAACACGAAGACCAGCCCGCGCACACCGGCCACGCGGGAAAAGGTGCGGGCCGAGTGCCAGAAAAGCGGCGCGCCCCGGTGCTCCAGGTATTGCTTGGCCACGCCCCCGGCGGCCCCGGCCAGGCGCGTGCCCGCTCCGGCGGCCAGGATCACGGCCCATATGGTCTTCAGCGGTCGGTCCATGCGCATTCCGTGTTGTCAGCGGCGGGAGGGTTGCCCCTCCCGCCGCCGTGGTATCAGGTTTGGAGTCGGCCGATAAGCCGGGTTCTGTGCCCCCGAGGGGGCGGCTGTCATTCCTCTAGGGCGACTGTTACCAGCCGCCTCAAGCAACCTACCCGGTAGCCTGGGCCGGGCCGGCCTCGTACGCTACCCTATTTGGTCTTGCTCCGAACGGAGTTCACCTGGCCTGCCGTGTCACCACGACAGCCGGTGGGCTCTTACCCCACCGTTTCACCCTTGCCGCCGGGTTTCCCCGGAGGCGGTCTGCTTTCTGTTGCACTTGACGGGGATCACTCCCCCTGGGCGTTACCCAGCGTTCTGCCCTGTGGAGCCCGGACTTTCCTCTCCGATCAATGATCGCAGCGACAGCCTGTCCGGCTCCAAACCTGAAATCAAACTATTCCTGAACCCCGCCAGGGGTCATGTCGCCCCGCTGCCAGTAGATGAGCCGCTGGCAGTTGGGGCAGCTTAAGATCTGCTGGCCCTTTTGCAGGTCGTTGAATATCTGCGGCGGAATCATGATGTGGCAGCCGTGGCACACGGCCTCGGCCACCGGCACGATGACCGGGTTCTCCATACGCTCGCGGATGAACTCGTAGCGGCCGAGGATGGGCGGGGGCACCACCTTGCAGGCCTTCTTGCGCTTGCGCACCAGTCCCTCAAGGCGCTTGTTGGCCTCGTCCAGACGCTGGTCAAGTGTGGTCTTGAGGGTGTCGTACTGCTCCTTGACCCCGCTCATTTCCTCGGTCAGGGCCTCGGTGGCCTCGTTTTGGCGGACAAACTCCTCCTCCACGGCGGCCTGCTCCTCCTCGCGCATCCGGTTGAGCTTCTCAAGGCTGTCCATCTCGCGCATCATGGCGTGATATTCCTTGGTGTTGCCCACCAGCATGAGCTTGTTCTTGCTCTTCCTGATGCGGCTGCCGTCGTCCTCGATCTCCGAGGCCAGCTTCTTCTTCTGGCTCTTGAGCAGGTCGATGCGCTCGTCGATCTGGGCGCGCCGCTCGGCGAATTGGGCCATCTGGGCCTCAAGATCGGAAAGCTCCAGCGGCGCCTTGGCGATCTCGTCCTCAAGGACAAGGATTTCGTCATCCACCTGTTGCAGTATGATCAACTGCTCGATCTGTTTCTCGTACATCGGTTGCAACCTCGCTATCTATTTGAAATCACGCGCATGCATGGTTCCTTTGTTACTGCCTGACCCGCACCCGGAAGGGATCGCTCCCAACGAAGAAGCGAACCTCCACGCCGGACAGCCGCCCGGAAAGCTCCTGGGCGAAACGGCGCATCATCTCCTCTTCCAACGAAAAATGCCCCACATCAAGGACACACACGCCCGCCTCGACAGCGGCATGGTACTTCATGTCGCCGGTGATGAACACATCGGCCCCGGCCTTGGCCGCTGCCGTGACCAGATCGCTCCCGGAGCCGCCGCAGTAGCCCACCCGGGCCACGCGCTCCGGCTGCGGGCCGGACACGGTCCAGTAGCCCCGGGCATGGGCCGGAAGCAGCCTGTCCAGCAGGGCCGAGAACGCATCGAAATCCATGGGCTCGGGCAGGTCGCCCACCTCGCCGAACCCCACCGCGTCGCACGGGGCGAAAAGGGTGCGCAGATAGAAGACCGGCCTGCTGCCCACGGCAAAGACGATGGCCTCGGCCACGGCGGGCCAGTCCGCCTCGTCGCAGACCACGCGCACCTCGCCGGTGCCGCTCTGGGAAACCGAGTGGATGGACGCGCGCCTGGCCCAGATGTCTGCCGTGGCCCGGGAAACAGGCTCGTCGAGATAAAAGGACGCCTCCACCGGGCAGCGGGTGTGGGCCTTCTCAAGAATCTGCGTGCCGCGCAGCCCAAGCTCGCTCCCCAGCCAGAAGGCCGGGCCGCCCGGCCGCACATCAAGGGAGGTGTGGGCCGCATATAGCCACGCGCCGTCGGCCATCACCCGGCGGGCCACATCGAGCACCCGCCCGGGAGTGCCCAGGGACACGGGCTTCATGTACAGGGGGTGGTGCGTGACCACGGCCCCGGCTCCCCAGTCGAGACACGCCCCGACCATGGCGGGCGTCGGCTCAAGGCACACGGCCACCTTGTCGGCCTCGGTCAGGGTGCCAGCCACCTGGACCCCGCAATTGTCCCAAGCGCTCTGCCCGTCCTCCGGGGCCAAGGCTCGAATTTCTACCAAAATATCCTTGATTTTCATGGTTTTAAGCCTAAAAAACGGAAACAAGATGCTCCCGTAGGGTATCCCCCTCGGGAGCATCCACTTCCTCTTCTGTTTCCCGGCCCGAACGCCGTGTGGGAGATTTCAGGATATATGCGTGTGTCGCGGGCGGTGTGGCTAATGATCGCGCTAACCTCTCGGGCCAGGGGAAATAGTGGTGGGCCAGCCAGGATTCGAACCTGGGACCGACCGGTTATGAGCCGGTGGCTCTGCCAACTGAGCTACTGGCCCGCAGTCTCCAAGCAGGGCACTATAGCGATCACGCGAGGGGGTGTCAAGCCGGGGCTGGATCAATGGGCAGGACCGGGAAGGACAACCAGTCCGCCCTTGCCATCCGCCGTCACATCCTTATCATGACCCCATCGGGCCGCCGCCGAGGACTTCCGGTCCAGCAACCACCAACCCCCCGAACCGGGCGCGGCCCGCCGCACCGCCCGGCAGGAACAGCCATGATCGCCATGAAGCCCCATCCCTCCAAGCTCTATGTGGAGACCACCACCCGCTGCAACCTGCGCTGCGCCATGTGCGTCAAGCAGTCAGGCGGTGCCCGCATCCCGGACGAAGACATGTCCATGGACACGTTCCGGGCGCTGGCCCCGGCCTTTCCGCACCTGGACGGCATCATCCTCAACGGCATCGGCGAGCCGCTGCTCCACCCCCGCCTGACCGACATGATCGCCCTGGCCCGCAGCACCATGGACCGGGGCAGCATCGGCTTCCAGACCAACGGCATGCTCCTGACGCCCGCACTGGCCCGCCAGCTGGTGGAAGCCGGGCTGGACACGATCTGCCTGTCCGTGGACATGGTCAAGGGCGACACCCTCTTCCACGGCGGCGAGGATGTCTCGCGCATGGCCCATGTCTTCGGCTCCCTGCGCCGGGCCGCTCAAGACGCCGGCCGCGACCTGTCCATCGGCGTGGAGTTCGTGCTCATGCGCGACACGGCCGAGGCACTGCCCCGCTCCCTGGCCTGGGCCGCCACCCAGGGCGCGCGCTTCGCCCTGGTCAGCCACATGCTGCCGCATGACCCGGCCATGGCCCACCAGTCCCTCTTCAACCCCAACACGGACGCCTCCATGGCCGAGTTCGCCCGCTGGCTCGACGAGGCTAAAACCCGCAACATCGACCTCTCCCGCTACTTCGACATCCTCTGGAAATTTTACAAGACCCCGGAGGAAGCCGAGCTGGTCCGCTTTGTCATGGAACGCCAGCACACGGCCCAGGAGCGCGGCATCCCCATCCACCTGTCGAGCCTGATGCACTGGTCCGGCCCGGAAAAACAGGCCGAACAAGCCTGGCTGGCCGACATTCTCCACCAGGCCCGCGCCGTGGCCGAGCAACACGGGCTCGACGCGACCCTGCCGCCCGTGGCCGCCACCCTCGCCCGCACCTGCGAATTCCTCGAACACGGCGTGGCCCACATCACCGCCCACGGCGACGTGCGGCCCTGCTACTTCCTGTGGCACGAATACTCCTGCGTCATGGACGGCGGCGAAAAGAAAATCACCCCGCGCACCTTCGGCAACGTCCGCCACACCCCCATCCTCGACATCTGGAACAGCCCGGCCTACCGCCAATTCCGCGCCGAAGTGCTGGACTACGCCTACCCCTACTGCTCCAACTGCCCGGTGGTCCCCTGCTCCGACGTCACCGGCCAGGGCCGCGACTTCGAACGCGACTGCTTCGGCCTGGACATCCCCTGCGGCCACTGCATCTGGTGCATGGGCGGCGTCCGCTGCCTGCTGTAAGAGATGGGGCTGGGGTGGGGTGGAGGTGGGGATGGAGTGGAGGTGGAAGATTCCGGGG
>NZ_JASTWE010000039.1 GCF_030282845.1 Pseudodesulfovibrio pelocollis
AGTTGTTGTTGCCGCCGCGGGCCTCCTTGCCGAAGACCTTGGAGGCCACCCGGCCATACACCCAGTGGCCCTGGCCGTAGCTCTTGGCCACAGTGCCGGGCCGCACTCCCTCCCAGACCGAGGCCGCGCAGGTGATGGACCCCACGGGCGTGGTCAGCCGGATCTGGTCGCCCGTGGCGATGCCCAGCCTGGCGGCGTCGAGGGGGTTGATCTTGGCCACGTCGTTGAAGTTCAACTCGCCGGGATCGAGGCTCTTCAGCTCCATGTACCACGGACAGTTGGCCGAGCGGCCCTCGCGGTTGAGCTTGGCCTTGTGGTCCACGAAGAGGAAGGGGTACTCGTTCCTGTCGCCGTGGACGTACGGCTCCTCGTAGTGGGGCACAAAGGCCAGCTCGCCCCGGGCCTGATACTTGGTGACTTCCAGCACCCGGTCCACGCTGACGCCGTGCTTGTCGGCGTGGCTTTGCAGCGCGTCCTTGAGGGTCTCGCTGTAGAACTCGAACATGCCGGTCTTGGTCTTCATCTTGCCCCAGCGGGCGCGGTAGGGATACGGGTCGGAGTTCCAGACGCCGACGCGCTTGAACTCCTCCCAGCCGTTGATCCTGTCGCCGCCCTGGTACTGGGCCGGGTCCCAGAGCTTGACCGTGGCCATCTTCAGAGCGAACTCGGCGAACTCCTTCTCGTTTTGCGGCGCCTTGCCCGTCTCCGGGTCCTTGAACTGCTCCACATGGTAGCGGTGCAGGTTGTCAAAGCCGCGCTCGGCCAGCTTGACGCCGAGCAGATAGGTGATCTCGGTCTCGTCGATCTTGTAGTCAAAGGGCATGTCGATGATGGGCTGCATGATGGGCACATGGCGGTAGCCCGCCCCGATGGATTTGGCGTAGCCCCACTTTTCGAAGAGGTGGTGGGTGTCCGGCAGCAGGATGTCCGCGAACCAGGAGAACTCCGAGGCGTTGGTGGTGATGTGCGTCAGGAAGGGGATCGAGGCCAGGGCCTCGTCCCAGCGCTGGGCCTGCGGGGCCGAGAAGTTGAAGTTGTTCATGTAGGCGATGGCCACCTTGATCTCGTTGGGGTCCTTGGCCAGGATGCCGTCGGCCGCGTTGTTGGTGACCACGCCCCCGCCGGACTTGCCGCCATTGAGGGCCGGGAATTCCAGCCTGCCGCGATGGTCGATCTTGCCGAACTTGCGGCCCGCGTTGGAGATCTCGTCAAAGTAGGCATCGGGCTTGGGGAAGCTGGAGGAGTATTCCTTGTTGGCCACCAGTTCGCCGCCCACGTTGTCTGGCGAGCCCACCAGCCCGTTGAGGGCATGGGCGGCCAGGCAGCCGTAGCTGCCGCGCACCTGCATGCCCGGGCCGCCGCCCACCCAGGAGATGGCCTGGGGTGCGGCCCGGGCAAAGCCGAGGGCCACGCGCCGGATCTGGTCGGACGGGATGCCGCAGCGTCCGGCGGCCCAATCCGGGGTCTTGTCCCTGAGTTCCAGGTTCCACCACTTGACCAGGCCGTGGGTGTATTTTTCCTCAAAGAGCGCTTCGTCCACCGTGGCCCCGGTCTGGAAGCGGTTCTGCCCGTCGGTGAAGTCGCCCACGAATTCGCGATACCACAGCCCCTCGGTCAGGATGACATGGGCCATGGCCGAGGCCAGTGCGCCGTCCTGGCCGGGCTCCACGGGCAGCCATTCGTCGGCCTTGGTGGCCGTGGTCGAGAGCCTCGGCTCCACCACCGCCACCTTGGCGCGGTCCAGGGCCTTGCCCCAGGCGCGGATGTAGTAGGAAACCTGCCTGTTGGTGGCCAGCGGGTCGGCCCCCCACAGCAGGATGTAGCGCGTGTTCTCGACATCGTACTGCCGGTAGCCCCAGTAGCCTTCCGTGTAGTAGGGGCCGAACTTCTCGGCCTCGGCACAGATGGAACTGTGGGAGATGTTGTTGGGCGAGCCTATGATCTTGGGCATGGAATCATACAGGATGTCGCGCATGTACGAGTACCTGCCGCGCATGAGCATGAATTTTTGCGTTTCGTTGGCGTTGCGCAGCTCCATGATCTTGTCGGCGATGGTGTCCAGCGCCTCGTCCCAGGAGATGGGCACGAAACCGGGGTCCTGGTCGCGTCCCTTGACCGGGTTGGTCCGCTTCATGGGCACCTTGATGCGGTCCGGGTCGTAGACCTGCTGGAGCGCCAGGTGCGACTTGGGACAGCACGCGCCCTGATTGACCTTGGAGTGCGGATTGCCGCGCACCTTCACCGCCCTGCCGTCCACCACATAGACTTGCAGCGCGCACCAGGAGGTACACCCCTGGCAGGTTCCGGGCTTCCATTCCCCCATGTCCCGGGCCGCAGCTGGCTCGGCCGCCGCAGCCGTGTCGGGCGCCAGGGCCGTCAGCACGGGCGGCACCACCCCGGCCATTGCCGCGCAGGCCGCTGCACCCTTGACAAAGGTCCGCCGGGACACGCCGGTGCTTTTCGGTCGCGGATTTCGGTCTGCTCTGCTCATACTCCCCTCCGATGGCTTTTCGTTTTCATGGCTGGTCCTCGACCATGAATGCACACTCGCTATGGATACTCACACTTGATTTGAATATTGCCACAAGATTGCCCTTTGGACAATCGTAAATCTTCGCGACATCGGCATGTTCCGAGCATGATCCCGGCAGCGCGTGCCCCGGCGACCTTTGGCACGGAAAAGGCCGGAAGCCCCGTGCGGGTGCTTCCGGCCTTGCAAAGCCGTTGTTCGCCCCGGGTCGGGGCGCGGTGCTAGATGACCTTGTTCAGCGGGTATTCGATGATGCCCTCGGCCCCGAAGGCCTTGAGCCTGGGGATGAGGTCGCGCACAATCTTCTCCTCCACCATGACCTCCACCGAGAGCCAGGCCGGGTCTTGCAGCTCGGCCACGGTGGGCGAGTTGAGGCTGGGCAGGGAGCCGTTGAGCTCGGCCAGCTTGCTCTTGGGCAGGTTCATCTTCAGCCCGACCATGCGGCTCGCCTTGAGGGCGCCCTGGAGCAGCATGTTGATCTCCTCGATGAGCTGGCGCTTCCTGGGATCGGCCCAGGCCGCCTTGTTGGCGATGAGCTGGGTGTTGGTCTGCATCAGTTCGGCGATGATGCGCAGGCCGTTGGCCCGGATGGTGGTGCCGGTCTCGGTGATCTCCACCACCGCGTCGCACAGCCCCTCGACCACCTTGGCCTCGGTGGTGCCCCAGGAGAATGAGACGTCCACGTCCACGCCCAGGGACGCGAAGTATTCGCGGGTGAAGCCCACCAGCTCGGTGGCGATCTTCTTGCCCTGGAGATCCTCGGGCCGCTTGTAGGGCGAGTCGCCCCGGACGCAGAGCACCCAGCGCGCCTTGCGGTTGCTCACCTTGGAGTAGATGAGGTCATCGACCACCACCACGTCGGACTTGTTCTCCCTGATCCAGTCCATGCCGGTCAGGCCGACATCGAAGGTGCCGTTTTCCACATACATGGACATCTCCTGGGCGCGGGCCAGGGAGCACTTGATGCGCTCGTCGTCGATGTCCGGGAAGTAGTTGCGGTCGTGGAGCTTGATCTTCCATCCGGCCTTGCCGAACAGGTTGATGGTCGCATCCTGGAGGGAGCCCTTGGGAACGCCGAGTCGAAGGAATTGGGTGGACATTATTTGTATACCTCTTTGGGGTCGAAGACGAGGGGGGAGCACTCCCGCACCTCGCCGTCCGCAAGTTCGCGATAGAAGCAGCTGCGGTAGCCCTTGTGGCAGGCCGCGCCGCCGATCTGGTCGATGAGAAAGAGGACGGTGTCGTCGTCGCAATCGATGCGGATGGACTTCACCGCCTGGATATGGCCCGAGGTACCGCCCTTATGCCATAACTCCTGACGGCTGCGGCTCCAATAGTGAACCTCGCCGGTCTCAAGCGTCTTGTTCCAAGATTCCTCGTTCATGTAGGCCATCATCAGGACTTCGCCGGTCTCGGCGTCCTGGGCGATGGCCGGGACAAGCCCGTCCATTTTCTCAAAATCAGGTCTGATCATGCGGTACCTCGTATCAGATGGCTTTGGTCCGGTCCATCTGCGGGCCGGGCGAGTTACATAACGAAAGCCCGTTCAAAGCGCAACCGATGGGTTTGCGGTGTCGCGCAACCGTCACCAAGGGGGCAAATCGCGATTCGTGCTAAAGCCGTATTCACGGCAACCACGCGCAGGGAGCCGATCTGGTCATAATGCAGGGTGAATACTTGGCCGTCGTCGCGGCGCATGGCGTGGGTGGGCGGAAGAAGATGCACCATACGAAACCGCCCCGGAGATAGAAATCTGCCGGGGCGGTTGGTTACTTGTCTTGTTTCCCGATGCGGGAGGGTGATCGGAGGAACCAGGCCAGGATGGGGATGGCACTTCAGTGTTCGCCCTGGCCCCGGGACCATACCCATTTACCGCCGGGCCGGTATCTGCTACTTCTCCCCACGACACGAGACGTGTCCACAAAGGAGTGATGCGAGCATGCCCGTTCGTTCAAAAGAGAATTTCCTCATCTTCGGCTCCCCGCGCATCGAGCAGGAGGAGATCGACGAGGTGGTGGCCTCCATGGAGGTCGGCTGGCTCGGCACCGGCCCCAAGGTGGCTCGGTTCGAGCGCGAGTTTTCCGCCTATGTGGGCGCGCCCCACGCCGCGGCCTGCAACTCGTGCACCGCAGCCCTGCACCTGGCCCTGGTGGCCCTGGGGCTCAAGCCCGGCGACGAGGTCATCACCACGCCGCTGACCTTTTGCGCCTCGGTCAACGCCATCATCCACGCCGGGTGCACCCCGGTGCTGGCCGACATCGACCCGCACACCCAGAACATCGACCCCGCGCGCATCCGCGAGAAGATCACCAGCCGCACCCGGGCCATCCTGCCTGTCCATTTCGCGGGCCGCTCCTGCGACATGGACGCCATCATGGCCATCGCGGCCGAGCACTCCCTCAAGGTGGTGGAGGACTGCGCCCACGCCATCGAGACCACCTGGAAGGGGCGCCACGCGGGCACCTTCGGCGACTTCGGCTGCTTCAGCTTCTACGTCACCAAGAACGTCTGCACCGGCGAGGGCGGCATGGTCGTGGCCGCAGGCGAGGACGCCATCCGCCACGTCAAGGTGCTGGGCCTGCACGGCATGAGCGCCGACGCCTGGAAGCGCTTCTCCGACGAGGGGTACAAGCACTATCAGGTGGTGGAGGCCGGGTTCAAATACAACATGATGGACCTTCAGGCCGCCATCGGCATCCACCAGCTTGCGCGGGTGGAGAAATATTTCGTGCGCCGTTGCGGGATATGGGACATGTACCAGGACGCCTTTGCCGACCTGCCCCTGACCCTGCCCGCGCCCGAGGAGCCGGACACCCGCCACGCCCGCCATCTCTATACCATCCTGGTGGACCCGGCCGCCTGCGGGGTGGAGCGCGACGACTTCCTGATGCGCATCACCCGCGAGGGCATCGGCGTGGGCGTCCACTACCTGAGCATCCCGGAGCAGCCCTACTACCGCGAGCGGTTCGGCTGGACCCTGGACGACACCCCCCACGCCGTGCGCATCGGCCGCCAGACCGTGAGCCTGCCCCTCTCCGCCAAGCTCACCGACGGGGACGTGGCCGACGTCATCGAGGCCGTCAAACGCTCCCTGGGGGCCTGAGCCCGACAACGACCCGCACGAAAAAGCCCGGCACAACGCCGGGCTTTTCGCAAATGGATGAGAAGGGTTCCGTGCCTAGTGATGCTTGTAAGAAACCAAAGTCGCGGGCTGTTCAAAAATGGTGAGATGCTAGGCGCGAAAAAAGGTCAAGGCCGAAGCGTACTTCCTGTACGCGAGGGTTTGAGCTTTTTGAAGCAACGACGCAGATCGCCATTTTTCAACAGCCCGCTAGCAGTCGTGGAAGTCCTTGTTGATATAGAAGCACAGGTCGAACAGATTGTGCACCATCTCGTCCACCAGCTCCTCCGAATCAGCTCCGGCCATCTCCACGCTCATGGTCTTGTTGACGATCTTCGAGAACAGCATCCCGATGAGCTGGTCATCGTACATCGTCCAATACTTGCTCCCGGAAGGGAATTTCTTGTCGAATCCGTGGTAGTACATGCGTGTCTCCCTCCGTCGAGAGTGCGCGCCCCGCGGCGGCCTCAATCCCTCTATCGGCCTGATGGGCCAACCCCTTAAGGGGAAAAGTTCGTCCTGGCATCGTCAGCGACTTTCTCCCGGACAGGTGACATTTCGTTGCGATAAAGTTACTGGTTTGTCACACCGCCGTGACGGCTCGTGAGGTATAGCAGGCCGTAACAATTCACCTGCCAGCAAGGAGACGCGCCGTGTCCGCCCACAAGATACTGGTGGTCGAGGACCACAAAGACACCCGGGAGCTGCTCAAGTACAACCTGACCGCCGCCGGATTCGACGTGGCCGCCGCAGAGGATGGTCCCTCGGGCCTGGCCCTGGCCGAAGCCTTCCGGCCCGACATCGTGCTGCTCGATCTGATGATGCCCGGCATGGACGGACTCGAAGTCTGCCGCCAGATCAAGGGGACCGCCGCCCTGTCGCGCATCCCGGTGATCATGCTCACGGCCAAGGGCGAGGAGATCGACAAGATCGTGGGCCTGGAGCTCGGAGCCGACGACTACATCGTCAAGCCCTTTTCCCCGCGCGAGCTGGTGCTGCGCATCAAGGCCGTGCTGCGCCGGGTGGGCGGCCACGACCTCAAGACCCCCAAGGCCTGGGAGCGCGAGGGATTGCGCGTCGATTTCGAGGCTCACCGCATCACCGTGGACGGCGAAGAGGCCCCCCTGACCGCCACGGAATTCAAGCTGCTCACCGTGCTTATCTCCGGCAGCGGCAAGGTCCAGACCCGTGACAACCTCCTGGACACCGTCTGGGATACCCACTTCGAAGGCTACTCCCGCACCGTGGACACCCACGTGCGCCGACTGCGCCAGAAACTCGGCCCCTACGCCGACTGGATAGAAACCGTCCGGGGCGTCGGCTACCGCTTTCGAGCTGCTTAGATCAACAGAAGAAGGAAGAGCCGTCGCTGTCGCTCCTCCAAGCTTTTTGAATGCCCTCCCCTGCTTGATCCGCTTCGCGTCTCTCTGCCCTTCGGGCAGCGCACTTCGTGCGACGCTGGATTCCCTTCGGTCACCGGCGGGGTTACAATCTGCGTGGCTGCTCCCGAATCAAGTCGCCGAAGCGGCTCCGTGATTCGAAGAGCCGCAGCCCTCGCATGGTCAGCTTCTAGGCCTTAGGAGACTTAAGGGCTGGGGCACTCGGAGGACGGAAACCCACGGTCGCGGTAGGCCGGATGGCCTGCGATCACGTGAGTTTTTCTTCATATCCACGCTGGTCACATCATTCCCGGCTTTGCTTCGGCAGACCCGCAATGGGCGGGAGCGTCGCAGCGCCAGTTCGTCGGGGCGCGTCTCGGGCGAAACCCGGCGGAGGCGGAGTCTTCGACGCCGACAACTGTTTCGCCAGCGGCCCGACGTTACTGGAGCGCGGCGCGGGAGACCCGATCACAGGTCTTCAAAGAGCGACTTTTGCTTACTTTTGGGCGCTCCGGTCCAATAGTAAGTCGGCCCGAAGGGACGAAACCCATCCCATAAAAACCGCCGCAGGCGGCTTCCTCTTCCCTCTTCCTCCTCTTCGCCAAAACAAAGCGGCCGGGGGCATCACCCCCGGCCGCTGAAACTCTCGTTGGTGCGCGCGCCCTAGCCGCACTTGGTGAAGGCGCACGCCTTGCAGATATGGCACCCTTCCTCAAAGACCAGCGGCTCGCCGCACTCCGGGCACATCTCCCTGTTCAGGGAGGCCACCCCCCCATTGATCTTGGCCCCTTGAAGGTAGCGCGACTCGAACACATGGGCGATGGCGTCCGGGATGGACTTGACCAGATGCTTCTTCATGAATTTGGGGTTCTCGCCGCCGATGCCCTTGAGCTGTTCCACTATCTCGCGCACTTCAACGCCGGAGCGCAGGGCCAGGGAGACCAGTCGGCCGATGGCCTCGGCCTTGGCCGTGATGGATCCGCCGGACTTGCCGATGGTGGCGAAGACCTCGAAGGGTTTGCCCTCCATCTCGTTGACGGTCAGAAAGAGCATGCCCAGGCCGGTGGGGATCTTCTGGGTGAAGCCGTAGATGACGTCGGGCCGCGCCTTGACCACGGATTTTCCGCTCTTGGCGTCGTCCTGTTTCTTGTCGCCGTCGCCGGTGCAGAGCACTTGGGAGGTCTTGGAGCCGTCGCGGTACACGGTGACGCCCTTGCAGCCGTATTCGTAGGCCTTCCAGTAGATGTCCCAGATGTCTTCCCTGGTGGCCGAGCCGGGCAGGTTGACGGTCTTGGACACGGCATTGTCCGTGAATTTCTGGAAGGCGGCCTGCATCTTGAGGTGCCAGATGGGTTCGATGTCCATGGCCGTGACAAAGACGCGGCGCAGCTCTTCGGGCAGGTGGTCCATCTTCCTGATGGTGCCGACCTTGGAGATCTCCTCCATGAGCTTGGGCGAGTGGGCGTCGGCCTCCCTGAGGGCGGCCTCGAAGAAGGGGTTGCTCTCCACCAGCTTGTCGTTGTCCATGACGTTGCGCACGAAGCTGAGGGCGAAGAGCGGCTCGACCCCGGAGGAGCAGCCGCCGATGATGGACAGAGTGCCGGTGGGCGCGATGGTGGTGGTGGTGGCGTTGCGGTAGGGGCCGAGGTTGGCCTTGCCGAACACGGATTCGGCGTAGGCCGGGAACGGTCCGCGCTCGGCGGCCAGCTGCTTGGACGCGCTGCGCGCCTCGTCGCGCACAAACTTCATGACCCGCTCGGCCAGGTCCACGGCGGTCTGCGAGTTGTAGGGCACGCGCAGCTGGTAGAGCAGGTCGGCCCAGCCCATGACGCCCAGGCCGATCTTGCGGTTCTTGCCGACCATCTCGGTGATCTGGGGCAGGGGGTAGACCGAGGCGTCGATGACGTTGTCGAGGAAGCGCACCGAGAGGTGGATGATGCGGCGCAGCTCGTCCCAGTCGATTTCCGAGTCCTTGCCGTTCTTGCCCTTGGCATAGCAGTTGCCGAGGTTGATGGAGCCGAGGTTGCATGCCTCGTAGGGCAGCAGTGGCTGCTCGCCGCAGGGGTTGGTGGACTCGATGTCGCCCTGGTCCGGGGTGGGGTTGTCGCGATTGATGCGGTCGAGAAAGACGATGCCCGGGTCGCCGGACTCCCACGCCTTCTGGACCAGAATGTTGAAGACATCGCGGGCACCCAGGCTGCCCACGGCCTGGCCGGAGTTGGGGGCCACCAGGTCGAAGTCCTCGTTCTTTTCCACGGCGCGCATGAAGGCTTCGGTCAGGCCGATGGAGAGGTTGAAGTTGTTCAGTTCGCCGTCGCGTTCCTTGGCCTTGATGAACTCCATGATATCGGGATGGTCCACGCGCAGGATGCCCATGTTGGCCCCGCGCCGGGTGCCGCCCTGCTTGATCTGCTCGGTGGCGCAGTTGAAGATGCGCAGGAACGAAAGCGGGCCCGAGGCCACGCCGCCGGTGGAGCCGACCACCGAATCCTTGGCCCGCAGCCGCGAGAAGGAAAAGCCCGTGCCGCCGCCGGACTTGTGGATCATGGCCGCGTGCTTGACCGCGTCGAAGATGTCCTCGATGGAGTCGCCCACCGGGAGCACGAAGCAGGCCGCCAGCTGGCCCAGGCCCGTGCCCGCGTTCATCAGCGTGGGCGAGTTGGGCAGGAAGGAATAGGAGGTCATCAGGTCGTAGAAGTCCCGTGCCAGGGCGGCGGGCTTGGCCGTGGACTTTTCGTATTTGGATTCCTCGGCCGCGATGGAAAAGGCCACCCGCCAGAACATCTCCTTGACCGTTTCGTAGACAACGCCCTCGGTGTCCTTTTTCTGGTAGCGCCGGGCAAGGACTATCTTTGCGTTTTCGTTGATGATCGGGTCGGGCAGTTGGGCTGGCATTTTCATCTTGGACATGGGCGGACCTCGTCTGAACACTTGAAATGTTGAAGTCTTTTATGAAAATCGCCGAAAAACGGCGGACGGCTAGAGATTGTCTAGACTACAAAAAGAGGCGGCAAAAGGCCAGAGCAAATTGTGCGGGAGCGGAAAAAGATCGGGGCAGGGCGCGGCAGAGGCGCGGCAGCGCGCCCGACGGTGCGTCATGTATCGTGTCGGGTTTCGTCCTCGGCGCGGGGTTGGGCTGTGGGCCTGTCGTCGTTTCCGGGATGGGGGTCTGCGGCATGGCGCACGGGCAGGCGCACGGTCATGGTGGTGCCTTCTTCCTCGGAGGTGGTGAAGTCGATGGTGCCGCCCAGGGCGGTGGTGACCAGCTTGGCCGTGTAGGTGCCAAGGCCGGTGCCGTGGATTTTGTCCGAGGTGACGTATTTTTCGAAGAACGAGTCGCGGATGGCCTCGGGGATGGCGCCTGTGTTGTGCACGGTGACGATGTGCTGGTCTGCGGTGCGCAGGTCCAGGGTCACGGTGGAGCCCTCGGGCGAGGCCTCTACCGCGTTCTTGATCAGGTTGGAGAACAGGGCGTAGCAGAGCAGTTCCTCGGCGCGGACCATGAAGACGTTGTTGGGCCCCGTGGGTTCGCCGCCGAGGTTCACGGCCATGGACACCTTTGATGACCGCAGCACGGGCTTGAGGTCCTCGATGACTGCCGAGGCCACGGCCAGCAGGTCCACAGGGACCGGCGAGAGGGTGTAGGTGCCCGCCTCCATCTTGTACAGGGCGCGCGACATGTCGATGATGTTGAGCATGCGGCGGCTGGCCTGCTTGACGCTTTCGAGCAGTTCGCGCTGGTCCGGGGTGAGGTTGTCGGCCCGGTCAAAGAGGGTGAACAGGGTCTGCACGGCCAGCGTGGGCGAGCGCAGGTCGTGGCGCACCAGCCGCTCCACATCTTCGCGCAGGGTCTCCACCCGCTTGCGCTCGGTGATGTCGAAGATGAAGGCGATGGCCACCTCGGTGCCCTTGAAGAGCAGGTGGTAGGCGGTGACCTCCACGGGCAGGGCGGTGTCGTCCCGTGTGCGGGCCTTGGTCTCCAGGGTGACCACCTGGTTCTGCTTGAACCGCTCCCACAGCTCGGGCCACTGTTCGCGGGTGATCTCCCGGGTGACGTCGGCCACGGTCTTGCGCTTGAGTTCGCCGCGCGTGTAGCCGAGCATGCGGGCGGCGGTCAGGTTGGCGTAGACGATGCGCCCGGACGGCCGGATGCGCAGCACGCCCATGGCCGCGTTGTCCACGGCAAACTGGGTCAGCCGCAGCTCCTCCTCGGCCAGGAGGCGGTGGGTGATGTCCGTGCCGTAGGAGATGGTGGCCAGCCCGTCTTCGCCATCGCCGGTGACAGAGTTGCGCCAGAGGATGTGCCGGGTGTCGCCGCTCTTGGTCAGCAGGGGGCTCTCGAAGGTGTCGGAGGTGCTGCGCACACCCTCGTTGACCAGCCGCGAGAATTCGTCCCAGACAAAGGGGAACCGCTCCCGGGGCACCACCAGATCAAACCAGTTGCGGCCCAGAAGCTCCTCCCGCGAGTAGCCGGTGACGGCCTCGCCCGCCCGGTTGAAGAGGCGCACGTGCCCGGCGTAGTCGAGCCCGACGATGATCACGTCCGCAGACTCGATGATTCGCTGGGTGGCCTCGTGGGCGCGGCGGTATTCGGCCTCGGCCCGTTTGCGCCGTTCGATCTCGCGCGCCAGTCGGCGGTTCCAGAGGAAGAAGAGCGTCAGCAGGAAGGCTGCGCCCGCGGCCACCATGCCGACCATGCGCCAGACCCGGGGCCGCTCCACCCACCGGCTGTCGCGCAGCACGGTCCAGTAGTCGCGGATGCCCTCGCGCTCCTCCTTGGTGATGGAGGCCAGGGCGCGGTTGACCAGGACGAGCAGTTCGGGCCAGTCCTTGCGCACCCCCATGGAGAGGCGCGAGGAGTATTCGGTGATGGCCGCGATGCGGATGGAGGCGATGCCCTGCTCCCGGGCGAGATGGCTGATGGTCGCCTCGCCCGCCACAAAGGCGGCGGCCCGGCCCGAGACCAGGGCGCTCAGCCCGGCCTCGGCGCTGGCAACGGGCAGAACCTGGATGGCCGGGTGGTCTTCGGGAATGCGCCGCTGGGGGATGTGCCCTTCCACCACGGCCACCACCTGCCCGGCCAGGTCGTCGAGCCCGGCGATCATGGGGTGCTCGGACCGGGTGGCGATGACGATGGGCAGGAGCAGATAGGGCTCGGAGATGAGCATGGCGTCGGAGTATCCGGGGTCGGCAGGCAGCGCGCCCACCATGTCCACCTCGCCCGCCTTGGCCAGCTCCCACAGGGCCGAGAGGCTTGAGGCGCGCACCCGCCTCGGCTTGAGGCCCAGCTTGCGGGTGACGATGTCCATATAGGCCGGGGCCATGCCCTGGATGGCTCCGTCGCTGCCCCGGAAGACGATGGGCGGCGAACCCACCCACATGCCAAGGCGCAGGTCCGCGTGGGCGTCGAGCCAGGCCCGCTCCTCGGCGGTGATGTAGAAGGTGCCGGGCTGTGCGGCTGTCTGGTCGTCCTGGGACGCAGCGGGCGTGCAGGCCATGGCCCAGACGAGGCACAGCAGGGTCAGGATAACTCCCAGGTGGCGGCAACGGCTCGGCATGCATGATCCCGTATCAAAGGCTTCAGGGCGTGACTCGACGACAGGACCCAAGACGCCCGGCAAAGAAGCCGGAATTACTTCATATCGCATTTTGACCCCGGCGACAAACAGGGAGTCGGGCAGGGGACGAAAAAATAAAAGGGAGTCGCACCGATCGTGCGACTCCCTGCCGTGGGTGGATGGAGCCCATTCCTTCATCTGCCTTGAAGCGCATATCCACGCGCCGCTACTCGCGGCTGACGTTGCTTGTCGCCGCAAGGGCGGCAGCAGCGTTTCGAATGGCGCGGATTCCGCTTTCCGGGATATTGAGCATTCGCAGAAACCGTTCGTGTTTTTCCGGGGCCGTGCGCTCGAAATCCGCATGCCAGCGGTCCATGTCCGTCTCGGAGAATCCGGCGGCGGCCAACAGCGACACCCAGGTATCCTTGTCCATGGGCGCGTTCAGGGCCAACAGGTCGGACCGGCCAAGGAGCCCGGCCACGAGGCGCTGCTGACTGCGCAGGATCTCCATCTCCTCGTTGAGCTCCAGCAACCGCTCCTCAAGGGTCTCGGCCAGAACGGTCCCCGCGGGATCGTCGAGGATGCGGCCTATCTGCCCAAGGGCCATCCCCGCCTTCCGATACTGGCAGATACGGGCCAGACGCGCCCTGTCCTCCACGGAATAGCGCCGGTATTCGCCACTGGCGTGACCCGCGGGGCGCAACAGACCGATCCGGTCATAATAGAGCAGGGTCGAGCGCGACAACCCGTATTCCCTGGCCAGTCTCCCTATGGTGCACATGTTTGCCTCCCCCTAGCTGCCCTTCTCCTCCTGGCCGGTCAGCGTGCGGCCCGTGTCGAGGTAGTGCCGGAGCTTTGCCTCCAGGGACGCCATCTCTGTCCGAAACGCCTCTTCCGCAACCGCCACACCGATGTCCTTGCCGTCCAGCGGCGTGATGTGATGGGTCCAGACCATCCGAGTCGCGCCGTTGTCGGGCAACAGGGTGATCGCATACCGGACGGCGCACCGCTTCGACACCAGCACGAACTCCAGCCGCTCCACCGGCTCGAACCGGCTGGTGACCCAGACCTCCTCCCCGTCCGCAGGGAAATTGGTCCTGAAGACGCACCCCAGTTCGTTGACGCCGGACACGCTGTGCAGCATCTCGCATTTCCACACGTCAATCCAGTCGTATTCGCGCACCGGGCACAGGAGCGGCCAGATATCCACGGCCTTGTGCTCAAGGCGCATCATGGTGGAAAGGGTCACGGTTTTCACAGGATGATCAGCCATGGTTTTCTCCTTGTCGGTTCAGTTCAATCAACGTCCAAACGCCATGACTGACCCATGAACCCGTAGACAGGTCAACATTTCGGGCGACTTTTTTCGCCCGGCCGGGAAATCGGATTTACCTTCGATTTTTTTTGGTCTATTGGGGCTGGGGAGCGGTGTGTCCAACCTTTTTCACGCAAGAGAGCGTCGCATGCGAATTTCCGACCGTCTGGAGAGGATCAAGCCTTCGGCCACCCTGGCCGTCAACGCCAGGGCGCAGGAACTCAAGGCCCAGGGCCGGGAGATCATCAGCCTGGCCGTGGGCCAGCCCGATTTCGGCACGCCCGCCCATGTCTGCGAGGCGGCCAAGGCCGCCCTGGACGAGGGGTTCACCCGCTACACGCCGGTGCCGGGCATTCCCGAGCTGCGCGAGGCCGTGGCCGGATACTATGGCCGGTTCTACGGGGCCAAGGCCTCGGCCGACAACGCCATCGTCAGCAACGGCGGCAAGCAGGTGCTCTACAACCTGCTCATGGCCCTGCTCAATCCCGGCGACGAGGTGCTCGTGCCGGCCCCCTACTGGGTCAGCTACCCGGCCATGGTCCAGCTGGCGGACGGGGTGTCCGTGTTCGTGCCCACCACGGCCGACCAGGATTACCTCGTGACCCCGGACGCCCTGGAGGCGGCGCGCACGGAAAGGACCCGCGTCCTCATCCTCAACTCGCCCTCCAACCCCACCGGCTGCTGCTATACCCAGGCCCAGCTGGAGGCCATTGCCGCCTGGGCGCGGGCCAAGGGCGTCTTTGTCATCTCTGACGAGGTGTACGACCGGCTGGTCTACGCCCCGGCCGAGCCCGCGTCCCTGGCCAAGACCTGGGAGGCCCACCCCGAGACCATCGCCATCGTGGGGGCGCTCTCCAAGTCCTTTTGCATGACCGGCTGGCGCGTGGGCTACGCCCTGGCCCACGAGGCGCTGGTCAAGGCCATGTCCAAGATTCAGGGCCAGTCCACCTCCAACGTCAACTCCATTGCCCAGAAGGCGGCGCTGACGGCCCTCAGCGGCTCCTGGGACATCGTGGACGAGATGAAGCGCGCCTTTGTTCGTCGCCGCGACATCGCGTACGAGATCATCACCGGCTGGGGCGCGCAGTGTCCCAAGCCCGCCGGAGCCTTTTACCTCTTTCCGGTGCTCGACCGTTTTTACACCCCGGACGCCCCCGACTCGGCGGCCATGTGCACCAAGCTCCTCGACGAGGCGGGCGTGGCCCTGGTACCCGGCTCCGCCTTTGGCGACGACAAGTGCATCCGCTTCTCCTACGCCGTGGACGACGACACCCTGCGCACCGCCCTGGACAAGGTGGGCCGGGTCCTGATCGGCACGTAGGCGCTTCCCTTCGACACAAAGAAAGGCGGGCCTGCCGGAGTTGTTCCGGCAGGCCCGCGTCGTTGGTGCTCTCGGGAGGCAGCGTGCTTGCTAGCCCCGGGTGACGAGGCCGTAGTTCTTCTTGCCCTTGCGGATGATCAGGACTTCGCCGCCCATGAAATCGGACTCGGCCACATCCTGGTCCTCGTCAACGCGCTCGCCGTTGATGTAGACGCCGCCGCCCTGGATGTCCTTGCGGGCCTGTCCCTTGGAGGTGGCCAGCTTGAGGTCCAGCAGGATCTGGGGCAGGTCGGGCACGGTGCCGGGCGCGTAGTGGCAGTGGGGCGCGGTCTCCAGCGCGGCGCGCAGGGTGGCCGGGTCCACGCCCTTGATGGTGCCGCCGCCGAACAGGGCCTCGGTGGCGGCCATGACCCGGTCCAGCTCGGGCTGGCCGTGGACCATGCGCGTGACCTCCTCGGCCAGCCGCTTCTGGGCGGTGCGCAGGTGCGGGGCTGCGGCCAGCTCCCTTTCCAGGGCCGCGATCTCCTCCTGGTCCAGGAAGGTGAAGAGCTTGAGGAACCTGATCACGTCGCGGTCGTCGGTGTTGATGAAGAACTGGTAGAAGGCGTAGGGCGGCGTCAGGTCCGGACTGAGGTATATGGCGCCCTTCTCGCTCTTGCCGAACTTCTTGCCCGAGGCCGTGGTGATCAACGGGAAGGTCAGGGCGTAGACCTCTTCCTGGGTGTTCTCCTCCTGGGCGCACTTCTTGCGCACCAGCTCGCAGCCTGCGGTGATGTTGCCCCACTGGTCGCCGCCGCCGATCTGCAGGCGGCATCCCTTGGTCTTGAAGAGATGGTAGTAGTCGTATCCCTGGAGGACCATGTAGCTGAACTCGGTGTAGGAAATGCCCACGTCCTCGCGGTCGAGGCGGCCCTTGACCGATTCCTTCTGGAGCATCCAGTTGATGGTGAAGTACCGGCCCACGTCGCGCAGCAGCTCGATGGTGGTCAGGTCCTTGGTCCAG
This sequence comes from Pseudodesulfovibrio pelocollis, assembly GCF_030282845.1. Classification (GTDB taxonomy): domain Bacteria; phylum Desulfobacterota; class Desulfovibrionia; order Desulfovibrionales; family Desulfovibrionaceae; genus Pseudodesulfovibrio; species Pseudodesulfovibrio pelocollis. The sequence goes on from NZ_JASTWE010000039.1 coordinate 16,228, forward strand.
ATGTAGTTGTTGGTGATCTCCGGGCGCTCGCCGGTGTTGCGCTCGAAGAAGCGGCGCACCTGGGCCTTGATCTTCTCGGAGCGGGCGTCCACATCCTCCTGGCGGGAGAGTTCGCGCTCCTTGTCCTTGCCCGAGGGGTCGCCGATGAGGCCCGTGGCCCCGCCCAGCAGAAAGATGGGATTGTGTCCGGCGCGCTTCATGCGCGCAAGGCAGAGCAGGGGCACGAGATTGCCGATGTGCAGGCTCTCGGCAGTGGGGTCGAACCCGCAATACATGGTCGCTCCCTGCCCGGACAGATAGGTGCGCACCTTGTCCTCGTCAGAGACCTGATTGATCAGCCCGCGCCACTGCAATTCGTCGTAGATGTTCATCGAATCCTCATTGTTTCCGTGCGAATATCACTTGTCATGTCCGCATCCGCGCGGCCCTTTCCTGCCGGAGCCGGGCGCTGAGCACCGCTTGGCCGGAGGTATCATCTAAGTCAAAAATCGCGCCGTGTAAAACACCTTTGGATAGGGCCATTCCGGGCGGGTCAGCCAGCCGGGGCTGCGGCTGATTCCAGGTCTCCCAGGCCCTGATTGACAATATAAGCGGTGCCGCCCGGCAGCACAACCGCAACGTAGGCCCGGAGAGGGGCGAGGCTGTAGGCAACCGCCTCAGCCGATCTTCTGGAAGACGGTGGGCGCGATCTGGCGCAGGGGCAGGCGCATGCCCGAGAGGCTCTCGGAGTGGCCGATGAAGAGGTAGCCGCCGGTCTTGATGTGATTGCAGAACTTGTTGAAGAGCACCACCTGGGTATCGCGGTCGAAGTAGATGACCACATTGCGGCAGAAGATGATGTCCTGGGCCTCCTGGATGCGGAAGTCCTCCATGAAGTTGAGCTGCTGGAAGCTGACCTTGGACCGCAGGGGGGCATCGATCTTGAAGAGCGGCTTGGTCTTGCTCTTGAGCAGGTAGCGCTTGCGCATGGTCTGGGGTATCTCATCCACCTTTTCCATGGAATAGACGGCCCGCATGGCCTTTTGCAGTATCTCGCGCGAGATGTCGGTGGCCAGGATGGCGAAGTCGAACCCCGAGACCCTGGTGGCGAACTCGGCCATGACCATGGCCAGGGTGTAAGGCTCCTCGCCGCTGGAGCAGCCCGCGCTCCACAGCCGAAGCGGCCGCCCCTGGCCCACCCCGCGCCCCCACAGCTCGGGCAGGACCATGGTGTTCATGATCTCCCAGTGCTTGGGCTCGCGGAAGAAATGCGTGGTGTTGGTGGTGACCACGTCCACCAGGTGCGAGCGCTCCCGCTCGCGCCCCTCGTCGGAAAAGACGTAGTCGCAGTATTCCTTGTAGGAGTGCATGCCCAGGGCGCGCAGCCGTTTCTGGAAGCGCGATTGCAGCAGCACCTTCTTGGTGGGCGGCATCTTGATGCCGAATTCGGACTGGATGAGCTCGCTGAAGCGCCGGAACTCGCCATCGCCCATTTCGGCGCGAAACAGGTTCATGGTTTTGGCCATGGTCCTGTCCAGCGCCTCCCTGTCGAGGCCTTGGCTTTCGCTGGCGGCGTGTCTGCTGTCCTTGTTCATGGGCTGGCTCCAGGGGACGGGGCTCGCGCCCGCTATCCATCCGCCATCATGATCACAAAAAACGCCCAAGGGATATGATAAATCCGCTGGCGCGTCCGTTCAATAAAAGGCGGCCCGGCCTCCTCGCGGGGACCGGGCCGCCATCAAGTCTATTTCGCGTAACCCACGGCCCGTTTTTCGCGGATGACCGTGACCCGGATCTGGCCGGGATAGGTCATGTTGTTCTCGATCTTTTCGGCGATGTCCTTGCACAGGATATAGGTGCTCTCGTCGCCGATGCGCTCGGAATCGACCATGACGCGGATCTCGCGGCCCGCCTGGATGGCGTAGGCCTTGGACACGCCGTCAAAGCTGGTGGCCAGCCCCTCAAGCTCCTCAAGGCGCTTTACGTAGTTCTCGAGCAGTTCCTTGCGTGCCCCGGGCCGTGCGCCCGAGAGGGAGTCTGCGGCCTGGACCAGATTGGCCAGGATGGACATGGGCGGCACATCCTCGTGGTGGGCGGCGATGGCGTGGACGATCTCCTTGGACTCGCCGTGCTTCTTGGCCAGGTCCGCGCCGATGACGGCGTGGGGGCCTTCGATCTCGTGGTCCACAGCCTTGCCCAGGTCGTGGAGCAGCCCGGCCCGCTTGGCCTCTTTCTCGTTGAGGCCCAGCTCCGCGGCCATGACGCCGCACAGGAAGGCGACCTCCATGGAGTGCTGGAGCACGTTCTGGGAGAAGCTGGTGCGGTAGTGCAGGCGGCCGAGCAGGTTGACCAGCTCGGGGTGGATGCCGTGCACGCCGACATCAAAGGTGGCCTGTTCGCCGATCTCCTTGAGCTTGGCGTCCATCTCGCCCTCGACCTTCTTGACCACTTCCTCGATGCGGGCGGGGTGGATGCGGCCATCGTGGATGAGGCGCTCAAGGGCCAGCTTGGCCACCTCCCGCTTGAGGGGGCTGAAGGCGGAGAGGACCACGGTCTCGGGCGTGTCGTCGATGATCAGGTCCACGCCGGTGGCCGCTTCAAGGGCGCGGATGTTGCGTCCCTCGCGGCCGATGATGCGGCCCTTCATGTCTTCGGAGGGCAGGGTCACTGCCGTGACGGTCTGCTCGCCCGCGTAGTCGCCCGCGTAGCGTTGCAGGGCCAGGGAGAGGATTTCGCGCGCCTTCTTGGCCGCGTTTTCCTTGGCCTCCATCTCGATGGTGCGGACCATCCTGGCGGCCTCGTGCCGGGTGCGTGATTCGATTTCGGCCAGAAGTTTTTCCCGGGCCTCCTCGACGGTCAGCCCGGAGATTTCCTGAAGCCTGCGCTCATGTTCGTCGGCCTTGCGTTCGAGGTCTTCCTCCAGATCGGCCAGCTGTTTTTCCTGCTTGATGAGGTGTTTTTCCAGCTCCACCACCTGGGCTTCCTTGTCCGCCACCTTCTCGCGCTTGGCGTCGAGCCGTTCCTCCTTGCTCTGGAGGCGTTTCTGCTCTTCCTTGAGCTGGGTTTCGCGGTCCTTGAACTCGCGCTCCAGTTCCTTTTTCTGGTTGAATATCTCGTCCTGAGCCTGAAGTCTGGATTCCTTTTTCAGGGCCTCGCTTTCCTTCCTGGCCTCTTCGACGATGCGTTCGGCCAGTCCCCGCGAATCGGACACCTGTTTATCGGATATGTATCTGTGCAGAAGGAAGCCGACCCCCAGGCCGACGCACGTCCCTGCGCCGATCATGGCGATTTCAATGAACATGGGGATTTCTCCTTAGTGGTATGTTGACAGACTTTGGGCGGTCTGTTGACGCCAACGAAGCGCTTGAGGCCGAGCGCGCGGCCGTGGGAAGAGGTGCCAAGGCACGTTCGGAGGAGGAGAGGAAGGGGATATGTCCAAGGGGTGCCGCCACAGCGGCACACCGCGAGGAGCCCCGGGAGGCCGTGTCACCAGTTGGTTTTGAACCTGGCTATTCCAGGTGGGCATGACTCGCATGCCTTCAGGCTTCCCGGTCTTGCCGGGCCTGCACACCAGCACGCTGGAGTCGTCGCCCTTATCAAGAGCATTGGCTCAAAAACGCTCCTGGCAATCACCAACATCCCAGGGTATTTTTCTGCCCGCCCCGGCTCCGGCCCTATCATCGGCCCGGATCATTCCGAGGTTTTTTCCAGAATCTCTCCGATCTTCTCTTCAAGCCGCGCCAGCCTGGCCTCGCCGACCAAGTAGTCGTCGGCCAGACTCAGAAGCAGGTATGTCAGCGCTTTTTCCTTGCTGAGATCGCCCACTCCCGCCGTCAGATCGTTGTATCGTTTCTCCAACAAGGCCCGCGCGGCTTCAATACGGTCGCTTTCCGCATCCGTCTTGAAGGACATTTCGAGGCCGAACAGGTTCAACGTGTAGCGTGGCATCGTTTATCGCTGCTAATCCAGCTCGCTCTTGATCTTCTCCAAAAGCGTATCGATGCGAGATTCGATGTCGCGCCGCGTTTGCCGCTCGGCTTCGACCTCCTCCCTCAAGCGCTGGTTTTCTTCCCTCAACTCACTAATTTTGTTGAGCAACCTTGTAAATCGCTCTTCAAGTTGGACAATAAGTTCCATTCCGCCTCTCTATCCCTTTACCCGGGACAAATCAAGACTTCTTCAATCGGCGCGAAATATTCGTCTGTTTGGCCCGGGCGATGGCCCCGCCCTCATCGGGCACATCCTTGGTGATGGTGGACCCGGCCCCGACCAGGGCGTCGCGCCCCACGGTGACGGGAGCGACCAGCGCCGTGTTGCTGCCGATGAAGGCTCCGGGGCCGATGACCGTAGTGAATTTGTTCTTGCCGTCGTAGTTGCAGGTGATGGTCCCGGCCCCGATGTTGGCCCCGGCCCCGACCTCGGCATCGCCCAGGTAGGTCAGGTGGCTGGCCTTGGCCCCTTCGCCGAGCACGGTCTTTTTCACCTCCACGAAATTGCCGACCCTGGCCCCGGTGCGCAGCACGGTGCCGGGCCGCAGCCGGGCATAGGGGCCGACCACGGCGTCCGGTCCCACCTCGGTCCCCTCGATGTGGCAGAACTCGCGCACCACGCAGCCGGGTGCGAAGCTGGCGTTGGTGATGTGGGTGTACGAGCCGAGGCGCGCCCCGGCCGCCACCGTGGACGCGCCGTAGATTTCGCAGTGGCCGAAGATTTCGGCTCCGGGCTCGATGACCACCCCGGGGCCGATGATGACCGTCTCCGGGTTGTGGATGAGCACGCCCCTGTCGATGTGCGCCTCCACGATGCGGCGGCGCAGCGCGGATTCGGCCCGGATCAGCTCGCGCGGGCTGTTGATGCCCATGAGGCTGACATCGTCGCCGCACTGCACGCCTTCCACGGTCAGGCCGTCGGCCACGGCCAGCCCGATGAGGTCGGTGATGTAGTATTCGCCGCTCCTGTTGTCGTTGCCCAGGCGTCCGAGCAGGGGACCGACGCTGGCGGCCCGCAGCAGATAGATGCCCGCGTTCACCTCGCCCGTGGCTGGCCCGTGCTCGGCCACGGAGTAGTCCTTGGCCTCCACGATGGCGGCCACGCGCCGGTTCTCGTCGCGCACCACGCGGCCGAATCCGGCCGGGTCGCGCGGGGTGATGCTCATGAAGGCGATGTCGCAGCAGCCCGCCTGGGCCAGGAGGCGGTCCAGGGCCTCGGCCGAGACCAGCGGCGTGTCGCCGTTGATCACCAGGCAATAGGCGGCCCCGGCCGTATTGATGGTTTCCCAGGCCGCCTGTAGGGCGTGGCCCGTGCCAAGCTGCTCACCCTGAATCACGAAGCGGGCGGCCATCTCGGGAAAGGCGCGCTCCACCAGCTCTGCGCCATGGCCCACCACGGTGAAGGCCTCCGAGCCGAAGCGGGGGGCCAGGGCGTTGTAGACGTGACGAAGCATGGGCTCGCCCAGCATGGTCTGGAGCACCTTGGGCTTGGCCGAGTGCATGCGGGTGCCCTTGCCCGCGGCCAGGATCAGGGCGGCGATGGTCGGTGTCGGCATAGTCACTCCCTGCGCGTCCGGGCGGTGGCCGCCCGGTGTTTTCGGCTCATTACCTCCTTGGCGGCGACATGACAACCGGCAATTGCCACGGCAGGGATGGATTGCCACGGCCCATGGGAGCATCGCGGCCAGAGGTTCACGGACAGGCATGGGGCGCTGCTGCCTCACATCCTGCCCGCATCCCATGGCCCGGACCGTCCCAGGCACCGCGAATCATGGCGACCGGACAACGAAAAAGGGCAGGCTCGAAAGCCTGCCCTTTGGGTATCAGGGTGACGGATCGGATCGGTTAGCAGGTGCCAGCGGACTTGCCGGAGGTCTGGCAGGACATCCTGGCGATGGCTCTACGCAGCGCGGCCTGGTTGCGGGCGGCGTCGATCTTTTCCTTGGCCTGGGAGGCGCGCGCCTCGGCGCGTTCGCGGGCCTTCTTGGCGCGTTCGATGTCGATCTCGGTGGCCTTTTCAGCAACTTCGGCAAGGATGGTCACCTTGTTGTTGCTGACTTCGGCGAATCCGCCCGAGATGAAGACATAGTACGCCTTGCCTTCCTGTTTGTAATGCAGATTGCCGATGCCCAGCGCGGAGAGGAAGGGAACGTGGCTCGGCAGGATGCCGAACTCGCCGAGGATGCCGGGGGCACCCACGTATTCCACGTTCTCGGAAAGCACCTTCCGGTCGGGAGTGACAATCTCAAGCTTCAGAGTATTGGCCATGAATTACCTCGCTTACTGCTTGGCTTTTTCGATGGCTTCCTCGATTCCGCCGCACATGTAGAAGGCCTGCTCGGGCAGGTCGTCGTACTTGCCGTCGAGAATGTCACGGAAGGCCTTCACAGTGTCTTCGGTCTTGACGTATTTGCCGGGAACACCGGTGAAGACCTCGGCGACGTGGAACGGCTGGGACAGGAAGCGCTGGATGCGGCGGGCGCGAGCAACGGTCGATTTGTCTTCGTCCGAGAGCTCGTCCATGCCGAGAATGGCGATGATGTCCTGGAGTTCCTTGTACTTCTGCAACACGGACTGGACCTCGCGGGCGGTGGCGTAGTGCACTTCGCCGATAACGAGGGGGTCCAGGATGCGGGAGGTGGAGTCGAGCGGATCAACGGCCGGGTAGATGCCGAGCTCGGAGATCGCGCGGGACAGAACCAGCGTACCGTCGAGGTGCGAGAAGGTGGTGGCCGGTGCGGGGTCGGTCAAGTCATCGGCAGGCACGTAAACGGCCTGGACCGAGGTGATGGAACCCTTGTTGGTGGAGGTGATGCGCTCCTGCAGGCCACCGAGGTCCGTGCCCAGGGTCGGCTGGTAGCCAACCGCGGAAGGCATGCGGCCCAGCAGTGCGGAGACCTCTGCGCCAGCCTGGGTGAAGCGGAAGATGTTGTCAACGAAGAGCAGCACGTCCTGGCCTTCCTCATCGCGGAAGTACTCGGCGCAGGTCAGCGCGGTCAGGGCGACGCGGGCGCGGGCTCCCGGAGGCTCGTTCATCTGGCCGTAGACCAGGGCGGCTTTCTCCAGAACGCCGGCGTCCTTCATTTCGTGGTAGAGGTCGTTGCCCTCGCGGGTGCGCTCGCCAACACCGGCGAAAACGGAGATGCCGCCGTGCTGCTTGGCGATGTTGTTGATCATCTCCATGAGGATAACGGTCTTGCCGACACCGGCGCCGCCGAAGAGGCCCATCTTTCCACCCTTGGGGAACGGGATGAGCAGGTCAACGACCTTGATGCCGGTTTCGAGCAGCTCAACCTTGGTGGACTGCTCGGTGAAGGCCGGTGCGGGGCGGTGAATCGGCATGCGCTTCTCGCACGGAACCGGACCCATTTCATCGGCGGGCTCGCCGACAACGTTCATGATGCGGCCCAGCGAACCGGCACCGACCGGAACCGAGATCGGCTGGCCGAGGTCCAGGGCGGCCATGCCGCGGACGAGACCTTCGGTGGCGTCCATGGCGATGGTGCGGACAACGTTGTTACCCAGGTGCTGCGCGACTTCGCAGATCAGCACGGGTGCATCCGTATTATTCGGGTTTTTGATCTCCAACGCGGACAGAATGTTGGGAAGATTCCCATCGGCAAATTCGACGTCGACAACGGCGCCGATTACCTGTGCGATTTTTCCAGTATTAGCCATTTTTAATAGCCCCCTTTATCCTTTCAGCGCTTCAGCGCCGCCGACAATGTCCATAAGATCGGCAGTGATGGCTGCCTGTCTGGTCTTGTTGTACAACAAGGTCAGAGATTTCGTCATGTCATCGCAGGCGCGAGTGGCGTTATCCATCGCGGCCATGCGGGCGGCGTGCTCGGACGCTGACGTGTCGAGCAGGCCACGGTAAACCTGCACCTTGATGAACCGAGGCAGAAGCTCGGCCAGCAAGCCCTCCACAGACGGCTCGTACAAGTAGTCCCCGGAACCACCGGAGGCGGCTTCGCCGGGCTCCGTCGCTGCCATGGGCAGGATGGTGAGGTCGACAGGGATCTGCTTCGCTATGCTGACGAATTCACCGAAGACGACATGCACTTCGTCAAGCTCGCCTGCGATGTAGCCCGCGATGAGTTCGTTGCCGACGCTTGCGGCCAGAGTGAAGTCAAAGCTGCCCATCGCATCGGCTTGCGCCCGTACGATTTCGAAGTCCGTTTTCCTGAAGGCGTCGCGGGCTTTCTTCCCGATGCAGTACATTTTGACTGCCTTGCCTTCCTTGGCCTTCTCTTGAGCCAGCTTCATGGCCTTGGTGATGATGTTGACGTTGAATGCGCCGCAGAGGCCGCGATCGGAAGTGGTCACCATGATACCCACGGTTTTCACTTCGTCCCGGACTTCCAGCAGCGGATGGACCGATTCGTCGGCCCCAGCCGCCAAGTCACCGAGCATCTCGTAAAACTTGTCCGCATACGGACGGAACCGCTCGATGCGATTCTGCGCGTTGCGCAGTTTTGCCGAGGCCACCATGTTCATGGCCTTGGTGATCTGCTTGGTTTTCTTGACGCCAACAATTTGATTTTGGACGTCTCTTAACGATGCCATTGGCTACCCCTTAGTTAAGCGCTGAAGCCTTTCTTGAACTCTTCGATGGCAGCCCTGAGGGCAGCTTCGACATCGGCATCAATCTGCTGCTTTTCAACGATGGCGTCGAGCACTGCGGATTTGGCGTTGGCCATGAACTCGTGGAACTCGGCCTCGAACTTCTGGACAGCCGTGACCGGGACGTCATCCAGGTAGCCACGGGTGCCTGCAAACAGAATGGAAACCTGCTGCTGCACGGTCTGCGGCTTGTACTGGGGCTGCTTCAGGATTTCGACCATGCGCGCGCCACGGTTGAGCTTGGCCTGGGTCGCCTTGTCAAGATCGGAACCGAAGCTGGCAAACGCGGCAAGCTCACGGTACTGGGCGAGGTCAAGGCGGAGCGTGCCGGCCACCTGCTTCATGGCCTTGATCTGCGCGGAACCGCCAACGCGGGAAACGGACAGGCCGACGTTGATGGCGGGGCGAACACCGGCGAGGAACAGGTTGGGCTCCAGGTAGATCTGACCATCGGTAATGGAGATAACGTTGGTCGGGATGTACGCGGACACGTCGCCAGCCTGGGTTTCAATGACAGGCAGGGCGGTCAGGGAACCGGCGCCGAGGCTGTCGTTGACCTTGCAGGACCGCTCCAGCAACCGGGAGTGGAGGTAGAAAACGTCGCCGGGGTAGGCTTCGCGTCCCGGAGGGCGGCGAAGCAGCAGGGACATCTGGCGGTAGGCAGTGGCCTGCTTGGAAAGGTCATCATAGCAGATAAGGGCGTGTTCGCCTTTATCGCGGTAGTACTCGGCCATGGTCGCGCCGGTGTAGGCGGCGATGAATTGCAGCGGGGCAGGCTCGGAGGCCGTGGCCGAGACGATGGTGGTGTACTCCATGGCACCGTGCTGGCGCAGGATGTCGGCCACCAGGGCGACGGACGCCTTCTTCTGGCCGATGGCCACATAGAAGCAGTGCACATCGGTGGTCTTCTGGGCCAGGATGGCGTCAACGCACACCGCGGTCTTGCCGGTCTGGCGGTCACCGATGACAAGCTCGCGCTGGCCGCGGCCAACCGGAGTCATGGCGTCGATGGCCTTGAGGCCGGTGTAGCAAGGCTCGTGAACGGACTTACGAGCGATGATGCCGGGGGCCTTCATTTCGACCGGGCGGGTTTCAGTGGTGGCGATGGGGCCGAGCCCGTCAATGGGCTCACCCAGGGGGTTGACCACGCGGCCTGCCAAGGCAGGGCCGACAGGGACGGAATAGATCTTTCCGGTACGCTTGACCGGGTCGCCTTCCTTGACGCCCGTGTCCTCGCCCAGCAGGGCGACACCGACGTTGTCCTCTTCCAGGTTGAGCACCATGCCCATCAGGCCGCCCGGGAATTCCAGCAGCTCCATGGCCATGACATTCTCGACACCGTGCACACGAGCGATACCGTCACCGACATAGAGGACGGTGCCGGTCTCGCTCATTTCAACACGAGACTCATAGTTCTGAATCTGGTCCTGAATGATTTTGCTGATTTCTTCTGCTTTGATCTGCATTGCCCTACTCACCCCTTTTAATATTTTCCTTCAAAATCTGCAGCTGAGCCTTGAGGCTTGCGTCCATGACCTTGTCCCCGATCTTGAGGACGATGCCGCCGAGGATGGCCTTGTCGGCCAGGAAGGTCAGTTCGAGCTTCTTGCCGCATTGCTCTTCGAGGCGGGCCTTGATCTGCGCCTTCCTCTCCTCGCTCATGTCGCTCACGGTGACGAACTCACCGGTGAGAACGCCGGACACGACGTCCATCATCACCTTGTAATCGGAAGCGATGGCGGGAAGCATCTCGGCCCGGCCCTTGTCGGCCAGCAGGTCGCAGAAGTTTCTGACCATCGGATCCACCGATGCCTTTTCAACCATTTTATTCAGAACGGCCTTCTTCTCCTCCGCGCTAAAGGAGGGGTTCTTGAAGAAGGCGATGGCCTCCGGAGCGGCCTGGACAGACTGGGCCAACTCCGACAACTGCTCGCCGTATGCCTTCTGTTCCGCCTCGCCCTTGGCGGCCCCGATCGTGAACAGGGCCTTGGCGTAGCGGCGGGAAACTACGTTACCGGTCAATTGAGCACCACCTTTGTTAAGTAGTCATCCACGAGCTTCTCGTGGTCTTGCGCGCTGAGCTTCTCGGCGACGATCTTCTCGGCGGCGGCCATGACCATCTCGGCCATTTCGGCGCGGATGGAGTCCACTGCGGCCTGGGCCTCGTTGGCCGCGGTGCGCTGGGCCTGTTCCTTCAGCGCGGCGGCGTCCCTGTTGGCCTTTTCGATGATGGCGGCCTTGATGGCCTCGCCCTGGGCCCGGGCCTCGCTGATGATGGCTGCCTTCTCCTGGGCCATGTTGGCGATGCCCGCCTCCACGTCCTTGAGCTTCTTCTCGGCCTCGGCCTGACGGCTCTGCAGGTCGTCAAGCTCCTGCTTGATCTGGTCGCGGCGTCCGACAAAGAAGCCCTTGATCTTGGCCCCGCCGAATCTGTAGATCAGCCAGCCGAAAATGATCAGGTTGCCTATGCGCCAGGCATAGTCCGTCAGATTCTCGGTCGTGAACAGCGCGTGTCCGTCAGCAGCGGCAAGGGCGACCGAAGCCATCGCCAGTGCGGTCACCAGGACCGCGAAAAACACATACATCCGTTTCAAGATGAATCCCTCCTTGCCTTGACTAAGCCTGACCAAGGATCTTGCCCGTGGCTTGTTCGGCGAATTTGTTCACGTCCTTGGTCAACTGCTCCATGGCGCCCTGCACCTGGATCTTGATCTCGGCGCGGGCGGCCTGGATGGTCCCGGCGGCCTCGGTTCCGGCCTCGGACATGAGCGAATGCTCCGTGGCTGTCGCGTCCAGTTTCATGGACGAGCGGATCTCGTTGGCCTCCTTGCGCGCCGCGGCCAGCTGGCTCTCGTAGTCCTCCAGCTTCTTGCTTGCGCCTGCGTTGAAGGCGTCGATCTTCTCCATCTGGTCGTCCATCAACCCCTTGCGCTTGCTGATGATTTCCCGAATGGGTTTGATCAGCAGAACGTTCAGAACGAAGATCGTGACAAGGAAGTTCACGCCCTGGATAAAGATTGTTTTGTCAGGTATAACCATGCCGTATGCCCCCCGAGAGGTTGTGAATTTTAGCGCAAAGTCACTGCGGATTACCCAATTTCAGCGCTTGTGTCAAAGGCTTTTTGGCTTTTGGAGCGGTGTTTGGGGACCGGACAGGGACTCGCGCCGCCCTAGTCGGAATCAATCTCCGGTGTACCGGCCGTGATGCCGGGTGAGGTGGTGTCGAGGCTGCCCATGACAAGCTGGCCTTCGAGCACCGCGCCCTCCTCCACCACCAGCACCGGTGTGCGGATGTTTCCATGCAGATTGGCCGTCTTGTGCAGGACGACCTTGTTGACGGCCTCGACCTCTCCCAGGAGCTTGCCGGAGAGGACGAGCTGCCCCACGCGGATCTGCCCCTCCACCACGGCCTCCTGGCCCACCACCAGGGTTCCGTCGGAGACGACCTCGCCGTGGAAGTTGCCGTCTATGCGCACGGCACCCTGGAAGTTGAGTTTTCCCTGGTAGTTGGTCCCTGCGCCCAGAAAAGCGTTGATTTCGTCTCTCGCCATGAAAACGCGCTCCTCGGAAAAGAAAAGTTATGCTCCGAGGCTTGCGCGGAGAGTGCCTGCGTCAGTTCTGCTTGAACAGGAACCGGCGCATTGACACATTTAGCACAAGCCCGACGAGACAAAAGTTCACCAGTGTTGAACTGCCACCGTAGCTGATGAAGGGAAGGGGGATGCCCACCACCGGCATCAGCCCGAGAACCATACCCGTGTTTATGAGGATTTGCCAGAAGAAATAAAAGAACACACCTGCCGTCAGGTAGCTGCCGAAGAGGTCCCTGGCGTCCTTGGCCACATTCACCATCTGCGAGAGGAACAGGCAAAAGAGGGTGAGCAGAACCATGGTTCCGGCAAAGCCCCACTCCTCGCAGAACACTGCCACCGCGAAGTCCGTGTGCCGCTCGGGCAGAAAGCGCAGCTGGGACTGGGTGCCCTGTAAAAAGCCCTTGCCCCAGAATCCGCCCGAGCCGATGGCGATCTGGGACTGGATGATGTGGTAGCCCGCGCCCAGGGGGTCGGTGGTGGGGTCGAGAAAGGTCATGATGCGCCGCTTCTGGTAGTCGTGCAGGAAGAGCCATGCCAGGGGCAGCAGCGATGGGATGGCGATGAGGGCGGTCTTGAACACGGGCGGGGTGACACCCCGGTAGAGGATCATCCCGCCCAGAATGAGTATCAGGGAAAGCCCTGTGCCCAGGTCGGGCTGGCGGATGACCGGCCCGGCCAGCAGCAGGCCCACGCCGAGCACGTATCCCAGCCGGACAAAGCCCAAGGGCTCGCGCTCCCGCGCCAGGATGCGCGCGCCCACGAGGAGCACCGCGATCTTGGCCAGCTCGCTGGGCTGGAAGTTCATGAACCCGAGATCGAGCCAGCGGCGTGCGCCGTAGATGGTCTTGCCCGCGAAGAAGACGGCCACCAGCAGGGCCAGGGTGATCCAGAAGAGCGGCCAGGCGATGGTCTTGAGGTGTCGGTAGTCGAAGACCATGACCAGGAGCATGCCGCCGAAGCCCATGGCTCCCCACACCAGCTGGCGCAGGAAGTAGGGGGCCATGTTCATGCCGTCCTCCAGCCGGTAGCCGCTGGCCGAATACAGGTTGAGGGTGCCGAGCAGGAAGAGGACCACGGCCAGCCCCAAAAGCGGCCAGTTGATGGAGAGGATGAGCCTGCGGTCAATTGGCACGGCCGCCCCCCGTTGCGTTGTACGAGAGCAGCCGCGCGGCCCGGGACTTGGCCTTCTGGGCCTCGGGCTTGGGGGTCACCTTGCCGTAGAAGATGTAGTCGATGAGGGCCTTGACCACGGGTCCGGCCCCGGAGCTGCCGTGCAGGCCGTGTTCGATCATGGCCACGATGGCAAAGCGCCTGCCGTCCTTCTCGGCCGTGGCCGCCATCCAGGCGTGGTCGCGGAAGCGGTAGGGGATGTCGTCGTCCTTGAGGGCCTTGAGGGCATCGGTCAGGCGCACCACCTGGGCCGTGCCGGTCTTGCCGCCCACGATCACGCCAGCGGTGCGCAGCCTGCGGCAGGTGCCCCGGTCGTCCTCCACGGTGCGCACCAGGGCGCGGTAGAGCAGGTCCAGCTGATCCTGGTTCAGGGGTATCTGTCCCTGGAGCACGGGCTTTTCGTCCTTGAGCAGCAAGGGCTTGAGCAGCTTGCCGCCGTTGAGGGCCGCAGCAAAGAACCGCGCCACCTGGAGCGGCGTGGTCAGGGTGTAGCCCTGGCCGATGGCCATGTTCAGGTTGTCGCCGCCCTGCCAGCCCTCGCCGAACCGCTTGCGTTTCCATTCGCGGGTGGGGATGTTGCCCGCCTTCTCGTGGGGCAGGTCGATGCCGGTCAGGGTGCCAAAGCCGCTGGCAAAGGCGAATTCGCTCATGCGGTCCACGGTGAGCTTTTTGCCCTGTCTGTAAAAGTAGACGTCGCAGGACTCGACCAGGGCGCGTTCCAGGTTGACGTTGCCGTGGCCGCCCTTGCGCCAGCAGCGGAAGACGTGGCTACCCAGTTGGGTGAATCCCGGGCAGTGGACCACTTCCTTGGGGTCGATCATGTTGTAATGCAGCCCGGCCCCGGCCACCACATGCTTGAAGACCGATCCGGGCGGGTAAACCGACTGGATGACGCGGTTTTGCATGGGGTGCTGGGGGTCGTCGCGCAGTTCGGCCCACTGGGCTGCGCTCAGGCCCGAGGAAAAGGCGTTGGGGTCATAGGAGGGGGAGGTGGCCAGGGCCCAGAGCTGGCCCGTGTCCGCGTCCATGACCACCACGCCGCCCGCTTCCTCGTCGAGCCAGTCCATGGCCAGCTCCTGAAGCCCCAGGTCGATGGACAGGGAAATCTCGTGCCCGGCGCGGGGGTGCTTGAGCACGCGCTCCTGGAGCCTGCGTCCGGTGACGTCCACCTCGAACTGGGTGCGTCCCTTGACCCCGCGCATGCGGTCCTCAAGGACCAGTTCGATGCCCTGCTTGCCCACATAGTCGCCCAGGGCCAGTTCGGGCCGCCGTTCCATCTCGTCCTCGTTGGCCTCGGCCACATAGCCCAGCACATGACCCAGGAGCTTGCCGTGCCGATACTGGCGACGCGGCCGCACCTGGATGGCCAGCCCGGGCCAGCGCAGCCTGTTGGTGTCGATGAGGGCCACCTGATCAAAGGAGAGGTCAGGGACCAGGATCATGGGCTCGAAGCCCTTGACCCGTTTCTGGTTCTTGACAAAGAGTTCCTTGAGGCCGTCGAAGCTGCCGCCGGTCCACTCGGCCACCTGTCTGAGAGTGCCGTCCACGTCCGGGCAGTCCTCGCGCACCAGGCCCAGGGCATAGGCAGGCTCATTGACGGCCAGAAGGTCGCCGTTGCGGTCGCGGATCAGGCCGCGCGGGGAGAAGATGGACTCCTGGCGCAGCTGGTTTTCCTGCGCCTTGCGGGCGTAGAACTCGCCGCGATGGATCTGGAGAAACCACAGGCGCACGGCGAACACGCAGAACACCAGGAAGATGAGCGCCTGGAGCAGGAGCAGTCCCGCGCGCGGGGGCTGCTGACTGGTGTTGTCATAGATGTTTGACATCCTGCCTCAACATCCTCGGATAGCATTTGTCGGCGATGACCCAGACAATCGGAAAGAACGCTGCCTGGAGCGCCCCTTCGAGGAGCAGCCGGCGGCCGTCCACGGTCAGTTCGGCCAACGAGGCCAGGCTGTGGGTGATGACCGGGTGCAGCGCGCCCAGAGCCAGCCCCAGCAGGGCCATGAAAACCAGGGAGCGCGCCTCGAACACCGACCGGCCCAGCAGGAAGAGGGCCACAAGCACCCCGTACCACGCCAGTCCGTAGCCAAAGGGCAGGTTGCCCGTGCCCTCGATGATCAGCATCCAGGCCAGGCCGAGCCACACGGTGCGCCGTCCGCCGTCCTCTTGCAGGGAGAGGACGATGCCCGGGGCCAGGAGGTCCACGCCGGGCACGGTTCTGTGGAGCCAGATGGCGGCCGCGGTGTAGGCGCTCCACCACAGCAGGGCCACGATGTTAGTGCTCGGGAACACCGGCGGCTTCCTCCCGGGCGGTCGTGCCCGGCGCATGGGCGGGCTTCGGGCCGGGCTCCTTTGTCTGTGCCGCTTCCGGTCCGTCCGGGGCTTCCGGCGCTTGGTGGAGCAGCAGGACCTCTTCCAGCCCGGCCACGTCAACCAGGGGTTCGGCCTCCACGGTGAGGAAGAGGGAGATGTCCGAGCGGCGCACCCGGACCACCCGGGCCACGGGCAGCCCCTTGGGAAAGATGCCGGAAAGGCCTGAGGTGAGCAGCAGCTCGCCGGGGTCGATGACCGCGTTGAGGTTCATGAAGTGGACGGTCAGGGGCTCGCCGTAGCCCTGGCCCGCGAGCATGCCCGGGGTCCTGTTGTGCTCGCCGATGATGGCGATGCGGCTGTTGGCGTCGGTGAGCAGCAGCACGGTGGAGGCGACGGCCCCGGCGCGCAGCACACGGCCCACCACGCCGTCCAGGCTGACCACCGGCATGTCGGCCGACACCCCGGAGGCCCCGCCCCGGTCCACGGCCAGGGTGGCCAGCGATCCGGTCGGGCCCATGCGATGGGCCACGACCCGCGCCCCGCTGAACTCCCAGTGGTCCGGCGGGGTGAAGCCGAGCAGCCGTTCAAGCCGCTCGGCCGAACGCGCCTCGGCCGCGAGGATCATGTTCTTGCGCACCAGCCGTGCGTTTTCCCGGGCCAGATCGTCGTTCTGCTGCTTGAGGCCGACGAGGTGGATGTACCGCTCCCAAAAGTCCGTGGCCTTCTCCAAGACCCACTGTCCCGGGCGGATCACAAGGCTCGCGATATCGAGGCCGGTATGACTTGAAAGGGCGTCCAGATGCCCGGTGCGCAGGTTCCACGTATACAGACTCAGGTACACGAAGAGCCCCGCCACGATCACGATGGCGATCTTCTTGGGCTTTTTCACGCTTCCGGTTACCTAGTCAGTGGTGATGTCCTTGTACAGGTCGATGTTGTCCAGGGCCTTGCCCGAGCCGAGCACCACGGCGGTCAGGGGGTCTTCCACCACCGTGATGGGCAGTTGCGTCTCGTGCTGCAGGAGCATGTCCAGCCCCTTGAGCAGCGCGCCGCCGCCGGTGAGGACGATGCCCCGGTCCACGATGTCGGCCGCCAGTTCCGGCGGGGTCTGCTCAAGGGCGATGCGCACACCCTGGACAATGCCCTCCACCTGCTCGCTGATGGCCTCGCGCACCTCCTCGGCCGTGATGGGCCGGTTCTGGGGGATGCCGGTGACCAGATCGCGGCCCTTGACCTCCATGACCGGCTCCTCGTCGCCCATCGGGTAGGCGGAGCCGATGGTGATCTTGATCTGCTCGGCCGTGGATTCGCCGATGAGCATGTTGTACTTGCGCTTGACGTGCTGCATGATCGCCTCGTCCATCTTGTCGCCGCCGATGCGCACGCTGCGGGCGTAGACGATGCCGGACAGGGAGATGACGGCAATCTCGGTGGTGCCGCCCCCGATGTCCACGATCATGTTGGAGGTGGGCTCGGTGATGGGCAGGTTGGCCCCGATGGCCGCGGCCATGGGCTCCTCGATCAGGTAGACCTCGCGCGCGCCTGCGGACTGGGCCGACTCGCGTACTGCCCGTTTTTCCACCTGGGTGATGCCGGTGGGCACGCAGATCATGATCCGCGGCCGCACCAGACGGCGGCTGTTGTGAACCTTGAAGATGAAATGCCGGAGCATGGCCTCGGTCACCTCGAAGTCGGCGATGACACCGTCCTTCATGGGCCGGATGGCCACGATGTTGCCGGGTGTGCGGCCAAGCATCTTCTTGGCCTCGGCACCCACGGCGAGCACGGCCTTGCCCCCGCGCGAGTCCTTCTTGACCGCCACCACCGAGGGCTCAGAGAGCATCACGCCCTTGCCCTTGACATAGACCAGCGTGTTGGCCGTCCCCAGGTCAATTGCGAGATCATTGGAGAAAGAGCCGATAATCTTGTTAAACAGGCTTCCCATGCAACCCCCGTTCCCTTCAAGTCACAGTGTGGCGTATATGTTTGGAGACACTTTCCAATGACAGGGAAGTGCGCTAGCGTCTCATTTCAACTACGGATTCGTACCAAATGAAACCAGCCCAGGCAATACGCTTGACCCGGCTTGGTCATTTTTTCTCAACTTTTTCTAAAAAAGCATGGACAGACTCTACGCCCTTTCTACCCATCTGCGCCAGCGTTATGGTGGAAGAGTTCTGAAAATTCCTCTGGACGCCGGTTATTCCTGCCCCAACCGCGACGGGACCATCGCCTCGGACGGCTGCGTGTTCTGCAATCCGGCCGGATCAGGCTCGGGCCTGCTGTCCAGAGGGCAAGACATCCCGGCCCAGTGGGCCTTCTGGCGCTCGGTCCATGGCGGCCGGGGCGGTGTGGAGCGGTACACGGCCTATCTGCAATCCTTCTCGAACACCCACGGCCCGGTGGAGCGGCTGGCCCGGACCCTGGACGCCCTGGCGGGTCTGCCCGGGCTGGTGGCCCTCAGCATCGGCACCCGGCCCGACTGCCTCGACCCTGACAAGCTCGACCTGCTGGCCGAGCGGCGCGACACCCTGGGACTGGCCGACCTGACCCTGGAGCTGGGGTTGCAGTCGGCCAATGACGCCACCCTGGCCCACATCGGCCGGGGGCACGACTCGGCCGCCTTTGCCGATGCGGCCCGGGCTGCGGCCCGGCGCGGCCTGACCGTGGTGGCCCACGTCATGGCCGGGCTGCCGACCCCCGGCGGTCGCGTGGGGCGCGAGGACCGCGATGATCTGGCCGCCACCGTGGATTTTGTCAACGGTCTGCCCGTGCGCGGCATCAAGTTTCACAACGTGTATGTGGCCCGGGGCACACGGCTGGCGCGCCTGCATGATCGGGGCGAATACGAGCCGCCGGGCCTGGACGAGTATCTGGACCAGCTCGGCCACGCCCTGGAGCGCCTTTCGCCCGCCACGGTGGTCCACCGCCTCAACGCCAACCCGGCCCGGGGCGAGCTGCTGGCCCCGGCCTGGGCCGGAAACATGCGCGCCCTGCACAACGCGGTGCGCGTCCACCTCGATGCGGCCGACATCCGCCAGGGGAGGCTCTGCGGCGCGGCCGCCGGGCCACCGCCCTGGTTTTCACCGGAATACAAAGGAGAATTGCCATGAAGGAATGCATCGTCGCAGATCCCTTGGCCCTGTCCCTGACCTGGGAAGGCGGACGCCTGATCCGGCTCAACGTGCATTGGGCCACGGCCGTGGCCGAGTCGCCCGTGCTCTCGGACGAGGCCCGGCTGCTCAAGCAGGCGCTCTTCCGGTATGTGTCGGGCATTGAGCCGGACTGGCCCGCCCTGCCCTACGACCTCTCCCGGCTGACCGAGTTTCAGCGGGCCGCCCTCGATGCCCTGGCCCGGGTGCCCCTGGGCACCACGCGCACCTACGGCGAGCTGGCCGCCGAGGCGGGCAGGCCCGGGGCCGCGCGGGCCATCGGCCGGGCCATGGCCACCAACCCCTTCCCCCTGGTCTACCCCTGCCACCGGGTGGTGGGGGCCTCGGGCAAACTCACGGGCTTCTCGGGCGAAGGAGGCATCAAGCTCAAGGAGCGCCTGCTCCGCCTCGAAGGCGCGCTTTAGGGGTGAATCGCCTCCGGCGGCCGGGGGAAGGGGAGGAAAAACCCTTTACAAAGGGTTCTTT
>NZ_JASTWE010000040.1 GCF_030282845.1 Pseudodesulfovibrio pelocollis
CAAACGGCGGAAGCAAAGTCTGCTCCCGCCAATTTCTGTAATAATCAGAACGGGAACTTTTGCCCTTTTCTGATAGCCTCATTATCTGCGGGGTCGTCAAACCAAGAATCGGCAAATTCCCGACTCCATTCAGACGTTCTCTGCCAAATCTGCCAAGCGCCTGCAGCAACTTGGGCAAAAGTAGCGTTAATGCCCATAGCAGAGGTGTATACGCCATAATGATAATTACCGAAAGCCTCATATTCTGCCCCCTTGGTCTTGTAGTCATAGCGAGCACCAGATTTGAAATTATCAAATATCCACTGGCACTTTGACCAAAAGACAAGCCGACCCAATGGGAGCGGATTGCTTGTCCTTGCGCGAACAGGCAACCCCGCAAGAAGTGCTTCAGCCTGCTCCTCGCACTCCCTACCCTTCCTTTTCGCCTCTGCGATATTCTCGGCAAGATCAACTCCGGGCGGAATGACGATGTCCGTCCTCCCGTTGACCTTCACTCCCTTGAATTCTTCAATCTCGCACTTGCAGTTGGGATGCACCGGGCCGGGTTTCTCCTTGAACCAGACATCCTTCATTGCCTGGCACTTGCCGCACGCCTGCGGCTTGGGTTTGTAGCGCCAATATGTTTGCGGGCCGCCCTCGGTTGATTTGCCGCCAGCCACCCCAACCATATGCTTCGGCATCCCGCCAACCAACTGATCGTCGCCCAAGTGCTGCACCCATTTTTCGCTCATGTCCGTCTCTCCTTTCTTTATGAAGGTGGCTCAAGCCGTCTTCCGTGTCGTGCGCAACACCATGACACAGGCTTTGGCCCCGGAATGAAAACGGGCGCGACAGGGGCATGACAAGGCGAAATGGAACAGTTTTTCCCTATTGACAGGATGTTGGGAAGGGATGTTGGCGCGCGATTGACCCGCCGCCTTGCCCACGAAAAAAGGCCAGCCTCATGACAAGGCTGGCCTGTGTGTGCTATAATTGGTGACCCCGGCAAGATTCGAACTTGCGACACCCAGATTAGGAATCTGGTGCTCTATCCTACTGAGCTACGGGGCCACTGGCG
Source organism: Pseudodesulfovibrio pelocollis (assembly GCF_030282845.1). GTDB lineage: Bacteria > Desulfobacterota > Desulfovibrionia > Desulfovibrionales > Desulfovibrionaceae > Pseudodesulfovibrio > Pseudodesulfovibrio pelocollis. The sequence goes on from NZ_JASTWE010000040.1 coordinate 1,058, forward strand.
ATGACGCCGGGATTGGTTCGTAGCCGAGGGTTGGGCAAAAGGCAAGCGTTTCATCGTGTGCCGGGCGCTGTGCAATGACCGACACACCCTTTACAAGTGCAAAAAAGACCCTATAGTTGGCCGGTGCGGAAAGGTTCCGCCGTCCTGTTTTTCGCATTTTCCCAGGAGGCAACATGAATCGGCACCTAGCCAAAATCCTTATTGTGACCGGACTGGCCCTGGCGCTGCCGGTGCTGGCGGCGGCCAACGGGCTGCCCGTCTTCACGGAGCTGGCCGCCAGGGCGGGCAAGTCCGTGGTCTTCATCGCCACGGAGAAAACCACCCAAGCCGCGCCGGGCAGGCAGCAGTTCCGCCAGCAGGTGCCAGAGGGCCATCCCTTCCGCGAGTTCTTCGACCGCTTCGACCAGTTCTTCGGCCAGCAGCCGGGCCAGCCGCGCAAGCAGATGGGCCAGGGCTCCGGCTTCGTCATCTCCCCGGACGGGCTCATCGTCACCAACAACCACGTCATCGAGGGCGCGGACAAGGTCACGGTCCGCTTCCAGGACGACAGCAAGGAATACGTGGCCGAGATCGTGGGCCGCGACAAGGAGACCGACCTTGCCGTCATCAGGATCAAGAGCGACCGGGCCCTGCCGGTGCTCACCCTGGGCGACTCGGACGCGCTCATGGTGGGCGAATGGGTGCTGGCCATCGGCAACCCCTTCGGGCTCGACAACACGGTCACGGCGGGCATCATCTCGGCCAAGCACCGCATCATCGGGGCCGGACCCTTTGACAATTTCCTCCAGACCGACGCCAGCATCAACCCCGGCAACTCCGGCGGCCCGCTGCTGAACATGCGCGGCGAGGTGGTGGGCATCAACACCGCCATCAACGCTGCGGCCGACAACATCGGCTTTGCCATCCCCAGCAGCCAGGCCGAGGTGATCATCGACCAGCTCAAGCAGGGCAAGGCGGTCAGGCGCGGCTGGATCGGCGTGACCATCCAGAGCGTGGACGCTACCCAGGCCAAGGCCCTGGGCCTGCCCGAGGCCAGGGGCGCGCTCATCTCCTCGGTGGGCAAGGACCATCCGGCCGACAAGGCTGGCATCCGCCAGGGCGACGTGGTCCTTGAGGTCAACGGCGAGCAGGTCAATGACAGCAAGGACCTGCTGGCGCGCATCGCGGGCCTCATGCCCGGCGACAAGGCCAGGCTGACCCTGTGGCGCGGCGACAAGCGCATCACCAAGACCGTGACCCTGGGCGAGCGCGGCGAGCGGACCATGGCCGCCATGCAGCCCCAGCAGCCCCAGACAGCGGCCACGGTCCTCGGCATGGCGCTCCAGCCCGTGGGCGAGCGCGAGGCAAACGCCCTGGGCCTGGACGCAGCGCAGGGGCTGATCGTGGTCGATGTGGCGGGCGACTCCCCGGCAGCGGCCGAGGGCGTGCGCCAGGGCGATGTCATCCTCCAGGCCAACCAGCAGGACGTGAATTCCCCGGCCGAGCTGGAGAGCGTCATCAACCGCGACAAGGCGCGCGGCGCGGTCATGCTGCTCATCAAGCGCCAGGGCCAGAACCTGTTCGTGGCCCTGCCTCTGGACCAGAAATAACCACGGCACGGGGCTCCTCCGGGAGCCCCGTGCCTGCCCAACGCCATGACCGCCACCACCCTCACGGCCCCGGCCAAGATCAACCTCTTCCTGCGCGTCACCGGCCTGCGCGGCGACGGCTACCACGATCTGCACACCCTCTTTCACCCGGTGTCCGGCCTGTGCGACACCCTCCTGGTCGAGCCCGGGCCGGACGGCGACTTCTTCCTGCGCTGCCCGGGGCACCCCGATCTGGAGGGACCGGGCAACCTCGTCTATCGGGCCTGGAAAGCTTACGCGGAGGCCACCGGACTGCGGCCCGGCCTCTTCGTCACCCTGACCAAGCGCATCCCCATGGGCGGCGGGCTCGGCGGCGGCAGCTCCAACGCGGCGGCCATGCTCCGCCACCTTCATTCCCTGGCCGGAGAACGCGCCCTGGACCGGGACAGCCTCATCGCCCTGGCCGCGAAGCTCGGCGCGGACGTGCCCTTTTTTCTCATGGACGGCCCGGCCGAGGCCAGGGGCATCGGCGAGCGGCTGACCCCGGCCGGGGTGGACCTGTCGGGCCTGACCCTGGTCCTGGCCTGCCCGGACCTGCATGTGGACACGGCCTGGGCCTTCCGTGCCTTTGACGCGGCCCGGTCCGCGCCCGGGGCATGGGAATCCTTGACAACCCCCGCGCTTGATACTAAGAACGCATCTCCCGTTTCGCCCCTGCCCGTGGCCAACGACCTTGAATCCGTGGTCTTTCAGGCGCATCCAATGCTCCGGAAGATAAAGGAAAAACTCATCGGTGCAGGGGCCTCGGCAGCCGCCATGAGCGGCTCGGGAGCCAGCCTGTTCGGTCTGTTCCGCGACAGGAATGTCGGCATGTCCGCCGCACAGGCTCTTGAAGAGGACGGGGTGAGCGTCCATACGCAGACGCTGTGATTTTCATGCTGGGGCGTCGCCAAGTCGGTAAGGCATCAGGTTTTGGTCCTGACATTCGAGGGTTCGAGTCCTTCCGCCCCAGCCATTCAGCCAGCCAACCCGGGGGATGACAATGCACGGTGAGCTAAAAATCATCAGCGGTTCCGCGAGCCCGAGCCTTGCCGAGGCCATTTGCGAGCACCTGGGCACCAAGCCCTCTCCGGTCCTGCGCGAACGGTTCTCTGACGGTGAAATCCGCATCGAGATCGGCGAGAACGTGCGCGGCGACGATGTGTTCGTCATCCAGCCCACCTGCTCGCCGGTCAACTTCCACCTCATGGAGCTGTGCCTGATGCTCGACGCGCTCAAGCGCGCCAGCGCCTCGCGCGTCACCGCGGTGGTCCCCTATTTCGGCTACGCCCGGCAGGACCGCAAGGTGGTGCCGCGCGCGCCCATCTCGGCCAAGCTCGTGGCCGACATGCTCTCGGCCGCCGGCATGCAGCGGCTGGTCACCTGCGACCTGCACGCCGGGCAGATCCAGGGTTTTTTCAACTGTCCGGTGGACAACCTTTTTGCTGCCCCGGTGCTCATCGAGCACCTGCGCGACCGCGAGGACGATCTGGTCATCATCTCGCCCGATGCGGGCGGCGTGGAGCGCGCCCGGTCCTACGCCAAGCGGCTGGGAGCCTCCCTGGCCATCGTGGACAAGCGGCGCGAGACGCCCAACCAGGCCAAGGCCATGCACGTCATCGGCGATGTGCGCGACAAGGTGGCCGTGGTCATCGACGACATGATCGACACCGCAGGCACCATGTGCGCCGCGGCCAACGTGATCATGGACAACGGGGCCAAGGAAGTCATGGCCTGCGCCACCCACCCGGTCCTCTCCGGCCCGGCCATCCAGCGGCTGGAGGAATCGGCCTTCTCCGAGGTGGTGGTCACAGACACCATCCCCCTTGACGAGGACAAGCGCTGCTGCGGCAAGATCAAGCAGCGCTCCGTGGCTTCCCTGCTGGCCAAAGCCATCAACAACGTGCACACCGAATCATCGGTGAGCGTGCTGTTCATCTAGATACCCGGCGAACCGGGAAGCCGCCGCCGTGGCGCACCCCGGAACGGGCAACCATTTAAGGCGCGAGCGTCCGTCAACAGGTGACGGCCAGGGCGTAAAAGGAGCAACTCCCATGGCAGAACTGCTGAAACTCAATGTGCAGGAACGCACCAAGACCGGAAAGGGCCACAACCGCCGCCTGCGGCTGAAGGAAATGGTCCCCGGCATCTACTACGACCAGAAGGGCACCAACATCCCGGTCCAGGTCAAGCTGGTCCCCCTGCAGAAGGCCTACGCCAAGCTGGGCAAGGCCCAGGTTTTCGAGCTGGTCCTGGAGCGCGAGGGCAAGACCGAAACCATGCCCGCCCTGCTCTGGCGCGTGCGCAACGAGCCTGTCTCCGGCATGCCCGAGCACGTGGACTTCTTCGGCATTGACCTGACCAAGGACATCAAGGTCGCGGTCCACTACGAAATCAAGGGCTCCTCCAAGGGCGTCAAGCTCGGCGGCCGCCTGGATCTGTTCCGCGACACCATTGAGGTCATCTGCAAGCCCATGAACATCCCCGAGTCCATCGTCATCGACATCACCGATCTCGACGTGCTCGACTCCATACACATCGACGACATCGCCTTCCCCGAGGGCGTCACCCCGGTGTATGACGAAAACTACGCCGTGCTCACCATCGCCGGGAAGCAGGCCGACGAGGAAGAAGGCGAAGAAGACGAATAGCGGACCGCGCTCTCAAGGATACGCATTCCCGGGGCGCGCCAGTGCGCGTCCCGGTTTTTTTTCCGCGCGGGCGGGGCAGGCCCCGAAAAACACCCCCGCGCCACAGCCCATGGACTGCAAAAGCGCCATCATCGGCCTGGGCAACCCAGGCCCCAAGTACGAACAGACCCGGCACAACGTCGGGTTCATGCTCGTGGATCATCTTTTGGCCATGGCTGGCGAGCGCAGGAACATGCAGCTTGAACGCATCGAGGAGTCGGGCGACTACGAATTGTGGCGGCTCAGGTTGGCCGGGGCCTATCGCCTGCTGGCCAAACCCATGACCTACATGAACCTAAGCGGCAAGGCCGTGGCCAGAATCTGCGGCCGCCATGGGCTCGCCCCGGACCAGACCCTGGTGGTCCACGACGAGCTGGACCTGGCGCTGGGCCGCCTCAAGCTCAAGAAGGGCGGGGGCAACAACGGCCACAACGGGCTCAAGTCCATCGAAGAGCACCTGGGCACCCCCGACTTTTTCCGCCTGCGCGTGGGCATCGGCCGCCCGGCCACCCGGTTTGCCGATGTCTCGGCCTGGGTGCTCGAACCCTTTGCCGGGACCGACTCGGCCCACCTGCCCGCCATCATGACCCACGCGATCAAAGGCTTGGATATCTTTTATCGGCGGGGATTGCCCCTCGCCGTTCAGCATGTCAACGGGTTCACGCTGGACACTGCGGACGACGAAACAGCCAGCCAGTCCTGAACGACCCAATTCCCCGGGAAACCACCCAAGGCATGGACTCTTGCGCCGGATTTCGGTATGCTGACTTTCTGCCTCTTCAACAGCCTGTAGCAAGGAGCCTCTCCTCAAGTGTTCAAGGTCAATGAGTTGGTCGTCTATCCTTCACAGGGTGTCGGACGCGTCGAGCGCGTGGAATCCCAGGAAATCGGCAATGTGAAAGCCGATTTCTACATCGTCCGCATCCTGAGCAACAACGTGACCTTGATGGTGCCCGTGGCCAATGCCAAGAACGTGGGGCTTCGCTCGGTGTGCAGCCTGCGAGTGGGGCAGGATATATTCGAGTCTCTCAAGGACCGCACCGGCTTCACCGGCTACACCGGCCAGAACTGGAACCGCCGCTACCGCGAATACTCCGAGAAGCTCAAGAGCGGCGACCTCTCCGATGTGGCCTACGTGCTCAAGGAACTGTTCCTCATCGGGCGCGACAAGGAACTCTCCTTTGGCGAGCGCAGGCTGCTTGAGCAGGCCATGGGCCTTGTCTCCATGGAGCTGGCCTATTCCGTGGACAGGCCTCAGGAGGACATAAAGTCCGACATCAACGAGATGTTCGCCGATGTCCTCCTGCCCCAGGGAGAAAAGGAATAGCCCCCCATCGCGCTGCCAGCCCCTGAGAGCCCATCCGGACCATGACAACACAAACACCCTGTACCATTGATGTTTTTTGAACCACTGCCAGCCGCGATGCGTCGTCCGCCAGCCAGGGCGTCCCGCCGCCGTCCCGCCGCTCCCCAAACCTTTCGGACAACCTGGGAAAACAGGCGCGAACCGTGGCCACAAGGGCTTGTCAAGCCGGGGCGTTTAGGGTAAGCCCCAAGATGTCGCCGCACCTGCGGCTTGATCAAATACATCCCGCTATACACGTATTTTTGACGGGTCGTTCCCGGCTCACCAACCATACAACAAGAGGTAGTCCCGGCTTACCATCTTGAACCGCATCCAGCGAGCGGTTCCCCCTTTTCAGACGAGCAGCCCGCGCCACCATCGGCGCACAGGGACCCGGATTTTGCTTGGACGTCTCGAAAGAGACTCGTGGCATACATGCATTCCCCATCATTCAACCTTCAAACGGTAAACTCCACACATGGCCAAAAAAAAGACCGCCAAAGAACCCATCCAAGGCAATGGCTCCGAGAACGGCAACGGCGTAGACAAGCTCTACCTGGCTGAACTCAAGCTCAAGAGCATGCAGGAGCTGACGGACCTCGCCGTCCAGCTCGAGGTCGAAAACCCGAGCAGCCTGCGCAAGCAGGAACTCATCTTCGAGCTGCTCCAGCAATGTGCCTCCCAGAACGGCCAGATCTACGGCGACGGCGTTCTCGAGATCCTGCCGGACGGATTCGGCTTCCTGCGCTCGCCCATGTACAGCTACATGCCCGGGCCGGACGACATCTACGTCTCCCCCTCCCAGATACGCCGATTCGGCCTGCGCAAGGGCGATGTGGTCTCCGGCCAGATCCGCCCACCCAAGGAGGGCGAGCGCTACTTCGCCCTGCTGCGAGTCAGCGAAATCGGCTTCGAGTCGCCCGAACACTCCAAGAATCTCGTCCTCTTCGACAACCTGACCCCCCTCTACCCCGAATCCATGCTGACCATGGAAAACGGGGACAAAAACTACGCCTCCCGCATCATCGACCTGCTGGCCCCCATCGGCAAGGGCCAGCGCGGCATTCTGGTGGCCCCGCCGCGCACCGGCAAGACCATCATGCTCCAGACCATCGCCAACTCCATCAATGCCAACCACCCGGACGTGGACCTCATCGTCCTGCTCATCGACGAGCGGCCCGAGGAAGTCACCGACATGCAGCGCACGGTCAAGGCCGAGGTGGTCAGCTCCACCTTTGACGAACCGCCCACCCGCCATGTGCAGGTGGCCGAGATGGTCATAGAGAAGGCAAAGCGGCTGGTGGAGCGCAAGCGCGACGTGGTCATCCTGCTCGATTCCATCACCCGGCTCGGCCGTGCCTACAACGCCGTGACCCCATCGTCCGGCCGCGTCCTGTCCGGCGGCATCGACGCCAACGCCCTGCAACGGCCCAAGCGCTTCTTCGGCGCGGCCCGCAACATCGAGGAGGGCGGCAGCCTGACCATCATCGCCACCGCCCTCATCGACACCGGCTCGCGCATGGACGAGGTCATCTTCGAGGAGTTCAAGGGCACCGGCAACATGGAGATATACCTCGACCGCCATCTGGCCGAAAAGCGCGTCTTCCCGGCCATCGACATCAACCGCTCGGGCACCCGCAAGGAAGAACTGCTCCTTGGCGAGGACGTGCTCAACCGCGTCTGGATCCTGCGCAAGCTCCTGGCCCCCATGAGCTCCATCGACTCCATGGAATTCCTGCGCGAAAGGATGAAGGGGACCAAGAACAACCAGCAGTTCCTCGACTCCATGAGCAAATAGCCCGGCCGCGCCGAGCACCCGCCCAAGACCGCTGCGCGCCGGACCGGTGCGCGCGGTCTTGTCGTTTCAGGACATGGCGATATTTTTTGTGCAGCCCGGGGCACATGGTTGCCACCGGGGCATAAATGGTTACAATGGGTAAACCCCGGCAACAACGGAGCGACCATGCGTCTTCGCCGCCTCTCCATACTCCCGGCCCTTGTGGCCGCCCTGGCCCTGGTCCTGGCACCCATGAGCACGGCCCACGCCGGACTGTTGCCCGACGGCAAGCTGACCATCCAGCAGGAAAACGAGATGGGCCGCAACTTTGACCGCATCGTCCGCGCCCAGATGCCCATGGTGGGCGACACCTATATCACCGACTATGTTGACCAGTTGGTCCGCCGCGTGGTGGAAGCCAAGCGCCCCATGCCCTTTCGCATCACCAGCGCGGTCATCGCCAACCCGGCCCTCAACGCCTTCGCCATCCCGGGCGGCTATATCTACATCTTCACCGGCCTGATCCAGGACGTGACCTCGGAATCTCAGCTGGCCGGGGTCATCGCCCACGAACTGGCGCACGTTTCCCAGCGCCATGTGGCCAGCCGCATCGAGCGCCAGGGCAAGGTGGCCCTGCTGTCCATGGCCGGGACCCTGGCCGGGGTCTTCCTCGGCGTGGCGGGCAACAACTCGGCCGCCAAGGTGGGGCAGGCCCTGATGGCCGGCTCCCAGGGGGCTGCCACCGCGGCCATGCTCAACTACTCACAGGAGGACGAGCGCGAGGCAGATCAGGTGGGCCTCAATTCCATGGTCAAGGCGGGATTCAACCCCAGGGGCATGCCAGAAACCTTCGAGATCATGCTCAAGAACCGCTGGTTCGATTCCGGCGCGCAGATGCCCACCTACCTTTCGACCCACCCGGGCTTGAGCGAGCGCATCTCCTACCTCACCGACCGCATCAACCGCATGCCCGAGACCTTCACCGAGCGCCAGGACGACAACACCACCCTGGTCAAGGTGCAGATGCTGGTGCGCGCCAAGATGTCGCCCGCCACCACAGCCATGGCCTACTGGGACGACAAGAACATCAACACCTACACCCCCATCGACCATGTGGGCCGGGGCATCGTCCTTGAACGCCTCAAGAACCGCGAGGGAGCGATCCGCTCCTTCGAGCAGGCCCTGCGGCTCGACGGCGAAGACCCCATCGTGGTCCGCGAGGCGGGCATCTTCTTCTTCAAGGCGGGCGAGTTCGCCAGGGCCACCCCCTACCTCCAGAAGGCCGCCATCAAGAATCCGCGCGACGCCCTGGCCCTCTTCTACATGGCCCGCCTCCAGGCCGAGAGCAGGCAGTATGCCCAGGCCGCGGACAACATGCGCCGGGTGCTTGCCATGGTGCCCGAGGATTCCGAGGTCTACCACCACCTGGGCATGATTCTCGGCGAGTCCGGCGACACCTTTGGCGGCAACCTCAACCTCGCCTACGCTTCCATCTATTCGAACAACATACGCAAGGCGCGCTTCCACGCCCAGCAGGCGGGCGAAAGCGCCCAGACCGACGCCCAGCGCGAGGAGCTCAAGACCCTGCACGCCACCATGGCCGAGCGCGAAAAGGGGCCGATGTAGGCGCGCCTTGAACCTTGCGCCGATTTGGCGTAGGTTCCCCTCCTTCATCCCGAAGCACCAAAACAATGATCATCGTAAGAGACATAGAAGAAATACGCGGCGCTGTCGCCGGAGCCTGCGTGACCATCGGCAACTTCGACGGCGTGCACAAGGGCCACCAGCGGCTCATCGAACTGGCCTGCTCGCGGGCCAAGGCCCAGGGGCTGGTCAGCGCGGTGGTCACCTTCGACCCCCATCCCCTCAAGGTGCTCGGCAAGGGCACGCCCCCGCCCTTCATCACCCTGACCGAGCAAAAACTCGAACTCATCTCCCAGCACGGTCCCCAGGTCTGCCTGCTCCTCGAATTCTCTCTTGCCATGGCCCGGCTCACGCCCGAGGAGTTCATCCGCACCTACCTGCTCGACGGCCTGTGCATGCAGGAGCTGATCATCGGCTACGACTACCACATGGGCAAGGGCCGCTCCGGCAATTTCGAGACCCTGGCCGAGCTTGGCGCGCTCCACGGCTTCACCGTGGACCGGCTCGACCCGGTCACCATCGACGGCGCGGTGGTCAGTTCCACCCGCATCCGCGATCTGGTCCAGTCCGGCCGGGTCTGGGAGGCGCGCCCACTGCTGGGCCGGTTCTATCAGGTCAAGGGGCAAGTGGTGCACGGCATGAAGCGCGGCGGCAGGCTGCTCGGCTTTCCCACCGCCAACCTCAAGCTGGTGGACGAGCTGTTCCCCATGCCCGGTGTCTACGCCATCTGGGTCGAGGTGGCGGGCGAGGTGCGCATGGGGGTGGCCAACATCGGCATCAACCCCACCTTCGGCAACAACGCCCTCTCGGTGGAGGCCCACATCCTCGATTTTTGCGGCGATCTCTACGGCGCGGACATCCGCGTCCATTTCGTCCAGCGCATCCGCGACGAGCGCAAATTCTCGGGCATCGATGAACTGAAGGAACGCATCGCCAGGGATGTCGAGCTGGGCCGGTGCATCCTGGCCCAGCCCGAGGCGGAAATCCGCCTGACCAGACCATTCCTCGAACCCGGCACCATCCCGGGCCGCTCCGCATAGCCATGTCGCTCTTCAGAAAATTCATCAACTACTGGCTCGCCTTCGTCAAATCCTACCGGACAGTCACCTCGTTCCGCTGGCTGGTCATCGGTGTGCTGGCGGGCTGCCTGTCCGGACTGGTAGCCGTGGCTTTTTTCCTGCTGGTGGAGGCGGGCACCTATTTCGTACAGCACTATCTGGCGGGCATCGTCTCGCCCGAGCCAGCGGGCGAGGGCATCTTCCACGGCCCGGTGGGAGCCTTCCGCCCCTGGGTCATTCCGGTCTTCACCACCGGCACGGCCCTGCTCACGGGCTGGCTGGTCAGCCGTTTCATCCCCGAGACCATAGAGGGCGGCACCGACGGCACCGACGCCACCATCAACGCCTTCCACAACCAGGGCGGCATCATCCGGGCCAGGGTGGCCATCATCCGGGGCATCTGCTCGGTGCTGACCATCGCCTCGGGCGGCAGCGCGGGCCGCGAAGGCCCCATCACCCAGATGGGCGCGGGCGCGGGCGCATGGCTGGCCAAGATGTTCGACCTCTCGGCCAAGGAGCGGCGCATCCTCCTGCTGGCGGGCGCGGCCGGGGGGCTGGGTGCCATCTTCCGCGCTCCCCTTGGCGGCGCCCTCACCGCCGTGGAGGTCATCTATCGCGAGGATTTCGAGGCCGAGGCCATCCTGCCTGCGGTCATGAGTTCGGTGGTTTCCTACTCCATCTTCACCTTCTTCTACGGCACTGACCCCATCTTCGGCATCCCGCGCTTCACCTTCCACGATCCGCGCGAGCTTCTCTTCTACGCCCTGCTCGCCCTGGTCTGCGCGGCTGCCGGGTGGATGTATGTGCGCACCTTCTACTTCATGAAATACCACATCTTCTTCCCGCTGCGGGAGAAGGTGGGGCTGATCTGGTCCATGGGCATCGGCGGGCTGGCCATGGGGCTCATCGGCATCCTCTACCCCTACACGGCCACCGACGGATTGATCACCGGCGGAGTGCTCTCGGGTGGCTACGGCTGGCTCGAACTTGCCATCCTCGGCCAGATTCCGGCCCTTGGCATGTGCTACCTCATCGTGGGCAAGACCGTGGCCACCTCGGTCACCATCGGCTCGGGCATGTCCGGCGGCATGTTCGCGCCCGCGCTCTTCGTGGGCGGCATGTCCGGCGGTCTGGTGGGCAAGTTCGGCCACGCATGGTTCCCGGACATCGTCACCCAGCCCGGCGCGTACATCCTCGTGGGCATGGCCGCCTTCTTCGCAGGCGTTGCCAGCGCGCCCATAGGCCCGCTGATCATGGTCACGGAGCTGACCCAGGGCTACGGCCTGCTCGCGCCGCTGATGCTCGCCTCGGCCCTGTGCCTGGTGCTGTGCCGCAATGTCTCGCTCTACGAGCATCAGGTGGACAACAAGTTCAGCTCCCCGGCCCACGCCGAGGACGCCACCATCAACATCCTCGAACAGATGCACGTGGCCGACTTCTACAACCCCGGCGAGGTGGTGGTGCTCCAGGAATCCACCACCCTCAAGGAACTGACCGACGTCATCGCCAACTCAAGCCAGCTCTATTTCCCGGTCAAGCAGGCCGACGGCACCTATGTGGGCATGGTCTCCATCCAGAACGTGAGCAACTGGATGTTCGACGACGGCCTGCACACCCTGGTGGTGGTGCGCGATCTCATGTCCCGGCCCGTCTACGTGCGGCCGGACTATGACCTCTATCAGGCCCTGCTGCGCTTCGTGAACACCGACTACGGCCAGATTCCCGTGGTCGCCCAGACCGACACCAACGAGATCATCGGCCTGATCAACCGCGACGACGTGTTCCAGGCCTATGCAGAGGCCATCGCCACGGTCAAGGGCACGGCCGAGGGCACCGCCGATGGAGGCGCGCCCCCCACCAGCACCAGCCCCGACCGGCGCTGACCCTGCCTCATGAACGCGCAGAAGCCCCCCGACACAGTGACGTGCCGGGGGGCTTCTTCGTGCCATGCGCTCAATGAAAAAACCAGCCATCAAGAAATTGCTCCAACATCGAAAGCGTTGACCGCAACAGCGTTGCTTTGCGTGTCAAACTTGGGCTATCTGAAACCACATGAAGCAAAGCGCACAGTACCTCAATTTCGTCAGACTCGTCCTCCTTGCGCTGATCGTCGTCGGACAGCTCGGTTGCAAGGCCAACAAGACCTTCGAAACGCTCCAATCCGACCCAGCTTGGAGGCAGGTCATAGTCGATGCTCCGCTTCCCGCAGTGGGCTGGGTGCGCGGTCAGGCCGACACGGTCCATATCTACATAGAGGGCGACGGGGTGGCCTACGCCAGCCGACACCGGCCATCCCTGGACCCCACTCCGCGAACGCCCACAGGCCTGTTGCTGGCGCGCGAGGACAATGCCTTGGCAGTGGCCTACCTTGGCCGTCCCTGCCAATATGTGACGGGCGAGGCCTGCCTGCCCGTCCACTGGACCACCGGGCGGTTCTCCGAGGCCGTGCTTGAGGCGCAGAAACGGCTTGTGGACGAAGCCAAGGGGCTGGCCGGGGCAAAGCGCGTCGTCTTTTTCGGCTATTCCGGCGGCGGGGCCGTGGCTGCGTTGCTTGCGGCACGGCGGACGGACGTGGACCTGCTTGTCACCATCTGCGGCAATCTCGACCATGCGGCATGGACCCGATTGCACGGCGTCACGCCGCTGGCTGAGTCGCTGAACCCGATCTCTGTCGCCGATCGGCTATCAAATATTCGCCAGGTCCACTATGTGGGGAGCGCGGATACGGTTGTCCCACCCAGTGTTGTTCAGTCTTTTGTCGATCAGCTGCGGCCAGATGCGCCGGTATCCGTGGTCATTGTCGAAGGCCTGGGGCATGGCGGCGAGGATTGGGCAAAGACATGGCGGGAACGGAGCTTACCTTGAGGAAAGTAAGAAGATTGTAAGAATGTTCTGACATCCTATGTTGACATTTATCGGGGGGGGGGGGTACAGGAATCATTATATTTCTCAACAGACTCGCAAGGATGCTCACATGACTGCTTCTGTGCCTGCTGTTCGCTTAGGGAAAATCGCTGTTGCCTGTTTGATGTCAGCCCTCCTGGCCACTGTTTGCTGTGCTCCCGTTGCGCTTGCTACCGATTTTGAAGGCCTGGGAGACCTTGCTGGAGGGGGATTTGACTCTATGGCTTTTGGCGTGAGTTCAGACGGCTCAACAGTCGTAGGAAGAGGTATTTCGACGTCTGGAACTGAAGCTTTCCGATGGACGGCTGGAGGAATGGTCGGATTGGGAGACCTGGATGGAGGCGGATTCGAATCTATGGCCAACGGCGTGAGTTCAGACGGCTCTGTTGTGGTTGGATATGGCACCACTGCATCTGGATTTGAGGCTTTCCGATGGACGGCTGGAGGAATGGTCGGATTGGGAGACCTGGATGGAGGCGGATTCGGATCTATGGCTTTTGGCGTGAGTTCAGACGGCTCTGTTGTGGTTGGATATGGCACCTCGGCGTCAGGACAGGAGGCTTTCCGGTGGACACAGGCCGGGGGAATGATCGGATTGGGAGACCTGGATGGCGGGGATTTTTCTTCCTTTGCCTACGGCGTGAGTTCAGACGGCTCGGTTGTCGTCGGCCATGGCACCTCGGCGTCAGGACAGGAGGCTTTCCGGTGGACACAGGCCGGGGGAATGATCGGATTGGGAGACCTGGATGGCGGGACGTTTTGGTCTCGGGCCTATGACGTGAGTTCAGACGGCTCTGTTGTCGTCGGCTATGGCAACTCGGCGTCAGGAGCCGAGGCTTTTCGATGGACGGAAAGCACAGGAATGCAGTCACTCAATGATATCCTGACTTCCAACGGGGTAGACTTGACAGGATGGACGCTGACTCAAGCAACTGGCGTTTCCGGAGACGGCAGGACCATCGTAGGAACCGGCACAAGCCCCAACGGAACTGAAGCCTTCATAGCCCGCAACACTGGCGTCATCACCACGGCGGCCCTCAACAACTCCCTGGCCTCCATGGGGCAAGTCGGCACCACTGCCTCCTCCATGAGCCAAATCAGCACATCCGCCATGATGGACGCCTCCCATGGTGCTGTCCAGAACACGAGCGAGGGGCTGTCAAGCGGCGACGAAATGAACGGCAGAACCCAGCTCTGGGTTGTCGGCACCGTCATCAGCGACAGTTCCCTGTCTGGCGACGATTTCGGCGGCGAGGGCGGCGTTGGCCTGACCCGCTACCTTGCCAACGGCCTGAGCGTCGGCGGCGGTGTTTTTTCCGGCAAGCGGTCCATTGACACTTCGCATGGCGGCAACCAGAAAACGACCTTGATCGGCCCCGGCGTCTTCGTGGCCTATGCGCCCGAGGCATATGGCCTCCGCCTTGAGGGCGGCGGCACTTGGCATTACATCGACATGGACCTGAAGCGGGGGTACCAGAACGCAGGCGGTTCCGCGCAATCCAGCGGCAGCACCCAGGCCCAGGCTTTCGGCCTGTATGGCCGCGTTGGGTGGGCCTTCCCCGTTGCCAGCCGCGTCGCGCTCCAGCCCTTTGCCCAGTACAACTGGCAGCGGGTGAAGATCGACGGCTACACCGAATCCGGCGGCCCCTTCCCGGCCCGGTTCGACTCCAGGACCGACACCAGCAACCGCGCCCGCCTCGGCCTTGAGGCCCAATACGCCTGCAATGAATCCCTGAACCTCTGGACCTGGGCCGCATGGTCCCATCGTTTCGAGAGCAAGGGAGCCTCCATGGGCGGCCAGTTGACAGGCCTCTACGCCTTCAACTACGGCGGGGGTGCCGTAGACCAGAACTGGGGCGATGCCGGAGTCGGCGCCAAGTGGCGGCCCTACGAAGGCTTCGAGACCTTTTCCCGGCTTTCTTTCGGCATAGATAGCCAGCACAACGCCGAGCCGGACATTGCCCTGACCATCGGTCTGGGCTGGGACATCTAGCACACTTGTAATACGACGAAACGGAAGGGCGGCCAGATCACTGGTCGCCCTTCTTTCCTGTAAGCCACTGTAATAGAACTGACGGCATCGATCAGGTCACCGCAGCATCATCCCGGCCAGCTCCCTGATGATCTTGGCTGCGGTCATGGCCGTGACCCCGTCGCGGTCGCGGGCCGGGTTCAACTCCACCACGTCCGCACCCACGATGGGCGCGTCGATGGCCTGGATGATGGCAAGGGCCTCGCGGGTGGTCAGTCCGCCCGGTTCGTGATGGGCCACGCCCGGCGCATGGGCCGGGTCCAGCACGTCCAGGTCGAAGCTGACATACACCGGCCGCGTGAACGAGAGTGCGGGCCAGTCTGCCCGGTGGCGCATCTCCAGCCACTCGATGCCGTACCGCTCGCGCTGCTCCCGCTGATGGCCGGTGGCCGTGCGGATGCCCACGGACACCAGCCGGGCGCACAGCCCCTGCTCCATGATCCGCGCAAAGGGCGAGGCGTGGGACAGGGGATTGCCCTCGAACAATGCATAGCAGTCGGGATGGGCGTCAAAGTGCAGGATGTCGAACTCGCCCAGGGCCTTGCGCAGCCCGCGCACCAGCGGATAGGTGACGGAATGGTCCCCGCCCGCGAAGATGGGCAGCCGCCCGAACTCGGCCACCTCCCGCGCCGCCCCCTCGATGCGCTCCATGCGCTCGCCGGGCGAGCCCGCGCCCGCGAAATCCACGGCCCCTCCATCCACCAGCACCGGGCCAAGGTCCATGCCGGTCTCGGTCCACAGATTGGCCGACTCGCACCATACCGCCTTGATGGCCGCAGCGGCCCCGGCGGCCGCACCGCGCATGTACGACGAATTCTCGTCCAAAGGAACGCCCACCAGGGCTATCTCGCGTTTCATGGCTGACACCGCGCCAGCGCCTATAGAATATACCGCGACAGGTCGCGATCCTCGACAATGCCCGCCAGTTGCTCGCGCACATAGGCGCGGTCGATGACCACGGTCACGCCCGATTTGTCCGGGGCCTCGTAGGAGAGGGTGGCCAGGATCTTTTCCATGATCGTGTAGAGCCTGCGCGCGCCGATGTTTTCGTTCTCCTCGTTGACCTTCTCGGCCGTGGCCGCTATCTCGTCCAGTGCCTCCTTGGTGAAGTCCACGGTCACGCCCTCGGTGCCGAGCAGGGCCTTGTACTGCACGGTCAGCGCGTTGCGCGGCTCGGTCAGGATGCGGTAGAACTCCTCCTTGTGCAGCGAATCAAGCTCCTCGCGCAGGGGGAAGCGGCCCTGCAACTCGGGAATCAGGTCCGAGGGCTTGGCAAAGTGGAAGGCCCCGGCCGCGATGAACAGGATGTGGTCGGTCTTGACCATGCCGTACTTGGTGTTGACCACGCTGCCCTCGACCACGGGGAGCAGGTCGCGCTGCACGCCCTCGCGCGAGACATCGGCCCCGCCCGCCTGATCGTGGCGCGAGGCGATCTTGTCCAGCTCGTCCAGGAACAGGATGCCCTGCTGTTCCACCCGCTCCCGGGCCAACTCGTTGACCGCCTCGGGGTCGATCAGCTTCTCGGCCTCCTCGTCCACCAGCACCTGATAGGCGTCGCGAATCTTCATCTTACGCTGCTTGCGCTTGCTCGGAAACATGTTGGAAAAGGCGTTTTGCAGGTTCGCGCCCATCTCCTCCATGCCCGGAATGGCCATGATCTCCACCTGGGCCCCGGACTGGACCTTGACCTCAAGCTCCACCTCGCGCTCGTCCAGCTGGCCCGCCCGGAACATGCGGCGGAACTTCTCTCGGGTGGGGTCCTCGTCCGGTTCCCGTTTCTGCTCCACCTCGCCCGACTGGGTGGCGGCGAAAAGCCCGGCCGGGCCGCCGGTGGGCTTGGCCCTGGGCAGCAGGAGGTCCAGCAGCCGCTCCTCGGCGTGCTTCTCGGCCTTGATGCGCACCTTCTGGGTCTCCTCGGCGCGGACCATGCTCACGCCGATCTCCATCAGGTCGCGGATCATGGACTCCACGTCGCGGCCCACATAGCCCACCTCGGTGAACTTGGTGGCCTCGACCTTGAAGAAGGGGCAGTTGGCCAGCTTGGCCAGCCGCCGCGCGATCTCGGTCTTGCCCACGCCGGTGGGGCCCATGAGGATGATATTCTTGGGCGCGATCTCGTCGCGCAGTTCCGGGTCAAGCTGCTGGCGGCGCCAGCGGTTGCGCATGGCGATGGCCACCATCCGCTTGGCCGCATTCTGGCCGATGATGTACTTGTCCAGTTCCGAAACGATCTCCCGGGGAGTCAGATTGCTCATGATATGCTGTGCCTCCGGCTGTCGGACGCCCCGAAATACGGGGCCTCCGGGCTCTCCAAGAATTTTCGCCGTCCTGCCGTCCGAAGCGGGGCGCGGCGTCAATGATCTCAACCACGGCGCGGCGGGCATTGGCCCCTGCGCCCGTGAAAAATTATTGCCAGTGTTCCCAAGTACGCCGCACCAGGGCGGCGGCCAATACGACACGGGCAGCGGCCGGTTCCACGCCAAATCCGCAGGATTGGCCGCATCCCTGTCGGTGAGTATGCCGAGATCGCCCGCCTTGTCAAAGCACCTCTTCGGCATGGCCGGTTCCGAGGGCAAAGCGGGCCTCGAAAGAGGGTGTTCTCACAAAAGTGCAAAATTGTAGCCTTGGCAAAGGCAAAAAACTACACTTCCTACAACTTTGTTCTTTTTCAGTTTTGCCTGATAATTATTGATGACAAGTTGGGCCGTTATTGCTAAATGTGTCAGCCGAAAATCTACACTTTTGAAGGGGAGTACCAATCCAATGAACTGGCTCAAAAGCAATGATGTGCTCGGAAGTGTCAATCGCGGCAACGCCATAGAATCCGGCCTGTGTACCCTGTGCCGGGCCGACTGCCAGGGCAAGTGCGAGACCTGGATGTCGTCCCTGCGCGGCCGCGAGATGCTCTATCCGCGCGACTTCGGCATGGTCACCGCGGGCAGCGGCAATACCACCCACCTGGGCGTGTCCTACAACTCGCTACGCATCCAGGGGCTCAACTACGGCGCCCTGGGTTCGGTGGACACCGAGCAGGACCTGCTCTTTACCGATGTCGGCCTTGAGACCTCCTTTGGGGCCAAGGAAACGACCAAGTGTCGCGTGCCCTTCATGACCGGCGCGCTCGGCTCCACCTTCATCGCCGCCAAATACTGGGATTCCTTCGCCGTTGGCTGTGCCCTGGTGGGCGCGCCCATCGTGGTGGGCGAGAACGTGGTCGGCGTGGACCGCGAGTCCGTGCTGGCCAACGGCCGCATCACCAAGGCCCCGGAGCTGGAGCGCCGCATCAACACCTATATGCGGTATTATGACGGCTACGGTGCCATCATCGTCCAGATGAACGTGGAGGACACCCGCAACGGCGTGGCCGAATACCTGGCCGAAAAATACGGCGACAAGGTCATCATCGAACTCAAGTGGGGCCAGGGGGCCAAGAACATCGGCGGCGAGATCGAGGTCTCAAGCCTGGACTACGCCCTGTTCCTCAAGCAGCGCGGCTACCTCGTGGACCCGGACCCGGAAAAGCCCGAGGTGCAGGAAGGCTACAAGCGCGGCGCGATCAAGCACTTCGCCCGTCACAGCCGGCTGGGCTACACCAATCTCTCCACCTACGAGCAGGTCCACGACGAGTTCATGAACTCGGTCAAGTACCTGCGCGAACTCGGCTTCAAGCGCATCTCGCTGAAGACCGGCTCCTACGGCATGGAGGCCCTGGCCATGGCCATCAAGTTCGCCTCCGAGGCCGAGCTTGACCTTTTGACCATGGACGGCTCGGGCGGCGGCACGGGCATGAGCCCCTGGAACATGATGGAGAGCTGGGGCGTGCCCTCCATCCTGCTGCACGCCAAGGCCCACGAGTACGCCAGCCGACTGGCCGCCCGGGGCAAGCGCGTGGTGGACATGTCCTTTGCAGGCGGCTTCACCAAGGGCAGCACCATCTTCAAGGCCCTGGCCATGGGCGCGCCCTACACCAAGCTCATCTGCATGGGCCGCGCCATGATGATCCCCGGCTTCCTCGGCTCCAACATCGAGGGCGCCCTCTTCCCCGACCGCCGCGAACGGCTGAGCGGCAACTGGGAAAAGCTGCCCGCCTCGGTCGCCGCCTACGGCAGCAGCCCCGAGGAGATATTCACCAGCTACCAGGATGTGGAAAAGAAGGTCGGCAAGGACGAAATGGCCCACCTGCCGCTGGGTGCCGTGGCCATCTGGTGTCTGGTGGACAAGCTCTCGGCCGAGATCCAGCAGCTCCTGTGCGGCGCGCGCAAGTTCTCCCTCAATGAGATCACCCGCAGCGACATCGCCTCTGGCAACCGCGAAACCGAGCGCGAAACCGGCATCAAGTTCATCACCGACATGATGGACGACACCGCCAAGAAAATCATCGACATGTAATCCCCGCGTCTTCGGCCCACGGCCGATGACGATCGCCAATCAAGCCCGGGCCGCTGGCCCGGGCTTTTTCGTGGGCTTGATCCGGGGTCGTTCGCGGTCTTCCAATGCTCTTGGCGGTGGCAGTGCGCCGCGATCCGTGGTATGTTTGAAAAGCTGTTCGGCTGTGCAGCGCGAATGTCACCAGGGGAGGATCATGCGAACACGCAAGGACCGCAGCGCTCGTAGCGGCCACCACGCGATGCGCGCAATCACGGCGGGCGGCGCAAGCGCGACACACCACGGCCGATCACGGAGTGCGACATGCTGAGAAACAGGAGTTTTTCGGCCATCATCTTCATCAGCATCGCGACCATGTCCGTGGTCGTGTCCCTGGTGGGCATCGCTCTGTGGACGTGGGAGAAATACGACACCTTCCAGGACGAGGCGGCAAGGGTCCGCCTGGAGTTCGTGGAAGAGAGCAAGGACGAGATCACCTATCAGGTGGACCGGGCCTTGGAATACATCGCCCACCAGAGCGCCATGACCCGCAGCCGGGTCATGGACTCGGTACGCGGCCGCACCCTTGAGGCCGTGGCCATCGCCCAGAGCCTCGTGGACCGGCACGGCCAGGACATGGACAAGCCCGCGCTGGAGCGCCTCGTACTGGAAACGCTGCGGGCCATCCGCTTCAACGACGGGCTGGGCTACTACTTCGCCACCCGCATGGACGGCACCGAGCTGCTCTTCACAGACAAGCCCGAGCTTGAGGGCGTCAACCTCATCGACATGCGCAGCGCGGACGGCCGCTCCGTGATCCGCGAGATGATCGCCCTGGCCCGCGAACGCGGGCAGGGATTCTACGAGTACACCTGGACCAAGCCAGATGCCGATGGCAACGACCATCCAAAGATCGCCTTCATCAAGTATTTCGAGCCGTTCGACGGCTTCATCGGCACTGGCGAATATGTGGCAGACCATGCCCTGCTGCTCCAGCAGACCACGCTGGACTGGCTGGTCCGAATCCGCTTCGGCACCAATGGCTACCTCTTCGGTTCCACCTTCGAGGGTGACCCTCTCTTCACCAACGGGGTCATCACCCGGGGCCAGGCTTCCATCTGGGAGATGACCGGTCCTGACGGGGTCAAGATCATCCAACGCCAACATGAAAAGGCCCGACTGCCCGGCGGCGGCTTCATGGAATACTCGTGGCACAAGCTCGACAGGGCCGACCCCTCGCCCAAGATCGCCTTTGTGCGCGGCGTGCCCGAGTGGGGTTGGATCATCGGCTCGGGATTCTATGTGGACGACGTGGAGTCCGAAATCGCGGCGCACCGGGCGCATCTGCACGAAGAGTTGCTGAACGGAGTGGTCAGGACCGCGTTTCTGTGCCTGCTGCTGGTCATCCTGGCCCTTTTCGCGGCCCGCGTGCTGTCCGGGCGCATCAGCCGCCAGTTGGCGGAACTCACCGGTTTCCTGTCCGAGGCTGCCACCCACAAGACACGCATCGCCCCCGAACGCCTGACCCTCGCCGAGTTCAAGGCCATAGCCACCTCGGTCAACGCCATGCTTGAGGCCAGAGACACGGCCGAGGAGTGGCTGCGCGAAAGCGAGGAACGCAACCGGCTGCTGGCGGACCTGACCACCGAGGGCGTGGTGGTGCATCGAAACGGCACGGCCATCGACCTGAACGCATCCATGGCCGCTCTGCTCGGATTCTCGCGCGATGAACTGCTCGGACGCGATCTCCTTGATTTCATCCACGAAGAGGACCGCGACACTGTCCGCCAGAGCATGGCCAGCGAAGTGGTCGCACCCTACACGGCGCGCCTCCAGAAGCGGGACGGCTCATACTTTCAGGCCGAGATCGAGGCACGAAATTTCCTGCTGCGAGGCGAGGAATGCCGCGTGGCCGCCGTACGGGACGTCACCATGCGCAGGCGGGCCGAAGAGACGCTGCTGGCGACCAAGGAGGCGGCCGAGGCGGCCAGCCGCTCCAAGTCCGAATTCCTGGCCAACATGAGCCATGAGATCCGCACACCCCTTGGCGGAATGCAGGGCATGCTGGAACTGCTACAGACCACCCCGCTGGACCATGAGCAGCGTCAATACGCGGGATTCGCCATTGACGCCGCCAAGCGGCTGACGCGGCTGCTCGGTGACATCCTCGACCTCGCGCGCATCGAGGCGGGCAAGCTGACACTTGTGGCCGAACCCATTGACCTGGCCGAGACCCTGCGCTCCCTTGAACAACTCTTCCGGCCCAGCGCGGCCCAGGCCGGAAACAGCCTCGAATTCAGCATCGCCGGAGACATCCCCCCGCTGGTGGTGGGCGACGCGGTCCGGCTCCAGCAGGTGGTGAGCAACATCGTGGGCAACGCCCTCAAATTCACCCGGGGCGGGTCAGTGACGGTGACGGCGGCGCTCCTGACAGCCCCTACGCCCCACCCGGCGCCCGATGCCCCGCCCGGAACGCCCGTCGGCCGCTGCCGGGTGCTCTTCAGCGTGTCCGACACCGGGCCGGGCATTCCCGACGCGGCGCAGGGCAAGCTGTTCCAGCCCTTCACCCAGGTCAGCGAGGGCATCCGCCGCCAGCATCAGGGCGCGGGCCTTGGGCTGTCCATCTGCAAGCGGCTGGTGGATCTCATGGGCGGCACCATGTCCATCGAGAGCGAGGTCGGGGTCGGCACCACGGTCCATTTCCAGATTCCCTTCGCCCTGGCCCACGCCGCTTTGGCAGGTGCGGACCAGAACGGAAACGACGAGTGCCATGACGCCGCCTGCCGCATCCTGGTGGCCGAGGACTCGCGGGTCAACCGGCTGGCCGTGGCCCGCCTGCTCGAAAAGGACGGCCACACGGTGGTGGCCGTGGAAAACGGCAGACAGGCGCTGGACGCCCTGTCCGCAGCTCGCTTCGACGTGGTCTTCATGGACATCCAGATGCCGGTCATGGACGGCCTGGAAGCCACCCGGGCCATCCGCAGCGGCGCGGCCGGGAACAACCGCCGGGCCATTCCCATCATCGCCCTGACTGCTTACGCCATGGCCGGAGACCGGGAGGCGTTCCTCAAGGAAGGCATGGACGGCTATCTGTCCAAGCCCGTGGACAGGGTTGAGATGCGCCACCAGCTCCGGCTGGTTCTCGAAGACACCAGATGCCCCCTGCCGAGGAAGAAGGAATGACCGGCAGCCCGGCCAAGGGCATGACACGCCGCCCCTCGGCCCTGCCCGGGAGACGGCCCGTCAGGGGTCAGCGCCCGTCGGGCAGGGATTCCCGGTCGGCCCTGATGATATCGAGCAGCCTCTGCCCCTGCGGCGAAAAGAGCTTGATCTTGTCGAAGTCCGGCGTTCCCGCGACCTTTTGCAGGAGCAACCCGTCCCGGTCGAACCACTGGGGCAGCAGCCCGCCGAAGAAATAGCCCGCGCCACGGGCCGCCTCCACGGCAAAGGAGCAGCCCGGACGCCACAGCGGCAAAAAGAGATGATACGCGTGCATGCCAGGGTGCGCCCGCTCCATTTCAGCGAGGTGCCGGGCAAAATCCCCGCCCACAGCCTCCACGGTCAGCTTGGCCAGACTGGCGTCCTCGATCACCAGTGTCGAGGCCACAGTGTCTGACTGCGGCGGCCCATCCTCCACAAACGTCCGCTTGAGGCCCGCGTCCTCGCAGATGGCGCGAAGCTGGTCCGCGTATCTGACCGGCAGCAAAAGGTCATGGGGCCGGTCGTGCAGAATGCAGAACTGGTCGAGCAGGGAGATGCGGCCATAGGCACCGCCCTCCGAGATCGGCCTGGGCGGCATGGGCTCGATTTCCAGGGCACAGGTACACGCGCCGACGACCTTGCCGAGCTTCTGAGTGGTCAGGTGGTCGCATACGCATTGCCCGGAAATGACATCGAGCCCCAGATGCTCCGGCGGCTTGTTGTGGATCTTGCGGGCCAGCCGCAGCCCAAGGGAAGTGGTCCGGTAGTCGGGATGGACCATCCACGATCCCGCCTCCATGATCTTGCGCCCCGGAGGATTGCGAAACAGGGCGTAAAGCCCCACGATGTCGCCCTTTTCAGTGCGCCCAACAGCCTGATACAGGTCATTGCCCGCATTGATTCGGGCCACTTCCTGCGGGTCGTAGACATAATCGACCGGGAACATTTCCCCATACACCCTGTAATACAACCGGGCCACGCCTAGGGCATCCTCGGGCCGAAAATCGTCCACCGCGAACTTCTGCTCCGGCTCGACAACATACCCTTCCTCGCGCAACATTGCGAGGTTCATCTCTCTGGTCCTCATCCTCATCCTCCCGGACAAATCCGCTTTTCCGACACGCTCCGCCTGCGCCACCTGCCAGCCCGCGATCCAAGCCAAAAGGCACCATACTCCGCAAGCCTTCCGGCTTCAAGAGAAGACGAGTCGTCATCCCGGCACGCCTTGACGCACTGGCACGATTGATCTAGTCAGGTGGGTGTCTTCGAGGGTTGACCAACGGACGCGGCACCCCATCACACCAACATCACGGGACAGAATGAAAATATCCGCCCGCTCGCGCTACGCTACCCGGCTCCTGCTGGACCTGGCCATGCACGACGACGATTCCCCCCTGCGCACCACCGTGCTCTCCGAGTCAACCGGCATCACGGTCCAGTTCATCGAGCAGATCATCCGCCCCCTCAAGAAGGCCGGGCTCATCACCTCCCGGCGCGGTGCCACGGGCGGGCACATCCTGGCCCGCGACCCGGCCGCCATCACCGTGGGCGAAATCGTCAGCATCATGGAGGGCGGCATCAGGCTGACAGACTGCGTGGACGACGGCTCCATCTGTGCGCGCTCGGCCACCTGCCGCACCCGCCGGGTCTGGCAGCGCGCCTCCCGCGTCCTGGAGCAGGAGCTCGGCTCCATCACCCTGGCCGACCTGATGGACAACCCAGCCGGACTCGACCTCATCGACTGACCCACCCCGACCCGGAGCATCCGAGATGCGCACCCACATTCCATACCCTGACAGTATGGAATACATGAGCGCACCCCTGCTCCGTCCGCAGATCGCCTGCCCGCTGGAACAATCCAGGCACATTCCCCACTGCTTCCGGGCTGCGAAAATGGAAGACAATCGCCCCTCATTCGCGACTCATTTTCTTTCATATTTTTGACAATACCCTATAATTCTTCATGATATTTATTTCACACTCGACTTGACACCGTGCCGAGTTTCGGGCTAATTCGGAGCGACCTAATCCGAATTGATTTGGTAGGAATTGTTTTCAATCCCGACTTAATTAATTTAGATCAAACTGATCAGGTTGGGTGTAGCGGAGGAAACTCCGGGTTCGTCGCGGAACCGGGGCCTCGGCCCCGAAACACAGGCGGTAGCCAATGCTCAGCTCCGACATTCCCCGGTCCGTTCCTTGCGGACCGGAAGCAACTGCCCTCCATCTGGGCGAGGCTTCTTTCTCCAGCCTCGTCCTCTTCGAGCACGCCGGTCCATGCGCAAGCCCACCCCAGCTTGGCCGCATGACGCACGCCCTGCCCCGGGCACGTCGGACCGCAATCCCTGACGGAAAACGGGAAGGGTGGGCGCTCCCTCGCGCCGCCCTTTGCCCCCGTCGTCCTGGCCAGGCCCGGTCTCTCCGTGGTCCGGCTCCCACCCCGCTGCGTCAAGAACGCGGCTTCCAGCCCCGACCCTCGGGTCGGCGGCTGTGTGAGGAGGGTGTATGCGCATCCTGCTCATAGGCACTGACGAGCCCGGCCTGCTGGGCGTAGCGCGCCACCTCGAAGCCCGGCCCGAGGACACGGCCATGGTCCTGTACCCCGAGTTCAATCCCCTGCCCGAATTCTCCTGCATGACCCTGGAGCGGCTTCTGGGCAAGGGCATAGAATTTTCCGAATCCATCCGCGCCTGCGGCCTGGACACCAGCTCCCGGACCGTCTTGGTGCGGCACAGCCACACCGGCCGCGAAAGCTCGCTTGATTACGACACTCTGGTCTTTGCCACGGGCTCGGCCCCGGCCACCCTTGATGTGCCCGGCGAGTTCCTGGTCCCCATGGCCCGCGTGGGCTGCCAGGCCGACGCCGCCCGGCTGCGCGCCGCCGATGGCGTGAACGTGGTCATCGGCTCCGGCATGCACCTGCTCCTGGCCGTTTCGAGCCTGATGACCCAGAATCTTGGGACCATCGAAATCATTCCCCATGGCGAAGACCGGAACGAGAAACACCAGGGCTGCCTTCTGTCCGACACCCTATCGGGCATGGTCCGCCACCACCTGACCCAATGCGGCGTAACCATCCACGCCCATGACACCCTCAAGGCCATAGAGGGGGGCTCCGGTGCTGTCCGCGTGGTCACCGACCGCCGCGTCATCGACTGTGCCCGGGTGGTCAACGCCATGCCCGCCGCGCCGGTCACCTATCTGGCTGCCGACGCGGGCATCACCCTTGATCCCGCAGGCCACATCCTGACCGATACGCAACTGGCCGCCAGCGCCGGGAATGTCTTCGCCTGCGGCGGGTGCGCCGCCTTTGTCGGCCGGGACTGCCAGCAGCCGGTGCCCGGCTCGGCAGTGGCTGCCACGCCCAAGGCGCAGGCGCGCGCCCTGGCCGCCGCCCTTTCCGGCGAAATTGCGGATTTCCGCGCCACGGCGGGTGCCTGGTCCATCACCTTTGGCGACCTGACTGCGGCCGGTACGGGCCTGACGCCCGACCAGGCCCGCCAGTGCGGCTTTTCGCCGCTGTCGGCCCTGGCCATCCAGTTCGACCGCGCCCACTTCATGCCCGATGCCAGCCTGATGAC
This sequence comes from Pseudodesulfovibrio pelocollis, assembly GCF_030282845.1. GTDB lineage: Bacteria > Desulfobacterota > Desulfovibrionia > Desulfovibrionales > Desulfovibrionaceae > Pseudodesulfovibrio > Pseudodesulfovibrio pelocollis. The sequence continues at coordinate 27,262 of NZ_JASTWE010000040.1, forward strand.
CCTTGAGCTGGTCTTCGACTCCCGGGATGGCCGCGTGCTCGGCATCCAGGGGCTCGGCCCCTCTGCCGACGCCCTGGCCGGGCGGATCAGCGCCGTGTCGGCCCTGCTGGCCGCCCGCACAGGCGACGGCCACCCCACGGTCCACGATGTAGCCAACCTCGAAATCGCCTACTCTCCGCCCTTTGCCTCGGCCATGGATGTGCTCAACACCGTGGGCAACGTGGCCGCCAACATCCTGGACGGCATCGGCCAGGGCGTCACGGCACAGGAATTCGACCGCATCTGGCGGGAGCGCGAATCGGGCGAGAACCTCTTTCTCGACTGCCGGGAACTTGGCAACGCGGCCCCGTATCTTGAGCGCCACCCGGACCATTGGCGGCACATCCCTCAGGGCGAACTCGCCAAACGCATGGCCGAGCTGCCCCGGGACGGGCGCATCGTCATCATCTGCAACACCGGGGTGCGCGCCTACGAGGCGCAGGTGACCCTGAAACACGCGGGGCGCGGGGACGCGGTCATCGTGGAGGGCGGCATGACCGCCTTGAGGCAGTCCGGGGTCGAGGTCTGACCCCCGCCCGCACGGCATGGATTGATCCCCTGCGCAAGGCGGAGGGGCTGGAAAATACACTTTCATCACTATCAAGGAGTCCTAGCATGAAAAAACTGGTTATTCTCGGTGCCGGAGCCGGCGGAACCATGGTCGCGACCAAGATGCGCGAGAAACTGGATCCCAAGGAATGGAAGATCACGGTCATCGACCGCGACTGGAAGCATCACTATCAGGCGGGCTGGCTGTTCGTGCCCTTTGGCATATACACCCTCGAGGACTGCACCAAGCCCAAGGCCGACTTCCTGCACGGCGTGGACTTTGTCCAGGACACCATCACCAACGTCGATCCCGAGAAGAAGGTCGTCACCTGCCAGGGCGGCAAGTACGAGTACGACTGGGTCGTGGTGGCCACCGGCTGCCGCATCATGCCTGACGAGGTCGAAGGCATGATGGACGACTGGCGCGGCGACATCCATGACTTCTACACCCCGGACGGCGCCCTGGCCCTGTTCAAGAAGTGGAAGTACATGAAGAAGGGCCGCATCGTCCTGAACATCGCCGAAATGCCCATCAAGTGCCCGGTGGCCCCCCTTGAGTTCGTCTACCTGGCCGACTGGTTCTTCACGGTCAACGGCGTGCGCGACAACATCGAGATCGAGCTGGTCACCCCGCTGACCGGCGCCTTCACCAAGCCCGTGGCCGCCGAGATCCTGGGCCGCGTCTGCGAGGAGAAGAACATCAAGGTCACCCCCAACTTCACCATCGACAACGTCAACGTGGGCAAGAAGGTCATCGAGGACGTCATGGGCGAGGGAATCCCCTATGACCTGCTCGTGGCCATTCCGCCCAACTTCGGCGCCCAGGTGCTCATCGACTCGGGCATCACCGATCCCATGGGCTACATGGACACCGACAAGCACACCCTGAAATCCGCCAAGTTCGAGAACATGTACATCATCGGCGACGCCACCAACTGCCCAACCTCCAAGGCGGGCTCCGTGGCCCACTACGAGGCCGACATCGTGGTGGACAACCTGCTGCGCGAGATCGACGGCGAGGAGCCCAGGCCCGAGTTCGACGGCCACTCCACCTGCTTCATCGTCTCGGGTTACGAAAAAGCCTACCTCATCGACTTCAACTACGAGGTGGAGCCGCTGCCGGGCAAGTACCCCTTCCCGGGCCTCGGCCCCTTTGCCCTGCTCGGCGAGAACCACCAGAACTACTGGGGCAAGATGATGTTCAAATGGGCCTACTTCAACCTCATGCTCAAGGGCCACGAGCTGCCGCTTGAATCCCAGATGTTCATGGCCGGTAAGATGCGCCACATGGCCGGAAAATAACGCAAGCGAGGCGAGATATGAGCAACGAAGCGATTATGGAGCGCCTCGACAGGATCGAGGAAAACATAGCGTTCCTGACGGAAAAGGCAAGAAGCGCCCAGGAACTCAAGGAAGACCTGACCCCGATAGCCCACGACGCCTTCAAGATAATGATGAAGGAGTTCGGACAAATCGAGCACGGGTTCCAGCTTGAGGACCTGATCGCCTTCATCAAGCGGGCCATGCTCAGCGTGAAGGACATGACCTACGCGCTGGAAAAACTCGAAGACATCATCGCCCTGTGGCAGACCATAGAGCCGCTGCTCCAGCACTCGGTGCCGCAGTTGATCTCCTTCCTCGACGGCCTGGAGCAGAAGGGTGTGTTCGACACCTACCGGGCCATGATCGAGATCCGCGCCAAGGTGGCCGAAACATACGGCGTGGAAAACATCCGCAACATGGGCGACAGCTTCGTCTTCCTTGTGGGCATGCTCGAAAAGCTGAGCGATCCCAAGGTGCGCATGATGATCGAGGGCGCGGCCAACGCCTTCTCGGAACTGGACCTGACCCAGGTCAAGCCCACCGGTCCGCTGGGCTTGGTCGGCGGCATGGCCTCCAAGGACGCCAAGCGCGGCCTGGGCATCATGCTGGAGATGACCAAAACCCTGGGCAAGATAGGCCTCGACGTGCCCAAGGTGGACGAGGTGGCCGAGGCAAAGGCCAAGGCCGAATAGGCAGCAGATCGCACCGACGCAAGACCGTAATCGTTCTGGCACCGCCAGGACTCCGCGACGGCCCATGCCGCCGCACCTCCCGAAGGGTGCGTGGCTATGGAGCTGGCCCCGCACACGCGGCGGCATGGGCCACTTTGCGGATTCGGTCCTTCTCGGCGGCATCGGGCCGCCCTCGCAACAGGGGCAGCGGCTTCCTCACACGGCCAGATTTCGCACTTGGCCGAAGCCCCAAGACTGGAGGTGAGCTATGACCAAGAAGATTCTGATCATCGACGACGATCCGGCCATCGTGGAATTCCTTGAGGACTTCCTGCAGGACAACGGCTTTGCCACGGTCAGCGCCTTTGACGGCGTGCAGGGAATCGACCAGCTTCGCGCCCACAAGCCCGACCTGATCACCCTTGACATGGACATGCCCGAAAAGGGCGGCGTGCTCTTCTATGCGGCCATGCGCAAGGACGAGACTCTCCGGGACACCCCGGTGGTGGTGGTCAGCGGCGTCGGCCCCCGGCCCCCGGCCATCGGCAAGGACGTGCCCGTGATCACCAAGCCCATCGACACCGATGCGCTCATGGGCCACCTGAGCACCATGCTCGACTGATCCGGCCACAGGCCAGATCCGATCACGACATCAAACGGGAATGGCGCGCGGGCACCGCGCCCGCGCGCATTCCCGGAAGCACCACGGCCCATCATGACCAGCACCCGGCACGACACCACGGGCCAGCCCGCCCGTTTCAAGGTGCTTCTCGTGGACGACGAGGAGGACATCCGCGAGCTGCTGGGCATGCTCCTGGACGACCTCGGTTTCGCCGTGCGTACTGCGGCCAACGGGGCCGAAGCCCTGGACGCCTTCCGCCTCGACCGGCCAGACATCGTCCTGACCGACATCAAGATGCCGGGCATGGACGGCATCGAGTTGCTGGGCGCCATCAAAGCTCTGGACCAGGACGTGGAGGTGATCATGATCTCCGGCCACGGCGACATGGGGTTGGCCATCGAATCCCTCAAGCTCAGCGCCGCCGACTTCATCACCAAGCCCATCGACGACGACCTGCTCTCCATCGCCCTGGACAAGGTGGTGGAGCGCCTCACCCTGCGCCGCCAGGTCAGGGAACACACCGAGGAACTGGAACGTCTCGTGGCCGAGAAGTCGGCCCGGGTGGTGGAACTGGAGCGCCAGAGTGCGGCCCGGCAGATCATGGGCGGGCTGTCCTCGGCAATGTCCGTGGTGGCCGGAGACCTGGACGACTCGGGCGTGTTCAACGAACTGCCCTGCTTCATTTCCATCCACTGCGCCGACCAGCGCGTGGTCGCGGCCAACACCCTTTACGAGCAGCGCCTTGGCGGCCGTACCGGCCAGCCGAGCCGGGCGGTCTACAAGGACCACTCCGGCCCCGGGGAATGTCCCGTGGCCGACGCCGTGGCCCAGGGGGCGGGCGGTCGCGCCTCGGCCACCCTGCTTGCGGCCGACGGCGGCGAAATCCCGGCCGTGGTCTCCACCGCGCCCATCCTCGACAGCGACGGCGCGGTCTCCATGGTCCTCGAAGTGGCCGTGGACATCACCGAGGTCAACCGCCTGCGCTCCGAATTGACGCGCACCCAGCGCCGCTACGAGCACCTCTTCAACCAGGTGCCATGCTACATCACGGTCCAGGACCGCGACATGCGCATCGTCGAGGCCAACGACCGCTTCCGCCAGGACTTCGGCTTCGGGCGCGGGCCCACCTGCCATCAGGCCTACAAGAACCTCGGCGAGGTCTGCGATGACTGTCCCGTGCAAAAGACCTTTTCCGATGGCGGCCGACACCAGCGCGAGACCGTGGTCACCTCCAGATCCGGCCGCAGCCACAATATCCTGGTCTGGACCGCGCCGCTCTTTAATGAGCACGGCCAGGTCGACCATGTCCTCGAAGTGGCCACGGACATCACCACGGTCCGGGAACTCCAAGACCAGTTGACCAGCCTGGGCATGATGCTCGGCTCCATGTCCCACGGGGTCAAGGGGCTGCTGGCCGCCCTGGACGGCGGGATCTACCGGGTGGATTCCGGCCTGGCCAAGGGCGACGCCGCTCGGGTGGATGCCGGGTGGAAGGTGGTCAAGCACCGCATCGGCCACATGAAGAAAATGGTCATGGACATCCTCTACTACGCCAAGTCGCGCGAGCTGACCGTATCCGCCGCCACTCTGGGCGACTTCGCCTCGGACCTGGCCGCAGCCGTGGAGGCCAAGGCCACCCAGCACGGCGTGGCCCTGGTTCGCGACTTCGCCGACACCGATGCTTTCTTTGAGGCAGACACCGAGGCCCTGGCCCCGGCCCTGCTCAATTTCCTGGAAAACGCGGTGGACGCCTGCGTCTTTGACCGGGCCAAGGCCGATCACGCCGTGACCTTCGGCGTCTCGGCCGAAAACGGCCACATCGTCTTCGACATCGCCGACAACGGCACGGGCATGGACCGCGAGACGCGGGAAAACATGTTCACCCTCTTCTTCTCGTCCAAGGGGGCCAACGGCACAGGCATCGGCCTGTTCATCTCCAACCAGGTCATCGCCCGGCACCACGGCTCCATCGAGGTCAACTCGGCCGTGGGCCAGGGCACGCATTTCCGCATCCGCATCCCGGCCGGCCAAACCAGCCCCGATGCTGGCGGAACAAGGACGGACGCCGCCCTCGGCTGACTCCGAGGCTCGTCTGCCAAAAGCGGCCGTCCGCAGGGGACACCATGCCCGGATTGATCGGCTCGCGCCTGGACAGGCTGCGCCTGTCCCTGGTCCTCAAGATCGTGGTCTCCATCATCGCGCTGCTGGCCGTGCTCATGGTCGGCCTCTTCGTGGTCAATGCGCGCAAGTACGAGGCCATGGCCGTGCGCAACGCCGCCATCCAGGCCGACGAGACCGCCGAGATCATCAAGGCCGGGCTGCGCACGGCCATGCGCCACGACCCCCTGCGCGACACCCCCGCCCTGCTGGCCGACGCGGCCCGGCTGGACACCATCGAATCCCTGACCGTCTACGACAAGCTTGGCGTGTCGCGCTTCTCCGGGGTCCAGATGGCCCCGGTGGGACCGCTGCCCCTTGACCACGCCCTGTGCGCCATGTGTCACGCCCAGGAGCCGCCAGCCACCTTCGCCCACCTGGACCAGCGCGCCGAGGTGATCCGCTCGGACGGACGCGGCAGGCTGGTGCGCGTGGTCAGCCCCATCGCCAACGAGCCGGGCTGCACCGCCTCGGGCTGCCACGCCGGTCAGGGTGACGCGCCCCTGCTCGGCGTCATGGAGCTGACCGTGTCCATGGAAAACATCGAGGGCAACATCGCCCTGCTGGTCAAGGACAACGCCACCTACGTCATCTTCAGCCTGGCCGTCATCTGCCTGACCCTTTTCGGCCTGGCCTTCCGGCTCATCGACCGGCCCATCGCCCGAATGATCGAGGGCACCCGGCGCATCGCCCTGGGCGACTACGCGGCCACCGTGGACGTGGACCAGCGCGACGAACTGGGCCAGCTCGCCTCGGCCATCAACCGCATGGCCCGCGAGGTGGGCATCCAGCACGAGGAACTGGCCAAGCAGCGCACCCTCTACCAGTCGCTCTTCGAAGGCGTGCCCTGCCTGATCACCGTGCAGGACCGCGACTACCGCCTGATCCGCTTCAACCAGACATTTGCCGAGCGCTTCAAGGCCAAGCCCGGCGACCACTGCTACCATGCCTACAAGGGCCGTGACCGCAAATGCGAGGTCTGCCCGGTGGAAAAGACCTTCCGCGACGGCAAATCGCACACCGCCGAGGAGGTAGGCGCATACAAGGACGGCAGCCGCGCCCACTGGATCGTCCACACCGCACCCATCCACGACGAACGCGGCCAGGTCGTGGCCGCCATGGAGATGTGCCTGGACATCACCCAGCGCAAACGGCTGGAGGAAGACCTGAAGGCGTCCGAACAGAAATACTGCGCCATCTTCAACAATATCCCAAGCGCGGTCCTGGCCCTGGATGCGGCCACCCTTGAGGTGGTTGACTGCAATCAGACGGCAATAAAACTGTACGGTTACAAGAAGGGCGTATTAATCAGACGCTCGGCCCTGAAGCTCGTGGCCCCGGACGAGGCCGAGGCCCACCGTGCGGCCTTTGCCACGGTGCGGCCTCTGCGGCGCACCAAGCACGTCACCGCTTCTGGCAGCGAGTTCTGGGCCTCGGTCAACGTGACCCGCTCGCGCTTCGAGGGGCGCGAGGTGCTGCTGGCCGCAGTGACCGACATCTCCGAGCGCATCCGCTCCGAGGAGCAGCTGATCCAGGCGAGCAAGATGGCCACCCTGGGCGAGATGGCCACGGGCGTGGCCCATGAGTTGAACCAGCCCCTGGCCGTGCTCCAGATGGTGGCCAACCTCTTCAGGCGCAAGGTCAGGGCTGGCCAGTCCATCGACCCGGAGGCCGCTGCGGGCCTGGCCGACAAGATCAGCAACAACGTGGGCCGCGCCACCCGTATCATCACCCACATGCGCGAGTTCGGCCGCAAGTCCAACCTCGATACCGAGGAGGTTCTGGTCAACGACGTCATGCGCCGGGCCTTCGACTTCTTCAGCCAGCAGCTCAAGCTGCACGACATCGACGTGGCCTGGCAGCTCGACGAGCGCCAGCCGACCATCCTGGCCGATCCCAACCGGCTTGAGCAGGTCTTCATCAACATGCTCCTCAACGCCCGCGACGCCATTGACGAGCGCTGCGCCCGGGGCGACTGCGATCCCGGCGACCGGCTCATCGTGCTGCGCACCCGCTCCACCCGGCGCTCGGTCATCGCCGAGGTGCAGGACACCGGCACCGGCATCCCCAAGCACCTGCTGCCCCGCCTCTTCGAGCCCTTCTTCACAACCAAGGAGGTGGGCCAGGGCACAGGGCTCGGCCTGTCCATCAGCTACGGTATCGTCACCGACTACGGCGGCACCATCCGCGCCACCTCCCCGGCCTGCGGCGGCTCCCGCTTCGTCATCACCTTTCCCCGCGCCTCGACCATGAAGCACGGCAACGGCGCTGGCTGACCCCGGGCCGGAGCCGATTTTCCCGGTTTGGTTTGCCACCATCAGGCCCATGGAGTATCCTGATAGCAAAAAAAGGAGAAACCCATGGGACGCGAAACCGTGCTTTTCAAGAGCGAGGAAAGAAAAACCACGGCCGAAGCGGCTGCGGTGCTGCGCGCCATCGCCGACAAGATCGAGACCGGCCAGATCACCCTGACCGCCCAGGGAGGCGAGGTTTCCCTCGCCATCCCGCCCCAGATCACCCTTGAGATCAAGGCCGAAGAGGAAGAGGGCCGCACCCGCAAGCGCTCCCTCGAAATCGAACTCGAATGGACCGAGGGCGACACCGGCCCGGCCACCGGCGTGACCATCG
>NZ_JASTWE010000041.1 GCF_030282845.1 Pseudodesulfovibrio pelocollis
GCGCCGAGCGCGACCGGCTGCTGGCCGGGTGCGACTGGACCCAGCTGGCCGACGCCCCCCTGAGCGAGGACGAGCGCGACGCCTGGACCCTCTATCGCCAGGAGCTGCGCGACGTGCCGCAGCAGCCGGGTTTTCCGGGCGTTGTGGCGTGGCCGCAGGTGGCGGAACCCGCCGCCTGATCGAACCAGCCCGAGCCAACAAAACGGCCCGCTCCCCTTGGCCGGGTGCGGGCCGCGCCTGTGTGCGCCACCACCAGCCGGGCTACCCGGCCGTGAGGGGAACGATCCTGTCCGCAAAATCCGGGTACGCGGCCAGCAGATGGGCACGCACCCCGTGGGCATAGTCCGCAAACTCGAAGCCCGGGGCCACGGTGCAGCCCATGAGTCCGAAGCCGCCGCCGGGCAGAAGGCGCATTCCCTGCCAACTGCCACGGGGCACCACCACCTGGGGCCGCTGCCCGGCCAGCAGATCATGCCCGAGCACCACCACCTCGCCGCTGCCGTCCGGGTGGAGCAGAAGCATCTCGCAGGGGTCGCCCATGTAGAAGTGAAAGATCTCGTCGCTGACCAGCCGGTGCATGTGCGAATAGGTCTGCGGGGTGAGCAGGTAATAGATGGCCGTGGAGTGGCAGCGCTCCCCCGCATACCGCCCGGGCAGGGCGTGGGCAGCGTGCAACTCTGGCGACCGGTGGGTCTCGCGATAGTAACCGCCCTCTTCCGGGTGGGGCTCCAGGCCGAGGGTGTCGATAATTTCCCGTGCAGTTATTTTATCTTTCATTTCAAGCCATTCATGCTTATCGGAAACTTATCCATTGTAGTGCGGCGGCGGCGCGTCCGTCCCCCCGGCCTGGCCCAGCACATCATCCATTTCGCGCAGCTTTCCGGCCAGCCGTTCCACCTGCCGGGCCAGGTCGGCCAGCTGCCGCTGCTGCTCGTATATCTCGTCGCTCAACTTCTCGATGGTCTGGTCCTGCAAGGCCACGAGGCTTTCCAGCCGTTCGATGCGCGCTTCCATGGTCTCCTCCTTGGTGTTTCGGGAGGATTGCGGGACTCCCAGCCCATAGTGCGTCAGCGTCAGGACAGGGTCAAGCGGCATCGCGCGGGCCGAATCGGGAAAAAGTTCAACCGCTGCTTGAGGTTTTCCGGGAGACACCGCGCTGCCGGGACCAGAGGGTCAAGGTCAGGCGGTCAGTGTCGATTGGTCAGATACACGCCGGAAACGACCATGGCCCCGCCCACCAGCAGGGAGAGGTGAATGGGCTCGCCCAGGATGAGGGCGCCCATGATCACGGCGAACACGGGCACGGTGTTGATGAAGATGCCCGCGCGCGACGCGCCGATGACCGAGATGGCCTGATAGTACCAGAAATAGGCCAGTCCTGTGGCCAGCACGCCCAGGAAGACGAGGCAAGCCCAGTCGATGGGGCGCGCCTTGAGCACATCCCCGGCCAGCCCGCCTGCCACGGCCGGGCCGAGGAGCATCAGGGTACCGAAAAAGCAGGACCAGGTCACGGCCGTGAGTGGCGAGAGGCGCTTCATGGCCGAGCGGCCGCCAAGGGAGTAAGCGGTCCAGCTGGCCACGCATCCGAGGATCATGACATCGCCCCGGCTGACTCCGCCCGAGAGCAGGCCCAGGGGGTTGCCGTCCGCGATGACCACGGACACGCCCACCAGCGAGAGCAGCGCCCCGGCCACGCGCACCGGGCCGAACCGCTCCTTGTAGAGCAGGGCCGAAAGCATGGAGATGCAGACCGGGATGCAGGCCACGATGAGGGCGGCGCGCCCGGCAGGGATGGTCTGCAGGCCGGTGAAGAAGAAATAGCTGTAGACAAAGACCCCGGTGGCCCCGAGGAAGAGCACGGGCAGGATCTGGCCGCGCTCAAGGCGCGGCATTCGGCCCTCGGCCCGGCGGCACATGACCGCGAGCATGACCGAGGCCAGCACAAAGCGCAGGAAGGCGGCGGACATGGGGTGGATGGACTGGGCCAGGACGCGCCCGGCCACCCAGGTGCCGCCCCACAGGGCCATGCTGAGGATGAGCAGGGCGTAGACCGAGGTGAGTGACTGCTGTTTCATGATGGCGCTCCGGCAGCAGGTATATGCCTGCCGGGCCGATTAATCCAGTGCCACGCCATGGGTTTTGCCGAAGGCCGGGTTCGCCCGGGACGAACGGTGCCGACCGTCCTTCGGGCAGGCAAGCCGCACGGCCCCAAAGCCTCGCCTCACGCCCTCCTGCCGCACCGCCGGGAATACGCCCGCTCCAGCGCCCGCCTCTGTGCGATACGCAGGGCCAGCCGGACAATAGGCCGAAGAACCCAGGCGCACAACCCTCCCCCGATGACGCCGGGAAGGGCGGCGTTGCCTTCAGGAAGGCCGTCGAAGACGCCAGCGGACCAGGAGACAAGCCCGACAAGAATTGTCAGGCCAATCACCCACGGGATTTCCGGCTCGAACAGGTCCGCTGCGGACAGACCCTGCCCGCTCTCCCTCTCCGCATTGTTTCGATTGGTCATGGCTTGCCCGTATCACGTTTCCCGTAGTCTGCCCACGGTTTCCACGGCGCTTCAACCCCGGCCAGCCTGCTCAGAAGACCAAAGCCGTGGCCCGCACCGGAGACCCCTCGCCGTCGCGGATGCGCAGGGGCAGACAGCAGAAGACGAACCCCTCGGGCGGGAGTTCGCCGAGGTTGCGCAGGTTTTCGACGATGACCAGCCCGTGGTCCAGCAGGATGGTGTGGGCCTCCATGCCTGAGCCCACGGGATCGGGCGAGGGGGTATCCAGGCCCACGCCCTTGAGCCCGAGCCCGGCCAGGAAGCGGCAGGCCGTGGCGGTCAGGGTGGGGAAGTCGCGGAAGTACGCTTCGCTGCCCCAGCGGGCGTCCCAGCCGGTGCGCAGGAGCACGAAATCGAGCCCGTCCATGTCGGCCAGCCGGGCCAGATGGGGCTGGTCCATGCGCAGGGCCGTCTCGCGATCAGCCGGGCCGGTCAGGTCCACCACCGCGCCCCAGCCCGTGAAGTTGTCCGGCCCGAGCCGGTCCAGGCCAGGGGCCTCGGCAAAGGCGTGGGCCGCGATATCCACATGGGTGCCCGCGTGGCTGTTCATGGCGATGGAGGTCTGGGCGTAGCCGTCGCGGTGGATGAAGGCGGTGCGGCGGATCAGGGTGGCCTCGTCGCCGGGATAGACGGGCATCCCGGTCTCGACGGTGTGGGAGAGGTCGATGGCGCGCATGCTCGATTTCCTCGGATGGATCAGATGTTGAAAAGATTCATGTTGGGCCGCCGGACCAGCCGCAGACCGGGCACCAGTTGCGTGCTGGCCGCCTCGCGCACCGCGTCCATGCTCTTGGCCGCCAGGAAGCGGGATTGCAGCGAGTGGCCGAAGGTGAAGTTGGCCGCGAAATAGATGGTGAAGAGCTTGAACCGCTTGAGCGCCCGGATGGGGTCGAAGTGGCGGTCCAGGGCATCGGCCAGCCGCAGGGCGTAGTCCCTGAACCCGTCCCCCGCCAGGACCTCGGCGGGCATCTCGCCCCCGGTCCACTCGGCGAAGAGCCAGGGCCGGGCAATGGCCATGCGGCCCACGGACACGCCCGCGCAGCCCGTGGCGCGGAGCATGTCCAGGCAGTCCTCGGGCGTGATCACGTCGCCATTGCCGAAAACCGGGATGGAGACCGCCCCGGCAACGGCCCGGATGTGGTCGCGCAGGGGCGGCCGGGTGCGCTTGTCCGGGGCCACCCGGGGGTGGAAGATCAGGCAGTCCGCCCCGGCCGATTCCATGCGCCGGGCCAGGGTCACGGCCGGTTCCACCTCGGGCGACCAGCCGGTGCGGAACTTGACGAAGACCGGAATCGAGACCGCGCCGCGCACCGCGTCCAATGCGGCCAGGGCCGCGTCGTGATCGCGCAGCAGGGCCGCGCCAGCGCCCTTCTTGACAATGCCGGACACCGAGCAGCCCATGTTGATGTCCACGCCGAAGAACCCTTCGGCCTCCACCCGCCGGGCGGCCCGGGCCAGCTCGGCCGGGTCGGCCCCGGCGATCTGGCAGACCAGGGTGCCAAGCTCGGCATCGCGCCAGCGGAACACGGGCGAGACCCGGGGATTCTCGGTGGGCACGGCCCGGGCAGAGCACATCTCGGTGAAGGCCAGGCCGCAGCCGCCATAGTGGGCGAGCACCTCGCGAAAGGCCACATGCCCCAGCCCGGCCATGGGCGCGAGCCAGAGCCGGTTGGCCACGCTCCGGCCCCGGAGGACCAGTGGGCGCGTGAGCAATGCCGCCAGTTCCGCGTGCGGTTCCAGGGCCAGATTCGGGCCCAGACCCTGGGTAATGACGTCGTCTGTTGCCTGCATGGCCCGCACAGTCGCCTTGGCCCAGCCCCCTGTCAAGAGGCTTTCCCATACTCCTTTCGCCTCATTGCGCCCCTGTAGCGCCCGTTCTCCGCCCGGGCCGAAAACCGGGGCTAGACTGGTGCCGTGCCCTGGAGGGAGCACAGGAAAACCAAAGGAGACAAGACAATGCCCATACCCGTATTCGGCGCCATCGCCGGACTGCTGACCACCGTGGTGGACGGCGTGGCAACACACATGAAGACCAAGCAGGAGCTGAAAAAGGCGGTCATGGAGAACCGCATGCGCCTGGCCGGGAGCGACCGGGAGTACAACCACGAATGGGAGATGAAGCAGCTGGAGAACGCGGGCTGGAAGGACGACGTGCTCTTCTTCGCCTGGATCGGCTTCTTCATCTGGAGCGGGTTTGACCCGGACCGCGCCGGCGAGGTGCTTCAGGCCTGGGAGCGGCTGCCCGAGTGGTTTTTGCAGATCACCTTCTGGATCGTGGCCGCGGTGCTCGGGGTCAAAAAGATCGGCGACTACCTGCCCGGCGCGGTCAAGGGGCTGCGCGACGCGGCGAGGAGTGCGCGATGACCGCCCTGGAGCGGGCCGAAGTGCGCGACCTGCTGGCCCGCATCGACGAGCGGGTCAAGGCCATCCAGGAGGACATCCGGGAGATCAACCTGTCACGCCGCTGCGCCTCGCACCACGTCAAGATCCGCACCCTGGAGCGCATGGTCTGGGGCTGTCTGGCCGGGCTGGCCGGGCTGGGCGCGCGGATGCTGGTGGAGACCCTGCGCTGAGGGGCTACGGCGAGGGCGAGGCCGGGGGCTCTTCGGCCTCAGGCGTCTCGTCCGCTGCCGGTTCCGGCGACGGCGCGGGCGCGGGCTTCGGCTTGGGCGCGACCTTGGGCCTTCCCGCATAGGCCCTGACCTGCTCCTCAAAGGCCTTTGTGGCCTGGGCGTCGCCCTCGGCCCGGGCCAGCCCGAGGGCGCGGCGGGCCGCGTCGGCGGCTGCGGGATAGTCCCCGCCCCCGGCGCAGGCCTCGGCCAGCAGGGCGTACAGGCCGCTGTCGGTCGGATTGAGGATCAGGGCGCGCCGGTAGTCGGCCTCGGCCCGGTCAAAGTCGCCAAGGTGCATGGACAGTGCGCCCCGGGCCATGAGCACCGGCAGGGAATGGGAATCAAGGGACAGGGCCTGGGTCAGATCGTGCAGCGCCTCGTCCTCGTCGCCCAGGGCCAGACGGGCCAGACCGCGATTGTAGTAGGCCTCGAAATGAGCCGGGTTCAGGGCGATGGCCTTGTCAAAGTCGTGGACCGCGTCGTCGGCCCGACCGAGCCGGGCATAGGCCGTGCCCCGCAGGGCAAAGGCCTCGGCCACGGCGTCGTCCCGCCCAAGCACCTGCGAGAACTCGCGCACCGCCTCGGCCCAGGCGTCGCGCCGGTAGAGGATGTAGCCCAGGGTGAACCGGGCCTGGATATGGTCCGGCCGGATGTCAAGGGCATGGCGCGCGTCGGCCTCGGCCGCGTCCAGGTGGCCGCGCTCGAGGTACAGCAGCGCCCGCAGGTGGCGGGCCGTGATCTGGTCGGGGTTCAACTCGATGGCCTCGTCGAGGTAGTCCAGGGCCATGTCCTCGTCCAGGTATTCGCCGTTGTGGTGGAGCTGCAGGGCCTTGTCCAGGGCCGAGGCGGCCATGGCCTCGCGCCGCTGGATCTCCATCTCGCGGTCGGTCAGCCCGGGCCTTGGTTGGCCCGACGAGGTCAGGCAGCCCGGCAGCACGAGCAGGAGAAGAACAAGTAAAACAACCGGGCAGGCATGGCGCATGATCACGAAATACCCGCGCCCGCCCCGCCCGTCAACATGAGGAACCACAACGTGACATTGGAACTTTATACGCCAAGACCCCATCAGGCCGAGATCGAGGCCGGATTGGCCCGCTTCTCGGTGCTGGTCTGCCACCGCCGCTTCGGCAAGACCGTGCTCTCGGTCAACCGGCTCATCCGGGCGGCCAGGGACACGCAGCGCACCGACTGGCGCGGGGCCTACATCGCGCCCCTGTACAAGCAGGCCAAGACCGTGGTCTGGGACGAACTCAAGCGATACTGCGGCCTGGGGCTTGACGGCTGCACCGTGAAATTCAACGAGACCGAGCTGCGGGCCGACTTTGACAACGGCGCGCGCATCCGCCTCTTCGGAGCCGAGAACCCGGACTCCCTGCGCGGCATGTATCTCGACGGTGCGGTCTTTGACGAGGTGGCCCAGATGCCCCACCGCGTCTGGACCGAGGTCATCCGCCCGGCCCTGACAGACCGCATGGGCTGGGCCATGTTCATCGGCACGCCGCGCGGCAAGAACGCCCTTTACCGGCTCTGGCGCGACGCCAGGCGCGACCCGGACTGGTTCGCGGCCATGTACCGCGCCTCCCAGACCGGTATCATCCACCCCGACGAACTGGCCGCAGCCGCCCGCGAGATGTCGCCCGAGGAATACGAGCAGGAGTTTGAGTGTTCGTTCACGGCGGCCATCCGGGGCGCGTACTTCGGCGCCCTGGTGGGCGAGGCGGAAAAGGCCGGGCGCATCACTGCGGTGCCCTGCGACCCGGCCCTGCCCGTGCACACCGCCTGGGATCTCGGCATGAGCGATTCCATGGCCATCTGGTTCGTCCAGGCCCGGCCGGGCAACGCCTACGCGGTCATCGACTACTACGAGGCCAGCGGCGAGGGCCTCGACCACTACGCCCGCATCCTCGACGAGCGCCGCTACGCCTACGGCACCCACATCGCGCCCCACGACATCCGGGTGCGCGAGCTGGGCACAGGCAAATCGCGGCTTGAGATCGCCCGCAGCCTGGGCATCCGCTTCGACATCGCGCCGAACATCCCCATCCAGGACGGCATCAACGCGGTGCGGACCATGCTGCCCCTGTGCTGGTTCGACGCCACCCGCTGCGCCCCGGGGCTGGAAGCCCTGCGCCACTACCGCCGCTCCTTCAACGAGCGCATGGGCGATTTCTCTGCCCGGCCCGTGCACGACTGGACCAGCCACGCGGTGGACGCCTTCCGCTACTTTGCCGTGGGCTTCCGCCAGCCGGGCACCGGCCAGCGAGCGGCGCGCACCGTCAACGAATACAACCCCTTCGGGAGGCCCCATGAGCGTGCGCGACAGTGACCAACGGCCCATGGCCATGGCCCATTTCCCGGACGGCGAGTACCGCTGGCTCGAACTGCACCACCAGGGCGAAGTGTACGGCCACGCGGCCCTGGCCGAGCGCGGGAACGACCTGGAACTGCACCTGACCCTGACCCGCTGGGGGCCGCAGACCAGACGGCGGCTGGCCGAGGACGCGGCCTGGCTGCGCGCCGAGGCCGCCCGGCTGGGCAAGACGCGCGTCCTGGGCCTGCGCGCCTGCGCGGCGGACGGGTATGACCCCAAGCTCTTCCGTTTCGCCCGGCTCTACGGGTTCGGCCAGGCGTGGGTCCTCCAGGCTGCGGCCATGGAGTTGGATCGAAACAAGTCGCCATAATTGCGGAACATTCCACCATAAGCCAACAATTCCGGCTCATTGCACTGTGAACAAGGACATTGCAGCGGGCCGGATTATTCTTGCGGCCGCTTCGGGAAGATGCTACGCGCTATATTAAGAAATAATAAGACCGTTGCGCGCAAGGGGATGTCGCATGCCTGAAGCCACTCAAATCGGCGTGGTGACCATAGCCTATGGCACCGCCACCGCGGAAGGACCGGACGGAATACGGGACCTGGCTCCCGAAAGCCCGGTCTTTGTCGATGACATCATCACCACCAAGGGCGGGGCCTCGGCCGTGGAGATCAAGTTCGCCGACGGCGCGATCCTCTCCCAGGGGCCGAACTCCTCGGTGGTCCTTGACGCCTACGTCTTCAATCCCGAGCAGAGCGCGGGCGAGATGGCCATCAAGCTCGTCCAGGGCACCTTCCGCTCGGTCACGGGCGAGATCGTGGACATGAACCCCGAGGGCTTCAGCCTTGAGACCCCGCTGGCCACCATCGGCATCCGGGGCACCACCACCGGCCACAAGATCGTCCCCGGCCAGCCCGAGAGCCACGTGGTGGTGGACTTTGTGGACAAGCCCGTGATCATCCGGCCCATTTCCGGTGGCCCGGTGGCCATCATCACCCAGGACGGCGGCATGGTCACGGCCACCCCGGGCGGCCTGAGCCCGATCTTCATGGCCTCCCAGAACGAGCTGGCCCAGTTCGAGCAGCTCTCGTCCCAGTCGCTGCAACAGACCGCGCCCAGCCCTGACGACTCCGGCAACCAGGGCGATCAGGACGAGGGCGGCCAGGACCAGTCCGGCTCCCAGGACGGGGACGGCGGACAGGAGCAGGGCCAGGGAGAAGGGCAGGGCGAGCAGGGCGGCCAGGGACAAGGAGAGGGACAAGGCCAGGGCCAGGATGGCGGCCAGGAAGGAGATCAGGGCGGGGAGCCCGAACAACTGACCCAGGGCCAGGAACAGGGACCGGGCCAGGGACAAGGGCAAGGCCAGAACCAGGGCGGCGTCTTCAATACCGGCGCTGGCGTTGGCCAGGGCCAGGGGCAAGGCCAGGGCATGGGTGTCCAGCCGCCCAAACCGGCCGCGCCACCACCGCCTCCGCCTCCGCCGCCACCCCCGGCCCAGACCGGAGGCGCGGCCACCGGCGACGAGGGCGACGAAACCCCGCCCGACAACACCCCGGCGCAACCGGCCGTGGTCACCACCCTTGATCTTTCCGGGTGGGATGCTCCCCTGACCGTGAACCTTCAGGCGTCCCCGCCCTACTATGAAACCACCGGCGACCAGTCCTCGCGCCAGACCCTGAACAGCTCGGGCACCACCACCTACGCCATCCGCACGGTCTTCGGCAGCGCCCACCACGACAACGACATCACCGGCTCGGCCCAGGGCGACAGCCTCTACGGCGGCATGGGGTACAATACCTTAAGCGGCATGTGCGGCAACGACTATCTGGCCGTGGGCCACTACGAGAGCGAGTTCAACTCCTACATGCTCGGCCCCCTGAGCCCGTTCGACATCATCAACGGCGGGGCGGGCACCGACACCCTGGCCTTTGACGGCACATATGAGGGCGTAACCCTGGATCTGGAGAACGTCACCGGCATCGAGCACATCCAGCTCGGCAGCACCCCGACAGCGCTCATGGGCCATGACGGGTTGACCGATGCGGCCACCTTCTCCATCGACGCCTCGGGCATCGATCCAGAATATTACCACGGCATCTACTTCGAGTGGGACGGCGTCAGCATCGAGAGCTTCAACCAGTTCATCGTCGGCTCGGGCGGCAACGACCTCATCGTCGGCGGCAGCGGGGACGACACCCTGTTCGGCGGCGCGGGTAACGACACCCTTTTCGGCACCGGCGGCGACAACATCTTCTTCGGCACCAGCGTCGGCGACGACTCCATGACCGGCGGCAGCGGCAACGACCGCTTCAACATGGGCACGCAACTGACCGCGGACGATGTCATCAACGGCGGCGATGGCGACGACTCCCTCTATTTCACAGGCAACACCGAAAACACCAATGCGTTGACCAACGTCACCAACATCGAACACATCATCCTCGGCAACGCCAGCACGAGCCTCATCTACAGCCCGACCGGAACAGGGACCATCACCATCAACGGCTCGGCCATCACCTCGCCCAAAACCCTGAACTACAACGGCTCGGGCACAACCCGGGATCAGCACATCATCGGCGGCGCGGGCAACGACACCATCACCGGCGGCACGGGCAACGACACCATTCAGGGCGGCGCGGGCGCGGACAACTTGAGCGGCGGCACCGGAGGATTCAACACCCTGTCCTATGCCTCAAGCACGGCAGGGGTGAACATCAACCTGGCCGCCAACACGGCCTCGGGCGGCCACGCACAGGGCGACACCCTTGCTTTGGGCACCTTCCACGGCGTCATCGGCTCGGCCTACGCCGACAGCCTGACCGGCTCCGAGAACGCCGAGCGCTTCGAGGGCGGCGCTGGCAACGACCTCATCATCGGCGGCGGCGGCGCAGACACCATCTACGGCGGCGCGGGCAACGACACCATCGTCATCTCCACCGAGGTGGCTGAGGAAGCGGAGTATCACGGCGGCACCGGCACCAACACCCTGAGGATCAGCGCCAGTTCCGCGAGCTTCTATGCCGCAATTGTGACGGGCATCAGCGTGGTTCTCTTCGAGGCAAGCGCCAGCGAGGCCTTTTTCAACTCGGACCAGATGGATTCATGGTCAAAAATCACCACCTCTGGCGCCCCGGTCTCCATCACCATCGCAGACACCGAGGGCAACGACACCATCGACCTGAGCGCCCTGACCTTCGACAACTGGAATTGGGAGGAAAGCGCAATCACTGTATCCTCGTCGTATGGTGGCGAAGACCTCGTCAAGGCCTCGGCCGCAAAGGAAATCTTCGAGGGCAGTGACGGCGACCTCACGGTGGATTACAGCGCGTCCACAGCGGGCGTGACCGTCAACCTCGCTGACGGCGAAGGCTCGGGCGGCTACGCTGACGGGGATTCGTATTCCTACGTCAAGGCGTTTGTCGGCTCGGCACACAACGACACCTTCATCGGGCAGGATGACGCGAACAACTACTTTGAGGGCGGCGCTGGCAACGACCTCTTCATCATGTCCACCTACCTGGACGAAAACGACACCATCAGCGGCGGCAGCGGCACCGACACCCTGACCTTCACCTACAACGGCGGCGCGCCGCTGACCAATGTCACCGGCATTGAGCACATCATCCTCGGCGACGCGGCGACCACCCTTGTCGGTCACGACGCGTTGGCCGACCCGGGCTCCATCTTCACCCTCGACGCCTCGGGCATCACGGGCGACAGCTATAACCTGGAATGGTCCGGGGCTCCCATCTTCAGCTTCAAGCAATACATCATCGGCTCTGACGGCAACGACTCCATCATCGGCGGCCAGGGCAACGACACCCTCCTCGGCGGCGACGGCGACGATTCCCTTTATGGCGGCGACGGCAACGACTGCCTCGTGGGCGGCAGCGGCGACAACTGGCTCGAAGGCGGAGCAGGCAACGACACCCTCATCGGCGGCGACGGACAGGACTGGCTCGAAGGCGGCCCGGGCAACGACCTCATCAACGGCGGCGGCGGAGACGACCCCGTCAGGCGCCTGTTCGACGTGGCCTCCTACCAGCACGAAGGGTACGCCATCAACGTCAACCTTGAGACGAACCGCGTCACGGGCGGCGACTACACCGACACCCTGGTGGGCATCAACGCGGTCATGGGCACGGCCCACAACGACACCTTCATCGGCAACGACGCCCCGATCAACGTCTTCTTCTACGGGGGCGGGTCGAACACGGTTGACGGCAACTCGGTTCACGACCCGAACGGCGTCACCGGCTTTGACGTGGCCTCCTACCACTATTACCAGACCCCGGGCGACAATATGGGCATCTATGCCTCAATGGGGGGCACCAGCGGCTTTGTCACGGACCATGAAATCGAAGGGAACAGGACCTGGACCGACGACCTCTCCAACATCGACATGGTCTGGGGCTCGATCTATGACGACACCCTCATCCACTCCGGATCGGACGACTTCGAGTTCATGCCCGGCACGGGCAACGATACCGTGACCGGCAGCGTCAACGGCTGGACCAATGTGACCTACTGGGCGCTGGACCAACTCGTCGATGGCGTCGGCATCACCGCCAGCTGGAACAGCGGGCACTGGGAGGTTGAGGGCTCGAACTGGACCGACACCCTCATCAACGTCAATTCCATCGAGGGCACCGCCGGAAACGATGTCTTCACCGGCGCACCCGGGGTCTTTGTCGAGTTCCGGGGCTGGGCCGGGAACGACACCTTCAACGGCAACACCAACGACGGCTTCGTCACCGTGTCCTACGAGGACGACCCGGATGGGGTATACGTCGATCTCTCGACCGAGAACGATTTCGAACACGGCTATGCCTACGACGGCTGGGGGGACACCGACACCCTCAACGACATCCGGAACGTTACAGGCTCGGACTTCAACGACACCCTCAAGGGCAACGAGTTTGGCAACCTGCTGGTGGGCAACGACGGCGACGATGTCCTCTTCGGCAGCAGCGGCGAGAACACCCTGATCGGCGGCGAAGGCTGCGACACCTTCGTCTACGAGAGCTTCGGGGGGGGTATGGATATCATCGCGGACTTTGACAAGAACTTCGACAAGATCGGCCTGCACCCGATGGCTTTCTCCGAGTACCTTGATGGCGAAGGCAAGCTCCTAGAGGAGTACTTTGTTTTCGACGATGCAGAATCCGGCCCAGATTGGAACTATTATTCTGAAGAACTAGAATACACCGGTTTCATCTATGCCAGCCAGACGGACAGCAGTGTCGGCAATCTCTACTTTTTCGAAGGCGGAGAGCACTTCCTCATGGCCACCATCACCGAATACGACGATGGCGTCCCGGGTGACAACAACCTGACCGCCGACTCCTTTGTCGAATACATCATGGCCTAGCCCCGGCCCATCGCACATCCGACACGGCGCGCCCGTCCATCATGGACGGGCGCGCCTCTTTTTGTCTCTCGCGGGCAGGGTCAGGCGTTGCCCAAATCAGGCGTTGCCGACAAAAAGGCTGCCGCCGGAGCGCTCCGGGGCCTGGATGACCTGGGTCAGGTGAATGGTGGTCGAGTTGTCGAAGGTGTAGACCGGCTCCTGCGTGGTGGACAGGCTGACGCTTCTGTCGTCCACCATGTTGACCACCGAGTTGTCCTGGTCCACGAAGCGGTTTTCCACGTTGCGCACAAAGTCCTGGGAGTTGTCCACCACCACCTGCCGCGTCTCGGGATAGGCCACGGTCATCTCCCGGTTCTCGATGAAGCTGGTCTGGTGGCGGGTCTCCTGGATGTTGACCGAGTTGTCCACCTCGGTGACGTTGGTGCGGTTCTCCGTATGCTCGGTGCGCGAGTTGTCCGCGCTGATGGACACGGTGTTGTCGTTGTGGACGGTCGTGTCCCGCGATTCGACGTACGTGGTCGAGTCGCGCTCGGTGACGCTGTTGTCGATGTGGTTCTCCTGGCGGTTGTCCACGCTCCGGTTCTCCACGTTGACCGTGGACTGGTTGGTCACCTGCTCCACGCTCGTGGAGTTGTCCACGCTCCGCTCCGAGCTGAAGTCCTGGCTGTTGGCTGTGCTGGTGTCGTAGGAATTCTGGTTGAGGGTGGTGTCCGAGCGGTGGACCGCCGCGTTCATGGACATGTCGAAGAGCGCGTCCACGGTCTCGCTGTTGTTCACCTCGTGGTAGCGCTCGATGTTCTGGGTCTGGTCCACGTTCATGGAATAGGACGAGGACATGTCCACGGCCGTGGGGCGGCCCGCCTGATCGTCGAAATCGAGCTTGGGCAGGCCCAGGGGCTCGGCATAGCCGTCTGCCGTGGGTATCCACGGGGCCTGGAGGGTCTGCTTTGGCTGGAAGCCGTAGGAGTGGACCGTGTGCTGGAACACGTCGCTTGGCCAGTTCTGGGTATGGCCGAAATACATGCCGTGGGGATTGGTCATCCGAAACGCCTGGACATGCCCGGCGGGTGTCGAAGGCACCACCCCGACCATGCTCGGCATGGAAAAGCCGATCTGTGGCGCTATGGGCACGAACCCGGCAGGGGATATGGGCTGGATGCCAAGGGACGGGGCAATGGGCACATGGCCGCCCATCGACACAGAGCCCGAGCCGCCCGGCTGCACCGACCCGCCGCCACCGCCGCCCGCCGAGCCTCCGCCCGTGCTGGGCGCGACAGGTGTCCTGCCCGACTCGGTGGAGATGGGCACACTGGCCCCGCCGGACACGCTGCCGCCCCCCGTGGTGCCGGGGCTGACAGTGCCGGAGCCGCCGCCCGTGGTGCCCGAGCTGCCGCCGCCCGTGGCCTGACCCACGGCGTGGCCGCCGGTGTTGTCGCGGGCCGAGTCGCCCCCGCCGCCACCGCCACCGCCGCCACCGCCGCCACCGCCGATTTGGACCGCGCCAGTGTTGATGGCTCCTGCGCCGCCACCGCCGCCGCCAGTGCCGCCGCCACTGCCGATGTGGGCCGCGCCTACGCCGCCACCCACGGCCGCACCGCCGCCACCGCCGCCACCGCCGCCCTGACCGATCATGCCGACCATTCCGGCGCCCGGGCCACCCGGGCCGGCAACACCGGGACTCCCGGCCACACCGCCGCCACCCACAAAGCCGCCCGCGCCGGACATCGCCCCATGCATCAACCCCGGGTGGGCCGCATAGGGAATCCTGGCTGGGGTAGTGTCGATGGGAACGCGAGCCGGAGTGGTGTCGATGGGAACGTGGGCCGGAGTGGTGTCGATGGGCACATGTCCAGGCTCGCCGGTCACCACGCGACCGGCCTCGCTGGCCATGAACGATCCGGCCGGTCCCGCCGTCACCTGCCCGGGAGGCCCGGCCACGATGAAGTCGGTCACGCTGGTTGACACTGTCCGTCTCCCTGCCAAAGCGCACCGTCCCTGGTTCGCGCAGCGGCCCGAAAAGGGCTTTTTGGCATATACACAATATACGCCCCGGACCTGACCCGTCAAGAGGCATCGCCGCAGGACGATCACCGCCTCCTGCCCCTGTCCGCGGCCCCTCCCGAATACCCTGTCAACAGGCAATGTCCGCCCTGTTTCGCCCGTTTTCATCCCCCTCGCACCCGTTCTCCATTCGGGCCGAAATCCGGGGCTATGGTCCGAAAAACCCTTTAACAGGAGGATTCATCATGGGAGGAAGCCCGGCACTCATCACCTCGGTCTTCAGCAGCGTGGTCGGCGCCCTCGGCTCGGGCCAGCAACGGCAATCCGGATCGGACCGGTCCGCCGAACTGGCGGCCGAACGCGCCCGCCAGGAAGAGGAACAGCGGCTCAAGGAGGCCCGCGAGCGCAAACGCGAGCGCGAAAAACTGCTCGAGGCCAGGACCGTGGACCAGAAGCGGCTGGCCCAGGCCACGGCCGGGGCAGCGTCGGACGACGATGCTGCCGCCACCGGCACGCTCAAAACCAAGCTGGGGGAATAGCATGCACGCCACGGAACTCGCCCGCTCGCTCAAGGCCCGGTTCGCCGGGCTGGAGGAGGCCCGCCGCCCCTGGCTCGCCTCCTGGCACGAGCTGACCGATTACATGCTGCCCCGCAAGAACAGCTTCGCCGGGGCCGACCCGCTGGTCACCCGGGGTCGCGTGGGAGACGAGCGCATCTTCGACTCCACGCCCAGCCACGCCCTGGACCTGCTCGCCTCGTCGCTGGGCGGGCTGTTGACAAACCCGGCCATGCCCTGGTTCGACATCCGCGCCCGCGACCCGGCTCAGGGCGACGCGGCCGGGGTGCGCACCTTCCTGCAACAGGTCCGCGACCGCATGATCGCGCTCTTCAACACCGAGGATACGGGATTCCAGACCAATGCCCACGAACTGTACCTGGACGTGGTCCTGCTGGGCACGGCGGTCATGTACGTGGAGGCGGACCCGGACACGGTGGTCAGCTTCCGCACCCGGCCCCTGGGCGAGGTCTTTGCGGCCGAGTCGGTGCGCGGCTCGGTGGACACGGTCTACCGCCGCTACACCCTCACGGCCCGGCAGGCGGCCCGCGAATGGGGCGCGGCCTGCTCGGACGCCACCCGGCGCAAGGCCGAGGAGCGGCCGGACGAGAGGGTGGATATCCTGCACGCCGTGTTCCCGCGCACAGACCGCGATCCCTATGCCCTGGGCGCGGCCCACTTCCCCTGGGCCAGCGTCTATGTGGAGACCGGCGCGGACCATGTGCTGGAGGAATCCGGCTACCTGGAGATGCCCTACCTCGTGCCCCGCTGGGCCAAGGCGGCCGGTGAGACATACGGACGCGGGCCGGGCCAGACCGCCCTCTCCGACACCCGGGTGCTCAACGCCATGGCCCGCACCGCGCTCATGGCCGCGGAGAAGATGTCCGACCCGCCGCTGATGGTGCCTGACGACGGGTTCCTCGGGCCGGTCCACTCCGGGCCGGGCGGGCTCTCCTACTACCGGGCGGGCAGCCCGGACCGCATCGAGGCCCTGCCCGTGACCGTGGACCTGGCCGCCACCGAGCGGATGATGGAGCAGCGCCGCCAGTCCATCCGGCGCATCTTCATGGGCGACCAGCTCGCGCCGGACGGCCCGGCCGTGACCGCCACCGAGGCGGTCATCCGCCAGAGCGAGCGGATGCGCGTGCTCGGCCCGGTGCTGGGCAGGCTCCAGGCCGAGTTCCTCAGCCCCCTCATCCGCCGCGTATTCCGCATCATGCTCCGGGCGGGCGCGCTGCCCCCCTTCCCCGAGGGATTCGGCCCGGACGACATCGAGGTGCGCTACACCTCGCCCGTGGCCCGCGCCCAGAAGGAGTTCGAGGCCCGGGGACTGGCCCGGACCATGGAATACCTGGCCCCGCTGGTGGGAAGCGCCGATCCCTTCGGGATCATGGACAACTTCGCCACCGACCGGGCCGCCCGGCACGTGGCCGAGCTGTTCGGCACCCCGCCCGATTACCTGCGGCCCGAGGCCGAGGTGGCCGAGGCGCGCGCCCACAAGGGCCAGGCCGCCGAGATGGCGCGCATGACCCAGATGGCCGCCCAGGCGGCAGAAATGGCCCGCGTCCTGGCCGAGGCGCACACCGACAGGCCCAGCGTGCTGACCGACCTGTGGTCCCTGCTGGCCGCCCGGTTCGGCGGCGGCGCGCCCCCCGGTCCCCGGGCCGGCGAAGCCTGTCGGGAAACACCGGACAACGGACCCGGCCACGCGCCCGAGGCCGCGATCCATCCGGTCCCGGACGACAGGGAGGTCAGCCATGCCGGTTAGTCCGCTGGAACTCCATCGCGCCTACCGGCGGCTCTTCGAGTCCGCTGACGGCCGGGCGGTCATGGAGGACCTGGAGCGGCGCGGCTCGTTCATGCGCTCTACCTTCTCCACCGACCCCGGACGGGCCGCCTTTGACGAAGGCCGCCGGTCCCTGGTGCTGCACGTCAAGCACATGCTTGACCAAACCAACTTCATCAACCTCAAGGAGATCACCCAATGACCACGACCAAGGAAACCAACGACTGGCGGGCCACCCTGCCCGAGGAATGGACCGTGCGCCTGACCGGCGAGGACGGCGAGGAGCGGGAAATACCCCTGCGCGAGCACCCGGCCCTGGCCCGCTACGAGAGCAAGGACGAGGCGGTCAAGGCCCTGGTCCACGCCCAGAAGCTGCTGGGCAGGACGCCCGAGGGCTACATCCGCCTGCCCGGGCCTGACGCCAGCGAGGAGCAGGTGGCCGCCTTTCACGCCGCCCTGGGGCGGCCCGAGAGCCCGGACGGCTACACCCTGCCCGAACTGGATTTGCCCGAGGAGCTTGAGCTGCGCGAGGAGCTGCTCTCGGGCCTCAGGGCCAAGGCCCACGAGCTGGGCCTGACCGCGACCCAGGCGGCCGGGCTGTACGCGTGGTTCCTGCCCCTGGTGCTGGACGCCCACCACTGCCTGCGCGACGAGGCCCAGCGGCTGCGCGACAGCGAGCTGGAATCCCTGCGCGCCGTGCACCGGGGCGAGACCCCGCGCCTGCTCGACAACGCCCTGCGCGCGGCCGAGGCCATCGGCGGCGGCGACCTGCTCGACGCCCTGACCCGCACCGGCGCGGGCGACCGGGCCGCTGTCATCAGCGCCTTTGCCAAGATCGCGCCCCTGGTGCTCGAAAGCGGCCTGCGCGGCGCGCCCTCGGGCTGGGGCGAGGAACTGAGCCGCGACACGCTGCGCGAGATGATGCAGGACCCGCGCTACCACGACCCGTCCCGCCGCGACGATACCTACGTGGCCAAGGTCCGCAAGGGCTTCGAGGCCCTGTACCCCGGCAACTACATCCCCGGCGGCCAGATCTAGCCGCGCCGCCCCACCACCCCGGGCCGGGGCTCGTCCCCCGGCCCGGCCAGATAAGGGAAATCTATATGTTCGACGCATTCAATACTGACAAATACACCCGACTGCGCTACGACAACACCACAGGCGGGCAGAATCGCCAATTGCGCAATTCTTCACTTCTTTAAACAGCATCTTCCTACAGGCTGTTCAAAAATGTTCGAGTGCAAGGCGCAAAAAAAGGGCAAGGCCGAAGCGTACTCAAGGTACGCGAGGGTTTGCCCTTTTTGAAGCAACGCAGCAATCGGGCGTTTTTGGGCAGCCTGCTATGCGGATGGTATGCATGAGCCGGTGCGCAAGGAGGGCGACCTGATGAAAAAGAGCCGCACGAACGCCCCTGCCGAAGACTGGTGGGTGACGGAAAAACCGCGCGACTGGGACCCCCGCGACCACGGGTTTGGGGTCACTCTCAACCACGACCCCGGCGGCACGGGGGATAAACCGGCCCGGCCCGGAGTTGCCCTGAGCACCGTGCCCTGGCAGAAAGAGGCCGTGGCCTTCGGAGCCGCCAACGCGAGCAAGCCCGCAGACGCGCAAGGGCTCGGCCTTCCGGGCGACACCAACGGCAGGCGCGCCCCCGGCGGCAGCCCCGCCCCGGCTCGCCCCCTCGGCTCCCTGCTCGCCCAGGGTTCCCAGGGCCTCCGGGCATTCGAGGCCAGCACCCCGGCCGCTGCCCAGGCCCCCCAGCGCAATTCGACCCAGGACGCCGAGGCCCTGAAACAATGGGAAAAGGGGCAGAAACCGGGGTCTGACGCAGAACGCGAGTCCGAATCATGGGCTTACAAGTATCTTCTCCGGGACATCTACAAACCCGACGGCCACCCAGACAAGGAGCGGGCACGAGAGTGGATAACGGGGGTCATGAAAGATGAAGCCGGTGGGTGGGGCCAATCAATGTTGCTGGCCAGCCCCTGGTATGCCGAGACCCTCAAAAAATACGGTGAAGGCAACGCGACGGCAAAAGATCTTTTAAAGGCGACCGGAAAAGGCATGCTCCCTCTGGTCCCATAAACATAACTCAAAGGGGAGGCTATGCCTCCCCGACCATTTGCCATGAACAAACTCCTCATCCCCCTGCTGCTTGTTGCGCACTATCTCTTCCTGTTCAATACCAACGTATTCCCGAATCTCGACGCATATCAGTCCACAAACGCACTGATCTGCTTCATGATCAGCACAATGGTTTACGGTGTCTCTTTTTTTGCAGTGGGCAGGGCGACATTCGTCCTTGCGTTCTGGTATTATGTGGCTGTATTCAACCTGTTGTCGTATCTGGAAATGATTCAACCGGGGATTCCTTTCATGATCGTGTCGGCCCTGGTGGTGGCACTCGTTTTAGGCATCACCAACACCATGCGTCAACAGCGGTCGATGCCTCTGCCGCAGACCCCTTTGCAACGGATATGCCTCGCCATGTGGATACTGGTTCTTGGCTTGACGGCGTTTTCCGTCTTTGCCTGGGCCAAGTGGAGTGCCGTGGACTCCCTGCGGTTCGCCGTTCCCGGCTCGCTCATCTTTGTCCTCACCCCGGCCATGCGCACGGTCCACAAGTGGCTCACCCCGGTCCAGCTCTATCTGCTCTCGTGCATTGCCATCAATCTCGGGCTTCCAAACCTGACGCAATTCGACATATTCAACACCACGACATCCCTTGCTTTTTTTGTGACCGTCGCCGCCTTCTGCACCCTGGGCTGGGCCTACGTGCGGTTTTTCATGGAAAAACGTGCGCAGCGCGCCACGGCCCGCCCCTCCGGACCGGGCGAGGAGCCCCGGGCATGAACAAACTCCTCATCCCCCTGCTGCTTGTGGTTCACTACGCAGTTGTGACAAACGAACCTGTGATGACACAATTGCACGGCTATCACTTCATCAACGCCATGGCCTGCTTTGCCATCAGCACCGTGGTCTACGGCGCGTCGCTGTTCGAATGGCACAAGGCAAAGCTTGCCATCACCTGCTGGTATCTGGTTGTGGCCTACAACTTGCTCTCATACCTGGAAATGACGCTTTCCGGGTCATGGTTCCTTCCCGCCTCGGCCGGGGTGGCGGCCCTGATTCTCGGCATCATCCACACCCTTTATCAAAAACAGGCGCTCCCCTTGCCGCGCACCCGGCTGCAACAGGTCTGCCTCGGCCTGTGGCTTTTGTCCCTCGGCATGACCGCATACACAGCATTTGCGTGGTCGCTGATAAGTCTCGACCATTCCCTTCAATACGCCTTGCCGGGATTTCTCGCCTTTCTCCTCACCCCGGCCATGCGCGCACCCCGCTTGTGGCTCACTCCGATCCAGCTGCTCCTGCTTTTCCACCTCGCCGCATGCCAGGGCATACCGAGCCTGACCGAGCTGGAGTTTACCGAGATCATGCGGATCATCGCACTGGGGTTCATCGTCTCCGGCTTTATTGCCCTCGGCTGGGCCTATGTGCGGTTTCTCGTCCAGCGAAGGTTTGAAAAACGACAAACGATGCACCCGGCCACGCCCAGCGAGGAGCCCCAGGCATGAATCGATTCCTCATCCCCCTGCTGTTCGTCGTTCACTACGCGATCTTCGTGTATCTTCTCCTGCTGATGACTCTTGACGACAGCCAATTCAAGGTTGCGGTGATCTATTTCACCATCAGCACCGGCGTCTACGCCCTGTCCTGTTTCGAGTTGGGACAGGCAAAGCTGGCCGTTATTTTCTGGTACATCTTTGTCGCCTTCAACCTGCTGTCGTATCTGAACATCCTTATTCGCGGCGTCTTTTTCATGATCGCGGCGGCACTGGTGGCGACATTGATTGCGCGAATTGTCCAAAATATCTACCAGAGACCGTCGCTGCCGCTACCCCAAGCCACCTTGCAGCGCATCGCTCTGGCCCTGTGGATCGGGGCGCTCGGGCTGGCCGCGTCTTCAGCTTCATCGTGGACCGCATGGAATGCACCGGATTCCCTGCGGTTCGCCATTCCCGGCTTGCTCGCGCTTCTCCTCACCCCGGCCATGCGCACGGTGCATAAGTGGCTCACCCCGGCCCAGCTCGCCCTGCTCATTCTCCTTGGCGTGTGCCACGGCCTCCCGGGCCTGGCTGATTTCGACATCATCGAGGCGACAACCCTCACGGCGCTGTGTGTCACCGCCGCCGCCTTCTGCACTCTTGGCTGGGCCTATGTGCGATTTCTGAAGGGTGAGAGGGGAGCGCGTGACCCTGCCGCTTGACACGGGGCCGGGTTGCATTAGTGTCTGGCTCGCATGCAAAATCTCATCGAGCTGACCAAGAGCGACCTCGAAGCCTTTGTGGCGGACGAGCTGAAGGAGCCGCGTTTTCGCGCCGAGCAGATATGGCAATGGCTGTGGCAAAAGCGCGTGCGCGACGTGGCGGCCATGACCAATCTCTCCAAGCCCCTGCGCGAGAAGCTGGCGGCCATGGCCACCGTCGCCTGGCCCGAGGTGGCCAGGGTGCAGCAGAGCGGGGACGGCACCATCAAGTTCCTGCTGCGCCTTGGCGACGCCAAGCTGGTGGAGACCGTGCTCATCCCCATGCAGGACCGGTACTCGCAGTGCCTCTCCACCCAGGTGGGCTGCGCCATGGGCTGCACCTTCTGCAGCACCGGCAGGCTCGGCTTCGAGCGCAACATGACCTACGGCGAGATCCTGGGCCAGGTGCTGGTGGGCCGCCAGTATCTGGAAGACCGGAACATGAACCCGCTCAAGAACCTCGTGTTCATGGGCATGGGCGAGCCGCTGCTCAACCTCGACACCCTGCTTCAGGTGCTCGACGACCTGCCCTGCGAGCGCGGGCTGTCCCTGTCGTGGCGGCGCTCCATGGTCTCCACCGTGGGCTTTCCCGAGCAACTGCGCATCCTGGGCGAGCGGGAGGTGGCCCTGCCCGCCATCTCGCTGCACGCGCCCACCCAGGAGCTGCGCGCCCGGATCATGCCCAAGGCCGCCCGGGTCCACCTCGATGACCTCATGGCCGCGCTCCGGGCCTATCCCATGCGCCCGCGTGAGCGCATCACCTTCGAGTATCTGCTGCTCAAGGATGTCAACGACTCCCTGGAACACGCCGACCAGCTGGCCCGGCTCATCGACCGCAAAAAGGGCAAGATCAACCTCATCGCCTACAACGCCATCGAGGGCATGCCCTACGAGGCCCCTGACCGCGACCGGGTGGAGGCCTTTGAGAAGCGGCTGTGGGACCACGGCCTGACCGCCTTCATCCGCCGCTCCATGGGCGCGGACATCAAGGCCGCCTGCGGCCAGCTCAAGGCCGCCGACACCGATTGATCGCCCCGGATCAGCGCTTTTCCAAAAGTTGTATCGCCTCTACCGCCCTGCGGGTCGGCGCGGGCTTTTCAATGGGGGCGGACATGGGGTATGCTCGCCCGATCGCATGATCGCACCGGGCGCAAGGAGACCACCGCATGGAGTATTTCGCCACCCTCTCCCCCATCATCCAGGCCCTGCTGGCCACCCTCTTCACCTGGGGCATGACCGCCCTGGGCGCGGCCGTGGTTTTTGCGGGCAGGGATGTGAGCAAGCGCACCCTGGACATCATGCTCGGCTTTGCCGCAGGCGTGATGATCGCGGCCAGCTACTGGTCGCTGCTGGCCCCGGCCATCGAGATGAGCGAACACATGGGCGCGTTCAAGTTCGTACCCGCGGCCGTGGGGTTTGTGCTCGGCGCGGCCTTCCTGCGGCTGGTGGACATCTTCCTGCCGCACCTGCACATCCACGCGCCCCGGTCCGAGGCCGAGGGTGTCAAGACCGGCTGGAACAGCTCTGTCCTGCTGGTGCTGGCCATCACCCTGCACAACATCCCCGAGGGGCTGGCCATCGGCGTGGCCTTTGGCGCGGTGGCGGCCGGGTTCGACTCGGCCACCCTGGGCGGGGCCGTGGCCCTGGCCATCGGCATCGGCATCCAGAACTTCCCTGAGGGCACGGCCGTGTCCGTGCCGCTGCGCAGGCAGGGACTGTCGCGCAAGAAGAGCTTCTTCTACGGTCAGGCGTCCGGCGCGGTGGAGCCCATCGCCGCGGTCATCGGCGCGGCCACGGTCTTTCTGGCCGAGCCCATCCTGCCCTATGCCCTGGCCTTTGCCGCCGGGGCCATGATCTTCGTGGTGGTGGAGGAGGTCATCCCCGAATCCCAGGCCTCGGGCTACGGCGATCAGGCCACCATGGGCTGCATCTTCGGCTTCACCGTGATGATGATCCTGGACGTGGCCCTGTCCTGACACACGGACTCCCGGCTCAATCGCCACCCTTCCAGCGCAGCTCGTAGAGATCGGTGCGGCGGCTCCTGACGTTGCGCACGCTGCCCTGGGTGCGCAGCTCCTTGAGCAGGTCCATGTCCACGTCGGTGATCAGGGTGGTCTCGATGCCCGGGGTCACCTCCGAGGCGATGGCGTCGTGGGGAAAGGGAAAGTCCGACGGCGTGAAGATGGCGGACTGGGAATACTGGATGCCCATGGTCTCCACCTGGGGGATATTGCCCACGCTGCCGGAGATGGCCACGAAGCACTCGTTTTCGATGGCCCGGGCCTGGGCGCAGCGGCGCACCCGCAGATAGCCGGTCTTGGTGTCGGTCCAGAAGGGCACGAGCAGCAGCTTCATGCCCCGCATGGTCTGCAGCCGGGCCAGCTCGGGAAACTCCACGTCATAGCAGATGAGAATGCCCACCTTGCCCACATCGGTGTCGAACACCTTGAGCTCGTTGCCGCCGGTGAAGGCCCAGTGGGCGTCCTCGTCCGGGGTGATGTGCAGCTTGGACTGGCTGTCCCAGGTGCCGTCGCGGCGGCACAGATAGCTGACGTTGTAGAGCTTTCCGTCCTCGCTCAGTTCAGGCACGCTGCCCGCCACGATGTTGATGTTGTAGCTTAGGGCCATCTCGGTCATGGCCTGGCGCATGGGCTCGGTGTATTCCGAGAGCTGGCGCATGGCCTCTGACGGATGGCCGTCGTAGTGGCGGATGAGCGGCGCGTTGAGCAGCTCGGGGAAGAGCACGATATCGGCCTTGTAGTCGCTGACCGTGTCCACGAAGAACTCCACCTGGCGCATGAACTCGTCGAAGTTCTCGAACCGGCGCATCTCCCACTGCACCACGCCGATGCGGGCGATGGACTTGGTGCGGCCCACCAGCCGCGTCTTCTTCTGGTAGTAGATGTTGATCCACTCCAGGAGCACGGCATTGCCACGCGATTGACGGTCGCCGGGCCAATAGTCGTCGAGCAGGGTGCGCACGTGGAAGTCGTTGGACATCTGGAAGGTGAGCACCGGATCGTACAGCTCGCGGTTCTTGACCTTGAGGATGTACTGCTGGGGCGACATCTCGGCCGAGACCTTGTGGTAGCCGGGGATGCGGCCGCCGAGCATGATGCCCTTGAGGTTCAGGTTCTCCGCGATCTCCTTGCGCGCGTCGTACAGACGGCGGCCCAGGCGCATGCCCCGGTACTCCGGGTCCACGAAGACCTCGATGCCGTAGAGATAGTCGCCCTCAGGATCGTGGGTCGAGAAGGAATTGCGGCCGGTGACCTGATCATAGGAATGCTGGTCGCCGAACAGGCTGAAATCTATGACGATGGACAGGGCTGCGGCCACGGGCTCGCCGTTGTCCTCGATGCACACCTGGCCCTCGGGAAAGATCGAGGTCAGCAGGGCCAGCTGCTCGCGCGTCCAGAAGGTGTCCACGTCCTTGTAGATGCGGGCGTGAATGCGGCGCAGGGCCTCGTAGTCCTCGATGCGCAGGTGGCGCGTTTGCAGTTTGTGTTCGGTCTCTTCGGTCATGTCCATAGTGCTCCCGTCTTTGGCCCGGCAATGGGCGGGTTGTCTGTGGTCCTGGCGTGTGTCGTCGCGCTTCGCCTCCTAGCGAAAATCCACACGCATGGGGCCGTTGCCCAGGTCCACGCTGGCCGCCACCTCGGGGGTGGAGGCGATGACCCGGCCCCGGCGGATGACATGGAGCCGGGCCGGACGCAGGCGCAGGGCCTCCATCTTCGAGGCCGCCTGGAGCACCACCATGTCCGCGTGGCAGCCCGGAGCCAGGCCGTAGCCGGTCAGGCCCAGCGTCCTCGCCCCGTTGACGGTCACGGCGTCAAAGAGCGCCTCCTGCTGCTCCACGCCGGTCATGTGCAGGGCGTGGGCGCCCATGTGGGCCACCTCGAGCATGTCGTGGGTGCCCATGGGATACCACGGGTCCATGACGTCGTCGTGTCCCAACGACACATTGACGCCGTGGGCCATCAGCTCGGGCACGCGCATCAGGCCGCGCCGCTTGGGATAGGTGTCGTGGCGGCCCTGGAGATTCATGTTCACCAGCGGATTGCAGACGCAGTTGACGCGGGCCTCGGCCATGAGCGGCAGGAGCTTGGACACATAGTAGTTGTCCATGGAGTGCATGCTGGTCAGGTGCGATCCCGTGACCCGGCCGTGCAGGCCCAGCCGCTGGGCCTCGAAGGTCAGGGCCTCGATATGGCGCGACAGGGGGTCGTCGGACTCGTCGCAGTGCATGTCCACCATCAGACCGCGCTCGCTCGCCAGCTCGCACAAGAGCCGCACCGACTCGCGCCCCTCATCCATGGTCCGCTCGAAGTGGGGGATGCCGCCCACCACGTCCACGCCCCGGTCCAGGGCGGCGCGCATCAGGCCCATGCCGTTTCTTGACCGGAGCAGGCCATCCTGGGGAAAGGCCACCAGCTGGATGTCCACCACGTCCTTCATCTCGTCGCGCACCGCAAGGAGCACGTCCACGGCCATCAGGCTCGGGTCCGTGGTGTCCACATGGGTGCGGATGGCCAGATTGCCCCGGGCCACGGCCCAGGAGATGAGCTTCATGGCCCGGGCCTTGATTCCCTCGGCGGTCAGGTCGGGCTTGAGCTCGCCCCAGATGCGGATGCCTTCGAGCAGCGTACCGTCGCGGTTGAGCCGGGGCATGCCCATGGACAGGGTGGCGTCCATGTGAAAATGGCTGTCAACAAAGGGCGGGGTAACGAGGTTGCCGCCAGCGTCCACCTCGCGGGCCGCCTTGGCCTCAATGGCCGGGGCCACCTCCACGATGCGCCCGGCCGCGCAGGCGATGTCCATCAGCACCGGCTCGCCGTGCAGGGCGCAGTTTCTGACTATCAGGTCAAGGGTCATGGGTGTTCCTCGTGGTCTGGGTCATTGGTTTCCGCCCCCTTCTACCCCACGGCGCGCCAATGATAAAGGGGCCGGGCCAGAGGAGCCCCGACCCGCCCCCCCGGAGAAATGGAAAAGGCCCGCCTCAAAGGAAGCGAGCCTGTGTTGTCTGCGGCGATGCGGGCCGGGCTACTCTTGGTCCAGATCGTGGTCTTGGCCGGGGCCAATGTCGTCGCCCATGTCCTGCTCCAGGTCGGGATCGATTTCCGGGTCGGCGGCGGGCGCCTCTCCGTCCTCAAGGTCGGCCGACGGGCAGGCGGGCTGCTCCATGTAGCGGGTGAAGACGAGGAATCCGGTGTGGGCCACCATGCGGTCGTCCGGGCGCAGGCGGTCGGCCACGGGTTTCCAGCGGCGCACCAGGATTTCGAGCACCTCGGTCTCGGCAAAGGGACCGGCCTCCAGCCCGCGCAGCAGGTCGCTGACCTGGTTGACCGTGGGCAGCAGGAAGCCGCACATGGCGCCGGGGATGACCGCGCCCGGGATGCTCCCCAGGTATTCCCACGGGGTGCGCACGTCGAGAAAGAGCGCGTCCGCGCCCGAGTGCAGAAAACCGTCCTCGATGTTGCGGTTGACCTGCTCCACGCGGGCGGCCAGGCCCACGCGCTCCAGGTTCTTGCCCGCCAGCTTGTAGAAATCCGCCCGCCGCTCATAGGTGATGACCTTGCCCGTGTCGCCCACGAACCAGGCCAGGGCCGTGGTCAGCCCGCCCGAGCCGGTGCCCGACTCGATGACCGTGGAGCCGGGACCGATGCCGAGCTTCATCATCAGGTACCCGATCTCCTTGGGATACATGATCTGGGTCTGGCGCTTCACGCCCTTGATCAGGTCGTGCAGGGTGGGCTTGAGGGTGAGGTAGGACCGGCCCAGATGGGTCTTGACGTACTGGCCGAATCCGGCCTCGGCCACATCGTCCATGAGCAGCCTGCCGTCGTGGGTGTGCACCTCGCCGCCCGCCTCCAGCTTGCGCAGGTAGCGTTTGCCCTTGTGGCTGATGAGCAGCACGAGTTGTCCGGGTTCGATCATGTCCTTATGCTCCTGGTGAAAATATGGCTTGGGGTACGGCCCCCGAGGCGCGAAGTCAAGGAAAAGCGCCGCGGCCCGGCCGGAGCCGAC
This sequence comes from Pseudodesulfovibrio pelocollis, assembly GCF_030282845.1. Classification (GTDB taxonomy): domain Bacteria; phylum Desulfobacterota; class Desulfovibrionia; order Desulfovibrionales; family Desulfovibrionaceae; genus Pseudodesulfovibrio; species Pseudodesulfovibrio pelocollis. Next base: position 27,530 of record NZ_JASTWE010000041.1, read on the forward strand.
ATGGAACGGCGGCACAAAGCCCTTGCCAGCGCGCCGCCCGGCCTGTAGGTTTCACAATGTGAAGAAAGCGCGGGGCGAGGCAGGCGGACGGGGCGGACTCCCCTTGACATGCGCGCCCTGATACTTAATCTTCCTTGAGATTTTTCCGGGACCACACCCCCGAACCCCTGCGAGGTACGCCCGACACATGGCATACGCATACGTCTTCGGACCCGTCATGAGCGGGCGGCTGGGCCGGTCCCTGGGGCTGGACCTGCTGGGCGGACGCGTCTGTTCCATGGACTGCGTGTACTGCGAGGTGGGGGCCACCCGCGACCTGACCCTTGAGCGCCGGGAATACGTCCCGGCCCGGGCCATCCTCGACGAGCTGGCCCACTGGAAGGCGCAAGGGTTCGAGCCGCCGGACGCCGTGACCCTCGGCGGCCTTGGCGAACCGACCCTGAACACGGCTATGGCCGAGGTCATCAAGGGCGCGCGCGCCCTGTTCCCGTCCGTGCCCGTGGCCGTGCTGACCAACGCCACCACCATGACCGATGCGCAGGTACGCCGCGAACTGGCCCTGGCCGATGTGGTCCTGCCGAGCATGGATTCGCTGGTGGAGGCAGAGTTTGCGGCCGTCAACCGCCCCTGCCCCGGGGTGACGCCCGCGGCCGTGGCCCAGGGGCTCCTCGCCTTCCGGCAGGAATTCACGGGCAGGATATTTCTGGAGATTTTGCTTGCCGAGGGAATCAACGATTCCGACGAGAACCTGGGCAGGCTGAAGACTTTCTGCCAACAGCTCGCCCCTGACCGGGTGGATGTGGTCACCCTGACCCGTCCGGGCACGGTCCGGGGGGTGCGCCCCGTGGACGGGGCCATCTTGAGCCGCTGGCGCAAGGCGCTCGGCGCGGGACAGGCCCGCGCCGGGGAACGCAAGGAGCCGACACACGCCACGCTGGACGAGGCGCGGACACGCGAGTTCGTGCTCGCCTCCCTCGTGCGCAGGCCCCAGACCGTTTCACAGTTGGCCCAGGCACTGGGCGCGCCGCAACACGCGGTGCGCGCGGCCGTGGAAGCCCTGGAGCGGGCGGGCGACATCGTTGCCCGCGCCGACAGGGGCGAAGTCTGCTACCACGGCTCGGGGCATGTCCTCGAAGACGCGCGGGGCTGCGGACCAACGCCTTGAATTATTTCATACATTTTTTTGACACGAGGATTTCATGACCGACAAGAAGAAACGGCAGAAGATGTTCATCTCCGTGCTGCCGGGAGAACAGGTCGAGGTGGTCATCGCCGAAGAGGGCAAGGTCGACGAGTATTACGTTGAGATGGTCCATCAGGCCAAGACCAAGGGCGACATCTACAAGGGCTACATCCACAACATCGACAACGGGTTGCAGGCCGCCTTCATCAACTACGGGGCCGAGCGCAACGGATTCCTCCAGATCGACGAGGTCCACCCGGAATACTACATGGGCAGCTACCCCATGAAGAAGGGGTCGCGCTACCCGCTGATGCAGAAGGTGCTCAAGGCGGGCCAGGAGGTGCTGGTCCAGGTGGTCAAGGAGCCCACGGGCAAGAAGGGCGCGTTTTTGACCACCTATCTCTCCCTGCCGGGCCGCAGCTTTGTCTACACCGTGGGCCGCAGCCAGATGGGCGTGTCGCGCAAGATAGAGAACGAGAAGGAGCGCGAGCGGCTCAAGAACATCATCGAGACCTTCCCCACCACCGAGGGCGTGGGCCTCATCGCCCGCACGGCCGCCGTGGGCCAGTCCAAGGTCGCCCTTGAGCGCGACTACAAATACCTCAACCGGCTCTGGGAAGACATCCGGGCCAATGCCCAGAAGGTCAAGGCCCCGGCCATGGTCTACCAGGAACTGGGGCTGGCCGCCCGCGCCGTGCGCGACTACCTGACCCTGGACGTGACCGAGGTCTGGGTGGACGACAAGGACACCTTCGAGCAGGTCAACCAGTTCGTCAAACTCGCCTTCCCCCGCAAGAACAGCCTGGTCAAGCTGCACGAAGACACGGACCTGAGCCTGCTTGAGCGCTTCAACCTCGTCAAACAGGTGCAGGAGATCTACACCCGCGAGGCGTCCATGCCCTCGGGCGGGCGGCTGGTCTTCGACGCCACCGAGGCCCTGACCGCCATCGACATCAACTCCGGCAAGATCGGCGGCGAGAAGAATTTCCAGAAGATGGCGCTCAAGACCAACCTGGAGGCCGCTGTGGAGATCGCCCGCCAGCTGCGCCTGCGCGACATCGGCGGCCAGGTGGTCATCGACTTCATCGAGATGAAGAACCCCAAGGACTGCCGCGAGGTCGAGAAGGTCATGAAGGCCGAGATGAAGAACGACAGGGCGCGCACCGATGTCAGCCGCATCTCGCCCTTTGGCCTCATGGAGCTGGTGCGCCAGCGCCTGGGCTCGTCGGCCATCGCCATCTCCACCGAGCCGTGCCCCTGCTGCAAGGGCACCGGCATCCGGCGCAACATGGAATGGCAGGCCATGCAGGCCCTCAAGGACATCCACCGCGAGGCGCGCAAGCCCGGCAACGAGATGGTGGACTACACCTGCGAGGAAGAGCTGGCCATCTACCTGCTCAACAACAAGCGCGGCGTGCTGGCCGACCTGGAAACCCGCTACGGCAAGCGCATCCACGTGGATATCGAGTACGAATACGACGAATAGTCCGGCTGTTGAAAAACGTCCGATTGCTGCGTTGCTTCAAAAAGGTCACAAATCCGCAGGACAGCGGATTTGGACGTCGGCTCCTGCCGACGCCCCGAAGGGGTGAGCCCCAGGACGGGGCGAATCAAATCCTCGCGTACCAGGAGTACGCTTCGGCCTTGACCTTTTTTCGCGCCTTGCACTCGAACATTTTTGAACAGCCTAATTAACCCCTTCAGGGATCAGGTTGCGTGTCGGTCAAGCAGCCGAAAAGACACATGAAACGCCTTCTCCTGCATATCTGCTGCGGGCCGTGCGCCATCACCACGCTGACCACCCTGCGCGACCAGGGGTTCGCTGTCACGGGGCTGTTCTACAACCCCAACATCCACCCCCTGACCGAGTACGCCAGACGGCGCGACGGCTGCCTTGAGGTGGCCGGGCGCCTGGGCGTCCAGGTCATCGTCAAGGACGACGAGTACGACCCAAAGGTGTGGTTTCGCGACGTGGCCCAGCGCGAGACCAACCGCTGCTTCCACTGCTATGCCCGCCGCCTGGAGCGCACTGCGGCCATCGCCAGAAAGGGCGGGTTCGACGGCTTTTCCACTACCCTGCTCTATTCCAGGCACCAGAAGCACGAGGTCATCGCCGGGCTGGGCCGGGACATGGCGACCAAGGCCACCCCGTTCGTCTACCATGACTTCCGCCAGGGCTGGAGCGAGGGCATCGAGACCTCCAAGGCCTGGGGCGTCTACCGCCAGCAATACTGCGGCTGCCTCTACAGTGAAAACGAGCGCTACGCCCGGCTGCTCAATGGCCCGAAACAGACGGCCAACAGCGCGAGGCCGGAAACAGAGGGACGCGAATGAGCCGCCGCGATCTCGCCCTGGTCCTCTTCGTGGCCGTCACCGCAGCCGAGGGCCTGGCCCACGGCCTGACCCACAACACCACGGACGCCTGGACCACCGGCCTCCTGGCCCTGGTCGTCTTTTCGGCCCTGAGCTGGATGGCCCGGCAGGGGCGGCCCATCCCCCTGTGGGCCGTGGTGGTGGTCATGCTGGTCACGGCCACGCGCCATCTGGTGGCCGGGGCCATCATCCTGACGGCCGACCCGGCACTGGCCGGGCCTGCCACGGAATCGACCGCAGCGGGCCTCATCCGGCTGGCGGCCGGGGCAGCCCTGATCTGGGCCGGATTGACGGTCTTTGTCGGCCGACACCGGCGGGACGACCATGGGTAGGATCTACGGCGAGGACGTGCCCACCCGCCCGGCCTTCCCGGACGCCATGGGCAAGGGCGCGGGCAGGAAAAGCCCCGGGCGCAAAGGCTCCGGCGACCCCGAGGGCGCACCTCCGGCCGACCACGACAAGGGGTTGCTCCTCTACATCCACGTGCCCTTCTGCCGCTCGCGCTGCCACTACTGCACCTTCCACTCCCAGGCCTTCAACCAGGTCACCTTTGCCTGGTATCACAAGCTGCTCCTTGAGGAGATCAAGCTCTGGGGCGCTCGGCTCAAGGGGCCGAAGCTGCGCACCATCTATTTCGGCGGCGGCACGCCGAGCCTGATCCCCCTGACCCAGCTTGCGCAGATCATGCAGGCCCTGGACAAGGCCTTTGTCCTTGGCCCGGCCATGGAAGTGACCCTGGAGGCCAACCCTGACTCGGCCACGGATGTCAGCTATTTCCGCGCCCTGCTTTCCATGGGCATCAACCGCCTCTCCCTTGGCGTGCAGAGCCTGAGCGACGCACACCTGCACGCCCTGGGCCGCCCCCACTCGGCGGCCATGGCCCACGCCGCCTTCACCAGCGCGCGCCAGGCCGGATTCGGCAACATCGGCCTCGACTTCATCTGGGGGCTGCCCGGCCAACGCCTCAAGGGGTGGATCGACCAGCTGACCGTGGTCACATCCATGCGGCCCGAGCACATCTCGGCCTACAACCTGACCCTGGAGCCGGACACGCCCATGACCGCGCTCTGCGCCGAGGGCGGTCCCCTGACCCTGCCGCCGGACAAGGAACAGGGGCGCATGTTCGTCTACGGCGCGGAATACCTCGAATCCATGGGCTACATGCACTACGAGGTGTCGAACTTCGCCCGCATGGGCTTTGTCTCGGCCCACAATTCCGGCTACTGGAGCGGTGCCGACTACCTGGGCCTGGGGCCGTCGGCGGTGTCCACCATCGGGCGGCGGCGCTTCGAGAACCCGCGCTACATGGACGAGTACGACGCCTATGTACGCGGCGGGTTGGTTGGCCGCGAGCACGAAACCCTGACCGACGCCGACCTGCTGCGCGAGCTGGTCATGCTCTCCCTGCGTACGGCCAAGGGGCTTGACCTCAAGGAGTTTCGCAAACGCGCCGGGTTCGACATGGTCAAGCGCCACGAGCGGCTCATCGCCGCTTTGCACCGCGAAAATCTCGTGCGCATCAACCACGGCTTCCTGCGCCTGACCAAGAACGGCATGCTCGTGTCCAACGTCATCATCCGCCGCCTCGCCTTTGACGAGGAATAGCACCCCCGCAAGGCCGCAACAGCGGGCATCCGGTTGCGCCCGGGGCCGTGTCAGGGTAGACGTATGGGCGTTTGCACCCGGCCCCAACGACGAGGAAAACCCATGCGCATATCCATACCCAAGGTTCACGGCGATTCCCCCAGGGAAAAGCTCATCCGCACCCTCGCCCTGGTCCTGATCTTCGCCCTGGTGGCCTGGGCCTTCATCAAGAACAACGAGCGCGTGCTGGACACCCTCCACCGCCAGGGCACGGTCTACGACGAAACCGGCGTCCTCAGCGAGGAGCAGCGCAAGTTCATCGTCTCCTTCACCCGCGCCCTCAAGGAGGAGTTCGGCATGAACTGCCGCGTGCAGGTCTTTGGCGGCGATTTCGTGGTCCCGGAGCTGGACGCCAAGACCATGTACATGGGGCTGGCCCCGGCCATTGGCGCCGTGGAGCTGCGCTTTCCCCCCATGATGAGCCGCGCCCTGGGGCCGGAATTCATCGAATCCCTCAAAACGGAGCATCTCTTGCCATCACTCGCAACCGACGATTGGCCCATGGAAATCCAGATGGTGCTGGCCGCCATCTATGAAAAACTGACCCAGCTCGAAGGAGACACCCCCGGTGAGTAGCCGCGTGACCATCTACACCGACGGCTCCTGCCTGGGCAATCCCGGCCCGGGCGGCTATGGCGCGGTCCTCATCCACGGCGAATACAAGGGCATGAACGCCGACAACTACAAGGAATTCTCCCAGGGCTACCGCGATACCACCAACAACCGCATGGAGCTTCGGGCCGTCATCGTCGGTCTCTCGGCCCTGACCCGCCCCTGCGCCGTGGACCTGTGGACCGACTCCAAATACGTGCAGGAGGCCATCACCAAGAACTGGATAGGCAACTGGCAGCGCAACGGCTGGAAAACCGCAGCCAAAAAGCCGGTCAAGAACCAGGACCTCTGGCAGCAGCTCCTCCCGCTCATCAAGCAGCACGATGTCACCTTCCACTGGGTCAAGGGCCACAGCGGCCACCTGCTCAACGAACGCTGCGACGTCCTGGCCCGCACCGCCGCCGCCGGCCCGAACCTGCTGGACGACACGGCCCCATAGGCTCAGGCCTATATTTGACATCCGCACCAGCCTGCCGCACAGTCGCCGGATGTTGCCCGGAAGCGGAACCATTGGCAAAATCGCCCAGTTCTCCCTGCGTTTGCTCCTGGGCGCGGGCCTCGCCGCGCAGGCCGCCTATGTTGGATTCTATTTCTTTGGAATAACATTTATTTTTCTGCTCGACACCCTGTCTCTCAGCTTCGCCTATTGGCACACTATGCCTTGGCTGCTTTACGGTGCTCTGGGATTGTTTGTCATTGGCAGCATCCACCTACTGGCGCGGCTTTTCCGCCAAGGGCCGGAAAAATTCCGCAAGCGGCGGCTGGACGCCCTGGCCAGCCTCGCCTGCATCGCGCTGCCGGGCTGGGTCAACGGTTCCCTGGCCCTTGAGGGAAATCTGACCCTTGAGAGCCACCTGTTTTATGCCTGGTTCACCGGCTTCAACCTCCTCGTCCTCTGCCTGATCGCTATCCCCCGCGCCCACGGGTATGTCTTCGGGTTGGGCGGGCGTGAATAACTGGACCTGCCGACGCGAAAGCGTCACGTCGATGTTTTCGGCAAACCCTGTCAAGCGGACTTCTTAGCCCTTTGCACCCCTTTCCTGCCCTGCTCGCGCCCGTTTTCCGTTCCTCTCCAAAACCCGTGTTATCCAGCCGTCA
>NZ_JASTWE010000042.1 GCF_030282845.1 Pseudodesulfovibrio pelocollis
GAGCGACAGCGACGGCTCCTCCCTCCTCTTCTGCCTCTTCCCCCTCTCCCATCCAATGCCTTTCCTTGCCTCTGCCGCCCATCCGCTGTATTTTACGGGCACAACCACGCAAGGAGACCCCATGAAGATCGGTATTCTCGGCGGCAGCTTCAACCCCATCCATGTGGGCCATGTGCGCGCGGCCATCGAAGTCCTGGAACGCCTCGGGCTGAACCGGGTCGAACTGGTCCCGGCCAAGCAGCCGCCCCACAAGGAGGGCGCGGACATCCTGCCGTTCGCCCTGCGCATGGAGCTGGTGGACCGGGCCATCGAGGGCATCCCGGGGCTTGGCTCCAACCCCCTGGAGGGGGATCGCCCCGGCCCGTCCTTCACCTGCGACACCCTCCACTGCTACCGCGAGGAGCAGCCCCAATCCGAGATCACCTTCATCCTGGGCGCGTCCACCTTCCTCAATCTGCCGTCCTGGCGGCGCGGGCTGGAGATTCCGTCCATGGCCTCTTTGGCCGTGGTCAACCGCTGGGAGGCGGCCGACAAGGTGGCCGGGTTCATCGAAACCCAATGGCCCGAGGCCGTGCGCGAGACGGACGACTTCTGGACCTTCCCCGGCGGCCGTACCGTGCGCGTGCTGGACATCCCCCGCCTCGACATCAAGGGCGGGCACATCCGCCGCCGCTGGCTTGAGCGCCGCTCCCTGCGCTATCTCGTGCCGCCGGGCGTGGAAGCCCTGCTCGACGAGCGGGCCGACGAGGTGGCGGCCTACTGGGGCAGCCGCGCCTGAGCCTTTCTCTTGACGATGGACAATGATGGGAACGCCGACAGACGCGCCCCGCTGGAGGTGTCGCTGCCAGCGGGAGCGGCGGCTATGCCTTGCGGGCGGCCAGCATCTGCCGGATGACGGCCATGACCGCCTCGGGCCGGATGGTGGTGAGGCAGGATTGCGCCCTGGCGCAGGGCTTGCCGCCGTGCAGGGAGCAGGGTCGGCAGTCCATGTCCGCCTCGATGATCCGGTCGTGCGGCCCGGCCGGGTAGAAGCCCCAGGCGCGGGCAGTGGGGCCGAAGAGCGCGGCCACGGGCGTGCCAACGCCGCTGGCCAGGTGCATGGGGCCGGAATCGGCAGTGACCAGCAGATCGGCCCGGGCCATGAGGGCGCAGGTTTCGCGCAGGCTGGTGGCATTGGTGTAGTCGCGCCGCTTGTCGCGGACAAGGGGGGCATCGTCGCGCCCGACCACGAACCAGCCCATGCCCGCCGCGGTCAGCAGACGGGTCAGATCCTGCCAGTGTCCGCGCGGCCATTGCTTGGCCGGATGGGTGGCGTAGGGATGCAGGGCGATGCGCGGCTTGTGCCGGTTCATGCCGGAGAGCCGCTCGTCAGCCCCGGCCAGTTCGGCCTCGGTCAGAAAGAGGCGCGGGCCGATGGCGGCAGCCTCGGGCGGCTTCGGGTCGCGGGCCAGGGCGTAGCGCTGGGGCACGGTGGTGGCCTCGAGTTTTTTTCTCAGCCAATCCGAGCGGGTCAGGCTGAAGAGACGGCGCGCGATCCCCTGCTTGGGATAGCGGCGCACCGGGCCGCGCCAGAGCCAGCCGAGCACCCGCGAGCGCAGGGTGCCGTGCAGGTCGATCAGTTCGTGCCGGGGGAACTCCCGGGCCAGCTCGCGGGCCGTGGCAGGCCATGCGTCCCTGAAATGACGGTCTTCGAGGGTGACGACGCGGACCACGGCCGGGTGGTTGTCGAGCAGGGGCGCGTTGGCCGCCCTGGTGACAAAGACAAAGGTGTCGCCCCGGGCGGCATGCCAGTGGGCGAGCACCCCGGTGGTCAGGGCCACGTCGCCGAGATGGCCCAGGCGAAAAACGACGCCGGGCATCGCTGCGCTGGAGGGATTCATGCCCCTTCCGTTCGCCTCAATCCTCGCGGAAGTCAAGGCGATTCCGTATTGCGCCGCCGGTTTGCATCTGGTATGTTTCAGGCTCCAGACTCCGGCCCGACCCGGACTGGACAGGAAGTGACTGAGCCGTATGATCGAACTCGTAATTGCGGTCGGCGTTGCCGTTTTCGTTTCCATGTTCTGCTCCGTGGCCGAGGCCGCACTCTATTCCATGAGCTGGGCAGACATCGAAAAGCTCATGACTTCCGGCAGCAAGTCGGCAAAGATACTGCACAAGCTGCGCTCGAAGGTGGATGAGCCCATCACCGCCATCCTGACGCTGAACACCTGCGCCCACACGGCGGGCGCGGCCGTGGCGGGCTGGGCCTGGGCCAATGTCTACGGCAAGGAAACCCTTTGGCTCTTTACATTGGGCTTCACAGTAATTATTCTCGTCTTTACGGAGATACTGCCCAAGACCATTGGTATAATGTACAGCGACCGCATCGCGCCGCCCCTGGCCAGGCCGCTCACGGCCCTGGTCTGGATATTCCGGCCGGTAATTGTGGTCATGCGGCAGCTCTCCAAGGCCGTGAGCCGGAAGTCGGACGGCCCGGACCACACCGAGGACGACATCCGGGCCATTGTCTCGCTGACGCGGCGCTCAGGGTCCATCAAGCCGTACGAGGAGCAGTCCATCCGCAACATCCTGCTGCTGGACCTCAAAACGGTGGAGCAGATCATGACGCCCCGCACGGTGGTCTTCTCGCTTCCGGCGGAGCTGACCGTGTCCCAGGCGCGCCAGCAGCACCCGGAGTGGCCCCACAGCCGCATCCCGGTCTGGGCGGACGACCCGGAGGACATTGTGGGCGTGGTCTACCGGAGGCAGGTGCTTGAGGCACTGGCCGACGACCAGGACGATCTGCGGCTTTCGGACATCATGCGGCCCATACGTTTTGTCCTTGAGAGCGTCACGCTGGACAAGCTGCTGGTGAAGTTTCTGGGCAGCCGCAACCACCTCTGCGTGGTCCTCGACGAATACGGCGGCGTGGCCGGCGTGGTCACCCTGGAAGATGTGCTGGAGGAGATTCTGGGCAGCGAGATAGTGGACGAGACGGACCGCGTGGTGGACATGCGGGAATTCGCCAGGGCGCAGCGCAACGCGCTGGCCACCTCGGGCGAAGACATGGTTGACAAATAGGCGCGGCACACCGCGCCCGGAGCGATTGATAATGGCAAAGAAGACGAACAAGACGGTATACGCGGTGGCGCTGACGCTCTTTCTGGGCGGATTGGGCTACCTGATCTTTTCCGGCCTGAGCCAGGACAGCGTGTATTTCCTCAACGTTTCCGAGGCCCTGGCCGTGGAGCCGGGCGAGGTGCGTCAGGCGCGCCTGTTCGGCAAGGTCTCGCCCGAAGGGCTTGTGCTCGACCCGGACAACCTCGGCACCTCCTTCACCCTCATCGACAAGATGGACCCCACCAAGACCATGCGCGTGCAATACCGTGGCGCGCTGCCCGACACCTTCAAGGAGGATGTCGAGGTCATCCTGGAGGGCGGGCTCGACCCGTCTGCCTCGGTGTTCACGGCACGGACCCTGGTGACCAAGTGTCCCTCCAAGTACGAGGAGGAAAGCCGCCAGATGGAGCAGAGCAAGGGGTAGCCCGCCGAGGCCGCTGCGGACTCGCGGCGGGGTTGCTCGGCCGGAGCGCGCGCAAGGGCGAGACGGGGTTTTGACACCCGCCGCCCGGGACCGGACGGATTCCGTCCTTTTTTTGTGCCCGGCGCGGTTGGTGAAAATTTGTTCACATGCTTGCCAGGGTGGCGACAAGGGGCCTATCGCCTCGTGACACTGGTTCGGGGCGGGTGCTCCGGGCGCACGAAGCGGGTTTCCGGCATCCGCAAAAAACTCATACCATCCCGGTGAAAAGTCGAGTATGCAGACCGGGGAACACGGTTCGGGCGCGCCTGCCGCACCCACCGGGCGGAGGCCAACCTCCGGCGCAAACCGTGTCCGATCATCTGCCAAGGAGCCTTTATGCATCTGACCGGTTACGTAGCCCTGCTGTTTTCCCTGCTGGCCTTCCTCTTTCTCGCGGCGTGGGCCGGGTTCGCGGCCTGGAACCGCAAGGACGAGGCCCTGGTGCTGGTGGAGCGGGGCCAGATCATCGCCGCGGCGGGCGTGGTCTTCTCCTCGCTGCTGCTGCTGGTGGCCCTGGCCACGCGCGACTACTCCTTCCGCTACGTCTACGACACCGTGGATAACGCCCTCACCTTCGTCTACACCCTGACCGCCTTCTGGGGCGGCCGCGAGGGTTCGCTGCTCTTCTGGGAGCTGCTCATCGCCGTGTCGGGCGTCATCTTCCTCTATTCGCCCAGCTACAAGATGCTGGCCCCGAGGACCAAACTCTTCTTCTGGATGTTCTTCCTCCTGGTGCAGAGCTTCTTCCTGCTCCTGCTCACCGGGTGGAGCAATCCCTTCATCGAGATCATCCCGGCTCCGGCCGACGGTCGCGGCCTCAACCCGCTGCTGCGCAACCCGGGCATGATCTTCCACCCGCCGCTCCTGTTCATCGGGTTCGCGTGGTACACGGTTCCGGCCGCCTGCGCCCTGGCGGCCAGCATCGCGGGCGAGGAGAAATCCTGGGTCACCATCTGTCGCAACTGGAACATCCTGGCCTGGGCCTTCCTGGGCGCGGGCATCATCCTGGGCGGCTGGTGGTCGTACATGGAACTGGGCTGGGGCGGCTACTGGGCCTGGGATCCGGTTGAAAACGCCTCCATCATTCCCTGGTTCGTGGGCACGGCCCTGCTGCACACGGCCCTGATCGAGGCCCGGCGCAACGCCCTGCAGAGGACCAACGTCTTCCTGATGTCGCTGACTTTCCTGCTGTGCATCTTCGCCACCTACCTGACCCGCTCGGGCGTCATCGACTCCCTGCACACCTTCGGCGAGTCGCCCGTGTCCGTGCCCCTGTTCTGGGGCATGGTCTCCTGGCTGGTGCTGACGCTGGTGGTGGTCCTTGTCAGCGAGCGCCACACCCACCGCACCCTGTCCGACTTCCTGAGCCGCCAGGGCATGCTGGTGATCACGGCCTGGTTCCTGCTGGCGCTGGGCGCGGTGGTGACCATCGGCACCATGTGGCCGGTCATCAGCCGGATGTGGACCGAACATCCCATGGGCCTGGATGCCAATTTCTACAACCGGGTCTGCCTGCCCTTCATGGCCGTGCTGGTGCTCATCTTCAGCTACTGCCCCTGGCTGGGCTGGAAGGGCGGCCTGCGCGACCCCAAGGGCATCATCATCGTGACTGCGGCCCTGGTGCTCTCCACGGCCGGATTCCTGGCCATGGGCTACACCAAGCCCCTGGCGGTCTTCACCGCCGCCTCGTCCGTGGCGGCTTTGGTCAGCATCGTGGCCCTCTTCGCGCTCCATCCGGCCATCAGGGCCACGCGCCAGTCCTGGGGGGCCTACGGCATCCACCTCGGCATGATCCTCATGGCGCTCGGCATCGCCTTCTCCGGCCCCTACAAGGTCGAGCACGAATATGTCATGGACGAGGGCGACACCGTTGTCCTTGAGGGCTACGAGATCACCTACGTCAGCGTGGCCGAAGATTCCACCCCGCAGTTCAGGGCCAGAGCCACGGCCGTGCTCGAAGTCTCCAAGGATGGCCGGGTGCTGGGGCAGATGCGGCCGGAGAAGCGCATCTATGTCAACTTCGAGCGCCAGCAGTTTGCCGAGGCGGACACCGTCTTCAGCCTGGGCAACGAGCTGTACGCCACCCTGCTCGGCTTCACCGAGGACCACAAGGCGAGCTTCAAGCTCAGCGTCAATCCGCTGGTCAACTGGATCTGGATCGGCGGCACCATCCTCTGCCTGATGCCCCTGCTCATCCTCAGGCGGATGCGCCGCCCGGAGGCGCGCGGCTGATGGTCCCTTCCGGCGGCGAGGCCCTGCTGTCCGTCAGGCGGGCGGCCAAGTTCTACGGCGGCAAGCTCGTGTTCAAGGACGTGTCCTGCGAGGTGCGCCCCGGCGAGATTCTGCTGGTGGCCGGACCCAACGGCGCGGGCAAATCCACCCTCATGCGCATGATGGCCGGGCTCTCCAGGCCGTCGGCAGGCGAGGTGATCCTGCGCGCCGAGCCGGAACGCACCGCCTATCTGGGCCACGCCACCTTCATCTATCCGGGCATGACCGCCCTGGCCAACCTCGGATTCTGGGGGACCATGTATGGCCTCAGTCCCTCGCGCGACGAGCTGGTGACCCTGCTGACGCGGGTGGGCCTCGAGCGCGCGGCCGAGGAGAAGGCCGGGTCGTTCTCGCGGGGCATGGCCCAGCGGCTCAATCTGGCCCGGGTCTACATGGTCAGGCCGACCCTGCTCTTCCTCGACGAGCCGGGCACCGGCCTTGATCCCCGCTCCCTGGCCCTGCTGCGGCGCGAGATCACCGGGTTTCGCGACCACGGCACCGGCGTGGTCTGGATCAGCCACCACGTGGACAAGGACACGGCCCTGGCCGACACGGTCCTCGCCCTGGGCGGACGCCGGGTGGAGTATTTCGGCCCGGCCCGGGAGTATGCGCCGGAGGCCGAGGCATGTTGAAGCGCTCCGCAGCCATGGCTGCCAAGGACCTGCGGCTCTCGATCTCCGGCGGACAGGGGTTGGTGCAGGCCGTGCTTCTTGGCCTGCTGCTCATCTTCCTGTTCAGCCTGTCCAAGCCCCTTGGCGGGGTGATCACACCCCAGGCGGCCGGGGCCATTTTCTGGCTCGCCTCGGCCTTTGGGCTGGTCCTCGTGTTCAATGACCTCTTCGCCATCGAGGAGGCCAACGGCGCGCGGGTGGGCATCCTCTCGTCGCCCGCGCCGGTCCATGCGGTGTGGGTGGGCAAGGGGCTGGCCGGGCTGTGCCTGCTTCTGGTCTCGCAGCTGGTCTTTCTCCCGGCCACGGCGGCCTTCCTGGGCCAGAACGTGTATGGCCCGTGGTGGCTGCTGCTGGCGACCTTGATCGGGGCGGACATCGGGCTGGTGGTCATCGGCGCCCTGCTGGGCGCCCTGTCCCAGGGGCAGGCGGCCAGGGAGTCGCTGCTCTCGGTCATCGTGTTCCCGCTGCTGCTGCCCGTGCTGCTGGCGGGCATCACCCTGTTCGCCATGTGTTTTTCTCCGGAGCCCATGGGCGAACCCGACAGCTGGCTCGGACTGATCCTCGCCTTTGACGCCCTGTTCGCCGGGGCCGGGCTTTTCCTCTTTCCCTTTGTCTACAGCGGTGAGGAATAGAAATGCGCGCTCCAGGCCTCATTTCCCGCGCGGCCCATACCGCGAAGCATCGGAGTAACCCATGATGGTGAAGATACTGGCCGCAGCGGCCGCCGTGGCCCTGCTGGCGCACCAATACATGATCTGGTTCTATGCGCCCGTGGCCCAGTCCGGGCCGGTGCAGAAGATCTTCTACATGCATCTGCCGTGTTCCTGGTGGGCGCTGGCCAGCTTTTTCGTGGTCTTCGTCTCCTCGCTGCTCTATCTCTTCCGCCGCGATCCCGCCTATGACCGCGCGGCCGGGGCAGCCGCCGAGCTGGGCGTGCTCTTCGCCACCCTGAGCCTGATCACCGGCTCGGTCTGGGCCAGGGCCGAATGGGGCCACTGGTGGGTCTGGGACCCCAAGCTGACCACCTCGCTGATCATGTGGTACGTGTACGCGGGCTATCTGGTCCTGCGCTCCACACCCATGGGCCGCGAGCGCAAGGCCCTGGTCTGCGCCGTGCTCGGCATCGTGGCCTTCCTGGACGTGCCGCTTGTCTTCTTCGCCGCCAAGCTCTGGGGCAGCGCCCATCCCGACGGCGTGGCCCGGGAAAGCTCGGGCATGGCCCCGCGCATGTGGCACACGATTTTCACCGGTCTTGCCGCCTTCGGCCTTGTCTGGGGAGCCATGCTCCTGACCCGCGTGAGGCAGCTGGCCACATTGGCCCGGCTGGAGGCCATGCTGGTCTGGGACGAGGAGGCGTGACCGGACGCTCGTCGCCCCGGACCGTCGAACACCACAAGAAACCCGAGGAAATCCAATGTCAGCAACAACCTATATCTTCCTGGCCAATTGCGCGGTCTGGCTCGGCGTGACCGGATATCTCGCCTTCCTGGCCACCCGCTCGGCCGAACTCGAAAAACGCGTGCGGCAACTCGAACTGCTCGGAGGTGGCGACAATGACCGCTAGCAATGTGGAACTCGGCCGCAAGGCCGTCATCGCCATGGTGTTTCTGGGCGTGGCCGCCATGTTCGTGGCCAGCTTCAGCTACCGGCTCAACAACCCGAACCTGTTCGTGGCGGCCCGTCAGGCCCCGACCCAGGAGGTTTCCCCCGGCACCATGCCCCCGGGCATGGAGCAGATGGGCGGCAACATGGCCCTGATCAGGGAATACATGGCCAAGGTCGAGGCCGACCCCGACGACGTGGACGCCCTGGTGGGCCTTGGCAACTCCTTCCTGATGATGCGCGCCTGGGAACGCGCCGTGGTCCCCCTCGACAGGGCCAACGAACTGCGCCCCGGCGACATCGAGGTGCTCAAGGGCATCGGCATCTCCCGGTTCAGCCTTGAGGATTACGTCAAGGCCTCGGCCGCCTACGACGAGATCCTCGAGATCGACCCCACTGACACCCTGGCCCTCTTCAATCTGGGCGTGATCTTCAAGTATTACTTCGACAAGCCCGATCAGGCCCTGCCCTATTTCGAGAAAGTGATCGAGCTTGAGCGCGAGGACTCCGAGATGATCAAGCTGGCGAAACAGGAACTGGAAAAGTAAAAATCCTTGAATACCAGGATTTTGTCTGCGGAACCACAAGGCGTTATCCTATTGACAAGATTCGCGAAACAACTACAATGTCACATTCATCCGCAGGCGTGGTTCCACGTGTTGCGGACTGTGGCTTTTCGGACGAAAAAGTCGTCAAGGAACAGTGTGTTGCTGTGAAAACTTATACTATTGAGGAGAGGAAGTATGCGCGCTAAACTGCATCTGATCTTGCTGTGCCTCGCCATGGTCGCCATGCTGGTGGCCTGCGGCGCCGAAGAGAAAAAGGCTGATGAAAAAGCTGACGTCCAGACCGGCGAAGTCGCTCCGGCCGGCAAGCTGGTTCTCGGCGTGGCCGGTGCCCACTCCGGCGACCTGGCCTCCTACGGCCTGCCCAGCGTCAACGCCGCCAGGCTGGTGGCCGCCAAGATGAACGCCGCTGGCGGCGTCAACGGCATGCAGGTGGAAGTGGTCGCCCAAGACGATCAGTGCAAGCCCGAACTGGCCACCAACGTCGCCACCAAGATGGTCTCCGACAAGGTTTCCATCGTCCTTGGTCACATCTGCTCCGGCGCCACCAAGGCCGCCCTGCCCATCTACCTTGAGTCCAACATCGTGGTCATGTCCCCCTCGGCCACCAACCCGCCGCTGACCCAGTCCGGCGAGTACCCGAACTTCTTCCGCACCATCGCCCCTGACGATGCGCAGGCCGCCCTCGAGGTGTCCTTTGCCAAGGGCCTGGGCCTCAGGAAGCTGGCCGTCATCCACGACAAGGGTGACTACGGCATGGGCTTCGCCACCTTCTGCAAGGAATTCATCGAGGCCGACGCCGACATGGAAGTGGTCCTCTTCGAGGGCGTGACCCCCGGCGCGGTGGACTACTCCGCCGTGGTCCAGAAGATCAGAAGCTCCGGCGCGGACGGCGTGATCTTCGGCGGCTACCATCCCGAGGCCTCCAAGATCGTCTCCGGCATGCGCAAGCGTGACCTCGCCATTCCCTTCCTCTCCGACGACGGCGTGAAGGACGACACCTTCATCAGGGTCGCGGGCGAGTTCGCCGAGGGCGTGTACGCCACCGGCCCCATGGACTTCTCCACCAACGCCATCTACCAGGAAGCCCTGGCCGCCCACAAGGCCGAGTTCGGCTCCGACCCCGGTCCGTTCTTCCCCGAGGCGTACTCCGCCGCCCTGGCCCTGCTCACCGCAGTGCAGAACGCCGGTTCCACCGACTATGACAAGGTCGTCGAGGCCCTGCGCACCCAGTACGTTGACACCGCCGTCGGCACCATCAGGTTCGACGCCAAGGGCGACGCCGAGGGCGTCGGCTTCGCCGTCTACCAGGTGCAGGACGGCAAGTACGTGGAAATCAAGTAGATAGTCATAACCAATTGCCTTTGCCCAGGGGACAGGTTCACGCCTGTCCCCTGGTGTATTTAACGTATAGGACCAGAACCAATGGATTATTTTCTTGAACTCTTTTTCGGCGGCCTGACCAGGGGGAGCATCTACGCCCTCATCGCCCTGGGCTACACCATGGTCTACGGCATCATTGAGCTGATCAACTTCGCCCACGGTGAAATCTACATGATAGGTGCCTTCACCGGGCTGATCGTGGCAGGCGTGCTGACCGCCCTCGGGTTCCCCGAGGCATCCATCCTGGTCATCGCCCTGATCTGCGCCGTCATCTGGTCCGCCTCCTACGGCTACACCGTGGAAAAGATCGGCTACAAGCCCCTGCGCGGTGCCCAGCGCCTCTCGCCGCTCATCTCGGCCATCGGCATGTCCATCTTCCTCCAGAACTACGTCATGCTCGCCCAGACCCCCGACTTTCTCCCGTTCCCCGCCCTCACGCCCCAGTTCGACTTCATGAAGCCCTACAGCGCCGTCATGAACTCATCCGAATTGGTCATCGTCGTGGCCACCATCGCGGTCTGCGTCGGCCTGACCCTGTTCATCAAGTACACCAAGCTGGGCAAGGCCATGCGTGCCACGGCCCAGAACCGCAAGATGGCCATGCTCGTCGGCGTCAACGTGGACATGGTCATCTCGGCCACCTTTGTCATCGGGTCGAGCCTGGCCGCCGTGGGCGGGGTGCTCATCGCCTCCCACATCGGGCAGATCAACTACTTCATCGGCTTCATCGCGGGCATCAAGGCCTTCACCGCCGCGGTGCTGGGCGGCATCGGGTCCATTCCCGGGGCCATGCTCGGCGCGCTGGTCCTCGGGCTGACCGAGGCCTTTGCCACCGGCTACGTCTCCTCGGACTACGAGGACGTGTTCGCGTTCTGCCTGCTCGTGCTCATCCTGATCTTCAGGCCCGCAGGGATCATGGGCAAGGAAAAGACCCAGAAGGTGTAACCGGACATTCACGGCGGCCCGGCCGCCCTGCCTTACAAGGAATATATCGTGAACAACACACTCAACGAAACGGGCCACCAGGGGGCGCTGCGCCTGCTGCTCTCGGCCGGGTGCCACAGCATCCCCCATGCCCTGCGCAAATCCGCCATGGTGGCCGCTTGGTTCGCCTTTCTGACCTTCCCGATCCTGGTCATCAAGGTCAACACCATCGAAAACACCGTGGCCTGGCGCTGGGAAAACATGCTCGCCATCGCGGTGGCCACCTTCTTCGGCTCCTATGTCTGGCGCTGGCTGCTGGCGCGCAAGGAAATCAAGCGCGACGAGGCAAAACGCGAGAGCGTGGCCGAGAGGCTGCTGACCAAGGTCCAGTCCCATCCGATCCTCAAGCTGGCTGGCCTTGCGGCCATCGCCATACCGGCCGTGCTCTACCCCCAGGTCTTTGATCTCTACCAGACCAACATCATGGTCTCCTGTCTGGTCTTCATCGTCCTCGGCCTGGGGCTGAACATCGTGGTGGGCCTGGCCGGGCTGCTCGACCTGGGCTACGTGGCCTTCTATGCGGTGGGGGCTTATGCCTACGCCCTGTGCAATCTGCACTGGGGCATCGGCTTCTGGACCATGCTGCCGCTGGGTGCCGCCCTGGGCACCATCATGGGCGTCATTCTCGGCTTTCCGGTGCTGCGCCTCCGGGGCGACTATCTGGCAATCGTCACCCTGGGCTTTGGCGAGATCATCCGCCTCGTGCTCGAAAACTGGGGCGATGTGACCAAGGGCCCCTCGGGCATCTCCAACATCGCGCGGCCCGAGTTCTTCGGCATGAAGCTGACCATCGCCCAATCGACCATGTACATGTACTACATCATGCTCGGCCTGCTGGTGCTGACCATCTTCTGTGTCAGCCGGTTGCAGCACTCGCGCATCGGCCGGGCGTGGCTCGCCCTGCGCGAGGACGAGATCGCCTGTCAGGCCATGGGCATCGACAAGGTCAAGACCAAGCTCCTCGCCTTTGCCCTGGGTGCCACCTGGGCGGGCATGGCCGGGGTCGTGTTCGCGGCCAGAACCACCTTCATCAACCCGGCATCCTTCACCTTCTGGGAATCGGCCATGATTCTGTCCATCGTGGTCATCGGCGGCATGGGCTCCATCCGGGGCGTCATCGCCGGAGCCATCATCCTCATCCTCGTGCCCGAATATCTGCGCGAATTCTCGGAGTTCAGGATGCTCCTGTTCGGGGCCATCATGGTCATGGTCATGGTCTTCAGGCCCCAGGGGTTGATCAGCGCCAAGCGCAAGATCTACACCTACAAGGGCACGAGTGAAGCGGGGAGCGGCCAATGAGTAACCCGGTTCTCAACGTCAAGGCCGTGGACAAGGACTTCGGCGGCATTCGCGCCTTGGACGATGTCGATCTCGTGGTCCACCAGAAGGAAATAGTGGCTCTCATCGGCCCCAATGGCGCGGGCAAGACCACCTTCTTCAACTGCATCACCGGCATCTACGCGCCCACCAGCGGCGACGTGCTGGTGGACCCGAAGGCCACGGGAGACCCCGTGCGCGTCAACGGCAAGAAACCCAACAAGGTCACGGAACTGGGCATGGCCAGGACCTTCCAGAATATCCGCCTCTTCCCGTCCATGACCGCACTGGAAAACGTCATGAT
Organism: Pseudodesulfovibrio pelocollis; assembly: GCF_030282845.1. Lineage (GTDB taxonomy): Bacteria > Desulfobacterota > Desulfovibrionia > Desulfovibrionales > Desulfovibrionaceae > Pseudodesulfovibrio > Pseudodesulfovibrio pelocollis. The sequence continues at coordinate 12,661 of NZ_JASTWE010000042.1, forward strand.
CGGCACCCACTGCCGGACCAAGTCCGCCGTCTTCGGGGCCATCACGCGCTGCAAGGCCACCCGCAACGAAGAGCAGGCAGTCATCGACCGCAGCTATGAGCTGCTCAAACTGGTGGGACTCGATCAATACGTCAATGAAACCTCGGCCAACATGCCCTATGGCAAGCAGCGCAGGCTGGAGATCGCCCGGGCCCTGGCCACCGACCCCTTCCTGCTGCTCCTCGACGAGCCTGCGGCAGGCATGAACCCCCAGGAGACCCATGACCTTGAAAAGCTGATCGTGGACCTCCGCGACCGCTTCGACATCGCCATCATGCTCATCGAGCACGACATGAAGATGGTCATGTCCATGTCCGACCGCATCTACGTCCTTGACTACGGGCGCATGATCGCTGACGGCACTCCCCGCGAGGTCGCCGAAAACCCGGCCGTGATCAAGGCCTATCTCGGGGAGAGCGACGATGACTAGGATTCTCGAACTGAAAAGCGTCAACAGCTTCTACGGAAACATCCAGGCGCTCTACGACATCGACCTGCACATCGACCGGGGCGAGATCATCACCCTGATCGGGGCCAACGGCGCGGGCAAGACCACCACCCTGATGACCGTGTGCGGCGTGGTCCAGGCCCGCTCGGGCGAGGTGGTCTACCAGGACGAGACCATCACCAGGGTCAGCCCGGAAAAACTTGTGGCCCGGGGCATCTGCCAGGTGCCCGAGGGGCGGCTGATCTTCCCGGAGCTGACCGTTCAGGAAAACCTCGACATGGGCGCGTTCCTGCGCAACGACCGCGACGGCATCCGCCGCGACATCGAGATGTGCTTCGGCCTCTTCCCCATCCTGGCGGCCCGGCGCAAACAGCAGGGCGGCACCCTCTCCGGCGGCGAGCAGCAGATGCTGGCCATTGCCCGCGCCCTGATGGCCAAGCCGAAGCTGCTGCTCCTTGACGAACCCTCCATGGGCCTGGCCCCGCTGGTGGTCCGCCAGATCTTCGACATCATCAAGAAGGTGAACGCGGAGCACAACACCACCATCTTCCTGGTGGAGCAAAACGCAAACCTCGCCCTGAAGATAGGGCACCGGGGATATGTGATGGAAAACGGGAGAATCGTGCTCACCGACACCTGCGACAAGCTCCTGGCCAACGAACAGGTGAAAAAGGCCTATCTGGGCCTGTAGAAAAAACGCCGCGAGGCCGGACCCCTGTCCGGCCTCTGGCATATATGGCGACATAATAGCTCTGGAGGTTTTCGAAATGAGCAAAATACTCGACAAGGCCCTGACTTTTGACGACGTCCTGCTGCTGCCGGCCTACTCGAACGTGCTGCCGGACTCCGTGGACGTGTCCACGTACCTGACGCCGGGAATCAAGTTGAACATACCGCTCGTTTCCGCCGCCATGGATACCGTCACCGAGTCGCGCATGGCCATCTCCATGGCCCGGCACGGCGGGGTGGGCGTCATCCACAAGAACATGTCCGTGCGCGAGCAGTCCCGCGAGATCGACCGGGTCAAGAAGTCCGAGTCGGGCATGATCACCGATCCCCTCACGGTCCACCCGGACGACGATCTGGCCAAGGTCAAGGCGATCATGGCCGAGTACCGCATCTCGGGCCTTCCCGTGGTCAAGGGCGACCACCTGGTGGGTATCATCACCAACCGCGACATCCGCTTCGTCAAGGACGACGCCTCCCTTGTCTCGGAACTCATGACCAGCCGCGACCTCGTGACCGTGCCAGAGAACATCGACAGCGAAGAGGCCAAGCGCAAGCTGCACCAGCACCGCATCGAAAAGCTGCTGGTGGTGGACGGCGAGAACCGCCTCAAGGGACTGATCACCATCAAGGACATCAACAAGCACAAGAAATACCCCGACGCGGTCAAGGACAGCAAGGGCCGTCTGCTGGTGGGCGCGGCCATCGGCGTGGGGCGCGACTGCCTGAGCCGGGCCGAGGCCCTGCTCCGGGTCGGGGCGGACTTCCTGGTGCTCGATTCGGCCCACGGCCACTCCGAGAACATCCTCAAATCCACCCGAGAACTGCGCGCCTCCTTCCCGGACATCCAGCTGGTGGGCGGCAACGTGGCCACCTACGAGGGGGCCAAGGCCCTCATCGAGGCCGGGGTGGACACGGTCAAGGTGGGCATCGGCCCCGGCTCCATCTGCACCACGCGCATCGTGGCCGGGGTGGGCGTGCCCCAGATCACGGCCATCATGGAGGCGGCCCGGGCCGCCCGCGAAGCCGACAAGTGCATCATCGCCGACGGCGGCATCAAGTATTCCGGCGACGTGGTCAAGGCCCTGGCCGTGGGCGCGCACAGCTGCATGATGGGCTCGGTGCTGGCGGGCACGGACGAAAGCCCGGGCGAATCCATCCTCTTCCAGGGACGCACCTACAAGCATTATCGCGGCATGGGCTCCATCGATGCAATGAAGAAGGGCAGCTCGGACCGCTACTTCCAGGAAAAATCCAAGAAGCTGGTGCCCGAGGGCATCGTGGGCCGGGTCCCCTATCGCGGCCCGGTGGGCGAATCGCTTTACCAGTTCGTGGGCGGCCTGCGCTCGGGCATGGGCTACACCGGCTCATCCAACCTTGAGGAACTCTACGAGAACTCGAAGCTGGTTCAGATTTCCCCCGCTGGCCTGCGCGAATCCCATGTCCACGACGTGACCATCACCAAGGAATCCCCCAACTACCGCGGAGACGGCTAGCCAGCCGCCGGGGCCGCACGGGGTTTCACCTTTTCATTTTTTCCGATGTGAAGTAAAGAGAGACACATGCACGACAACCGAGTACTCATCCTGGATTTTGGCAGCCAATTCACCCAGCTCATCGCACGCCGCGTGCGCGAGGCGGGCGTCTACTCCGAAATCCACCCCTGCAATGTGGACCCCGAGCGGGTCAAGGCCTTCAAGCCCTCGGCGCTCATCCTTTCCGGCGGGCCGTCAAGCGTGCTCGAAGGCGGCTGCCCGGCCCTGAACATGGACTACCTCGACATGGGCGTGCCCGTGCTCGGTATCTGCTACGGCATGCAGCTCATGGCCCACAACATGGGCGGCAGGGTCGTGGCCTCCACGGACCGCGAATACGGCCGCGCCCAGTTCTCGGTCCAGAACGACTGCGTCCTGTTCGAGGGCATCGAGGAAAAGGACAACCTGACCGTCTGGATGTCCCACGGCGACAGGGTCGAGGCCCTGCCCGACGGATTTCTGCCCATGGGCCGGACCGACTCCATCGAGTTCGCGGCCATGGGCGATGCCGCCCGGCGGTTCTACGCCCTCCAGTTCCACCCCGAGGTGGCCCACACCACCGAGGGCGCGCTGATCATCCAGAACTTCCTGTTCAAGGTGGCAGGGCTCAAACCCACCTGGTCCATGGCCAGCTTTGTGGACACCTGCATCGCGGACCTGAAAAAGCAGGTGGGCGATGCCAAGGTCGTGCTCGGCCTCTCCGGCGGCATCGACTCCACCGTGGCCGCCGTGCTCCTGCACCGGGCCATCGGCAAGAACCTGCACTGCATCTTTGTGGACAACGGGCTGCTGCGCATGGGCGAAAAAGACGAGGTGGTCGGCTTCCTGGCCGAGCACTTCGAGCTCAATGTCAAGTTCGTGGACGCCTCGCGCGAGTTCCTCGACAAACTTGTGGGGGTGACCGACCCGGAGCAGAAGCGCAAGATCATCGGCTACACCTTCATCGACGTCTTTGACCGCGAGGCCAAGGCCATCCCGGGCGTCAGGTTCCTGGGCCAGGGCACCCTGTACCCGGATGTCATCGAGTCCGAATCCTTCAAGGGGCCTTCGGCGGTCATCAAGAGCCACCACAACGTGGGCGGCCTGCCCGAGAAGATGAACCTCAAGCTGGTCGAGCCGCTGCGCGAGCTGTTCAAGGACGAGGTGCGCCGCGCTGCCTACGAGCTGGGGCTGCCCGAGCACATCATCTGGCGCCAGCCCTTCCCCGGCCCGGGCCTGTCCATCCGCATCATCGGCGAGGTCACGGACGAGCGCCTGGGCATCCTGCGGCTGGCCGACCGCATCGTGCAGAACGAGATGGTGGCCTCGGACTGGTATCGCAAGGTATGGCAGGGATTTGCCGTGCTCCTGCCTCTCAAGACCGTGGGCGTCATGGGCGACGACCGCACTTACGAGAACGTCATCGCCCTGCGCATGGTGGACTCCATCGACGCCATGACCGCGGACTGGTCGCGGCTGCCAAGCGAACTGCTGGCCCGCATCTCCAACCGCATCATCAACGAGGTCAAGGGCGTCAACCGCGTGGTTCTGGACATCTCGTCCAAGCCGCCGAGCACCATCGAGTGGGAATAAGACGAATCAACTTCCTGTAACCCGGGTGGATATATGTTTGGAATAGGCGGTCCCGAGCTTCTGATCATCTGCGTTGTGGCCCTCATTGTCATCGGCCCCAAGAAACTGCCCGACCTGCTGCGCTCGCTGGGCAAGGGCATGGCCGAGTTCAAGCGCGTCAGCACCGACGTCAAGAGCACCCTTGACGACGAGGTCAAGAAGGCGGAGGCCGCGGCCCGAAAGCGCGAGGTGGACGAGGAGATGGAACGCCGCAAGGCGGAAAAGGCGGCCGCGGAAAAGGCCGCTTCCGAAACTCCGCCCGCTCCCGAAGCCCATACCGCCGAGGACACGAGGACGGACGTCAAGGACAAGGCATGAGCCAGGACAAGGACGAGGTCAGGAACGAGGCCACCGGGGAGCCGGACACACCCCCAACGGCCGGTGCCTCCACTGACGACCCATCTCTCTTGGAGCCGGACGGGCCGGTGATTTCCAACGAGGCGCTGGACGAGGCCAGGCAGACCCTGGCCCGCGAGCAGGAAGATTCCGCCGCGCCCGATGGGGATGCGGCCGAGTCCAATGCGCCCAAGGCCGATTCACCCGAGCCCGATGCGACCGAGCCGGAACCGGCCACGAGCGCGGCCCAAAGCGCGGAACAGGGTGCCGAGACCCCGGGCGGCGATGCCCCTCCCCCGGCCGTGCCCGGCGGTGGCAGCGGCGGGGACGGCTCCGAGCCTGACGCCGAACCCGATGCCGACCACGAAGAAACGGAAGGCGCACAGATGAGCCTGCTCGACCATCTCAATGAACTGCGCGCCAGACTGACGCGCAGCTTCATCGCCATCGCCGTGGGCACCGTGGCCTGCTACGGCTTTGCCGAGCAGCTGTTCAACATCCTGATGCAACCGATGATCACCGTGTTCCAGGATCGCATGGCGGACAAGCCCATGCTGCCCATCGGCTTCTACGACGACCTGCGGGTCGCTCTGACCAAGATGCTCGGCGAGCAGGGATTCCAGCACACGGACAAGATCGACCTGTTCGTGGACGCCCTGCAACACTCCCTGGTGCAAATGGCCCAGGAAGGCCACTTCCAGTATACCTACCCGGCCGAGGCGTTTTTCTCGTACATCAAGATTTCCATCGTGGCCGGGCTCTTCCTGGTCAGCCCCTATGTCTTCGCCCAGATCTGGGGGTTCATCGCCCCGGGCCTTTACGCCCACGAGCGCAAATGGATGATCCCTATCGCCGTGATCTCGGCCGCCTTCTTCACCTCTGGCGCGCTCTTCGGGTATTTCGTGGTCTTCCCCTTTGGCTTCGAGTTCTTTGCCAGCTTCTCCACCGAGGGCATCCAGTTCACGCCCAAGCTCAACGAATACTTGAGCTTCTGCCTCAAACTGCTCTTTGCCTTCGGCTTTGTCTTCGAGTTGCCGCTGTTCATCTTCTTCCTTGCGCGCATGGGCATGGTCTCATCCGACGGACTGCGCAAGAAGCGCAAGTACGCCATCCTCGTCGGCTTCGTGCTGGCCGCCATCCTCACCCCGCCCGATCCCTTCACCCAGTGCCTCATGGCCGGACCGCTGATCATCCTCTACGAGGTGGGCATCTGGGTCGCCTTCTTCTTCGGCAAGAACGAGAAGCGGCATCTGGAACGCAAGGCCGCTGCCGAAGCGGCTGCCAAGGCCGAGATGGACGCCGCAGCCGCCAACAAGCAGGACGAAGAGCAGGCGGCCCAGGAGACGGGAAAGGGAGCGGCAAAAGAGACGGCCGAGGATTCAGGCAAGGCTTAGGCCGGATGGACCGGGCAGACGCGAGGCGCAAGCCGCAACTGCCCGGTTTCCTTTTCTAGAGTTTTGCTATACACTCTCGCCCGGAGAGTGACACCGCATCCCGCGCAACACGAAGGAGAGGGCCATGGGCAAACGCACGGCCACGGTCAAGAGAGCCACCAAGGAAACGGACATCAGCCTGACGCTGACCCTCGACGGCGAGGGCCGGGTGGCGGTGGACACGGGCATCGGCTTTGCCGACCACATGCTCACCCTGGCCGCCTTCTGGGCCGGGTTCGACCTTGATCTCACCTGCCGGGGCGACCTGGAAATCGACTCGCACCACAGCCTGGAGGATATCGGGCTGTGTCTCGGGCAGGCCCTGGCCGAGGCTCTGGGCGACAAGGGCGGCATCGTCCGCGTTGCCTCGGCCAAGGTGCCCATGGACGAGGCCCTGGCCGAGGTGGTGATCGATCTCTCGGGCAGACCCTATATCGTCTATGACGACACGCTGCTGCCGGACATCATTGCCGGTGACGAGAAGGACGTCTGGCGCGAATTTCTCAAATCCTTCGCCTACAAGGCAGGCATGAACCTGCACGTCTCGTTCGAATACGGCCAAAACGGCCACCATCTGCTTGAAGCCGCCTTCAAGGCCCTGGGCATCGCCCTGGCCCAGGCCGTCCGGGTCGGGCGTTCGGGCGTTTCCAGCACCAAAGGGAGTCTCGACTGATGCGACGCACACGCCTTATCTCCACGGCCGTGGCCCTGTGCCTTGTCCTGCTCGTCATGGCTGGCTGCGGCACGCCCCAGCGCACGGCGGCCGTGCCCAGGCCCGAGGGCAAGCTGGCCGTGGCCGGGTTCACCAACCCCATCTACAACTGGCAGATTCTTGCCGGATACCTGGAGGAAGAAGGAAGGCCCGTGCCCGACGGCACCCTCTCGGCCCTGGATTCGGTCCTCATCGATACCCTGCACCGCCATCAGGTCTATGACTTCATCACGCCCGATTCGCTGGTCTCCTGCCAGGAGCTGGTGGTCTTCGAGGAGTCGGGCATGCCCAAGCTCTCGGCGTGGAAGTATTGGCTCGGCGTGGGCAAGTGCATCCAGGCGGACATGCTGCTGGTGCCCCAGGTCACCCACTGGCGCGAGCGCGAAGGCACTTCCGGCGGCGTGACGAATGCCGCCTCGGTGGCCCTGGAGTTCTACCTCATCGACGTGAAGAACGAGCGCATGACCCGCGCCCGGTACGAAGAGACCCAGGTGGGGCTCCTGGAAAACCTGTTCACGGCCCGCAAGTTCGCGGACCGCGGCGGCGCGTGGGTGACTGCCGCCCGCCTCGCCTCGGACGGCATCGAGGAAAAACTCATGGAACTTGGTTTATGATTCTCTTTCCCGCAGTTGACATCAAGGACGGCCAGTGCGTCCGCCTCGCCCAGGGCAGGGAGGACCAGGTCACGGTCTTTGCCGCCGATCCGGTGGAGCAAGCCCGCCGCTGGGCCGATCACGGCGCCCGCTTCCTGCACGTGGTGGACCTTGACGGCGCGTTCTCGGGGCTGCCCCGCAACTTCGAGCTGATCCGCTCCATCTGCGCCGCCATCGACATACCGGTCCAGCTCGGCGGCGGCATCCGCGACATCGCCACCGCGCAGAAATATATCGAGGCCGGGGTGGATCGGCTGATCATCGGCACCATGGCCCTGGAGTCGCCGGACCTGTTCTCGGAGCTGTGCCGGACGCTGCCGGGCCGCATCGGCGTCTCCCTTGATGCCGTGGGCGGCAGGCTCAAGACCAAGGGCTGGGTCGAGGACGCCGGGCTGACCATGGACGACGTGCTGCCCCGCCTTGAGGCCGATGGCATCCGCTTCATCGTCTACACCGACATCGCCCGCGACGGCATGCAGACCGGGGTCAACGTGGCCGGTCTTGAGGCCCTGTGCGCCAAGACGAGCGTTCCGGTCATCGCGGCGGGCGGAGTGCACACCCTTGACGACATCAAGGCCCTGCACCCGCTGTGCGCCAATGGGCTTGAGGGAGCCATCTCGGGCCGGGCCATCTATGTGGGCACCCTGGACGTGCGCGAGGCCAATGCCTGGATCGACGCCCAGGCCAGCTGACCTACTCTTCAAGAATACGGCGACGCTCCCCGGACCGGTCCGGGGAGCGTCGCTTCGTTTCCGGCTGACGCGCGAAGCCGATCAGCAGGACCGGTCGCGGGCCAAAGAGTCACCCGTCAGGCGCGGGCCTTGTTCAGGGCCATCTTGACCTTGTCCTTGAGCTCGGTCAGGTCCACGGACTTGACCACGTAGTAGTCGGCCGCGATGGACTTGAGGTCATGCTGAAAGGAGTCGTAGGCCGTGGACAGGATCACGGGTATCTGCTGGTCCTCGGCGCGGATCTCCTGGAGCAGGTCAAGGCCGGAGCGGTTGACGCCCAGCTTGATGTCGAGAATGATGATGGTCGGTTTCTCGCGATGGACGACATCAAGGATGTCCTCCTCGCCGTCCGAGGTGGCCACGGTGTAGCCTTCGGTTTCCAGTTCCTCCCGGTAGAGCATGCGTATGTGCTTTTCGTCATCGACCACGAGTATCGTCGGTTGGCTCATGGAATCCTCCTTGGGAATTTACCCTAGCTTCCACCCTAATAGATTATCCCGAACCGGGTCAACAACACGGCGCGTCTTTTTGTCCAATAATCATGTGACCCGTCCAAGGCCCCGCCAATGGGGCCGCCAAGGCCATCTTTCCTTGAACTCGGTCGCCATCGCGGGTAGGGTCCGCCTCACCCGCTGGCTGTCAAATGGCTGGCGAAAGGAGCCCCCCATGATCACTATCCACCTGGAGCCGGACAATGAGGTGATCGAACTGCACGGAACCAAAACCGTGCTGGCCGTCCTCAACCGGCTCAAGCTTCGTTCCACCATGGCCATCGTGGCCCGCGACGGCCAGCTGCTCACCCCTGACCGCCGTCTGAACCCCGGTGAAACCCTCATGGTCCGCAAAGTGACCTCCGCGGGATAGGGACGACGCCATGAAATGCTCACGCTGCAAACAACTCGCCTGCGTCTCGCTGCCCAGCCACCACTCCGGCTTCTGCGCCGAGTGCTATCCGATCTTCTTCACCCGCCAGGTGGAGACCGCCATCCGCCGCGAAAAGATGTTCACCCATGACGAGCGCATCCTGGTGGCCCTGTCCGGCGGCAAGGATTCCCTCTCCCTGATGCTCGAACTGGCCTTCCAGGGCTATGACGTCACCGGCTTGCACATCGACCTCGGCATTCCCGGCTCCTCGGAAAAGGCCCGGGCCAAGGTGGAGAACTTCTGCACCGCACACGGCCTCTCCCTCCAGGTGCTCGAAATGGAAAAGGAAGGATTGCCCATCCCGGACATCAAGGAGCATGTCAAACGGCCGGTGTGCTCGGTTTGCGGCCGCATCAAGCGCCACCACTTCAACCGCATCGCCCTTGAGGGCGGCTACGACGCCCTGGCCACGGGCCACAACCTGGACGACGAGGTGGCCCGGCTCTTTGCCAACACCCTGCGCTGGGACACGGCCTACCTCTCGGACCAGGGGCCGGTGCTGCCCGCGCGCCAGGGGTTCACGCGCAAGGTCAAGCCCCTGTTTCGCTTGAGCGAATTCGAGACGGCCAACTACGCCTTCCTCAAGGACATCGAGATCCACTCCGACCCCTGCCCCTATGCCTCGGGCGCGAGCTTCACCAGCCACAAGGAGCTGTGGGGCGAGCTGGAGCACCGCAGCCCTGGCCAGAAGTTCCAATTCTACCAGGGTTTTCTGAAGAACGGAAAACCCGCCTTCGCCGCCCGCGAGCAGGAGATCGGCGAGCCCCTGGCCCCGTGTATCGAGTGCGGTTCGCCCACCAGCGCGGGCACCTGCTCTGTCTGCCGCATCAAGGCCGCAGTGCGCGAGAGCAAGGCCAAGGCGGCAGAGGCCTGAGCATGGGCCTGACCATGAACGATCCGGTCGTCACCGTGACCATGCCCTGCCGGGACTGCGAAACGACCGTGGCCCGGGCCATGGAGAGCGTCCTGGGCCAGACCCTGGGCGATATCGAGGTGGTGGCCGTGGACGACGGCAGCCGCGATGCCACGGGCTCGATCCTGGACGAATTCGCCCGGCGCGACAGGCGGGTGCGGGTGGTCCACGCCGCCCATGGCGGGGTGATCGCGGCCGCCAACACGGCCATTTCCCTGGCCTGCGGGCGTTACGTCGCGCGCATGGACGCCGACGACGAGATGCTGCCCGACCGACTGGCCGCCCAGGCCCGGCTGCTCGACGAGCGGCCCGAGGTCGGGCTGGTCGGCTGCCGCATTCGTTTTGGCGGGGACCGCCAGGGCAGCGCGGGATACGCCCGGTATGTGGACTGGACCAACACCCTGCTGACCCATGAGGCCATCAGCCTGAACCGGTTCGTGGAATTCCCGGTGCCCAACCCCTCCATCATGTGCAGGCACCAGTGTCTCGCAGACCACGGCATCTACCGCGACGGCGACTTTCCCGAGGACTACGATCTGCTCCTGCGCTGGCTCGACACCGGGGTGCACATGGCCAAGGTGGATGCCGAGCTCATGATCTGGAACGACCCGCCCGAACGGCTGTCGCGCACCCACCCGCGCTACCGGGTCGAGGCGTTCTACCGGCTCAAGTCGGACTATCTCGCCCGCTGGCTGGCGCGGCACAATCCGCTTCATCCCGAGGTCCACATCCTCGGCTCGGGCCGGACCACGCGCAAGCGGGCGGACATGCTCCTTGAGCACGGAATCCGGTTCGCGGCCTACTACGATGTGGACCCGCGCAAGATCGGCCATGTGGTGGGCGGGGTGGAGGTCCGTTCCCGCGACGCCGTGCCGCCGCCGGGCCGCGCCTTTTGTCTGCCCTATGTGGCCAGCCGGGGCGCGCGCGAGGACATCGCCCAGTTCCTGCACCAGCGCGGCCATGTCCTGGGCCGCGACTACCTGCCGGTGGCCTGACCCGGCCACTTCCCATATCCGGGCCTCTCTGGCATGATCGGTCGGGGCGACCGCCGCCCCGGCACACCGAAAGGGAGTCCCCATGCCCCGACCCCAGGCCCCGCGCGAAAACGATCCCCACCCTGTCGGCCAAGACGCCGCCTTTGACGGCCCCGACTGGCCCGGCCATAGGGAAACGCGGCGCAGACCCTGGCTTGCTGCACTCCTCTCCCTGATCGCCACGGGCGCAGGCCAGCTCTACAACGGCCAGTGGCGCAAGGGGCTGGCCTTTTTCTCGGCCGAGGTGGCGGCGGCCCTGATTCTGATTCCGATCATGGACACCTTTGCCGGGCTGGCCACGGCCATGGCCGGGCTCCTCGCCTTCAACCTGCTGGCAGCGGCCGAGGCTTATCGCACGGCCCGGCGCGGCGGACTCCGACTGACACGGCTCAACCGCTGGTGGGTCTACATTCTGGCCGTGCTGCTCAGCAGCGGGGTCGGGGTGGCGGGCGAGCGGATGGTCAAGAGCCGATTCTTTCAGAACTTTCAGGTGCCGTCCGGCTCCATGGAGCCCACCCTGCTGGTGGGCGACAGATTCATGTCCGCACGGCTCAAGCCGGACGATGCGATCAGGCGCGCTGACGTGGTGGTGTTCGTGGATGAGGCGAGCGGACAGCATTTTGTCAAGCGGGTGGTGGCCCTGCCCGGCGAGACCGTGCGCATCGACGCCCGGCAGGTGTTCGTGGACGACCGCGCCCTTGCCGAGCCCTACGCCCGGCACGTGGGCCGCTCCATGGTCCCGGGCCGCGACAGCTTCAGACCCTTGCGGCTCGGCCCCGGCGAATACTTCCTGCTGGGCGACAACCGGGAGCGTTCCCATGACTCGCGCTGGCTCGGGCCGGTGCAGCGGGAGCGGATCGTGACCCGCGCCCTCTACATCTACCTGCCCGGCGCGGCCGATGACCGGGGCTGGTCAGCCCGCCTGGGCGAGCCGGTCCGCTGACCGCCCGGGCTCGCGATCTTCCCGTCGGCGCGGCCAGGGCCAGTCCGGTCTACTGATCCTGGCCGAGGGGTACGGGGGTGGAACGATAGTTGGCCGGACGCCTGATCTGGTATTTGACCACGGCCCGGTTGTGTTCCTCCAGGGTCTTGCTGAACTGGTGGGAGCCGTCCCCCTTGGCCACGAAATAGAGATAATCGTGTTCCTCGGGGTTGACCGTGGCCAGCAGCGCCTCCAGGCCGGGCGAGCAGATGGGACCGGGCGGCAGCCCCCGGTGGACGTAGGTGTTGTAGGGATTGTCCGGGTCGCGCAGGTGGCTCCTGGCGATTTTGCCGTCATAGGCTTCACCCAGACCGTAAATGATGGTCGGATCGGCCTGGATGAGCATGCGCTTTTTCAGGCGACTGTGAAAGACCCCGGCGATGCGGGCGCGCTCGTAGGGCACTCCTGTCTCCTTTTCCACCAGGGAGGCGATGATCACCGTGCGGTGCAGCTCGTCCCAGCCCGGCAGGCCATCGGGCCAGACCTTGGCCGCGTTGACGAAGAACTCCCTGATCATCAGCTCGGCCATGGCCCGCGAATGATCGCCGCGCGGCGGGGTGATCAGGTAGGTTTCGGGAAAGAGATACCCCTCGGCGGTGTCCGCCCGGATGCCGAACCCGGCGAGCAGTTCCGGGTCGCTCACGGCCGCGGCAAAGGCCTCGCGCGAGCCCACACCGGCCTCTTCCACCACCTGGGCGGTCTGCCACCAGGTCAAACCTTCGCGCACGGCCACCCGGCGCATGATCCCGGCCGAGGTGGTCAGCTCATGCAGAACCTTGTCCGGCGTCCAGCCCGTGTGCAGCAGGAACTCCCCTGCCCGGATGGAGGCAGTCTTGCCCTCATTCACAGCCATGGTCAGAAAACGGCGGCTGTCGGTGATCAGTCCGTCCGAGCGGAGCCCGGCGGCGATGACCGAAAAGGGCTGGCCCGGCTCCACCCGGAAGATCACCTCGCGGCCAGGAGTCTCGGGCGGCACGGTGCGGAACCGGTGGTCAAGCCACAGATTATGGCCCTTGTAGCAACCAAGGGTGATGGCGGCCAGCAGGGTCAGGCCGACAAGGGTCAGGAGGATCGTTCTTTTTCGAGCCATGAGCGCAGGATGATGACGGCCGCCTGGCTGTCCAGGGCCATCTTCCGTTTGGTGCCGCGGAGGCCTGCGGCGTTGAGTTCCTCCTCGGCCTGGGCCGAGGTCAGCCGTTCATCCATCAGGTGGATGGGCACCGCCGTTCGGCGGCCCAGGCTCTGGGCGAAGTTGCGCACCTGCCGCGTGGTCAGGGTGTCCTCGCCGTTCAGGGAGAGGGGCAGCCCCACCACGATGGCCTCCACGGATTCATTCTGAATGATTTCCAGCAGAGCGTCAAAGAGCGTCTGGCGCGTGGTCCGCTCAAGGGTCCGGTGGGGCGAGACCAGGATGCCCAGGGGGTCGCTCAGGGCCAGCCCGACCCGCTTGAGGCCGAAATCAATGCCCAGGGCGCGCATCATGCCGCTCCCCGGGCTGTTCGTGTCTCAGCGGCCACCACATCTGCCCCGCCCATGGGCAGATGGATGCTCACGCGGGCGTGGCCGCCTTGGGCATTGGCAACGGTGATGGAGCCCTGATGCTCGCCCACCACTCGCTTGGCCCGGGTCAGGCCCATGCCCGCGCCCACGGTCTTGGTGGTATAAAAGGGGTCGAAGGCCAGCTCAAGTCCCTCGTCAGTGAAGCCGGGTCCATCGTCGGTCACGGTGATGGTCACCCCGCCGTCGCGATCCATGGCGCAGACGGTCACCTCGGCCCCGGGCCCGGCAAACTCGGCGCTGTTGAGCAGGATTTCGGAAAGCGCCTGGATCATCAGGTCGCGATCCACGCGGATGTTCATGTCCGGGCAATCGGTCTTCCAGACGATGCCCCTGTTCTTCACCGCCGGGTGATCCTCGATGCGGTGCTTGGCCTCCTCAATGACCACCCACAGGTTGACCTGGACGATCTGGCCCACACTGATGGCGCTGTAGTCGGCCACGGACCGAACCATGGTCTCAAGCTTCAGGGTCTCCTCGGCAATGGCTTCAAGGGGTTGGCGGGCGGCCTCGTCCGCGCTTCGCTGGAGCAGGCGGGCGAAGCCGGCGATGGCCGTGACCGGGTTGCGTATCTGATGGGCCACGGACCGGGCAAAGGCGATGAGGCTCTGAGCCCGCTCGGCCGCCAGCCGGTGGTTCTGGGCCAGGATGTCCTTTTCGCGCTGGTTGAGCAGGGTCAGCTCGGTCATGTCCTCGATGAGCACCACGAGGGAGGTGATCTTGCCCTCCTCGCGCAGGGCCGAGGAAATGACCGAGAGGAACTTGCGCACCCCGTCGGGCGTGACATAGGGCGTGACCCGCTCGGTCCTTGGCGTCTCCTTCTGGATCGCCTCGATGACCACCTCGGAGAACTCGTCGTTCTCCCCGTCGGCCAGGAACAGTTCACCCCAGGTGCTGGCCCTGAAGGTTTGCAGCGAGCAGCCCATGATCTCGCAGGCCGCCCTGTTGACTTCCACGATGCGGCCGTCGGGACCGATGATGATCAGGCCCACCGGCAGATTGGCAAGGATGGCTTGGACGAGTTTTTCCATGATGTTCCCGGCCTTGAATATGACACGGGCCGGGGATTATGGCAATCGATCAGCGCCCTTGCGCTCCACGCCTTCCATGAGGGTCTTGAGCTCGCGCCGCCACTTGCGCCCGCCCAGGCACTCGGCCAGGTATTCCACGGTGTGCATGACCCGGTTGGGCCGCTTCATCTGGAGCATGGACCGCTTGATGCCCACCTTGCACGACGGGCAGCCCACCACGATGGGCCGGGTCCGGTCGTCGCCCAGGTCGGTGCGCAGCTGCGTCTGCTTGCGCTCGCGCAGCCGGTTGTAGATGGCCGGGCTGGTCATGGCCCCGAGGCCGGACTCGCCGCAGCAGCCGGGCGAGACCGCCACCTCGGTCCCGGTGAGCCGGGACAGGCCCGCACGGTACATCTCGGCGGCCTTGAGCTTGGGCACGTCCACCCATTCGGCGTGGCAGGCCGCGTGGTACAGGACCGGCCCGCTTCCTGCCAACGCGGGCAGCCGGTCCATGAGGAACTGGACCGCGTCGAGATGCGCCAGCGGGTCCACCAGTTCGCCTGAGAAATCGTAGCTCCCCAGGGACTCGCGGCAGGTGCCGCAGACGGTGAGCAGCGTGGTGGCCTTGAGCCCCGCCTTGCCGGTCTTGACCAGCAGGTCCAGAAACTCGCGCACGTTGCGGTGGCGGTTGGTCTTGTACGCCTCCTCGCAGCCGCTGGCCAGGAGTGGATAGCCGCAGCACATGTGCCGGTCGGGCAGGACCACGTTCACCCCGGCCTTGAGCAGCAGATAGACCGTGGCCATGCCGATGGAGCGCGAGAAGAGCGCTGCACCGCAGCCCGGGAAGTAGAGCACGGTCTCGTCCCGGGCGGCCTGGCTGTTCTTGAGCACCGATCCGGCCCCAAGCTCCAGCACCTCGTGCAGGTTGCGAAAGTCCATGTTGGGGCTGCGGCCCGAGAGGATCGGGGACTCGAAGCGCGACAGCCAGCGGGCAGGCACCAGCCCCAGGGTCTTGTCCTGAATGGTCTGGCCCACGGCCAGGGCCTTGGCCGTG
This sequence comes from Pseudodesulfovibrio pelocollis, assembly GCF_030282845.1. GTDB lineage: Bacteria > Desulfobacterota > Desulfovibrionia > Desulfovibrionales > Desulfovibrionaceae > Pseudodesulfovibrio > Pseudodesulfovibrio pelocollis. The sequence continues at coordinate 28,359 of NZ_JASTWE010000042.1, forward strand.
ACCGGCAGGCTGCCTGACGGGTTGCGGGCCAGCGTCTTGAGGACGATCTGCTTGAGCGGATGGCCGGACTTGCCCTTGGAATCGAGGAACGCGCGCAGGGACAGGGCCGCCCCGGCCGAGTCGATCTTCACCGGACAGACGGCCGTGCATTTGCCGCAGGCCGTGCAGTGGTCCATGAGATCCCGCAGCTGGGCCATGAGCCGCGGCGACGGCTCGCCCGACTGGACCTGCGAATAGTAGATGCCCTCGATGAGCGCGCCCAGGCTGATGTTCTTGTTGCGCGGATGGTGCATCAGCCCCCGGGCCGGGTGGTACATGGGACAGACCTGCTTGCACTTGCCGCAGCGGGTGCAGACCTGGATGTTGCGCAGGAGCGCCATGAGCGCTTCCTTGTCCTTGAGGGCGGTCTTGTCCAGGTCCTGGATCAGCCGGTTGAAGGAGAAGGTGAAGGGCTGGCTGGGCAGCTTGCGGCGCACCAGCTTGCCGGGGTTGAGCACGTCGGCCGGGTCCACGCGCTTCTTGTAGGCGGCCAGGGCCTTGATCTTCTCCTCGCCGAGGAAGCCGATCTTGGTGATGCCGATGCCGTGCTCGCCCGAGACCTCGCCCTTGAGTTCAAGCACCTTGCGCATGACCACCTCGGCCGCCTCGTGGGCCGAGGCGAGCATCTCCGGGTCGTTGGAGTTGACCGGCAGGTTGACGTGGCAGTTGCCGTCGCCCGCGTGCATGTGGTTGGCGATGATGACGCGCTTTTGCTGCATCTCCTGCCACATGGCCTTGATCTCGCGGTCGAGCCTCGGGTAGGCGTCGCGCAGCTTGAGGAAGAGGAAGCGGCACTGGGCGTCCTGCTCCTGGTCGGAGATGTCGCGGGCCGTGATCTCGCCCTCGATGATGGCCCGGGCGCGGGCCAGGGCTTCGAGGATGTCCGGGTCCTCGTAGTTGACACCCTCCATGTCGCGCACCTTGTGCAGGGTCTTGCGATAAATCTTGGCCAGATAGATGAGGTTCAGGTCTTCGAGGAAATCCGAGAACTCCGGGATGACCTCCAGCGGGATGACCACGTCCTCGTTGACCTTGAAGCCCGAGGTGCGCTTGGCAATGGCCGAGAGCTTGTGCCGGTCCTCCCAGTACAGCTCGGCCTCGCGCTGGTCGCGGGCGGTGAAGATGTCCACGCCCTCGTAAGGCTGGGCCAGGGCCACGATGGTCCGGCAGGCGTCGTCCAGGGCGGCCTTGTTGTCGGAATCGAGCTGGAGCAGGAGCACCGAGATGGGGTCGCCCTCGTAGCGCATGGACTTGGCCTGATACTCGATGGCCTGCACGTATTTCGGCCCGAACTCCTCCAGGGCCGATATCTTGACCAGATCGCCCTGGCTGCGGATGGTGTCGCGCAGGCCGACCACATCCTTGATCACATACATGGCGTTCTTCATGGACCGGCCATAGAACTCCAGGCACAGGGTGCGCGAGTGGACCGGAATCGGGTAGCAGACAAAGCTGGCCTGGGTGATGATGCCGTCCACACCCTCCTTCTGCACCCCGGGCAGGCCGCCCAGAAACTTGTTGGACACGTCCTTGCCCAGGCCCGCACCCCGTATCTCGCCGCCGTGCAGGCTGACCGTCTCCATGAACGCGCCGTGCTCGTCGAAAATGTCGAAGACCGCCACCTCGTCGGTGTATATCTTGTGGCGCGGGTGGTCCCTGCGCCGCACCTCGATCAGCCCGCCGTCGGGTGTGACCATGCGATAACTCAGGATGGTGTCGATGGTGGTGCCGTACTCGAAGGCGAACGGCCCGCCCGAGTTCTCGGAGATGTTGCCGCCCAACGACGAGCCCGCCTTGGAGGCCGGGTCCACGGTGAAGAGCAGCCCCTGCTCTGCCGCGGCTCTGATGGCGTCGAGGGTGATCACGCCCGACTCGGCGGTGATGGTCCGCGTCTCGGGGTCGATGTCGATGATCCGCTTGAACCGGGCCAGGGAGAGAATCACGCAGCGGCCCAGGGCCGGGATGGCCCCGCCGGTCAGCCCGGTGCCGCCCCCGCGCGGGATGATGCCGAAGCGCAGTTCATTGGCCAGCCGCACCACCTGCCTGATCTGCGCCTCGGTCTCGGGGAAGAGCACCAAAAGCGGCAGCTCCATGCGCAGGTCCGTGGCGTCCGTGGCCGATTCGATGCGACAGTTGGGCGCGTCGCCGATGGCCTCGCGGGGCATGAAGGCCCCAAGGCGCTCGATAAGGGTGTCGCGAAAGGCCTGATCCGCGTCAAAGCTCTCCCAGAACAGGTCGATGCCCGTGGACAGGATCTTGGCAAACCCCTTGGAGAGCATGGGTTTTGACATGTTCAGCCGCCGCTCCACCGAGGTGCGCACCAGCTGCGGGTCGATGAAGGGGTTGTAGCGGACCATGAACAGTTCGGCGGCCAGGGTGGAGGCCAGGGTTTTCACGTCCTCTGGCCAGTGCTGGTAGCGCTCCATGTCCACCACGCCCAGGGCGCGGGTGATGAGCTGTTCGTCGGAAATGGATATATGGGGGCCGAGTTGGGCCATGATCGACACACTCCGGGATGTTCGTGAAGGGGAATTGAGTAAGTGGTTTTCCCGTGGAAGGCAAGTATA
>NZ_JASTWE010000043.1 GCF_030282845.1 Pseudodesulfovibrio pelocollis
CCCCCCCCCCCCCCCCCCCCCCCCCGGAATCATCCACCCCCACCCCACCCTGAACACTGTTTACTTTGTGAACGGTGTTTGCTAGATGATCGCGGATGAGCAGAAAACCAAGGCGTGAGCGCGACAGGGGCCGGATGCGGCGGCTGATATTGGATGCGGCCCGGCAGCTGTTTGTGCGTGAGGGGTTCGACAATGTGTCCATGCGCCGCATTGCCGGGGCCATCGACTATTCTCCGGCAGCAATCTACAGATATTTCAGCAACAAGCGCGAAATACTCTCGACCTTGCGGGCCGAGGGGTTTGATAGGTACGTAGCCGGGCAGCGGGCCAGGGTGCGCGAGCATTCGGACGTGCTTGCGCGCATGCGCGTGGAGGGTGTGGCCTACCTGCGGTTCGCCATGGAAGAGCCGGAGTATTATCAGCTGATGTTCTGCACGGATTGCAGCGAGGTGGACCTGGAGGGCGACCTGGCTGCCAGTTCCCTGGAATCACATGATTTGTTCCAAGAGACTGTGGAGCAGGCCGTGGCCGCTGGCCTGTTCGGCGAGGCCGATGCGGATGTCGTGGCCTTTGCGCTGTGGTCCGGGGTGCATGGACTGGCGCAGCTCATCCGGTCCGGCCGGGTGGCGGTGCTGGCCGGGGATGTGGATGTGGAGACGCTGGTTGCCGGGATAGTGGATTTCATGCTGCGGCCGGGCCGGTGCGGTGGCGGGGAGGCGAAGTGATGCGTTGGAAAGATGCGCTGGTGGCCGTGGCCATGGTCCTGTTTCTGTCCGGGTGCATTGGCGACGAGGAGGTTGCGCGGGACGCGACACCGGTGGCCGCGCCCGAAGCACAGGCCGCACTGAGGGAGGCGCCTCGGGCGGCTGAAGAGGATGCGGCCCGTCAGGGCGAGGTGTTCGTGGCCGAGGCCGCGCCGCGCCGCACGACCCTGACCGGGTTCACCCGGGCGCGCACGCTGATGACCCTGGTCTCCGAGGAATCGGGCCGGGTCCACAAGGTGGTGGCCGACGTGGGCGACACCCTGGGCGAACACGGGCTCTTTGCCGAGCTGGACACCACCTTCATCGAGCTTGATCTTCAGGGCAACCGGGCAGACCAGCAACGGTTGCAGAGCGAGTTGACCTATTCCAAAAAAGAGATGGAGCGCTACGAGCAACTGGTGCGCAGCAACAATGCGCCCCAGTCCACGCTGGACAACAATATCCGGGCGCACCAGTCAGCCCTGCAGCAGCTGCGGGCCAAGCAGATCGAGGAGCGGGTGCTGGTGGAGCGCATGAAGCGGTTTTCGCTCCTCGGCCCTCCGGGCTGGCAGGTGGTCAGCCGGTTCATCGAGCCGGGCGAGTGGCTGACCAACGGGGCCAAGGTGGCCGAGCTGGGCCGGTTCGACGTGCTCCTGGTGCCCTTTGCCCTGGCGAGCGAGGAGTATCGCGCCCTTGGCCCCAAGGGGAGCGAGGTGACGCTGCGCCTGACGGATCTGGGCCAGGACGTGGCCGCCACCGTGGCCCGCGTCTCGCCCGGATTTGACGCCCAGAGCCGCAAGATCAACGTGGACCTGGAGATCGCCAGCGGCGACTTCGAGTTCCGGGGCGGGTTGCGCGTGGAATTGTCCCTCGACTTGCTGGACCCGGGAGGGGCCGTGCTGGTCCCGGCCTCGGCCCTGATCAAGGCCTACGAGGAGCACTTTCTCATGACCCCGGACGGCGAGCGGGTCCATGTGGTCCTGCTGGGCTCGGCCGAGGGCGGCATGCGCCGGGTCAGCGGCCAGGATGTGAGACCGGGCGACACCTTCCTGCTGTACCCCTAGGACGGGCAGCACCCAATCAGGAGACGGACAATGGCGGCAGCGGGCAGCAATTCGTTCATTCGTGGGCTGGTGAGCCTGACTCTGGGGCAGAAGGTTTTCGTCAACCTGGTCTTCGTGGTGCTCACGGTGGCCGGGGTGTTTTGTCTTTTCTCCCTGCCGGTGGAGCGCTACCCGGACGTGCGCATGGGCAAGGTGATCATCAGCGCCTTCCTGCCCGGAGCCAGCCCGGACGAGATGGAAATGCTCGTCACCCGCAAGATCGAAGACGCCCTTGAAGACCTGGAAAATGTGGAATTCGTCCGATCCCGCTCGTTCCGCCAGCGCGTTTCCATCCTGGTCAAGTTTCTTGACGACACTGACTATGACGCTTTGTATGACGAATTGCGCTTCAGAGTGTTATCCATCCAGAACGACCTGCCCCGGGACATGGACCCGCCCACCTTCACCGTGGTCCGCATCAGCGAGTGGCTGCCTGTCATCTCCGTGAACCTTGTGGGCGAGCGCTCCAACCGCGCCCTGACACTGATGGCCAAGGAGATGAAGATCCCCTTGCAGCGCATCCCCGGCGTCAAGGAGGTGAAGATCGACGGCGAGTACACGCGCGAATTTCACGTCACCCTGGACCCGGGCAAGATGATGCAGCTCGGCGTGACCTTCGACGAGACGGCCAGGGCCCTTGAGGCGGCCAACGTCTCTGTTCCGGCCGGTTCCTTTGTCAGCGATTCCGGCGAGTACGTGCTTGTGGTGGACGAGAAGTTCCGCTCGCGCGACGCCGTGGCCGCCACCATCATCCGGCGTGACCTCGACGGCTCCTTTGTCACCGTGGGCGATGTCATGAGCCGGGCGGCCATCGACTACCGCGACCCGGTTGTCATCTCCTCGGTCAATGGCCGGGACGCGGTGTCCATCAAGATCATCAAGACCCCCGAGGGCAACGCCCTGGACATCGGCGCAGAGGTGGAGCGGGTGGTGGCCGAGTTCGGCCCGGTGCTCGATACCGAGGGCGTGGAGGCCGTGCTGACCCAGGACCAGCGCCTCAACATCAACGAGAACATCAACACCCTTGGCTCCAACCTGCTGGTGGGCATCACCCTGGTCTGCGTGTGCATCTGGCTGGTCATGGGTTTTCGCAACGCCGCCCTGACCACGGTGGGCGTGCCCTTCGCCTTCATGGTGACCATGGTCATCATGCGCCTGACCGGCAACTCTCTCAACGAAATCACCCTGTTCTCCTTCGTCCTGGTCAGCGGCATCATCGTGGACGACGCCATCGTGGTGGTGGAGAACATCTACCGCCACGTCCAGGAGGGCAAACGGCTGCGCGAGGCCGTGGTGGACGGCACCAGCGAGGTCTTCCTGCCCGTGCTCGCGGCCACGTCCACCACCATGGCCGCCTTCCTGCCCATGCTGATCATGACCGGGTCCATCGGCGAGTTCTTCGCGCTGGTGCCCAAGGCCGTGTCCTTTGCCATCGGCGCGTCCCTCATCGAGTGCCTGTTCATCCTGCCCGCCCACTTCATGGACTGGCCGGGCGCGGACAAGCTGGAGAAGGAGGCGCGCACCCATGGCCGCCGGGCCACGGACCCCCGGTTTCTCGTGGCCCTGCGGGGCTGGACCGAGGCGGTGCTGGCCGTGACCATGCGCCACAGGTGGAAGACCCTGGGCGTGGTCTTCGGCTCCTTTGTCCTGGCCATCGTCATGCTGCTGGTCTCGGTGACAGGAACCCTGCCGCTCCTGCGCATCAAGTTCTTCCCGGACGAGTACACCCTGTATTACGTGTCCATGGAGGGCCCGGTGGGCACGGACGTGCGCGTCGCGTCCGAGAAGGCCAAGGCCGTCTCCCGCGCCATCATGGACTTCGGACCGGGCACCACCATGGCGACCTCGGCCCTTGGCGGCATGGACATCAACGAGGACTACGAGAATGTCTTCGGCTCGAACCGGGCCATCGTCATCGTGGAACTGCCGGACAAGGGCGATCAGGATTTCATCGACACCCCGGACAACGATCCCCTGAAGATGCTCGACGCGGTGCGCGCCCGGCTCGCGCCCTTTGCCGAGGGCGGCTGGACGCTGAAGATATGGGCCGAGAAGGGCGGGCCGCCAGCGGGCAAGGATCTGAACATCCGGGTGCTCGGGCCTGACCCGGCTGCCGTGGCCGGGCTCAAGGACACGGTGGCCACCTGGATCACGGCCAATGACCGCATCGCCCCGCATCTCATTGATTTCGGGGCCGACACGGGCTCGGACAACCGCATCTTCCGGTTCAGCCCGCTGTCAGCCCGCATCGCCGAGCACGGACTGACCCCGGCCGAGGTGGCGGCCCTGGCTGGCGGGGTGCTCGACGGCCGGTTCGTGGGCAAGTTCCGCACCGCTGACGAGGATGTCAATGTGCGGCTGAAGATCGACGGCCGCTTCGTGGCCGAGCCCGAGGACGCGCTGGACATCCCGGTGATCGAGGACGCGGACGGCCCGGTGCGCCTGGGCGATCTGGTGGAGGTGCGCGCCTACCGCGAACCGGGCGAGCTGAGCCGCTTCCAGGGCCAGCGCTCGGTGACGCTCACGGCCAACATCAGGCCGGGCGCGCCTGTCAGCGCCCAGAGCGTGGTCCACGACGTGCGGCTTTTCTATGACTCCATCCGGGCCGACTACCCCGGGGCCAAGCTGGACTTCGCCGGGGAGTTCGAGTCAACGGGCCGCTCCTTCACCTCGCTCATGTATGCGTTTTTCATCGCCATCATGCTCATCTACACCATCCTGGCCTGCCAGTTCCAGTCCTACACGCAGCCGGTGGTCATCCTCTCGGCCGTGGCCTTTGCCCTGATCGGCGTGGTTTTTGGCACCTTCCTGACGCGCTCCCTGTTCACGGTCAACAGCTTCATCGCCACCGTGGGTGTGGCCGGGGTGGTGGTCAACGGCTCCCTGGTGCTCCTGGACTTCATGAACAGGCTCTATGCCGCGGGCTACACCCGGGCCGAGGCCATCCGCGAGGGGGTGCGCATCAGGCTGCGGCCCATCCTGCTGACCACCCTGACCACCACCCTGGGCCTGCTGCCCATGGCCCTTGGCATTCCCTACTACTCCCTGGTCTGGGGGACCATGGCCACCACCTTTGTCACCGGTCTGTGCGTGGCCACCACCCTGACCCTGTTCGTCATGCCCATCGAATGGGACCTGCTCATGCGCCGCAAGGAGCGCCAGGAACAGCGCCGCGCCGAAAAGCTCGGCCTGGGCGACGGCGATCCCGGCTAGCCGGATGGGGCCGCAAATATGGTGGTTTGTCGCGCAGGCGTTCGCAAAACCGGCCAAAAGCGCAGCGCCAACCCCGGGCAGCCCGGCAACCCGTCCGGCCAAAGCATGGCGCGACATCGCCGGAAACCACTGCCCTGCCTCACGGCAGCCTGCCCATCCCTGAAAGCGCGGCGCAAGCCGGGAAAACACGACCCCAAACCCGCCTAGAGATTTTCTAGACAAAACCTAGAAACTGGCCGATCTAGCTGGATTGATGAAAAGAATGATTCTTGTTCACAAAAACTGGGCATGGTGGGCGCGGATTGCGGTGCCGTGAGAGCGAAGAGTCCGGCTGTGCGTCATCAGGAAAAAATTTCTCGGGCGGGCGGGGGTCTCGGCAGTGGGCGCGGTCTGGCTGGCGAGCCTGCCGAGGCCACGGGTTGGCGATGCTCCTGGGCGGGCGCGGGTGTTGCCTGCGCGGCCATGGGCGGGTATCGTGCGGCTGCTGCGGCCACGACAATGAACAACGGCAAGGAGCCGAACATGACTGGCAACTCTCCGACTTTGCATGCAATATCTGGACAGACCGTGTTGCTTGCGGGCGATGTGGAGGCGTCCCTCGCCTTTTACGGCAGGCTGGGCTTTGAGCCCGTGCCCGAGCCGGGGGGGGCGGCCGTGCCGGGCCTGCTGCTGCTTGGGCCCTTTGGCCAGTCCCTGCGTCTGGTGCGGGCGGCCGGGGCAGGGGGGGCGCAGGCCGGTCAGGGAGCGGCCACCGGGCTGGTGCTGCGGCTGATGGTGGCCGATGTGGCCGATGCAGGGGCCGCCATTGAGACCGCTTTCAAGGCCGCCAGCGAGGCAGGGAGGAGCGGACCTGCAAGCCATCGGCTCGGGGACGCGCGGCTGTATCGCGGGCCGGACGGCGAACTGGTGCTGCTTGAGGAGCGCGGGCTGCCGGGCGTCGAGCGGGTGCGGCTTGTGGTGTACGATTTTGACGGGGTCATGACCGACAACCGCGTCTTCATGGACCAGGACGGCCGCGAGTCCGTGGCCGCCAACCGCAGCGACGGCCTGGGCGTGGGCATGATCCGTGGCCTGGGGGTGGACCAGTGCATCTTAAGCACCGAGACCAATCCGGTGGTCCTGGCCCGGGCCGCCAAGATCGGTCTTGACGCCGAGACCGGGGTGGCCGACAAGGCGGCGGCGCTGACGGCCCTGGCCAAGCGGCGGGGCGTGTCCCTGGCCGAGGTCCTGTTTGTGGGCAACGACGTCAATGATGCCGGGGCCATGGCCCTGGCTGGATTCCGGGTGGCCCCGGCCGACGCGCACCCGGCGGTGGAGGCCCTGGCCGGATACGTCACCTCGGCCCGGGGCGGGCATGGCGTGATCCGGGAGCTTGCCGACCTGCTGGCTGCGGCCCGGGGGTGAACCCCGGGGCGCAGGAACCCTATGTCGCGTTCGCTGCTGGACATTCTTGTCGGTTTCAGCCTAATCAGATACCAGACGTGTCCGATTCGCGGCACGCGGACCCACCTGGAGACGGCATGGAAACCGCGTCCTTCGAGAACATCTGCATCTCCCATCTCATGGACGGCCTGTGCGACGGGCTGTCCCATTTCTCGCCGCCGAGCCGGGCCGCCCTGATTTACGCAGTGGGGCCGGACTCGCCGCCGCGCATCAGCGACCCGCAGGGGCTGCTGGACGGGCACGAGCCAAAACTCCGGGATTACTACATCTACTCCAACGCATGGCGGGGGAAGGCCGTGCCCGGACGCCACCTGGAACTGATCGAGGCGGCCGAGGCCGGGCTGGACCTGGCCGGAGCCATCGCCCTGGGGGCGCGCTCGACCCCCATCCACTACCAGATGTGGTTCACGGACGAGCATCCGGGCATGTGCTCGGTGGGGCCCACCAAGCGCTGGCTCGAATACGCGGCCGGACTCATGTCCCAGAATTTCGCCATCCGCGACGTCATGAGCCTTGAGACCACGGGGTTCGTGCTCCAGCACTGCGCCACCCACGCGGTGCGCGACTATATCGTGGACGAGCGCAGCCGCATGGGTTGGCTTGACACCCATGTGCGCATCTATCCCTTCCTTGACGCGGTGCTCGGGGTTTCCGGCACCCAGGAGGAAGGGGCGCGGCCCCGGGGGCGGCTGGTGGTGGTGGAGCCGGGCCAGCTGGCGCAGGTGCGCTTCATCTGCCGCTTTCCGGCCCACGAGCAGCCCATGCTGGGCCACCGCAAGCATGTGCGCAAGCTGCTCCAGGCAGTGGAGGACTCGGGCCGGGTGCTGGTCTCCGACGGAGAACGGCTGCTCGGCATCGCCATCGGGGCCATGCCCGGCGCGTATCTGACCGCCCAGTTCAGCGGCACCCACGGCTTCCTGTGGCTGCGCGACGAATTGGTGTGCAGCTTTCAGGACGGCGGGTTCCACTCCTCAAACAGGCGGGCCAATCTGGTGCATCTGGAGGAACTGCTGCTGGAGACCGACATGCCCATGGAGGACCAGCACACCCTGATGCAGATCGCCCAACTCATGGTCAACCGGGTGCGCGACCGCAAGCACGGCTGCACCCTGGTCATCGACACCGGGGAGGAGCGCCTGCACATGTCCGGACAGCACCTGGAGCAGCCCCTTGATCTGCGCGACAGCGGCCAACTCAAGCTGGCCTGCTCCCTGGCCAAGCTCGACGGCGCGCTCCACCTGGGCCGCGACCTGAAGTTGCACGGTTTTGCCTGCCTCATGGACGGCCGGGCCGTGCCGGGAGAGAACCGGGCGCGCGGGGCCCGCTACAACTCGGCCCTGCGCTTCACCGCCGAGCACGAGGACATCTTGGTGGTGGTCGTGTCCTCGGACCGGCCCGTGTCCATCATCAAGGGCGGCATGGAGCTGACCGCGGCCTGTCGGTTCCGTCAGCCCGGCCGGATGGCCCGGCCGCCCCTGCTGGTGGAATGGATCATGAGTTGAGGCGGCGGGCGTGACCTCCGGCGCTCCTTTGGCCGGGTCGTGGCTTGTTGATCCCGTCTTCTGGATCGCGGCCCTGCCTGCCCTGGCCGCTTCCGGCCTGCTGGTCCAGATGATCGTCAGCCTGTTCACCTGCTGCGGCACCTTCCGTCTGCGCGGCCGGGCCGTGCAACTGCGCTGGTGGATGATCCCGGCGACGGCAGCTGCCTGCGGGGCATTGTGGACCGTGGCGGCCCTGTGTGCGGTTCTGGGCTGAAGACGGGGCTCGACGAAAGGGCATTTGGCGGATATGGGAATGGTTCCCGGAGTTGCAACCCTCAACTGGGTGTAGAAAGTTGTTATCTCAGGCTGTTCAAAAATGTTCGAGTGCAGCCTTGAGCCGTTGATGAGCCGTCTTCGGTGAATCCTACGGATCAGGACAGCAACGATAGGCGCGAAAAAAGGTCAAGGCCGAAGCGTACTTCCTGTACGCGAGGGTTTGACCTTTTTGAAGCAACGCAGCAACCGGACGTTTTTGAACAACCTGGCAAGGTGTTGCATGGCGATACAGCGTGACATCCTCGGCATCGGCGGCAGGATCGAGACGGGCGAAGGCCCGAATGTCGAGGAATACAATCAGATAGATCCCCACATCCTGGCCTGTTTTCCGCCGGATCGCTATCCCGTGGACCTGTACCGCTGGCGCGAGGACATCCAGTCCCTGAGCCCGGTCTACCGCGTCGGGCGACAGGTGGACCGGCGGCTGCGCGAACGGGTGCTGGTCATGAGCGAGCAGGGAACGCTCTTCTTCTCGCGCAACCAGATCGCCCAGTACGCGGCCTGCGTGGCCTGTGATCTCAATACCGCCTTGGACGACCCCAACCTGACCTGGGACGAGAAGGGACTGGTCTTTGTCGGCGAACTGTCGCGCAGGCAGGACGAGTTCTTTGCCCACCCCATGTCCCGGGAGCTGGACAGCCTGACCCGGGCCATTGCCGACTTCTGCATCCACCTCGTTGAGGACAGTCGGCGCATGAGCATCGTGGCCCATCACCTGCACTGCGACCTGGCCCCGGAGCGCCGCCGCATCAACGGCTCCCTCATGGCCCTGGCCGTGTACCTGCACCTGCACAAGGGCGAGATCATGCTTGAGATGCTCGAAACCGTGGCCCTGGGTTTCTTTGTCTACGACATCGGCATGACCCGGGTCTCGCCCATGATGATCGCCCGGCCCAATCAGCTGACGCCGAGTGAGCAGCGGACCATGCGCGAGCATCCCCGGTTCGGGCTCGACATCCTTTCCCGCCTCAACCTGACCCGGCCCGAGATCCGCGAGCCGGTCAGCCAGCATCACGAGCGGCTCAACGGCACCGGCTATCCTGCCGGGCTGTCGGGCGACGCCATCGGGCGCCTGGGGCGCATCGCGGCCGTGGCCGACTCCTACAGCGCCATGGTCACGGGCAAGGCCGTGCGCCAGGGCATTGCGCCCATCAACGCCGCTGCCGAGCTGGTGGGCAACGAGCGGCATTACGACCAGACCGTCTGCCGCGCCCTGGTTCGCTTTCTCCAGACCGTTCCCTCCACCCTTGAACCGGCCTGAGCCACCCTCTCCCAACCCGGAGCCCGCGCCGTCACCGACCTGTCGTCAAATATCGACCGGCGAGTCAGGCGCGCGTCACAAATGCGGTCGCGCCGTGCGGAGCGAGCCAGCTAGGGTGCTCGGAAACGGCCCGCATTCCAGCGCGGGCCATCAAACCCGGGAGGCACCATGCTCTGGTTCAAACACGGAACATACACCCACGAATACGTGTCCGGCCAAATGGCTGAAATCAGCGCCAGGGTCGGGCGCGAGACCCGCCGCATGGTCTATGTGGCCACAGCCTCGGTGGCGCTCATGGTGGCTGTCCAGGCCGTCTGCCTGTATGATCTGGTCAAGATGTAGGCGCTGAGGCGGGAGAGCCGGGCAGGGGCCTAGTCCCTGCGAAAGGCCAGACGCCTGAGCAGCAGATAGAGCCCGGCCAGCCCGGCCACCACCAGGGCGGCCACGCCCAGCCCGGCGGGCAGGGCCTCGGCCGTCTCGTCCGGCCGGAACACCTCGTTGAGCACCAGGGCGTTTTCCGGCAGGCGATGGGCCGGGACGCCGTACCGGGCCAGGGTCGCCATGTCGATGACCGGCCGGGACGCCAGGGGTTCGGGCAGCATCTCGCCGACTGCCTCGCCAGCTGCCGCGCGTAGCACCAGTCCGGCCAGGGAGTGTCCCAGGTCGCTGGCCGGCACGGTCGCGGCGCAGGCCACACCCGCGCCGAGATGGCGGTCGGACAGGGCAAAGACAGGCCCTGCACTCCGGGCGGCGAGCATGGCCACGGCCTGGGACTCGTCCACGGGGTTGCCCCGGGGGTCCCTTGCATAGCCGAGAAACAGCGCAACCCCGCCCGAGGGGGGCACGCCGTGGGCCGCGCCACGCAGCCCGGCCAGGGTCAGCCCGCCGTCATCGCCGGGCTCGTGGCCCGGGAAGATGATCCGGGTGTCCCCCCGGGATGCGGCGTCCATCAGTTCCATTGACTCCCTGACCGCCCGCATCCGGGCCACACTCTCGGACGAGCCGTCCGCAATGCCCACCACCAGCCGTGTCTGGGGCCGCAGCCGGAAAATGAGGTCCAAGGCGGCGGCCGGGTCCTCTGCCTCGGGCAGGCCGGTGCATTCACCGCACTGGAACAGGTATTCCGGAGGGGGCGCGGCCATGCCGCAATAGAAGACCGGGGCAGAGGCGAACAAGTTGTCGCGGTACTTGCGCATGAAGGCAAAGGCGGATTCGCCGTCAGCCACCACCGCAGTGGGCGAGCCGTCGCCCCAGGCCCCGCGCAGGGCCTCGAAGCGGGCGTGGAAATGGTCGTCACCCCGCTCCTGGGAGCCGAGGAGCACGGCCACCACCGAGCCGGGATCGCCCAGGCCGTCGGCCAGGGATCGCGCCAGGGCCCGGGTCCGCTCATCGGGCCTGTCCGCGCCGTGGAGCAGGACCACCATGGGCCTGCCATCCACGGCCTCCGGGGACTCGTCGTTCTGCCCGGCTCCGGGGGCCGTGGCCTGCCCCGGGGCAACTCCGGCCCAGGCCAGGAGAGCGATGACCACGGCCAGCAGGCGCAATCGCGATTTCCACAATCGGCAAGTCATTTTGTGTTCAATAATAAGCGTTTATTGTTTCGTCGCCTTTCGGAAGCTTGCGGATCAGCGCGGTTCGCGATAGGCGCAGACCCGGTTGCGGCCCATGCTTTTGGCCTGATACATGGCCGTGTCCGCCGCGCTGATGAGGCGGCCCGCATCCCAGCCCGGCAGGCACTGCGCCACGCCGATGGAGACCGTGAACTGGAGCGAGGTTTCGGACAGGCGGCCATCGGTGCGGATGCGGAAATCGTATCGCTCCACATTCATGCGGATGGCCTCGGCCTTGACCACGGCCTTGTCCAGGTCCATGTTGCGCACCGCCACCACCAGCTCCTCGCCGCCGTAGCGGGCTGCGAAACCCTGGTACTGGACCGCGTGGGCCGTGATGATCCGGGCCAGGGCGTGCAGCACGTCGTCGCCCGCCTGGTGGCCGTAGGTGTCGTTGACCAGCTTGAAGTGGTCCACGTCGATCATCATCAGCGAGATGGGGCCGGACAGGCCCTTGGCCTGGGCCAGCACCGCAGCCTGGACGTGGGAGTCCAGGGCGCGGCGGTTGTGCAGCTCGGTGAGCAGGGGGTCGAAGTTGGCCGTGTGCTCCAGCATCCTGGCGCGCTCTTCAAGCTCGCGCGCCTCCTCGCGAAACTCCACGATCAATTCCTGGAACATGCCGCGCACCCGGGCCACGATATGGGCCCGGTCCTTGCCCGACTGGATGACCCCCACGGTGTTTTCGCGAAAGTCGTCGAGCCTGCGGTTCTGCCGTTCGCCGTGGCCCTGCATGGAGTCGATGATGCCATTCATCTCGTTGACCAGTTCCGTGGCCGAGCGCTTCTCCTGGGCCAGGGCCTCCTCAAGCTCAAGGGTGCCGATGGTCTGCATGATGTGCATGTCGAGCATGGCGATGATCTCGTCGAGGTGTTCGTCGGTGAAGTCGCCCTTGGCCAGCTCGGCCAGGATTTCGCGCTGGATTTCGGCCTTTTTCTCGTCGGTGTAGATGGAGAGCCGGGCCAGGAGATTGCGCACGAACAGGACCACGGCCACCCAGTCCGGGTCATTGATGCCGAAGTGGGACAGGACCTCCTCAAGCTCGCTCATGGTCGTGCAGCGCCTGTCGAGGGTCATCGGGCCTCCTTGGGTGGCTGGCTGCGGGTCGGCGATGCTGGCGTGTCGCGCCGGGCCACCAGTTTTCCAGCCATGCCCGAAGCATAGGTCAGAAGTCGCCGCAAGGCAAAGGGAAAAGGCGGCCGGACTCGGGCTTAGAGCATGTCCGCGCCGCTCAGGACGGCCACGAAACGCCGGAAGACATCCATGTCAACGCCGTCGCGCATCTGGTGGCGGATGAGGGTCAGGGCTTCGTAGGGGGGCATGGCGTCGGCGTAGGGGCGGGCCGTGGTCAGGGCGTCGTAGATGTCGGCCATGGATATGATGCGCACGGGCAGGGGGATGTGTTCGTTCTTGAGCCCCCCGGGATAGCCGGTGCCGTCGAGTTTTTCGTGGTGGAAGAGGATGCAGTTGATGGTGTTCTGGGTCATGGGCAGATGCGAGCACATGGACACGCCGTGTACCGGGTGCTCCTTGATCACCTCGCGCTCGGCCTGGGTCAGGGCGCCGCGCTTGTTCAGGATGCGGCGCGGAATCCTGGCCTTGCCGATGTCGTGCAGCAGCGCGCCCAGCCCGCACTCGAAGGTGTCACCATCGCTCATGCCGCTGGCCTGGAACACGGCCACCGAATAGATGAACACGTGCATGCAGTGGGTGTAGGTCTTGTAGTCATGGGAGATGAAGGGGGCCACGGCGGCCAGGGACTTGTCCGAGGCCAGGAAGCGGATGGAGCTGCGCACGATCTCGGTGACCCGGTCGAAGTGCCTGGCCCGGACGCCGCTTGGCAGCTTGTGGTCGAAGATGTCCTGCATGACCACGTTGGACGCCTCGTAGAAGACCTGGGAGCGGACCTCGATGGGCAGGGTCTCGTCCAGCAGGATGGTGCCCAGGTTGCGCTCGATGTACAGCTCGTACTGCGGTTTTTCCGAGCTTTGGACATAGACCTCGCGCACCCCGTTGTCGTGGAGCACCTTGCGGTGGCGGGGGGTGAACTTCTGGCCCGAGGCGGTGTAGAGGACGAAGTCCCCTCCCTGCCAGAGGTAGACGGAAAAATCCCCCAACGCCTCCGGGAAGAGCATCACCGGGGAGACGGGGAAGTAGGATACCGGCCGGGCGGCGCGGGTGTTCAGTCCCATTGGCGGGAAATTATCCCAACTGCAATCGGAACGCCAGCGAAAATCACGAGAAAATCTAGAGAGTGCGGTCCGGTCCTGCCTTGGCCCGGCCGAGCATGGCCCGGGCGACGTCGAGGGTGGGGATGATGCCGCGCGGGCCGGGGTCGGCCCAGGGGTCGCCCGCCAGCACCGCGGCTGCCCAGTGGCGCACCCCGGCCGGGAAGAAGTGGGGGGTGTTCAGGACGATGGCCGCCTTGGCCCGGCCGTCTTCCTGCCTGGCCGCATAGGAGAAGTTGGTCCCGTGCATGGCGTGGACAAAGCGCGCGCCCGGCACCCGGACAAAGCCGAAGCCGTTTGCCGCGGCCTGGACCCAGAAATCCCAGTCCTCGTAGGCCGTGTTGTGGCGGTATCCGGCCGAGGCCTCCCATACCTGACGGCGGATCACGGCCGCCGGGGGCAGGATGTTCTGCACGCGCAGCAGGGCGGGGTCGAAGTCGGGCAGGGCCACGTCCCGGGTCTGGCCGTCCTCGGCGTGGGTGTAGTCGGTGTAGGCCAGCTGGATGTCCTGGCGGACGGCCAAGGCGTCGAGGCAGGCGGCCAGGAAATCCGGCCCCGGGATGTCGTCCGGGTCCAGGCAGAGGACGAGGGGGGCGCTGGCCTTGGCAAACCCAGCGTTGCGCACCGGGCCGGGGCGGCCGTGGCGGTCGAGCCACAGGGCCGTGAACCGGGCCAGGGGTAGCCCCGCCAGCGCGTCGCCAGCCCGGCGGGAGTCGTCGGTGGAGCCGTCGTCCACCAGGATCAGTTCGACATCGTCCAGGCCGCGCGTCTGCCCGGCCAGGCTGGCGGCCAGCCGGGGGAAAAATCGCCCGTAGTTGTGGTTGGGCACGATGATGGACAGGGTGGGCAGACTCATGACGCCGGGAAGAGCCTGGCCAGGACCGCCTCAAGTTCGGCGCGTTCCACGGGTTTGGCGATATAGTCGTCCATGCCGCCCTCAAGGAAGATTTCCCTGTCGCCCGCCATGGCGTGGGCCGTGATGGCGATGATGGGGATGGCCGGGTTCATGGCCGAGCCCGGCCCGGCTTCGCGGATGCGGCGGGTGGCCTGGACCCCGTTCATGCCGGGCATCTGGATGTCCATGAAGACCGCGTCAAAGGGCTCGCGCTCAAGCAGGGCCAATGCCTCCTCGCCGTTGTTGGCCGTGGCCGCCTCATGGCCCATGGTGGCCAGCATCCTGGCGGCCATGAGCCGGTTGACGCGGTTGTCCTCCACCACCAGCAGGCGCAGTCCGGTGCGGCCCGGCCTGGGCTCGCGAGCCGTCATCCCGGCCGCAGGGCCGGACGCGATCGCGCCCGAGGCGGCGTCGAACCCGATGGCTACATGCACGGTAGTGCCGTTTCCCTGCTCGCTCTCCACGCACATGGCCCCGCCCAGCAGGCCCACCAGCCGCTTGACGATGCCAAGGCCCAGCCCCGCCCCCTGGTGGCGGCGCACATAGGAGCCGTCCACCTGGGTGAAGGGCTCGAAGACGTGGTCCATTTTGTCGTCAGGGATGCCTATGCCAGTGTCGCTGATGCTGAAAAGCAGGCGGGTGCGCCCATTTCTGGGGTCCGGGCCCAGGGGGTTGACCGTGATGGTCACCGCGCCCTGGTCCGTGAACTTGATGGCGTTGCCCACGAGGTTGAAAAGGATCTGACGCAGCCGGCTCTTGCCGCCGATCAGGTGCTCGGGCGTGCCGGGGGCAAGGGTCAGGCCCAAGGCCAGCCCCTTGTCCCGGGCCTCTCCCCGGAAGGTGGCCAGCACGTCGTCGAGGAAGGGCGAGAGGTCGAACTCCTCGGTGATCACCTCCAGCTTGCCCGCCTCGATCTTGGAGAAGTCGAGGATGTCGTTGATGATGCCCAGCAGGCTGCGGCCCGAGGCCAGGGCCGTGTCCACGTAGTCGCGCTGGATTTCGTTCAGGTCCGTGGTCTGGGCCAGTTGGAGCATGCCCAGCACGCCGTTGAGGGGGGTGCGGATCTCGTGGCTCATGTTGGCCAGGAATTCGCTCTTGGAGCGGCTGGCGGCCTCGGCCTGCTCCTTGGCCTTGAGCAGGTCGCGTTCATTGGCCTTGCGCTCGATGGCCAGGGCCACTTGCTCCGAAACCGAGGTGAGCAGGTTCACGTCGCGGGCGGTGTAGCGGTAGGGGTCTGTGTAGGACTGCACGGCCATGACACCCACCACCTCGCCCCTGATCTTGAGCGGCACGCCCAGCCACACGGCCGAGGGGGTGCCCACCGTATCGTCAACGCCGCATCCCCTGGCCCCGAGGAAGTCGGCGCGCACCACCCGGTCCACGGGATGCAGGCCGGGATCGCCCGGGCCGGGCACGTCCACGAAGGCCAGTTCGCGGCTTGTCACCAAAAGCGGCCTGCCGGTGCGGATGACCTCCACGGTGAAGCTGCACGAGTGCTCCGCCGAGAGGTCGATAACCTTGCCCTTGAAGTCGTCCTTCTCGTCCTCGATGTAGGGAAATTCGAGCCGGGTGCGTTCCCTGTCGAGCAGGGCGATGAAGAAATTGGCGGCCTCGATGTTGTCGTCGAGGATGGCGTGGATGCGCTGGTAGAGTTCCTCCAGGTCAGAGGTGGTGCTGACCGCGCCCGAGATGCGGTAGAGCATGGTGGCCACGGTCTCGTTGTACTGGCGGGTGGTGATGTCGCGGGTCACGGTGGCCACGTGGGTCACGTCGTGGACATCGCCCCAGTAGGGGTACATGGTCACCTCGTAGAACCTGCGGCCCGAGACGGGAAAGGAGAACCATTCCCGATAGATGACGCTTTTTCCGGTGAAGCATTCCTCTAGTCTGGGCCGGATGGCCTTCTCGAAGACGTCTTCGCCCCACAGCTCGGCAATGGGGTGGCCGATGACCCCGGCCTCGGGCCTGCCGTGATGGTCCAGGTAGGCCTCGTTGGCCGCCTCGAAGACGAAGCGCCTGTTGATAAGGGTCATCATGTCTTGGGAGGCGCTGGCGATGAACTGGAACTTGCGCAGCGATTCTTCCAGGTCCTTGCGCGCGGTCACGTCCCAGAGGGTGATGAAGGCGGCCTTGCGGCCGTCGAGGTCCATGAGCACGGCCGAGACTTGGGTCCAGAAGCGGCCGCCGTCGGCCCGGACCATCTCCACCTCGACGTTGTCCAGCCGCCCCTGGCGCTGGATGTGCCCGAAGAGTTCCTCCCGCACGGCCTCGTCGGCATAAAAGCCCCGGGTGGACATGCCCTGGGCCATTGACCGCTCCACGCCGAAAAGCTCGGCCCCGCGCGTGTTGCAGAACAGGGTCTGGCCGCTGGCGATGTCCACCACGATGATGGGCAGGGGTGAGGTCTCGATGATGACGCGCAGCCTCTCTTCGCTGCGTTGCAGGCGCCGGGACACGCCCTTTTGCCGGGTGATGTCGGTGAGCACCCCGACAATGCCCCCCGGGGTGCCGTCCGGGTTGTCAAAGACCGCCTTGCGGATGAGGATGTCGCGCTCCACGCCGCCGAAGAGGGTGGCCTGTTCGTATTCCTGGCGGCCGCCCGAGGCGAGCAGTTCGCGGTCCTTCTGGAGGAAGACCGGGCTTTCGTCGGGTGGGGCGAACTCCTCGATGCGGCGGCCCAGCACCTGCTCGCGGGTTAGGCCCGCGAATTCCTCCCACGCCTTGTTGCAGCCCATGTAGCGCCCCTCGGCGTCCTTGTAGAATATCTGGTTGGGCACGGCGTCGATGATGGTCTGGAGAAAGGCCAGCTGGTTGCCCAGCGCCTCCTGGGTGCGCTGGTGTTCGGCGATCTCGAGGTCGAGCCGGGCGCGCTGGGCCGCCAGGTAGGCGGCGCGCTCAAGGCCCTTGAACAGCGCCTGATCCAGCTCGGCCAGCACGTCCTCGTCCTTGACCACGAAATCCCACGCTCCCCGGCGCACGGCCCGCACCGCGTCCTCGATGCCGCGCGCGCCAGAGACCACTATGAGGGGAATGGCGTCGGTGCGGTCGGCCATGTCGGCCAGCACGGTCAGCCCGTCCACGTCGGGCAGGTTGAGGTCGATGAGGGCGGCCGAAAAGCGCTGCTCCACAAAGGCGTCCAGCCCGGACCGGCCGTCGGCAGCCAGGTGGACATGGAATCCCTTGCCCTCCATGTGGCGGGTCACCAGCCGTCCGAACTCGGGACAGTCGTCTATGATCAGGATGCGCTCCGGCATCTGTGCGCCCTCCCCGGGAGTCTCTCTCTCCCATCCTATACGCCATTGCCGGGAAAATATGAAGCCGAAGCCGCGCCAGGGGTGCAACGGCCCTGTTTCGGCCCTATGCGGCCCGGACGTTGTGTCCGGCCGGGGTTTGCGCTACAGGGGAGAGCGCCCCTCACATTATTTTTTTGGAGACACCCCCATGCGAATGTTCCTTGCCGCTCTGGTCCTCGCCGTCACCCTGCTTGCCCCGGCCGCCCACGCCGAGCCCCTGGTCTTTGTGGGCGACATCGATTTCGCGCCCTATTCCATGCTCACCGGCGGCCGTCCGGCGGGCATCGACGTGGATGTCCTGACCGAGGCAGCCCGCCGGGCGGACATCGAGATCACCATCCGGCTGCGCCCATGGGACGAGGTGGTGCGCATGCTTGAGGCCGGGGAGTGCGCCGGGGCCTTTGCCCTGTTCCGGGGCGAGGGCCGCAGCCGCTACGCCCGGTTCCTGGACGCGGTGCCTATCCACACCAGCGATTTCGTGCTCTTCACCATGGTTGGCAGCCGCTTTACCTTCCGTTCCCTCGACGATCTGGCGGCCAGGACCGTGGCCCGGGTGAGCGGCGTGTCCCTTGGCGACGAGCTTGACGCGGCCGTGACCGCAGGGACCGTGACCGTGCGCGACTTCCCGGATCAGGCCTCGGCCCTGGCCGCCCTCATCGCCGGAGATGTGGACGCCTACGCGGGGAACATAGACGTCACCTACTACCGGCTCAAGGACATGGGCATGACCAGCTCCATCGTCTACCTGCCGCGAAAGCTCGTGTCCCAGAAGCCCGCCTATGTGGCCCTGTCCCGGGCTGCCGTCGTGCCGGAAATGGAAGAGGTGGTCCAGCGGCTCGAACTGGCCATGGCCCAGATGCGCCGGGACGGCACCTACAGGACCATCGCCCACCGCTACCTGCTGCGCTTCTAGCAGAAGCGGACGGCTCGGGCCGGGCGCTCGGGTCAGGCCCCGTCGACGGGCAGGGTGAAGATGAACTCGCTGCCCCGGCCCGGCTCGCTCTCGACCCATATGTGGCCCCGGTGGTCCTCGACGATCTGCTTGCAGATGGGCAGGCCAAGGCCTGTGCCCCTGGGCCGGTCGGCCAGGCTCTCCTGCCCCTGGGTGAACTTGTCGAAAATGACCGCCCGCTGGGCTGGGGCGATGCCCGCGCCCGTGTCGGCCACGCTGAAGCGCAGATGATCGCCCACCCGGCTCGCCCGGCAGGAGACGCTGCCCTGCCCGGTGAACTTGGCCGCGTTGGAGAAGAGGTTGACCATCACCTGTATGAGGCGGTGGCGGTCACCCCTGATTCTGGGCAGATCCTTTTCCACCTCGTCCAGAAACAGCACGTCCGAGCCCTCGAACAGGGCTGAGGACGAGTCCATGGCCGGGCGCAGGAAGTCGGCCGGATCAAGCGACTCCATGCGGTATTCCACCCTGTTGGCCTCCAGCTTGGCCAGGTCGAGGACATCGTTGATCAGGGCGGTGAGCCGCTCGCCTTCGGCCTCGATGATGTCGATGTTCCTGGCGATGCGGTCCATCTCCCTGCCCAGTCTGGGGTCCAGCCCTTGGTCCACGGCCGGAAAGACCCGCTCGCCGAGCTTTTTGCGGATGATCTTGGCAAAGCCGATGATGGAGGTCAGCGGCGTGCGCAGCTCGTGGGAGACGATGGACAGGAACTCGGTCTTGGCCTTGTTGGCCCGGGCCAGTTCCCGGGTCCGCTCGCGCACCCGAATTTCAAGCTCGTCGTGGCTTCTGCGCAAGGCTTCCTCGCCCCGCTTGCGCTCGGAGATGTCGCGGGCCACGATGACCGCCTGGCGGGCTTCGCCGTGTTCCACGATGCGCAGGGACATCTCCACGGGCACGGGCGGCCGGTCGGGCGTGGCCGGGTGGCGAAACTCGGTTTCCAGGCTCATGGTCTCGGTGGAGAGATTGAACAGGTTGTCCGCGTAGCGGGCGATGTGTTCGGGCAGCAGGTCCCTGAAGGGGCGGCCCACCACGGCGTCCCGGCCGCAGCCGAGCATGGCCGGGGTGGCCCCGGACACGTCGGCCACCAGGCCGGTGGCGCAATCCACCACGAAAATGGCATCGCTGACGCGGTCGAGCAGGGAGCGGAAGCGCTCCAGCTCGCCCAGGCGATTCCTGAGTTCGGGATAATAGCTCTTGCTGATGGACCGCCTGCCCAGGCCGATCAGCTTTTCCCGTTCGCCGCCCGGGTCCGGGGCGGGCCTGTCAGCACGCCTTTTCATAGATGGCGACGACCTCGTCGGCCGTGGGTTGGCGCGGGTTGGTGAGCATGCAGGCGTCGGCCAGGGCGTTTTGCGCCAGCAGGGGCAGTGCCTCGCTGGTCATGCCCAGGTCGCACAGGGTCTGGGTGACGCCCGCCGCCCGCTTGAGTTCCCGGATGGCCCCCAGGGTGGACTGCCTGATCCTTTGCTCGTCCGCTCCGGCAGGAATGTCCGCGCCCAGGGCGTTGCCCAGCTGGCGATAGCGCTCCGGCGCGGCCGCGAGGTTGAAATCAGCCACATGGTCCAGGAGGATGGCGTTGCACAGGCCGTGGGGCAGGTCGAGCAGGCCGCCCAGGCTGTGGGCCATGGCGTGGACCGCGCCCAGGATGGCGTTGGAGAAGGCGAGCCCCGCATAGGTGGAGGCGAGCATCATGCCGGTGCGCGCGGCCATGTCGTCCGGGGCTTCGATGGCCCGCAGCAGGTGGCGGCGGACAAGGCGCACCGCCTCCAGGGCGTTGAGGTCGGTGAAGGCCGAGCTGGCGTTGGACACATAGGCCTCCACCGCGTGGGTCAGGGCGTCCAGCCCGGTGTGGGCGGTGAGGTGCTTGTCCATGGTCACGGTCAGGGCCGGGTCGATCAGGGCCACGTCCGGGATCATGGTCTTGGAGACGATGGCGATCTTCACCCTGCGGCCGGTGTCGTTGACGATGCAGAACTGGGAGATGTCGGCCGCCGTGCCCGCAGTGGTGGGGATGCAGATGAGCGGCGGGCCGGGCCGCTCCACCTTGTCCACGCCCTCGAAATCGAGCACGTGGCGGTCATTGGTGCAGACGATGCCGATGGCCTTGGCGCAGTCCATGGGGCTGCCGCCGCCCACGGCCACGATGGCGTCGCATTTCTCGCGCCGGTAGACGTCGGCTCCGGCCATGATCTCGTGGTCGCGGGGGTTGGCCGAGACATCTGCGAACACGGCGCAGGCCACTCCCTCGGCGCGCAGGCTGTCGGCCATGCGGCTGGGCAGGCCGAGCCGGTCCACCCCGGGATCGGACACGATCAGGGCCTTGTTGACCGAAAGATTGGCGGCGAACTGGCCCGCCAGGGCACCTGCCCCGTCTCCGAAGACGAACTCCGGGGCCACGAACTTCCTGAGTTCCGCGAGGTTGTCGGACATGGCCGTACTCCCTGCCGCCGGGCATCGGGCGTGCGGCGAGTGCCGCGCCCTTCCCTCCCTGTGGCGATTACCTCAAGCATAGCCCATGCGGCTCAAGGTGTAAAACCCGTTATAGCGCGTAATGGGTCCGGGCCTAGCGTGCGGCCATGCGCTCGATGAGGCGGGCCAGCCTCCCGTCCAGGTCGTCCAGTCTGGGGCCGGGGTCGCTGCCGCTGCGGCAGGCGCGCCTGATCTCTTCGGCAACCCGGGCGGCTCCGGTGGCGTCCACGGCGGTGCAGATGGAGCCCACGGTGCGGGCCAGCCCGGCGGCCGTGACCATGTCGCCGGATTCCACGGCCCGGCGCAGGTCCCCGGCCAGGGCGGCCAGCTCGGCGGCGGCGGTGTCGAGAAAGCCCTGGAACACGGTTTCGTCCACGCCCAGCCGCTCCATGGCCGGGGTCGGGGTCCAGGTTTCGTCGCGGGCCTCTCCCTGTGGAGACGCTGTGTCGGGGGTCGGCCCTGGTTCGCGTTCCGCCGTGTCCGCTGCCGCGTCCTGGGGCCGTTGCCGGGCGGGAGTGCGCGCCGAGAGCCGGTTGATGATCACGGCCAGCTCGTGGAAATCCACCGGCTTGGAGACATAGTCGTCCATGCCCGCCTCAAGGCTGCGGTCCCTGAACTCCTTGAGGGCGTGGGCCGTGACCCCGATGATGGGAATGTCCGGGTTGTCGATGGGACCGTTGGGCAGGGCGGTGCGGATGGCCCTGGTGGCCGAGATGCCGTCGAGCACGGGCATTTCGATGTCCATGAGCACGAGGTCGAAGGATTCGCGGCGCAGCCGTTCGAGCACTTCGAGGCCGGTCCGGGCCACGGTGTGGGTGTGGCCCATCTCGCCAAGGCGCAGGGCGGTGACCATGATGTTGACCTCGTTGTCCTCGGCCACCAGGATGTGCAGGGGCCGGATGGGCGGCGGGGGCGGCTTGGGCGCGGCCTCTTCCGGTCTGGGACAGGCCACCCCGGGCTCAAGGCGCACGAAAAAGGCGAAGGTGCTGCCCTGGCCCATGGCGCTGGTCACGGTGATTTCCCCGCCCATGAGTCCGATAAGCTGCTTGCAGATGGCAAGGCCCAGCCCGGTGCCGCCAAAGGCCCGGGTGGTCTGGGAAAAACTCTGGAAGATCGAGCCCATGAAGCTGTCCGGGATGCCGATGCCCGTGTCCGTGACCTCGAAACAGACGCCAACGGAGCGCGGGTCGGCCGCGTCCGGTTCCAGGGCGTGCGGGGCCACGCGCACGCGCACCGAGCCCTTGTGCGTGAACTTGATGGCGTTGCCCACCAGATTCATGAGCACCTGGCGCAGGGACAGGGGGTCGCCCTTGACGCAGGGCGGCACGTCAGGGGCCACCTCCAGGGCGAAGTCGAGGCCCTTTTGTCTGGCCTGCATCTCAAGCCCTCTGAGGGTGGCGGCCACATGGGAGGGCAGGTCGAAGTCGGTGCGCTCCAGGCTGAGTTTTCTGGCCTCGATTCTGGAGAGGTCGAGGATGTCGTTGATGATGCCGAGCAGGTGGCGGGCCGAGTCCATGACCGTGCCGAGGTAGTCGCGCTGTTCGCGGGTCAGGTCGGTTTGCAGGGTGATGTCGGTCATGCCCACGATGGCGTTCATGGGGGTTCTGATCTCGTGGCTCATGGCGGCCAGGAATTCGCTTTTGGCGCGGTTGGCGGCCTCGGCGTCCTCGCGGGCGCGCATTATCTCGTCCTGGGCGCGGCGCTGGGCCGTGATGTCGTCCCAGGCCCAGATGACGCCCTTGCCCAGGCTGTCCTGATCCACGGCCTTGGCGTACATGCGGCACCAGACCGTGTTGCCCTGGCTGTCGAGAAAGGCCTGCTCGGCGTTGAACTCGCCTTGGAGCGACAGGGTGTCGCGGGCGGTGCGCACGAAGTTGACGGTGTCGGCCGAGTCGAGCAGGCCGGTCAGGTCGCTGCCTGCCAGCTCGCCAGGGGTGCGCCCGAATATCTCGGCCCCGCGCCGGTTGATGGTCACCAGTGTCCGGCCCTTGGACATGGCGATGCCCATCAGGGAGTTCTCGAAGATGGCCTCGAACTTGGACAGGGATTGGCGGATGCGGTTTTCCGACTCCTTGCGCACCGTGATGTCGCGGACATTGGCCAGGATCGCCTCCCGGCCGTGGAAGACGATGCGGTTGAGGTAGACCTCCACGTCGAATTCGGCCCCGTCATGGGGTCTGCGCGCCTTCCACTCGAAGTTCTGGGGCTCGCCGTTTATGACCTGCCGCCAGACGGACGAGAGGCGGTAGACCGCGTTGTCGCGGCTTGAGATGTCGCGGGCGATGGAAAGGTCGTGGATTTCGTCTCGCGTCAGGCCGTACATCTTGAGCATGCGCTCGTTGGCTTCCAGGATGCGGCCGGTGGCGTCGTGGATGAAGATGGCGTCGTGGGAGGCGTCGAAGACCGTGCGCAGGGCCTCCACGGTCTCCTTGACCTCGCCGGTGCGCTCGCGCACACGCTCTTCCAGGGATTGGTGCGTGCGCCGCAGCTCGGTCTCCGCCCTTTTTCGGCGGATGATGTTGAAGGCCAGGGCAAAGATGATCAGCATCTGGACGATGGTGAAGACCACGCCGATCCAGAGCAGGTCGGAATGCTCGGAATAGAAGGAGCGCGGCCGGTTGACGATCTCGCTGTCGTCGGGCAGCGCGTCCATGCGGATGCGGTGTTTTCTGAGCTGCTCGTAGTCGAACATGGGTCGGGGCGCGCTCTCGCGGATGACCGGGATGTCCCTGGGGTGTCGCCCGGCCAGCACGTGCAGGGATATCTGGGCCATGGCCTGCCCCTGGGCGTAGCCCGAAACGAGCATGCCGCCTACGATGCCGTGGCCCAGGTCGAAGTCATAAAGGCCGTAGACCGGCACGCTGGCCCGCGAGGCGATTGCTCGCAGCACCTCGCCCGTGTCGTGGAACCGGCCGTCGGGCGAGCGGAAATAGACACCATAGAGGATGAGCGCATTTTTTGGCAGCCGTGCCGCCCTGTCGATCATTTCGTCCAGGTCGGTCCCCTCCACGGTGCGCAGGGCGACCTCGGGCGCAAAGGTGGCGAGACCGGTGCGGATGGCACTGGCTATGGCCCGGCCCGAGGGGGTGTCGTCGCTGAAGATGTGGACCGAGGCGGTGCCCGGGTGCTGGTTGAGCGCCCACCACAGGGTGCCCTGGATGTCCAGGGTCTCGGCCACGCCCGTGAACAGGGGGTGGTCCGCGATCTGCTCCTCCCCGAAGAAATTGACCCCGCAAAAGACCACCGGCACGTCGGGAAAAAGCGCCTGGTGATGGGCGCGGATGAAGTCAAAGGCGTTGTTGTCCGTGACCATGATCAGGTCAAGGGGCGTGCCCCGGTACTTGTGGGCAATGACGTCGCGCAGTTGCTGGGCCGAGTGGTCGGTGAACTCGACCCGCTTGGTGTCCATGTTCTCCACGTGCAGGATGATGCCCGTCTCCTTGGGCCTGAGCACGTCGGTCAGGCCCCGGAAGATGCTCTCGTTCCACTGGAAGTTCTGATGATAGGAGTTGAGCAGCAGGATCTGCTTGCGCTTGGCCTGGGCATCGGCCGCCCGGGCGTGCCCGGCCAGGAGCAGGAGGACGGCCAGACTGGCGGCGAGGAGTCGGACAAGGCGATTCATTGGACCATCCCGTATCGTGGTTGATCCATCACTATCAAATGCGCGCCGCGAAAGGAAGGGTGGCCCCGGAACCCCGCCGGACAAGCACCCTTTGCCCTCGCGGCGCGGCACTCGCCCCACTATCCGCCGCCGACCACCTTTTGGGCCCAGTTGCGGGACCGGGCGTAGAGGCGGTCAACCTGGCTGGTGGCAAGACCCAGGCGGCCGATGCGGCGCGAGGTGTCGGCCCAGTGGCCGCGCTCGTAGCTGTGGGCCAGGGAGAGCAGGTCGTGAATCTCGCCCTGGCCGTTGAGCCCCTTGACGATCTCCTCGTCCAGGGGCAGACCGGGCAGGATGTCGCCCATGCGCACCCCGAGCATGGCATCGAGCAGGGAGAAGAGGCCGGAAAGGAACACGGCGTCGGGCCGACAGACCTTCTGGCCGGTCTCGACACACAGCTCCTCCAGAAACCTGGCCCGCTGCACGGCCATGACCGCCAGCTCGCCCGCCTTGGGCGTGGGGTTCATGTCGGCCAGGATGACCGCGCTGAGCCACTGCCGGGCCTGGACCATGCCCATCATGTCGATGGCCCGCTTGAGCGAGGTGACCTTCTCGCGCAGGCCGAACCCGGCGGAGTTGATGTAGCGGAAGAGACGGTAGCTCAGGTTGGGGTCGGATTCGAGAATCTGGCCCAGCCGCCGCGGCTCGAAGTCGATGCCGGACAATTCGGCCAGGAGCTGGAGCCGGGTGGTCTCGAGCACTGAAAGCTTGCGGCCGGAAAGAACCAGGGGACGGCTGAAAAAGAAGCCCTGGAACAGGGAAAAACCCATGTCCGCCAGGGCGCGAAAGGTGGCGTCGTCCTCCACCTTTTCGGCCAGCAGCCGGAAGCCGTGCCCGGACACGCCGTCCAGGGCCTGCCTGATGCTGGCCGGATCGCCGTCCAGGGCAAGGATGTCGATCTTGAGGATGTCCGCCAGCTCCAGGAAGGGGCGCAACTCGGGCTGGCCGAAGTAGTCGTCCACGGCGATGGCGTAGCCTGCGTCCTTGAGTTTGCGCACGGCGTGGAGCACCTCCCGCGAGGGGGCGACGTTCTCCAGCACCTCCACCACGCACCGTTCGGGCGGCAGGGCAAAGCCCGCCCCATCGAGAAGCATCCGCTCCGGGAAGTTGATCAGGAACCGGGCGGACTCGGCCACGCCCTCCATGGCCATGGTCATGCCGTCGGCAATGACCGACGAGGTGGCCTGGGAGTCGTCCGACACCTCTGCCAGATTCTCCAGCCCGGCGCGAAAGAGCAGCTCGTAGCCCCAGATGGTCTCGTCGGCCTCGAACACGGGCTGGCGAGCCACGAACACCGATTCGTAAGCAAGCCCCCTCTTCGACCATGGTGACGCTCCTTGTGGACGGGCTACAGGGGGTCGCTTCGCCGCAGGCCGTGCATGAAGCACTCGATGTCCTCGCGGCAGGTGCTGACGATGGTGTCGAGATAGTCCAGGTTGCGGTGGATGGCCTCGGCGTAGAAGTCGCGGTCCACGTCGAAGCGGTGCTTGAAATAGGCGCGCATGTAGCGGTCCACCCGGCCCAGGTCGTTGTCCAGCCGCTTGCGGGCCACGTCCTGGTAGAAACCGCGGGTCTTGACCAGCAGGTCGAAGGCGGTGTCGTAGCCGGGGAGCCTGGCTTCCTTGAACTCCTCGAAGAGCAGGAGGAGCTTTTCAAGGTAATAGCGGTCCGCGATCTGGGCCAGCAGATCGGCGCTGCCCAGGAACCAGCCCATGAGCCGCATGGCGTCCGAGCGGAAGGCGATGCGCGCCGGGGGCATGGCCAGGATGGTGCAGCGGATGCAGTCGGCCATGTCCTCGATGTCGTCGTCGGGCAGGGAGCCTTCCAGGTTCTGGCGCATGAACTGGATGGAGCGCTCCTCGTGGCCCACGGTGTATTTGGCACCGGTGCCCAGGGTGTCGTCCTCGGACTGGATCAGGCCCACATCGTGATACAGGCTGGCCAGCAGTCCCTTGACCGCATCGATCTCGGCAAAGACGACGCCCTCGCTCATGGCCCCGTGAATGAGCCGGGTCTGGGCCAGGACCACGGAACAAGTGTGCTCGAAGTCGTGATATTTGGTGTTGCTCGCCCTGTAGCCCGGGTACTGCCCGAGAAAGAGGCGCTGCACATCGGCAAAGGCACGGCGCAGCAGCGAGGGGTCGTACTCGGGGAAGAACTCGCGCAGGCACGCCTCGGCCTCGCGCAGCACGCATTCGGCGTCGGCCGGGTCCACCATGTCGTAGAGCTTGGCGGGCTTTCCGCCCGTGGGCGCGTTGGGGGCGATCATGGGTGCGGGGTCTCCTTGAACTTGTCGCGGATGGCCTTGATGACGTCGAATATCTCCACGAATATCTCAACGATCTCGGGGTCGAAGTGGGTGCCTGCGTCCTTTTCGAGGATGGACAGACACTTCTCATCCGGGAAGGGGTCCTTGTATGACCGGGGCGAGGCCAGGGCGTCGTACACGTCGGCCACGGCGCAGATGCGGGCGGCCAGGGGGATGGCCTCGCCGCTCAGGGATTGACCCATGCGCGCCTCGGGCGACCAGAGGTCAGGCGCGACAGTGCCGGGATAGCCGCCCCCGGCCCATTTCTCGTGATGGCAGCGGGCGATGTCGCTGCTCATGGCGTCCAGGCCCGAGGTCTGGTTCCTGAACAGCCGGGCCCCGTAGACCGTGTGCCACTTGACCGCCTCGAACTCCTCGTCCGTGAGCTTGCCCGGCTTCTTGAGGATGTTGTCCGAGATGCCCACCTTGCCCACGTCGTGGAGCATGGCCGCCAGCCGCAGGTTGTCGCGGATGCGCTTGATGTCCTTGGCCGAGTGCTTGCGCCGCGCGGCCCAGGTGCCGTAGATTTCGGCGCAATAGGCACCCACGCGCTGGACGTGCGCCCCGGTCTCGGTGGGGTCGCGCAGCTCGGCCATCTGCATCATGCGCAGGATCAGCTCGCGGTTCATGATGCCGCGCTCGATGGCCACGGCCGCGTTGTTGCAGAACAGCGGGATATAGGTCTGGGCCTCGGCTGAAAAAGGCTCCACCGCGCCCGACTCGCTACGGGCGTTGATCAGCTGCATGACGCCCACCAGCCGGCTTTCCTGGGCGATGAGCGGGATGGTCAGCATGCTCGTGGTCCGGTAGCCGGACTTCTGGTCAAAGGACTTGTTGAAGGCAAAGGGCAGAGTCGGGTCCAGGGCGTAGGCGTCGTCAATGGCTAGGTTGGAGCGGGTCTTGGCCGCATAGCCCACGATGGACTGTTCGCTGATGGGAATGGCGAAGTTCTGATACAGGGCCGCGTTGGCCGACTCGCCCTTGAACAGGGTGTCGTTCTGCACGTAGCTGAAGATGAGGCTGTCCTTCTCGACCAGAAAGATCGAGCCTGCGTCCGCATTGGCGAACCGCCTGGACTCATAGAGGATCTTGTCGAGAATGGTATCGACGTCCTTGAGCTGGTTGACCTCCTCGCTGGTCTTGAGGATGGTCAGGACCGCGCTGTCGGCGCATGTAAACCGGGTATCGGACATGGGGCATCACCTCTGCTTCATAGCCCTCTATCGCCCATGGCCCATGAAAAATCAATGTGTTTGCAGTCCCTGGACCGGGGAGGCTTTTCACGGGGCGGCCTCTGACGGCTCCTTCAGGGAAAGAGGGGGGGCCAGGGTGCTGCCCTGGACCCCAGGGTTGCGGTTTGCAGCCGAAAAAACGGGCGGGACCGCACCCCCCGCCCCAGGCCGTCCGCCGTTTTTCCAGCTGCAAACCGCGGGGGGTGAATGTCTGTGCGCTGGTCAACGAGCCATTGTTCTGTT
>NZ_JASTWE010000044.1 GCF_030282845.1 Pseudodesulfovibrio pelocollis
TAGCCGCCACCTTGTGTGGGACTATCGGCTCTTACCTTCTGTTTTTCAACGGGTTGCGGCCGCTTGGCCGCAGCCCGTTGTTGGTTGTGTGTGACTGCTGTGTGTGAATCTGTCAGGCAACCCGGCGGCTTTGGGCTTCATAGATTGCCATGGCGTCCCGTTCCACGTTCCGCAGCTTTTCCAGATAGATCTCTGTACTCCGTCTGTCGGCATGACCCAGCAGATGCTGGATGCCCGAGATGAGCGCGCCGTTGTTGTCCATCACCGAAGCACCCGATGCCCGGAAGCGATGGAACGAATAGTAGCCGACACCGGCCTTCCTGCACGCCGTCTTGAGCATGGTGTAGCGGCCCTTGGTGTAGGGCCCGTCCACCATCCGTTTCAGCTTGTGGCTGTAGCTGCGGCACCAGAACACCCATTCCTTTTCAGGGTCGCGCCTGGCATACAGCTCACTGAGCACCTCGTACAGCTTGTCGGTCATCGGCACCTGCCGGAGCACGGGCTTGCGGTCCTTGTTCTTGAAGGTCTTCAACTCCACGTACCTGTCCTCGAAGTTGACCCGCTTCCATTTCAACCGATGCACCTCGACGCTCCGAGCCATGGTCTCACGGATCACCCACAGATATGGCTGGTCTTCCGGTTTGGCCGCCGCGATGATCCGGTCCAGAGTTTGGGAATCCGGTGTCCGCCTCTTCTTCTCGGCCAAATGGCTTGGAAACGACTCCAGCCCGGCAAAGGGGTTGTCGGCGATGAACCGCTGTCCCCTTTTCATGGCCCAGGCGAATGTCGCCCGCAGGAGACACAGGTCGGCATTGGCCGCCAGGGGCGTCGACGACCTGGACCGGGACAGCAGGTAATCGTCAGCCATTCTGCTGGTAATGGTGCTGCACGGCACATCGCCGAAGTGCTTGAGCAACCGCTGGGCGGCGTAGCGGGTGTTCTTGTAATACTGGGTCGAAAACGAGCGCTCCTGCAATGTGTCAAGTCGCCTGTTGAGCATGTCAAGCAAGCCCATGTCGTTCCTTTCGGCCATCTTGTCTGCCTTCGCCACCTCCTTTTTTCTTTGCGCCTGCGCCGCCTGCGCTTCGCGTTTTGTCCGAAACCACGCCTTGGTATAGCGCTTGCCCTTCACCATGAAGTCGTACCGGAACCCTTTTCCGGCTTTGGAATAGATGGTCATAAATGTCCCTCCGGGAAGGGAAGAACCATGACCCACCGCGTTTGACGCCGCCCACTTCTTGGGCGTGGGCGTAGACCCAGTCCACGCTTTTGCCCAGATAGTCTGCGACATCCTTCACGGTGAGTATGCTCAGTTCCGCTTCGTTGTCAAAGCCCACAATTCTTCCCCGGTCTTGTCCTTAAATCTCCCGCCCTGTCCGCCGTGAGCCGACATGGATTGTCGTCCCACAGGCCAGTTTGACACTCCCGGAATATGAAAACGCAAGCTCTGCAAGGGGGAAAATTTCAGAAAGTGACATTTTTCCGGATGGCACTCGGACCTCCTCACTCTCGAGCACCATTTTTGGTGCAGGCAACGAGACCATCGGCCAGATGCCAGAGCGCTGCCTGATTGAATGAACGAGTCAATTCAAACCGCTGCGCTTCACGACCCCATCTGGAAAAATCGAAATTCGTTCCCAGGTAACGGGCCTCATTTGGCGATAGTCCTTCCCTCCAGTCGGCCCCAAGCCGACTGGAGGGAAGGACGGTTCCATGGAGGAGACACAGCGCCCGAGCGCTGTGTCTCCTCCGTGGAACCTCGCGCCCAAAACCTCGCGCCACATAAGAGGAAGCCCCACCGGAAATGGCGGGGCTTCTTTTAACGGGAATTACCAAGGTAGGCATCGGACACATCCCGCCTTCCTGCGGAATGTCCTGCGGTCACTTCGATTTCGTCACGGGCTTCAGCGTCGAGCCTGGGCCATTCGTCCCCTGCCGTGTCCTGTGCGGCCTTCTGGAAGGCTTCCACGGATTCGTGCTGGTTGGGCGGCTGAAAGCCCGTGTGCTCGACGTACATGTAGTGGAACCGTTCATGGCGGTTGCTGTGCAGGGTCCACCCGCTTTCCTTCTTGGTGAAGCCGCACAGTCTGGCCGCATAGGACAACTTTTCCTGCCACTTGTCGCCCATCCCGCTCGGCATGAGATTATGAATCCCCGGCCTGTCGGATTGGCTGACCCAAGGCAGCGCACGCTCCAGAGCATCCTGCTGCTTGTCGGACAGATTGAACAGCGTCCTGGGCCGTCCCCCCTTGGTCCCGTACCGGACAAGCAGGCTGCGGCCTTCCCTGTCCCAGTCCGCGACCAGATCGACTTTGGCCGATT
The DNA here is from genome assembly GCF_030282845.1 of Pseudodesulfovibrio pelocollis. Lineage (GTDB taxonomy): Bacteria > Desulfobacterota > Desulfovibrionia > Desulfovibrionales > Desulfovibrionaceae > Pseudodesulfovibrio > Pseudodesulfovibrio pelocollis. Next base: position 2,323 of record NZ_JASTWE010000044.1, read on the forward strand.
CTTCGCGGCGCAACCCCAGTTCCCATTGCAAACGGATCTGAGCGGCGCACCGAGGGCCGTATTCATAACCATGCTCGTTTTCCAGCTTGTCGATTGCCCCCTGCACGAAACCGGGGGCAACCGCTTTGCTGTTGGTATTGGCTATGGTTCCACGGCGCACCCCGAACACGTCATTGGTCGGGCTGATGCTATCGTTGCCATAGGTCTCACACAGGGTACGGGCCGCCGAAAAGACTTCGGCAATGCGCCCGTCCCCTACGTTTTCGTCTTTCATCTGCGCGGCGACCGCTGCAAAATGTTTGTTAGAAATCTTGGACCATTTCTGAACACCAAAGCCCGCACGGCGAAGCCGCTTGGCAAAGGCTCGGGCATTCTGTCTGACCCGATGTTGTTTCGAGCGCGGACCGGACAATGTTGCCCTGTTCGCGCCCAGTACCAGACTGATGGATTTCATGTGAATCTCCTTCCTGAAGTTCGGGGCAGTGCCCCGGGACAAAGCAGGTCGGACTTTTCCCGTTCGCCGGGAAATGACCTGCCTATGGCGCGAACGCGCCACACAACAACCGACACGGGACAAATCAATGTCCGTTTCCCACAGAAGGAAAAATCCTGAGAATCCATTCAATAAAGGGTGCCACCACGCAGGCTCGTTCGTCCTGCGCATAAGCGGTGGCCGTGGGGGAATTGCGACAACGACAGATTTCTAGATACCTGTCGTTTGTCCGGCGGGGGTGCTGTGCTCCAGCCTGGTGTTTGGATGTGAAAGCGTGCCGTTTGGAAAAGAACGGCGAATAAGTGTTAGGTGTTACGGCACGTTAGCGCCACTTTAAGCGTTCATCAGTTTAGACTTCGTCAAAACTTATGAACGCGCCTTGGTTGCGTCATACCTCCTTCTCGTTACGAAATTATCCAACGGATATGCCCTACCATATGACGCCCCCAGATCAACGCGCAAGCTCCGGCGAAGGGATATTTGCTCCTCCCGCCGTTTTTCCGCGAGCGTGACGCAAGCAGCCGAGATAGCAAGGCCAGGCCCTTCGGGCGACCGGCTCTGGCCGGTCGGCCTTGCCATCTCGACTTTGCTAGCGTCGTCATCCACGCAGGCGACGGCGAGAGGGATGGCGGAGGCGGCTCCGGCTCAAGGGATTGACAGGATTATCCAGCGTGCGCAACGCTGCTTCGCGGGATTCAAGCCAGGGCTTTCCGGGCCACATCCTCAGCCGAAGCGCCCATATCGCGATCAAAGCGGGACAAGAGGCTTCTGGCCCTCTCCAGGCGGCCAAGGATGGCCTGCCCGGCTCCAGGCTCGTGGCGATGGGCGGCCAGTTTTTCGAGGTAACGCGCGTCCAGGGCGACCGGGGATTGGCAGCGCACGAGCTTGTCGGCCAGGAAGACCACTTCCTTTTCCGTGATGGGCTGGTCCAGGGGGAGCGTCAGGTCAAAGTGTTCGGCCACGATGTCGGCGGCGGCGTGGAACCCGTGTGTTCGCAACAGGTTCGCGCCCACGGTTTCGTGTCGCTTCGTGCCTTTGCCGATGTCGTGGGTGAGGGCGGCCCCCCGGACCAGGGCCGGATTGAGCGCCGCCACGCCGCTTCGGGCGTTGAGACGGGTGCACAGGGCTGCGGCCACCCTGGCCACGGCCCGGCAGTGGTCGGCGATGTGTTCCGGCAGATCGCGCATGGCCCAGAGCTGGCGGCACTCGCGCTCGTTGGGGTAGGCGGTGTCGAAGCGGGCCAGGGCGTGCTCGTAGTCCTCGGGGTGATCCAGGTCGAGGAGCGTGCCCGAATCGGCCACGTCCAGGTCCAGGGCGTCGGCCTCGTGGCGTTGCAGCACGCTGCGCAGGCCGCCAGAGCCGTCGTGATGCAGGATGTCGGGTAGCAGCTCCCGACCGATGACCGGCGGATGGCCGCGCTCTCCAAGGAACCTGGGATAGAGCACTGCCGGGGCGGTGCGGCGGTACTCGTCGGCCAGTCGGCTGATGGTCTCCGGCCTGATCAGGGGCATGTCCGCTGGCAAGAGAAAAAACGCGGACACCTCTGGGGGCAGTACGCCGATGCCTGTCAGCACCGAGGAGAACATACCCTGCTCGAAGTGATTATTGTGAATCGGCATCGCTCCGGCTTTGGTGGCCTCCGACGACACCTCATACGGATTTTTGCCCGTGACTACGATGACCCGATCGATATGGTTCTCCTGAAAAAGCGTGATGCAGTGCGACAGGACCGTGCCCCCGCCGAGAGGGAGCAGCGGCTTGCACCGGCCCATGCGCGAGGAGAGCCCGGCTGCCGGGATGATTGCGGCCAGCACGCTCATTTGCTCATCCCGGCACGCGCGCTGATAAGTTCCGCGCCGATGCTGACCGCGATCTCCTCGGGCGTGTGTGCGCCGATGGGCAACCCGATGGGGCAATGGCAGCGGTCCATGTCCTGCCGGGTGAATCCGTCCTCCAGCAGAGAGGCGTAAATCTTGTCGCGCTTGCTGCGGCTGCCGATCATGCCCACATATCCGGCAGGGGTGCGAAGCGTTTCGGCCAGCACGGTGCGGTCATGCAGGTGTCCCCGGGTGACGATGACCACGAAGTCGTTGCCGGAAACATTCAGGCCGTCGCAACAGCCCGCAAAGGTTGGCAGAACGACCACCTCGTCCGCCTCGGGGAAGCGTTCCCGGTTGGCGAAATCGGCCCGGTCGTCGAGGACCACGGTGCGGAACCCGGTCATGGCCCCGACCCGCGCCGTGAACAGGGACACATGCCCGGCCCCGAAGATGTAGAGGGACGACGGGGGGATGAAGGGTTCCACCAGGCGCATGATCCCGGCCTGCCGCTCAAAGGCGATGCTGTTTTTCGCAGGGGCGTCGAGGACCGCATGGTGCATGGTCCGCAGGGTGTCGGCCTCCTCCAGCCGGGTTTCCAGGGCCGTGCGGACGCCGCGCCGCATGCAGTTGTCCAGCCGCGCGTAGGCAATGGCGCACGAGCCGCCGGGCTCCACGGTCTCCAGCAGCACCGAGAGGCCGCCGCCGCAGATCATGTCCGATTCGGCGGCCAGGGAGCTGGTCAGGTTCACGAAGATGAGCCGGGCCGCGCCGTCGCCCGCCTGGAGCAGGGCGAGGCCGTCGCGGCAGGTCATTGCCTCGACCAAGCCGCCGCCCACGGTGCCGATGATGGAGCCGTTGGCCCGCACGATCATCTTGGCGCCCGACGAGCGCGGCGTTGACCCGGCGCTCTCCACAACGGTCGCCACCACCACGGTTTCGCCCCGGTTCAGGAGTTCGCACAGGGAGCGCACAAGGGCTTTCATTGGTCTTTTTCTCCGAGAATTTTCAGGCAACGCTTGCCCAGACCCGCGATGGCTGGCGCGCCGTTGCTTCGTGTTTCGATCTCCAGTCCGAGCGCGCCTGAAACGAGCCCCTGCACCACCGCCGGGAGATCGGCCAGGGCTGAAGCCACAGCTGCCGACAGGCCGCTGCCGCCGCAGGCCCCGATGCGCAACACGCCTTGCCCGAACCATGCCGCGAAATCGTCCAATCCCGGCAGTGCGTACAGGCATTCGCTCAACGCCCGCAACGTCAGGGTGCGCTCGCCGATGTTCACGCCGTCCGAGATCCTCCATACCAGCGGATCGAGACGGCGCAAAGGACTTGCGCAGGAGCAAGCTCCTCGAAGGATGCGGCCCATGTCTCCGGTCCGGTAGCGGATGAGGGGCATGCCGCGCTTGAGCGGCGTGGTCACGACCATCTCCCCGAATTCGCCGTCCGGCAGCACCTGGCCGGTGTCAGGGTCGACGATCTCCAGGTACACGTCGGTCTCGCGCAGGTGCAGGCCCGAGCCGGGGGCGCATTCGACTGCGCCGCCGAGGCCGGTTTCGATCATGCCCCAGTGGCGGAAGACGCGGCAGCCGAAAATGCGCGCGCAGTTGCGGGCCACGGTGTCGGGCACGGCGTCCCAGCACAGAAGGACGGATTCCACCCGCCCCTGCGGCAGGCCGCGCCGCTCCCAGGCGCGGGCAAGCATATTCAGGTGTGCCGGACAGCCCACCACGCAGTGCGCGCCCTCGTCAAGGCACTGGCCCAAAGCCGTTTCCACGTTTTCCATCACGCCGTGGGCCACGGTGCGCACGCCGATGCGGGCCAGCGCCGCGCCCAGCAATCGGCCCACACCGTCCGGCCGGTCTCCCGGCATGAGGACGAGCGTCGTCCTGCCCGGCACGACAATGTTGGCCATGCCCCAGGCAAAGTAGTCGACCGTGGCCTCCAGGTCGTCGGCGGTCTGGAACATCCGCTTGGCCGGGCCGGTGGTGCCGGAAGTCTGCACCGTCACCACCCGCGCGATCTCGTCCTGCGAGACGCACAGGAGCCGCTCCGGCGCATCGCGCAGATGGTCAGGACCGATCATGGGCAGGCGGGAGAAGTCGTCAAGGGTGGCGATGGCCTCAGGTTTCGCGTCGGCAAGATGGCGGGCATAGAAGGGACTGCCGGACCGGGCGTGGCTGATGATTTCGCGCAGCCGGTCAAGCTGCCACTCGCGCAACTCCTGCCGGGAAGGGACAACGGATTGCCCCATCCTGCGGGCCAGCCATTGGTCAAGGGGTTGCAGGGCCATGGCACTTTCCCCGGTACAGGGTGGTCCCGTCTTGTGACGTCAGGTTGTAGGCGCAAAAGGGAATGAGCCGTCCGTCGGGCGACACGGCGTGGATGCAGCATCCCTTGAGTCGCTCCAGGTCCAGGGTCCAGCAATCCTGAAAGGCCATGGCCGACACGGCCAGGGTGTGGGCGGCGGTCCGGGCGATGAAGCGGTCGAGATCATCGCCGGGACCGGCCATAGGCAGTTCCCGATCCGGCGAGGCCCATTGCCGCTTGACGAAAGCCTTGGCCTTGTCAGCTCCTTCTGATGCGGGGCGGGGGAGAGGCGGGCCGGGAGAGGCGCAGCACGCCTCTTTGGCCGAGAGTCTGGTCAGCCCGCCATCCGTGGTCACGAGGTAGTTGGCGTGAAAGGAGCAATGGGAATGCTCGCAGCCGGGTGCGAGAAAGTCCTGGACGCGCAATACGCCGTGGGTTTGGGCTTCGAGCAGACGCATGACCTCCGGCAGGGTGATGCGCGCCTCGTCGCCCGGAGTATGCGGAAACCGGCCGAAATAGCTGACCGGCTGAAAATGGACGCCGCGCACCGCCGGGGAGTTGGCCGAGGCGAAACGGATGATGGCCCCAAGGGCGTGATCGTTCACGCCGGGCACCACCGTGGGCACCAGGACCACGCCGATTCCGGATTGAGCCAGAGCCTTGACTGCCGCGAGTTTGCGCTCCAGCAGCGGCCTGCCCCGCAACGAGGCATAAACGGTATCGTCCAGGCCGTCGAATTGCAGGAACACGGAGTCCAGCCCGGCCTCGGCCAGGGTGGCGGCATAGCCCGGCTCGCTCCCTATGCGCACCCCGTTGGTGTTCAACTGGATGAAGGGAAACCCCTTGTTCCGGGCGAGCCGGATCAGCCCTGGCAGATCGTCGCGCATGGTGGGCTCGCCGCCGGAGAGCTGGATATTGCAGAATCCGGACGCCTCTGAGACGCGGTCGAGCAGGAAGCCGATATCCGTTGGCTTCGGGTCCGGCAGGGCCTGCGCGCCGGACGAGGCAAAGCAGACCGGGCAGCCGAGGTCACACCGCAGGGTCACATCGAGCACGGCGGTGCAGGTGTGTTGGCGGTGGGCGGCGCACAGGCCGCAATCCAGGGGGCAGCCCCTATTCACCGGGGTGGTCGGCTTCCTGGGCTGCGACGGAATCTTGGGTCTGGACCAGCCTGCGAGATCCGGCGGGCCTCGCCAGACCACGGTCCGAAAGGGGCCGTGGTCCTGGCACTCCTTGACCAGTAACGTTTCATGGCCCCCTGTTTCGCTGGTCACAGTCTCGTGCCGTGCCGGGATGGGGGCCAAACAGACCGGACAGACGCTTCTCGGTTCACGGGTCACGGCAGTTCGCGTCCCTGCGCCGGGTCCAGGCCGTTCTGGGAGAGTATCTCGCGCAGCCTGGTATGGGCGTCGGTCAGGAGTCCGCCGCAACGGGCCGCATCCGGCCGACCGCAGCTTCCGTCGAGGATGTCGCGGCAGGCCGTGCCGCCATACTCCGCCGTGGCCGTGGCGAACCAGTCGCGCATTTCCTCAAACATCAGGGGCAGGATGTCCCCGGCCTCCTCGTCGTCCGCGCCCTTGCCGCCGTGCAGGCCCAGCACGAGCATGGCCCCGGTGAGCACGCCGCAGGGGCCGGAACAATCGCCCAGTCCGTTGCACAGACCGGCGGCAGCGCGGACAAGTTCCGGGTTTTCGCGGTCCATTTCTCCAAGGGCGAGCAGCACCAGTATCTGGCTGCAACAATATCCCTTTCCGGCCAGTTCCAGCATTTTGAAGCCGGTGTCATCCAGCATTGGTCACCTCCGGTTTGCGGGCGATCATCAGAAAATAACCGAGACGTCCGCCGCAGGACCCTCCCCCACCGCTTTCCCCGGCAAAGGCCAGCTGTGCGGCCAGCTCCCGCAGCCGTGGGGAGTGATCCTCTACCAACAGGATGTCGAGGCCGCATTGCGCCACCAGCCGCCGGGTGTCCGACAGCGGCCCGGCGCGTCCGGCGCAGGAATCGGCTTCGGGCGTACCCGCGTCCTCGGCGCAAAGGTCGGACAGGACCAGAAACCCGCCCGGCCTCAGAACCCGGTGGGTATGACGCAGCGCCGAGCGCCGGTCGTCCAGCAGGGAAAAAACGCACTCGCAGAAAAGCGCATGGAACAGGTCGGCCCGAAACGGCAACCGGTCTCCCGCAGCCATGACCATCCCGGCCGTGTCCCCGGTCTGGGCAAGCTGGCTGGCCGACAACTCGACGCCATAGGTTCTGGCCCCGAACCGGGCGCGCAGCCGATGCATGGTGGCTCCCAGGCCGCACCCCACATCCAGCACGCGCCAGCCCGGCAACATGCCGATGAATTCGGCGGCACGGTCGGTGATCGAGAACCCGCCGGGGCGAAGCGTATTCCCGGCAACGGCGCGCATTGTGGGCCTTTCCCAGAGGGGAGCCTCGACCACTACTTGTCCTCCAGCAATTGCTCCACCTGATGCATTTTGCCCAAGGCCAGTTCTTCGGAGATGAACACCCTGTTACACTGTGGACAGGTCGGCAACTCCACGTTGAACAATGCATCCAGATATTCCAACTCCACGGGCCGCATAACCAGCGGTTCGTCGCAGGCTGCGCATCGCCATCCGGCTGCGTCGGCCTCGGGTACCCTGATAACGCTCATGACTGCCCTCCCCTGACTCGCATGCGGTGGCACCATGCCCGATGGACCATGAACCCGTCGTTCTGCGGCTCGTATTCCACCCAATAGGCTACAGTGGAAGGTCGCCATGAAGCGAGCAGGCGGTCCGTCTCGTCGTGGACGAACTGCGCCCCCGTCCTGGTCGCATGATACAGGACCTTTTGCACGTCGCTCCTCAGTATCCGCCGATTCTCCATGAGCCGCGCAGCTTCGTCGGTAAAGGCGACTTGCACGGCTTCATGGGGCTCGGCCTCGGCTTGGTCCGTGTTCCACAGCTCGCGCAGCAGCCGCTCGCAGAGCCGGGTGCGGTTCTCGCGCCGGTCGGAATATCCGGGAGCCGGGCGCGAACCGGGTTCGCCGTCGCCAGGATAGAGCAGGTCGTAAAGATGCAGAGCCCGCTTGCCCATCCGGGCAATTCTGTCCCGGCACATGACACAGTAGGTGACGAAATCTTTGGTAAGTTCGTCCGCCCGCCGTTGTGCCACGGCCTGGCCGAGTTCCGGGTTGGCTTCGGCCAGGAGCCCGCCGAAGCCGCAGCATTGGGCGAGTTCACCGTTCAATTCCGGTTCCACCGTGTCCACCCCCAGCCGGTCGAGCAGGGTGCGCACATCCTCGCGCAGCATCGTGTCGTGCCGGGCCGAGCAGGGGTCGCCCACGGTCAGCGTTCCGCCGTCGGCCCTCGCCCCCCCGGGCAGGCCCATGGCCCGAAGCGCCGACCAGTGGGAAACGATCTCCGCATCCGGCAGCCACTGGCGCAGGGTCTTGAGGCAGGTGGGACAGGCCGCGATGATCCGGGGCGAGCCGAGCTGCTCCCACTCGCCTTTCAGGATTGACAGGGACTGGTCCGCCAGGGACTGCCGTCCGGCCCAGTGCGCAGGAGCGCCGCAGCAGCGGAGCATCAGTCCCACCCGGCCGAGCCTGGCGCGCAGGTCGGCGTATGCCGCATGCACTCCGTCCGGATCAGACGCGGTCAACTGGCAGCCCGGAAAAAACAGGTAATCGCTGGAATCCTCGGCCGGAGCGTGCCGGGCAAGCGCACACGAATCGCCATTGGCAAAAGCCATGTCGCGCAGGGCGAACTCGTGGGTCGAAGGCGGCATCGTGCCCAGCTCGACCATGGACCGCCGGGCCTCAAGGCAGAGATCGGCCATGGAGAAGTCTTCGGGACACACGGCTTGGCACAGGCCGCAGAGCATGCACGAGTTGATCATGGTGTTGGCCTGGCGCGTGCCCATGACAATGGACGCGTTGTTGTATATGCGCCGGGCGTAAACCTTGGGATACTGCTTGTAATGCTTGAGATATTCGCAGACATTAACGCACTCCATGCATTCGCATTGCAGGCACCGCCGGGCCTCGTCGCGCGCATCGGCCTCGCTCCAGCCGCTTGACCCCTGAACAGGGGCAACCGGCTCAACCGTGGTCAGGCTGGTGAACAGGCGCGTTTGATACGGCCCTTCCAGCTCCCGGCCGGAGACCATGGAGACGCCCTGGGTGAACCGTTCGACGGAGTTTGCGGCGCGCCGCGCCGCAGCGGCCTGAAATTCCGGCGGGGCATTGTCGGCAGGACTGGCGAACAGTCCGGCCAGCCGCGTGCCCAGCGTCAGTTCGTCCGGCTCGCCGAGCATCCCGGCCTCGGACACGGTGTTGCCGTCGATGAACACGGCGTCCTTTTCTTCCAGCAATGATTCGATCAACGAACGCGAGAGCTGGACGCCCGTTTCGATGACGACCCCCATGGCGCGCAGGCTTGCGATTTCCCTGTCCAGCACACCGGCTGGCAGGACGGTGTCCGGCAGATCGCGCAGGCCGACCCCGACTGCGTCGCACAGGAGTGTCACGTCAAAGCCGCGGCGGGCCATCTCCCAGGCGGCGCACAGTCCGGTCATGCCGCCGCCCATGACGGCCACGGATTTGTTGCGCGAAGGAAGCGGCCTGGGCGGAGGCAGGTGGGTGGAATTGTCGGCGCAGAACCGTTCGAGCCGGCTGACGCCAACGGCCCCGCCAGCCTGCGCACGTATGCAGGCCGATTCGCACGTTCCGCCGCACATCCGGGCAAGCACTCCGGGCAGTGGCATGGTCCTGGCGAGCAGGGCCCATGCCTTGTCCCAGCGGCGTTGGGCCATGAGCGAGCAGAATTCACGCGCGTCCACGTGGATTGGGCAGGCGGCGGTGCACCAGGGGGTTTCCTCCTGAATGCACTTGTGCTCCCAGGCTCTCAGTTCGGCTTGTTCCATCTGCTCTCCGATTGGCCCTAATGACGGAGCGGCCCGTGCCGAAGCGCGGGCCGCTCCAGTTACGTGTCGTTTGTCAGCCCTTGAGGCCTGCGAGTATCTTCTCCGGCAGCGCGGGCAGCTTCTTGATGCGCACCCCGCAGGCGTTGTGGATGGCGTTGATGACCGCCGCATGGGGGCAGGTCAGGGGCAGCTCGCCCACGCCGGAAGCGCCGAACGGGCCTTCGGGCCGGGGGCTTTCCACATATTCCACAACCATGTCGTCCGGGATCTGTTTGATGTAGGGGAACCCGGCGCCCTTCATGGTGGCGTGCTTCTCGATGTCCTCGTAATCCTCGGACAGGGCCAGGCCGATGGCCTGAGCCAGACCGCCGTACATCTGGCCGTCCACGACCAGCCGGTTGTTGATCTTGCCGATGTCGGCCACGCAGGTCATCTTTTCGACAGTGGCCTTGCCTGTGGCGAGTTCCACAGCCATCTCGGCCATGAACACGCCGTACATGTATGAGGTAAAGGGGCTGCCCTGGCCGTTTTCGTTGCACTCCGTGGCCGGGGCGCTCCACTTGCCGTTGTAGCGGACAGCGATCTTCTCATCCACCATTTCCTGGTAGGTGCGGAAGGTGTTGTCGGCCTTTCGCATGCCGCCCATGAGCAGCTCGCAGGCGGCCTTGATGCCGCGGCCCACAACCACCTGGGAGCGGGAGCCGCCCGCCGGGCCGCCGTTGGGGCAGTGGCGGGTGTCGTTGAGCACCAGCTTGATCCGGTCCGGGGAGAGCCCCAGGGGACGCAGCGCTTCATGGGCCGTGCCGAGCACGCCCATGTCCGCACCCTGGCCGTGGTCGTGCCAGCAGGTCAGGATGGTCACCGAGCCATCGGGGTTGAGCTGGGCATCGACCTCTGCGGTGTCCGGGCCGTCGAGGCCGCAGCCGTAGACGCCAAGCGAGATGCCCACGCCGCGCTTGATCTCGGCCGTGGAATTTGCCTTGGCGCGTTGTTTGGCCTCCTTGTAGCGAGGCCGGAGGCTGTCCAGAATCTCGGGCAGGGAGTAGACTTCCGGGTCCTGACCCGTGGGCGTGGTGGAGCCCTTGCGGTAAACGTTCTTGTGGCGGAACTCCAGGGGGTCCATGCCTATCTTTTCGGCCAGCATGTCCACCAGCACCTCGGAAGCGAACTCCGACTGGGGCGAGCCGTAGCCCCGGAAAGCAGAGCCCCAGGCGTGGTTGGTGGCCACAGTGCGGCCGATGCCCCGGATATTGGGGATGTCGTAGCCCGCGCCGATGAACTGGGCGCCGCGCAGGGTCAGCAGGTCGCCGAACTCCGAGTAGGGACCGTGATCCACGGTCCAGTCGGTCTCCATGCCAAGCAGTTTGCCGTCCTTGTCGCAGGCCATGCGGACGTTCATGAAGAACGGCGAACGCTTTCCGGTGTATTGCTGCTGCTGTTTCCAGGTGTAGTTGAGGAAGACCGGCTTGCCGGTGGCCAGACAGGCCGCGCCCACCAGCGCCTCCATGGTCGGGGAGAACTTGTAGCCGAAGGTGCCGCCCGCGGGGTTCTGGACCATGACCAGTTTGTCGGGCTCCACGCCGAGACCCGGGGCGATCATGTACAGGTGCAGGTGCAGGCCGATGGATTTGGAGTGGATGCACAGCTTGCCCTCGTCGTCGAGGAAGGCGAACCCCACGTCCGGCTCAATGGGCATGTGCGGCTGGCGACCGACGTAGAAGTCATCCTCGATCACATGGGCTGCGCTGTCGAACACGGGAGCGGTCTCACCTCCCTTGGCAATGCGCTGCTCGAAGTAGACATTGGGGGTGCCGGGATGGATCTCGATGGCGTCGTCAGCCATGGCGGCGGGGGCGCTCATGTATTCGGGCAGGCGCTCCAGTTCCACCTTGACCTTGGCTGCGGCGGCCTTGGCGTTTTTTTCGGTGTCGGCGCAGACAATGGCAATGGCGTCGCCGTACTGAAAGACCTTCTCGTCACACAGGATGGGACGGTCCCAGCCGTCGCCCTTGTTGGTGGGGAAGGTGATCAGGCCGGTGATACGATTCTTTCCCTTGATGTCCTTGTGGGTGACCACCTTGACCACGCCGGGCATCTTCTCGGCCTCGGATGTGTCGATGGACAGGATTTTGGCATGGGAGACCTCGGCTTGGACCAGGGCGAGCTTGAGCGTGTCCTCGGGCATCCTGATGCCCAGGTCCGCACCGTAGTCAAGGGTGCCGGTGACCTTTGCCACGGCAGTGGGACGGGGATACTTGGTGCCCCAGATGCGACCGTCCTTGGGGATCTCGAAGGCAAGGGTGTCAATGGACTTTTCACCACGCATGACTGAGGCGGCGTCCATGACCGCATCCACCAACTGCTTGTACCCGGTGCAGCGGCAGGCGTTGCTGTATTTCTGGAACCAGTCGCGCACGTCCTCGCGGGTGGGTTTGGGGTTGGCCAGCAGCAGCGCGTAGGTGGAAACGATGAAGCCCGGAGTGCAGAACCCGCACTGCGCGCCGCCGTGGGCGATCCAGGCCATCTGAATGGGATGGAGGTTGCCCGGGGTGCCGATTCCCTCGGTGGTCAGGATGACCGCACCGTCACCGACCCGCCTCATTTTCATGGAGCAGGAGCGGATCAGCTTGCCGTCGACAATGACGCTGCAACTGCCGCACTGTCCGGTGCCGCAGCCGATCTTGACGCTGGTGAGTCCCAGATTCTGGCGCAGGACGTTGGCGAGCGATTCGTCCTGTTCGCAGACCACCTGCCTCGAAATGCCATTGACCATAAGAACCCGTTTGATCATGACTCATTTCCTCCTTGACGCAACACCAGTGCGCCATGCTTGCGTAATTGACGAGATCAACAGCCCCCTATTTGCCGAAGGGGCAGACGGGATAGCGACAAATGTCACAGGTTGCGCAAAAACCGCCGTGGCCCATGGCCACGATGTCCTCGCGGGTTATTTCCACACCCGCCAGGAGACGGGGGACCACAAGATCGAAGACGGACGCCCGATAGTACATGACGCATCCGGGAAGCCCGAGGATGGGAACGTGTCCAAGTTTTGCAGCCATGAACATCACGCCCGGGAAAGTGGGCGAGCCGTAGGTCACGACCCTGGCTCCGGTGGAGCGGATGGCCGTGGGGGTCTGGTCGTCGGGGTCCACGGACATGCCGCCCGTGACCACCACCATGTCGGCTCCCTCGGCGATGAAGGCCAGGATGGCGTCGCGGGTCATGTTCGGGTCGTCCGATGTCAGCTTTTGCCCCATGACGACAGAGCCAAGCTGCTCGAATTTCCTGCGGATGACCGGGCCGAACGCATCCTTGATGCGCCCGTGGAACACCTCGCTGCCTGTGGTGACCAGCCCGACGTGGTGGCGCTTGAAAGGAAGCACGCCGACGACATAGGGATACTCGGCACAGATCGCCTCCACCTGGCTGATCTTCCACTCGTCGATGACCAGCGGCACCACCCGCGTCCCGGCCACGGCACGAAGGCTGATTATCTGCTGGCCGTCGTGCATGGTGGCCAGGACGACTTCTTCGATGGAGTTGATACGGCGCAGGGCCTCCACGTTCACATGGAGCAGGCCGGGCGCGGCCTCGAAATTGACACGGCCCTCGCTGACCTCTGACAAGGTGATGCCAGGGCCGGCGGCGGCCAGGGCGATGCGCCGGGCCGCCTCGTCCTCATGGATCCGCCCTTCTTCGAGGGTGAGAACGTAGATGTGCTCTTTGCCGATCTCAAGCAGGGCCGGGATGTCGGCCTCGGCGATGACGTGTCCTTTTTTGAAGGCTGGACCCTTGGTCTCACCCGGAACAATGCGCGTCATGTCGTGGCACAGGACCATGCCCACGGCATCTTGAACTGTAACGGTTTTCATCGCAGGCAGGCTCCGTGGCGTTTACGAGGGAACAACCCTGTTCTGTCATGTTTTTTCAGGCTTACTCTGTGAACAAAAAAACAGGCTGCCACGCGTTGCGCGGCGCTCCGGACGACTATGCCTTTTCAGGCATAACGTATCCCTGCCTCAGCAATGCGTCAAGCACAGGGGATAGCTTTGTCCATATGTGATGGATATACTTGGCGGATTAAGATGAAATCGGCATGCGCGAGAGCGGTTGGAACTCCATGGCCCCCGAGTCGGCGATCTTGAAACGTCGCGGGCCGCAATGCCGTTTCTACTGCCGCGTACGCAGCCGCCAGCCATGGGCGTAGACCACCAGCGAGCTTTCGCGGATGCGCCCTATGAGCGTGATGTTGTTGTCTTCGGCGAACTGTATGCCGGAACTGGTGGCGGCAGAGAAACCGCACAGGATTGGAATGTTGGCGGTCGCGGTCTTGATGGTCAGTTCCAGGGCGAGGCGGGAGGAGAGCATGGCGATGGCCGCGTTCTCGAGAGAGCCTTCCAGGAGCGCTCTTCCTATGGCCTTGTCAAAGGCGTTGTGCCGCCCGACATCCTCTCCGTAGGAGAGCAACTCGCCGTTGGCCGAGATCAGGGCGGCGGCATGGGTGGCCCCGGTGTTTTTGAACAGCTTCTGGCGCTTTTCAAACATTTCCTTGAATTCGAACAGTTGCTCTGGAGCAAAGCGTAGCGGGCGAGGTGACGGATATATTCTGCGGATGACCTTCGGGGATTTGAGCACCACATCCGCAAGGGAGGCGTTGCGTGCGTTGATGGAGACATCAAGAATGTCTTCCGGGCCGCGGACCATGGAACGGGAGAAAAGGTGGCCAGCAATCAGGTGTAGGTCGTCCCCAGGCGTCCGGGCCAGGATCATCTCGGAGTGATCCTGGACGCGGATGCGGATGTCCTCCTCCACCGCGATCATGTCCTGGTCCGGCCGCAACGCTCCGGCGGCATACCGCTGCAATCGCCTCGGACAGACGAGCGCAGGTTGAGAAGGGCTGCCTGACGCCTGGGGCCGGGTTTTTTCCCCAACGCTGTTGAAGGCGCGCAGCAACATGGTGGCCATTCCTTTATCCCCTATCAATCAAAGCTGTTCCACAGTGTCAGCGTGATGGGTGTCAGCTTGTTCTTGCGCGCATGCATGTCCAGGTGGATGAGGCCGATCTGGGCCACATCCAGTTGCGGGGCCGGATCGCACTCGCGCATGTCTATGCTCAGACAATAGCTGCCGCATTTGTGGCACGCCTCGACGCGCTCGTGGTTGACGCCGTCCACGGTCATGATCTCGCGGGTCTCGCTGTCGTCGTTGCCGCAGACGGAGCACTCGTTGCGCTTGATCCGCCAGTCGTGGCCACACAGGGAGCAGTGGAGAAACTTCTTGCCTCCGCCGCTCACCAGATGGTCGAGGTCGTTGGGCTCCTTGAACGAGAGAAAGGCGATGGACGGAGCCGACCCGCAGACCGGGCAAAGGCTCTGGTTCCATGAATGGCTTGAAAGGGGGGTGCCCAGGCTGTCCGCAATGACGGTTAAGGCTGGAGAGAAAACGCTTTCTGAAACAAACAGCAGGACGCTGGCCGGGACCGCATCGAGCTGCGCGGAGGTGTTCTCGAAATGCTTCCAATTGCCTTCAATGCGCGCCTGGGCAAGCCCCAGGATGAGAGGCGGATCGACAAAGAGCGCGGCCAGGGCCTCGCCCGCTGCCTTGTCGAGACGGAGTATGGAGAACAGCCTCGGCAGCAAAGCCCTGGCAGATTCCTGGAACAGCGGCAGCCAGGTGGCGAGATCGACCCCGGCCAGGACAGGGGCGCCGGCCGCGAACTTCGAGCCGTCCACCGCGGGTGGGGGAGGGGCCATGGCGGCCAGCCTGTCGAGCAGATCCGCCTTGTACAGGAACATGGGGCCGAACCTGTCAGCCAGTTCCTGATATGCGGGCACCCGTTGTTTGATGGTTTCAAGGGTCGCCTCAACCGCTTTCTTTGCTGCTGCCGATGTCATGGATGCTCCGTATGGCTCCCGTGGGAGCCGGGCCGCCACAGCGACCCGGCTCCGCAGGGAGCGGTTGTCTGAATGCTAGACCTTTGCCATGGCCTTGAAGGGCCGGGCCAGCGTGGCGAGGAATTGCTTCTTCGTCATCGGGCCAAAGGCGGCCTGGGCCACGGTATGGGTGTGGTAGTTTTCCGGGTCGTCGATGAGCAGGAATATGACATTGACGTCTCCGGGATCGGCGAGCATGGCCTTGGGCCAAGTCTTCTTGACCGTGGCCAGCCTCGACTCGGCCAGCTTGAGCATGTCCGCGCGTTCGCCGAAGTTCATGGCCCCGGTCGGGCATACCTTGACGCAGGCGGGCAGCATGCCTTTTTGCACCCGGTCATTGCACATGGTGCATTTGGAGAGCAGGCCGGTCTTGGGGTCGCGCCGGGGGATGTCGTAGGGGCACGCCTCGCGCACCTGTTCGAACTCCTCCCCGGTGAAGACCGTGGTCTTGTCGGTGAAGAGCACCGCTCCGGTCTTCTCATCCTGGATGATGGTGCCCTCGTGATAGACATCACCCATCTCCTTGCAGGGTGGCACGTCGCAGTGGCGGCACTGGTCCGGGAAGAAGTTCCAGCGGATCACGCCGTTGTCGAGATGCTCGCTGAACCGGACGAGTTTGTAGTTGTTGGGGTTGAGGTCCGGCGGGTTCTGATGGCTCCCCCTCTGCCGGGTCTGGTTGGCGGGAAGCTCGTGCCATTCCTTGCACGCAATCTGGCAGCCGCGGCACGCGGTGCAGCGGGATGTGTCAATCAAAAACGTCTTTGGCATGACGATCTCCTTTGGGTCACCGGGCGGCGCGGGGCCGCCCGGTGCGGTCATGTTAGGTTGCAAGCTCGGTGAGCTTGTCGGCCTTGCGGATGTTCACGCAGCACGCCTTGAATTCCGGGATGGTGGTGTTTGGGTCGCCCACCCAGGACGTGAGCCTGTTGGTGGAGTCGCCTGTTCCCGGAGTCGTCCAGCCGAAGCAGAACGGCATGCCGATTTCATGAATGATCCGACCGTGTACCTTGAGGGGGCGCATGCGGATGGTGACCATGGCTATGGCCTCCACGCGTCCGCGAATGCTCTCGACGATCACGCCGTCGCCGTTTTTGATACCCTTTTCCTGCGCCAGTTCCGGGCTCATCTCCACATAGAGCTGCGGCTCGGCCTCGAGCAGGTTGGGGATGTTTCTGGTCTCGCCGCCGCCGCACCAGTGCTCCGTCACGTTGTAGGTGGTCAGCACGATGGGGTAGTTCGGGTCAGCGGGCTTGGCCAGCTTGTCCATGTCGCTCGACATGAACTTGTAGACCGGGCTGCTGAGCTGTTTGGAGAACATGTTGCTGTTCACCGGCGTCTCGACAGGCTCGTAGTGTTCGGAGAACGGACCGTCCATGCGGCCAGGACCGTACAGCTGGCCGGTGCCGTGCACGGTCATGATGAAGGGCAGCTTGCCCTTGCCGGTGGCCAGGGGCGGCCAGCCGCCGTCGGGCACGTCGCCCACCCACTTGCCGTCCTTCCACTCGATGACGGCCTTGGCCGGGTTGTACGGCTTGCCGTTCAGGTCCACCGAGGCGCGGTTGTAGAGCACCCGGCGGTTGACCGGCCAGCACCACGCCCAGTTGGGGTACAGGCCGATGGCTTTCTGCATATCGGTCTGGGCGGTGTCGCGCCGTTTGGCCTTGTTGCCGTCCTCTTCGGTGAAGCTGCCCGTATAGAGCCAATTCAGGCTCGAGGTCGAGCCGTCGGCCTGCAGGGCTGCGAAGGAGGGCACGAGCTGCCCCTTCTTGTAGAGCTTGTCGCCCACCTTGGTATCCCTGGTGAAGCGGCCGTTGATCCGGGCGCACAACTCGTCGGAATCGTACTTGTCCGGGTAGTCGAGCTTGAGCACGGCCTCGGGGAGCGTGCCGCCCTCCTTGGCATACAGGGCCTTGAGACGCTGCATGAAGCCCACGAACATGTCGCCAAAGGGCTTGGCCTCGAATGCCGGCGGCACCACCTGGTAGTGCCAGAGCAGCCAGCGGCCCGAGTTGGTGACCGATCCTTCCTTCTCCAGCCGGTGGGCCGAAGGGAGCAGGAATACCTCGGTCTTGACCTTCTTGGGATCAACGCCGGGCCGGTGCCAGTTGTCCGTGGTCTCGGAGTGGTGCAGTTCAGAGGCCACCAGCCAGTCCAGGTTGTCCAGCGCCTTGCGCACCTTGTTGGTGTTGGGGATGCTGTTCATTGGGTTGAGGCCGATGATGATGCCGCCGCGAATCTTGTTCCTGTACATGCGATCAAAAAGATACATGTAGGAGTAGTCCTCGCCCTTCTCGACCTTGGGAAGCAGCTCGTAGCAGAATCCGTTTTCCTGGGTGGCGCTGTCGCCATACCACGCCTTGAGCAGACTGGTGAAGTACTTGGGCTTGTTCTGCCACCAGTTGGCCGACATCGGGTCCCTACTCACCGGGGTGTTGGCCTTGTTGTAGTCGTCGTATGTCTGCCAACCGTTGTGGGGCATGGCCATGTAGCCGGGGATGATGTGATAGAGCAGGGCGTGGTCCGTGGATCCCTGCACGTTGGGCTCGCCGCGCAGGGCGTTGATGCCGCCGCCCGCCACGCCGATGTTGCCCAGCAGGAGCTGTATGATGCCTGCGGAGCGGATGTTCTGCACGCCCACGGTGTGCTGGGTCCAGCCCAGGGCATACATGACGGTGCCGGCCTTGTCGGGCTTGCCCGTGGCCGCATAGGTCTTGTAGACCTTGAGCAGGTTCTCGGCGCTCACTCCGGTGGTGGAGGATACGGCGTCGATGCCGTAGCGCGAGTAGTGCTTTTTCATGAGCTGGAAGACGCAGCGCGGATTCTTGAGGGTCTTGTCCCTCTTGGGCACGCCGTTTTCGTCCATCTCAAAGCCCCACTTGCTCTTGTCGTAGGACCGGGTCTTGGCGTCATAGCCCGTGAACAGGCCGTCGCTGAAGCCGAAGTCCTTGCCCACGATGAGCGAGGCGTTGGTGTACTCGACCACGTACTCCTTGAAATAGGCGTCGTTTTCGAGAATGTACTTGATCATGCCCCCGAGGAAGGCGATGTCCGTGCCGGACCGAAGGGGGACGTGGAAATCCGACCTGGCCGAGGTGCGCGAGAACTTCGGGTCCACATGCATGACAGTGGCGCCCTTGTCCTTGGCTTCCAGCACCCATTTGAAGGAGATCGGATGATGTTCGGCAGCATTGCTGCCCATTATGAGGATTGAATCGGCATTCTTGATGTCGATCCAGTGGTTGGTCATCGCACCGCGTCCGAACGACTCTCCCAGAGCCGCAACTGTGGCGCTGTGTCAGATACGCGCCTGGTGGTCCATGTGGACGACACCCAGGCCGCGCATCGCCTGATGGGCGATGGCACATTCCTCGTTGCCCGCGTGGGAGGTGCCCAGCAGGAACATGGATTCGAGTCGGTTGACGGTGTCACCCTTGGCGTTCTTGAGGATTAGATCCTTGTCGCGGGTGTCCTTGATGCGGCGGGCGATGCGGTCAAGCATCCAGTCCCAGCTCTTCTCTTCCCACTTGTCGCTGTAGGGCGCGCGGTACAGGGGCTTTTGCAGCCGATGATGGCTGGTGGTCATGGTCAGCATGGCCGCGCCCTTGGCGCACAACGATCCCTCGTTGATGGGATAGTCGGGATCGCCCTCTGTGCTCACGAGCTTGCCTTCCTTGACATACCCGATGATGTGGCAACTCACGGAACAGAACGGACAGACTGTCACCACCTCTTTGGCGCCGGAGATCTTGAGATCCCCTGCGTAGGCCCTGACCGGAGTCAGACTGACTCCGAGTTGCCCGAGGGTGAGACACGCCGCTCCCGAGCCTGCGAGCTTCATGAAGCTTCGGCGGTCGATTTTCATACCTGTGGCCTCCTTGGTCTATGCCGTGCCGCTCAGCGCCCGGCAGTGTTGCATCTCGAACAGACGATGTTTGAGCACTGCCAATCTAGCACAAAATACAGTTATTTCAACATGTTATATTTAGCATAACGCATGGATACAGAGACAGATCATTCGTATTTTTCAAGAGAAAAAGGAAGTAATTCCCGGCTCTTGCTGAGAGCATAGCGCTCGACCTCGCAATACCATTCGTCAAAGCTCTTTGCGATGCCGCTGCCAAAGGGTGTGAGGTGGTATCCGGCGCGCCGGCTGTCGGCCCGCTCGATGAGCTTTTTGCCGATCAGTTCCTCGGTGGTCTTGATCTTGCCCCAGGCTCCCCGGTAGGACATGCCAAGGGCCTCTGCCGCCGCCTTGAGCGAGCCGCACTGCTCCACCTGGCGGAGCAGCTGCAGGCGTCCAAGACCGAAGAGTACCCCTTCCTCGGTTTCAAACCAGAGGTGCATGCGCATGGTCGGGCCAAGGGGCTGAACGGGACTGTTCTTTTCGGGAGTCTGCATGGCTTACCTTCCGAATGGGCACTTGGGGAAGGTGCAGGATGTGCACTCCATGCACATTCCGCCATTGCCCAGTTTGGCGATGTCGGACCGGGTTATGGGCATGTCCGCCAGGAGGCGGGGCAGCAACAGGTCCAGGCTGGTGGTCTTGTGGAATAATGCGCAGGCGGGCACGCCAAGCACCCTGGCCCGGCCTATGCGGCCGACCAGCGTCATGGCGCCCGGCAGAATCGGCATGCCGTGCAGGGTGTCGGTGAGCCCGGCTTCGACAAGCCCCTGCCGGGTTACATCATCGGGATCGACCGAGAGTCCGGCCGTGGTGATGATCAGGTCGCAGTCCAATGCCTCAAGCGCTCTGGCGGCAGCGGCAATCTCCCCGGCATGGTCCGGCCTGACACGCGTCTGGGTAATCACTCCGCCAAAATGAGCGATCTTGGCCTCGATCACTTCGGCAAACCGGTCCTCCACCAGCCCCTTGAAGACCTCGTTGCCTGTGATGAGCAGGCCGACCTTGGCCTTGCGCAACGGCGCGACCGAGAAGAGGGGACCCGAGCCGAGGATGGCAAGCGCCTTGTGGAACGTGCCGGTGTCCAGAAACAGCGGGATAGCCCTGGTGGCGGCCACCCGGTGCCCCTCGCGGATCAGGCTGTACCCATGCCGGCAGGCTGCCATCACCCCGGACAGGGAGTTGAATGTTTCCAGCATCGGTTCGTTGACCACGATCATGCCATCGCGGCATGCCACCAGATTCACGCGGCCTTCGCGGGGCGCACCCTCCGCCGCCACGCCGTCGCCACACATGATCCGCGCGAACGCGCCGGCCGCGTCGTCCTCGTGGATGAAGCCCTCGGGCGCTTCCTGGTCCACATAGACATTGAAGCGGCCCATCTGCTGCAAGCGACAGACATCGCCCGCCGTGACCACGTGGCCGCGGGAAAACTCGACGCCCTTGGACTTGCCGGGGACGATGCGCGTCATGTCGTGCAACACGCGCTTTCCGATGCTCTGGTCCACCGGAGTCGAGGGAATGGGTGCCTCCACAGGGACCGCCATCTCGGCTGCTTTTCTGTCCATATATGGAGAATCGCCGCCGCAGCCCCGGCATATGGCACCATGAAAGGAAGGATAGGCGTCGCCACAGATTGGACAGAGGGCAATGGCCCCCTTGCTCCGCTTGTGGACCACCTCGGGCTTGACCTGCACGGATTCCACCGTGAGCATGTCCGGACCATGCTCGCGAATCTCGCGGCGCAGCGCGTCAGAATCCTGCTCGCCCTTGGGCCGGGTCTTCATCAGCCAGCAGGCGGTGTGCGGAAATTCGGCCAGCCTGGCCGGGTCGAGCCTGACCCGGACCCCTTCCCCGGTGCGCTTGTCGAACAGGGACAGGGCATACACACCCGTGTTCCTGATGCGCAGCCACCCGTTGCCGATGGTACATGGCGTCAACAGTTGCACCGCATCAGGCAGGCACCACGAGGTCTCGCTCACCGCATCGTAGAGCACATCCTCGGGCATGTGCCGCTTGGCCTCCTCCACCATGTAGCCGCCCAGCAGCAGCCCCGGGGCCGGGTAGTTGTGAAACCAGGTGGCCAGATCCACGAACTCTTCAAACGAAAAACGCTCTCGGGATGCCGGGGATACACGCTGCATGACTTCGCTGTGCATGATTCACTCCGCAGAAGTTTATTATGCCTGTTATGGCATAATGAACACCTATGGAGAATCGTCACGACGCACAACAGAGCCGAACTTGATCAAGGTTTGACACTAAAAAAGCTGTTTGTTCTTTCGGTACAATGCCTTACTAGCGCACACCATGGGGCTGGCAAAATCGACTGCGGGAGCAGTCCCCTCTGGGCTACCCCTGCATCGCTGCCCCTTGGAGCCTCCATCCCATAATTCATGAGCATTGAGACTGCGCCAGTCGGATCAAGCCTTCATCGGCTCTGCGGGCAGAATCGATCCCACCGCATGAGGTTGGCCGCTCCGGCAATTGTGGTTCCGTAAAAGAGCACGGGTTTGTCGATGAGAAAGTGATCGATGGAGTCGTTGGCAAGCGTGGAACCGGTCACCACCAGCAGCTCGGCCCAATGCAGGACGTCTGCGGCGGATTCCGGGCCTTCCACCAGCACCCCGCGCTTGATCTGCCCGATGTTTTCTGGGTCAAGATCAAGGAGACGGACTGCCATTTCCCGGCTGAGGCTTTCGGCCATGGCCGGTTGAAATCCGATGATGACAACGCGCACCGCGCCATACGTCTGGCGAATGAAGCCGGGCATGGCCTGCGCGCAGTCCCTTGGCCCGCAATCCTTGCAATGGATGGTTCCCCACGTTTTACCCAGGGCATTCATGACGGCATTGAGGCTTGCGACAAAGATCGCCCGGTTGAAATTGGTAACCAGAGGCAAAACTGCGATCTCGCCAAGTGAGCCGCTGAAATCTCCGTAATGATCGGTGAAGGCCTGACCACGAAACCCGCGAAAGGTGGCCTCCATCAGTTTTTCCTTGCCCTTCTGGATGGGAAGATCCCCCATGCCCGGCTCTCCGATGGCCTGCTGCACGGTCAGGGGGCCGGCATTGACGCATACATGCTCTTCCATGAGCCCAGTCTTGTCCCACAGGCGCACAGCCTTGTCCCTGACAATTTCCAGCATCGATTTCATGAGTGCTCCTATACGGCGGAAATCCGCTTCAGTACGAGATAGATTGCCAGTGAAAACATGCCGATTAAGCATGAAAGGACAAGAGCCCGATCAAATTCGCCGCTGAACACTGCGTTGTATATTTCGAGCGAAAGCGTGTTGGTCCTGCCTATTATGTTGCCGCCGAGCATCAGGGTGATGCCGACCTCTCCCAGGGATCGCCCGAGGGCGAGAAACCAGCCGGAGATGACGCTGCGCCGGATGTTGGGCAGGAGAACCAGCCAGAAGGTCTGCCACTCGGTCTTGCCGAGCACCCGTGAGACCTCGGCCAGCTGCACAGCGCCGCCCCGCAGGGCAGCCTCCACGGGCTTGACCATCAGGGGCAGGCCGGCCACGAAGGACGCGATGACCAGCCCCGAAAAACTGAACACGAGGCTGTCCGTAATGTACACGCCCACAGGGCCGTTGCGCCCGAGCAGGAGCAGCAGCGCAAACCCCGTGGCAATGGGCGGAAAGACCAGCGGCAGCGTCACCAGGAAATCCACGAGGGATCGCAGCCAGGTCTTTCTGCCCGTCAGGTAGTACCCCAGCAGAACCCCTACTGCCAGATGCAGCGCGCCAGCCACGGCCAGAACCCGGACCGTGAGCCACACAGGGCCGAGGGTCTGCGCTTCGGTCAGGGTTTGCAGCAGGGGCATGGCGTCTAGAGTCCATGCCTGGTGATGATGGCTTTGGCTTCAGGGGTGCGAAGGTAGGCGATGAAATCCTGCGCGGCTTCCCTGTTGGCTCCGTCCCGGAGCGTGGCTGCAATGATACGGATGGGTGAGTATGCGGATTCGTCAATGTGTACATACCCGCCCAGCTTGTCTGCCACGTCCAGCACATAGGAGAGATTGAGAAATCCCATATCGACTTCGTTGGTGACAAGATACGAGAACACTTGAGGAACAGTGGCCACCTCAAGCAGGCGGGGCGTGATCGCGGGAGTTCTTGTGGAGTGTTCAAGGAATTGGCGTGCGGCCTTGCCGTAGATGGCCTTGGCGGGGTCCGGCATGGCGACGCGCAGGGCCGCAGGATCGTCCAGGGCCTCGACAGAGGAAAACCTGGAGTTCACGGGAAAGGCGAGCACCAGTTTTCCGCGCCCCAGTTCCTGCGATTCCAGGAAAACAAGCGGCGTGGATTTCAGAAAGGCCTCATCCCCCAGCACGAGATCAACCTGCCCGCTCTCCATGGCAAGGGCGCTGACCCGGCCCATGTTGCCGTAAATGAGGTCAAGCTGACGGCCTGTTTGCTCCGTGTAGGCAGC